>NZ_JBXHAT010000003.1:0-509539 GCF_056895255.1 Dyadobacter sp. HNCC25DJ187
AATAGAGAGCATACTGTTTACATTCTAGTTGAACAATATGTAATCGGGGAGTGGCGCAGCCCGGTAGCGCATCTGGTTTGGGACCAGAGGGTCGCAGGTTCGAATCCTGTCTCCCCGACAATAAAAAGAGTCAGAATGTAGATTATCTACCGTCTGACTCTTTTCTGCTTTAAGACGCTCTATAATAACTTATAGCAACCTTAATTTCTAAATCTACAGAATCGTTGCGATTTCGGAAATTATCTCTTCATGCACCGTATCTATAATTCCTTTAATATCTAAGCGGCATTCCCGATACAAATCCGCCGGTTCACCATGTTCAATAATACCATCAGGTATTCCTAATCTTTTAACACGGGCTCTGTAATGATGGTCAGCCATAAACTCGATTACAGCGCTTCCAAATCCTCCTTGTAGGCATCCATCTTCAACTGTGATTACTTTGTCAAATCTGGCGAATATTTCATGCAGCAAAGCTTCATCCAAAGGTTTAACGAATCGCATGTCATACAGTGCAGCATGAATACCTTGTCTTTCCAGGGAATCGCAGGCTTGACTGGCGAAATTACCAATGGGCCCTAAGGTCAAAATAGCAATGTCTGAGCCATCTTTTAGCATTCTGCCACTACCTATGCGAATTTCCTGTAAAGAAGTCCGCCAATTAGGCATAACCCCATTTCCTCGCGGGTATCTTATTGTAAAAGCATTTCCTCCTTTTTGGAATTTTTCTCCCTGTGCAGTAAACATTAGATTACGGAGTTCTTCTTCATTCATGGGCGATGCCACTACCATATTCGGGATACAGCGCATATAAGCTACATCGTAGGCTCCATGGTGCGTAGGTCCGTCAGCTCCTACCAATCCTGCTCTGTCAAGACAGAATATAACCGGAAGGTTCTGAATACACACATCATGAATCACCTGGTCATAGGCTCTCTGCATGAAAGTAGAATAGATATTGCAGAATACAACCTTTCCACGCGTAGCCATACCCGCAGAGAAAGTAACCGCATGCTGTTCAGCAATACCTACATCAAACGCTCTGTCGGGCATCGCTTCCATCATAATATTAAGCGAAGAACCGGAAGGCATAGCAGGAGTAACTCCGATTATGTCTTTATTTGCAGTTGCCAGCTCAACAATCGTATGTCCGAATACATCCTGATATTTGGGTGGCTGCGGGCTATCAAAAACTTTCTTTTCGATAACTCCGGAAATCTTGTCGAAGATCCCGGGAGCGTGCCACTTTGTCTGGTCTTTTTCTGCGGGTCCATAACCTTTACCTTTCACGGTAAGACAGTGAAGAAGCTTCGGACCGGGGATATTTTTAAGATCATTCAATACTTCCGTGAGATGGCCGATATCATTGCCATCTATAGGGCCAAAGTATCTTAGACCTAATGATTCAAAAAGATTACTCTGGCGTAATATAGCAGTTTTCATCACAGTCTCCACTTTGGAAACTACTTCCTGTGCGCTCTTTCCGAAATTGCTCATTTTACCTAACACATTCCAGACTTCGTCCCTGAATTTGTTGTAAGTTTTTGAAGTAGTAATATCAGTCAGATATTCCTTTAAAGCACCTACATTAGGATCAATTGCCATGCAATTGTCATTCAGGATAATCAAAAGATTGGAATCAGTCGCACCTGCATGGTTCATGCCTTCAAAAGCAAGCCCGGCAGTCATAGCACCATCACCTATTACAGCGATATGCTGGCGCTCATAATGCTTATCCAAAGCCGATGCAACAGCCATTCCTAAGGCCGATGAAATGGATGTGGATGAGTGACCTACTCCGAATGCATCGTAAATACTTTCTTTGCGATTAGGGAAACCGGAAAGACCTCCATAAGTACGGTTTGTATGAAATTCGTTTTTTCTTCCCGTAAGAATCTTATGGCCGTAGGCTTGGTGACCTACATCCCATACAAGTTGATCATCGGGCGTATTAAAAACGTAATGAAGCGCAACGCTTAATTCTACAACACCTAAACTAGCTCCGAAATGGCCTCCGTAAACAGATACGTTGTCAATAATGAATTGGCGCAATTCTGCACAAACCTGCGGTAATTGAGAACGATCCAGTTTTCGTAAGTCCTCTGGTGTTTCAATTTTCGCAAGTAGTTTTCCTGGTGTTATAAGCATGTTGAAGGAAATTAGTATCAGATTGGTGAATCAAGATAAACTCAAAACACGCACGAAATTAAACAAATAGGCAATCAATCTCCGTTTTATTTTTGCTGACTCGCTTTGAAAAGCTTCTGCTTTTCTTCCTTCGTAAGACTTTCATAACCGGATTTAGATATTTTGTCCAAAATAGAATCGATCTCTGTTTGATCCGGCATTTCTATTGTACCGGAAGCTGTGGTACTGGTGTAGACGTTGCTACTTCTATAGACCTGCTTTTCTCGATAGGTAACCTGCATAGATGGTTTTTTTCGAAATAGCCCGGACCATAAACTTACTAATGCATAGACAGGTTTTCCCATATCTGTACCGTTCTGTAATAACTTAATAAAAAAGTATCCTACAAAAGCACCTCCTAAGTGAGCCAGGTTACCACCAGCATTAGGGCCTACAGTCTGTGCGAGAGATAAAATGATATAAAACAATGCAATAAACTTGATACGTATCGGGCCTAAAAAAATCAGGTTGAAAGTGTAATTAGGCAAAAGGGTAGATGCGCCCACCGCAACGGCAAAAGCAGCAGCTGAAGCCCCAAGCATTCTGGATTGTTCAAGATGTGGCTGAAAGTAAGGAAGGATGTTATAGATCACCATATAAATCACTCCTCCGAAAATACCACCTAATAAATAAAGTGCAACTACTCTTTTGGCACCCAGGTATTCATCAATAAGACGCCCGAACCAGTAAAGGAACAGCATATTAAAGAGAATATGGAAAATGTCATCGTGTGTGAAAAAATAGGTGATAAGCGTCCAGGGACGGTATAGAAATTCTGTAGTTGATGCTGGCAACTGCAGATTATTCATAATCCCTGCATAAATGCCGGAAGACTGAGATAAGGTAAAAATGATCTTAGAAATCAAAAGAACGAGGAAAACCGCGGTATTGATCAGTATTATTTTAACCAGTGAATTTTCCGACTTGGAAAACTCACGTTTTATATCATCTATAATATTGCCCATCTGTCAATAGAAGTTTGTTTTCTTGGTGCGCCAGTATCTCAACAAAATGTATGCAAATAGCATTCCTCCTATATGGGCGAAATGTGCAACGTTGTCTGACTGAGCATTTTTTATACCTGAATATAACTCAAATAGTCCATAAAATGTTACGAAGTATTTTGCTTTTATTGGAAACGGAACAAACAGCATAAACAGCTCAGTATTCGGGAATAATAGCCCAAATGCCATCAAAATACCAAATACTGCGCCGGATGCTCCCACCATAGGAATATTGATCTCCCGTTGTAGCCATCCTTTTACGAACCCTACACTATCATTAATATATGACGCATTATTTGGGTCAGATTCAAATTTATTCAGAAATCCCAGATTTGATTCGTAAAGAGCTTTCGCATGTTTGCTAAAAAAATCGGCAAGTGCATCCGGACCGGGTTGTTGGAGATACAGCTCTACTGCATTTCGAAGTTGAATATTCTCGTAGTAACTAATTCCTGAAAACAAAAGCCCTGCTCCAATGCCGGTAAAGAAATAAAAGAATAAGAATTTTTTTGAACCCCACATACGTTCCAAAAGTGGCCCAAACATGAATAAACCGAACATGTTACCGAAAAGGTGGCCCAGATTTGCATGCAAGAACATATACGTAACGAATTGATATGGCATGAAAGAGGGTGAAAGTAATGGCATTAGTGCAAATCCATTGGAGATTTTAAGCACGAAGGAGTCAATTACATAAAATAGTATATTCAGAATCAATAAATTTCTTACTGTCGGGGTAATGGCTAACATATTTTATGAGAAATCAGTGAATTGTCATTTACGGTTTTTTGAAGAAAATAATTTCATCAGACTTTAAAAATACTACTGAGCTTATCCATGGTTAGTAGTACTATAATCGCTTCCCCATTCGGTGTTCTATTTGGATCTGTGGAAGCAAATAGCTGGTCAATAAGGGTATGTATTTCCACAAGCGAGAGTTTCACAGCATAGCGAATAGAAAAGCGGCGTGCAAGAGACCTCGAAAGACTTTCGGGTTTATTCAGTTTTAGATCGGAATAACTTTGTTTTAATTGTTCAACCAGTTCTTCAAAAAGATCTTGTTCACTTTCTTCGGGTAAATCAGCCGGAATCCCCCTGATAATCAATTCATTTGGCCCAAATTCATCAAATTCAAAACCGAGGCTGCGTATCTCTTTCCGGGTTTCCTTCACCAGCTGCATGTCGGAATGAGTCAACCTTATCGTTTTGGGAAACAAAAGCTGCTGACAAGCACCATTACGATTCGTAAGCATTTTACGATATCGTTCATAAAGGATACGTTCGTAAGCTGCTTTCTGGTCAATCAGCATAATGCCATCCTTCACCTGTGAAAGTATATAGCGATTGTGTAATTGAAATATTACAGCATCACTTTCCGGAGCTGTTATAGCTTCGGATGCCATTCGGTTTACCTTACTTGCCACAGTCATTGCCGGCTCGGAATAAGGTTTTCGGACAGCAGAGGGTGAGCTCCCTGTTTCAAAAGCTGCAATTTCCCGTGTCCGATCCTCCGTGTTTTGCAAACCTTCAAATAACTTATTCCAGTTAGTCAGATTGGACTTGGACTGACCAGTGTCCACTTTCCTGGATTGCGCTGCCCAGTCGGGCATTACAGTCCGTGGAACCAAATTGTGGTTGGTTTCAGAGGGAGAAGGACTGAGGAAGTTGATATTTTCTTCAAAATCAATAGACTGGGAAAGATTATACACACCCACAGCTTTTTTTACCGCTGCCATAATGATAGCGTATACTGATTTTTCATCATCAAACTTAATCTCGGTTTTAGTAGGATGTATGTTGATGTCTATGTGTGAAGGATCTATTTCAATAAACAAAACATAAAACGGGTGGCTACCCTCAGAAATGCTGCCGTCAAATGCACTGATTACGGCATGGTGCATGTAATTGTGCTTGATAAAACGGTTATTGACGAAGAAAAACTGTTCTCCGCGTGTCTTACGTGCGAATTCTGGCTTGCCAATGTAACCCCGGACACTTATATAGGATGTATCTTCCTGGCAGAACGCAAGTTGTTCACGGTAGCTTTTGCCGTATATGTCGATAATGCGCCTGACGAGTTTACCACCCCCAAGATTAAATACCTCCGTATCATTATGATGCAGACTCAGGGATACTTCCGGGTTAGCAAGCGCGATACGCTGAAACTCATCCAGAACATGCCGCATTTCTACAGCATTCGACTTTAAGAAATTACGGCGGGCAGGTACATTAAAAAAAAGATTCTTGACAGATAGGCTTGTTCCTATGACACAGGCAACTGCTTCATGCGATTTTATTTCGGAAGCTTCTATCTTAATAAGAACACCTGTTTCGTCTTCTTCACGCCTTGTACGTAGCTCAACCTGAGCAACAGCAGCAATGGAAGCCAAAGCTTCTCCCCGAAATCCCATAGTTCTGATGCTGAACAAATCTTCGGATTTTCGGATTTTAGAAGTTGCATGACGTTCAAAGCACATTCTGGCATCCGTTTCTGACATCCCCGAGCCTTTATCAATGATCTGAATAAGGGTTCTGCCTGCCTCTTTTAAGATAACCTGAATCTGTGTCGCTCCAGCATCAATAGCATTTTCCAGCAATTCTTTCACTACCGAAGCTGGCCGTTGCACTACCTCTCCTGCGGCTATCTGATTAGCAATTGAATCTGGCAATAATTGAATGATGTCTGAAGACGCCATATATAAATCTATGTTTTACTACTATATACAAACTTAGCAAATTTTTTGTTTAGGGGGAAGGTGCTTTTATGGGTGAGCAAAAAGAGACGCGCAAGAGTGAAAAATACGATTTGCGAAAAAAATCACATTTTTTATTGAAATTTTCTATTGTGATAGAACTATTTTTCGACAGGATTTCGTTAATATTACAGAATTATAACTATTTCTAACACCCCATAATAGTCACCATTTATTATGAAAGCACCAATTTTCAAAAAATTCAATGCTACGATGGCTTTACAATGGCTGATCTTTTTGCCGGTTATATTACCATTATGTATCGTTTTCGGTGCTTTTCAGGGAGTGGTGGGTATGGTCGAAAAAATGGTTCACAGAATGTGGGTGGATCTGGAGTTATAGCTTTCGATAGAGTGGTAAATAGTTATTAGAATAATATCCAAATAGTATTAAGAATATGTGTTGGAACAATTGAAAGAGCGACCATGATAGTCGCTCTTTTATTTTAAATGGCCGATGGTATAGTGTTTGATAACAACACTGGCAAAATTAAAATCATAGATATCATGGAATCTTCAATTGACTTGATTAAGGAGAAAATAACAGGTGCCGGAACGGCCATCAGTGAAGTTCAAAACGTAAATAATATTGAACGCATCGTTTCTTTACTTGCAGGTGTTGCTGCGACCTATTATGGCTTACAGAAAAAAGAGACACTTTTAGGTAAGGGACTTACTTTTTTTGGCGGACTTCTCATTACGAGAGGAACTACTGGCTACTGTCCGGTTAATAAAGCTCTAGACAGAAGTTAGGTATTTGCTCTTAAAATAAACAAAAGCGCCTGTCAATCAAATCTGATTGACAGGCGCTTTTGTTTATTAAAAATTATTGAGGACTATTACCTCCCGGGCGGCCGGATGTCGGAGTATTTCCTCCTGGTCTTGCAGATGCCGGAGTACTGGTTCCTGGTATCGTTGAAGGCTGGGTTGTGGCTGGTCTTGTAGATGTCGCCGGAACAGTTGAACCCGGTGTTGTCACAGGATTAGCACCTGTTGCCGGAACTGTATTACCCGTTGCCGGAACTGTATTGCCGGAATTTGGAGTTACAGCGCCAGGCAATGTGCCAGGTTGTGTAATGCTACCCGGTACTGTTCCTCCCGGAGTAACTGCACCAGGAGCGGTTGATTGTGGCCTTGTCACGCTCCCGGGAACTGTAGTAGCAGTACCTGGTGGGTTAGTGGAAGGTTGGGTTGTAGTCGGTGTAGTTTGTGGATATGTTCCAACAGGTGCTGTCGTAGGCTGAGTGGTCGCAGGTAACACAGATCCCGGTTGAGTTGTATTTACGTTTCCTGGGGTTGTAGACTGTGAACTACCCGCAGGCGCTGTCGGCCTGGTAGTACTTGTTGGCGATGTAGTGGTTGGCATTACCTGGCCGAATGCAGCAAACGAAGCGAATAATGCTATAGCAGTTATATTTAATGTTACTTTTTTCATGATTTCCAGAAATTTGATGAATGATAAATTTTAATGAATTAGATACTTTGCATAATAGTCAAAAACAATCGTACCACTAACTACTTGATAATGTTACGTATATGATTCAAGAGAACAGGTGTCTTGATGATTTTTATAATTATTTTTCGACGAATATCCAGCTTTTTGAAGTGTCGTAATGATTGTATATGAATCTTTCAATAGGGGGATTTAAATCAATGGCATTACATTTTCTTCATAAAGGGTAAGTGGTTCGAAATAAAGTCGATACCTTCTGTTATGACTTGTTATGAAAATGATAAAAGACTTACCGAATCAGGAATTTAGCCTGGATACAACCCCCATGCTAGCAACACTCATCGATATGCCTTTCGATGATGATGGGTGGGAATATGAAATTAAATGGGATGGATACAGAGCGCTTGCATTTATGAACGATGGGGAGGTTCATCTACGATCACGAAATAAAAAGTCATTCAACGAAAAGTTTTATCCGGTATTTGATGAATTAGCCAAATGGAATATCAATGCAGTTATAGACGGGGAAATAGTAGTGGTAGATAAAGAAGGTATTTCAAAATTTGGCTTGCTGCAAAATTGGCAGGTTGAGCATGACGGACAATTGGTCTTTTATGTTTTCGATATACTTATGCTTACTGGTAAGGACCTGACAATGTTGCCCTTGACGGAAAGGAAAAAAATCTTATCCGAAATATTGCCATCAGAAAATGACGTTATCCGAAGCGGTTACAGTGTAGTGGCTGAAGGGAAAGCATTTTTTGATGCAGCCCAAAAAATGGGGTTGGAGGGGATCATCGCCAAGCGGTCTGACAGTATTTATATGCCTGGCACCCGCTCAAAGGATTGGCTGAAAATCAAAATAAGTAAACGACAGGAAGTAATTATTGCCGGATATACGAAAATAAAGAATTCACCAAAAGTATTCAGTTCCTTACTACTGGGTGTCTATGAAAAAAATAAATTGAAGTATGTTGGGAAAGTGGGTACCGGATTTTCCAATAAGCAGCAAAAGGAAATGTTGGTAGCATTCAAATCACTAATAAGAAAAAAGAGTCCTTTTAAAGATATTCCCGATTATAACAAGCCTAATCGCTTTCGATCCAGTACTTTAGATGTAGAGGTTACCTGGCTCAAACCAAATTTAGTCTGCGAAGTAAATTATGCAGAGATCACACAGGATGGTCTTTTCAGGCATCCATCATTTCAGGGGCTTAGGGTGGATAAAAATCCAAAAGATGTAGTCATGGAGAAGCCTGAGCCACGGAAAGGATAAAATTATTTGATAAGCCTGACAAGCTATTTTAGGGAGTATTTATAGAAACCCGAGCTAAAAAGGGTAATCAGAGGTTAAATACAATTATAAATAGCTGATAAATTTTGACTTACTGAAAATAATAATCTATCTTTGCAAGCCAAAATTAGGGGTAGAAGAGATTTTTATAGCGCAATAATTTGATAATCAGATGAAACGTACCTTTCAACCATCGAATCGCAAGAGGAGAAATAAGCACGGATTCCGTGAAAGAATGTCTACGGCTAACGGACGCAAGGTTGTTGCGGGTCGTCGCAAAAAAGGCCGTTGGAAATTAACTGTTTCTGACGAAAAACGTCATAAGCAATAATTGAGGTTTTAAAGTTTGGTAAGGAAGGAATAGCAGCTTTGTTTGGTATACCTTCTAATCTTTACAGTCTTACACCGTCTGATCCGCTAGAGAAATCTTAAGCAGATCAGACGATTTTGTCTGCAATAAACTTGAAACAAAAATTTGGAAAAAATGAGCGTCTTTGTGATCCTCGTTTAATCGGCAAGCTTTTTAAAAGGGGTAGTTCGGAAGTTCAAACGTTCTACCTCTTTCCTTTTCGTGTGCTTTTTATCCACGACAAGGAGAATGCACAAACGTATCCTCAGGTACTCTTTTCGATACCTAAAAAGCAGTTTAAAAAAGCGGTTGACAGAAATCTTGTCAGACGCAGGTGTCGTGAAGCCTATCGACTTCATAAGCAACTATTCACTGCCGGCTCTGTCGGAGCTCCCCCATCTTACATTGCTTTTTTGTATCTTGCAAAAGAAATAACAACTTACGACGTTATTGAACAGGCCATGAAGCAAACCCTGAAAAAAATGGGTAATACGCCTCCTGCTCCCTGATATTGCAAACTGATAATTCCTACGCAGATGAGAAAGTATTTTCGCTCCAAGTGGCTGGCGGTTCCCGTTGTTGCCGGATTGACGGTTTTTTCCTTTCGCCAAGACGACCGTTTATTTGAAATTGCCCGCAATCTGGATATATATGCTACGCTCTTCAAAGAGCTGAATGCCTATTACGTTGATGAAATCAATCCAAATCAGCTGATTAAAACAAGCATTGATAATATGTTGCGAACGCTGGATCCGTATACGGTTTATTATGCTGAGGATGATATTGAAGATTATATGACAATGACCACCGGTAAATATAATGGTATCGGTGCAATGGTAAGCTCTGCGGAAGGAAAGCATACGGTTATGATGGTGTATGAAGACACACCTGCGCAGAAAGCAGGACTTCAGCTGGGAGATGAGATCATCAAAATCAATGGAGTGGATGTTTCTGCCAGAGAAGATTTTGATACGGGCAAACTACTAAAAGGTCAGACACAGACGAGCGTTACGCTATCAATCAAAAGATATGGAATTGTAAAGCCACTTGAAATCAAACTGAATCGTGACATTGTAAAGGTTACTAATGTACCTTATTATGGCATGATCAGTGAGGACGTAGGTTATATCGATCTGAAAGACTTTACCGCTACTGCTTCACGTGAAGTACGTAATGCATTTCAGGAATTGAAGGGTAAGGGAATGAAGTCTGTGGTGCTGGATTTACGGGACAATCCGGGAGGATTGCTCAATATGGCCATTGAAATCTCTAATATATTTGTTCCTCAGGGTTCCGAAGTGGTTTCTACAAAAGGAAAGGTAACCGAATGGAATAAAACGTATACGGCATACAATCCGGCCATGGATATTGAAATTCCGGTTGTTGTTCTTACCAATAATCGTAGTGCATCTGCAGCCGAGATCGTATCAGGTGTTATTCAAGATTACGATCGTGGCGTTCTGATCGGACAGAGAACATATGGTAAAGGACTGGTCCAAACTACCAGAGACTTATCATACGGCACAAAAATGAAGATAACTACAGCCAAATATTATATTCCCAGCGGCAGGTGTATTCAGGCTATTAATTACAGTCAAAGAAATGATGACGGCAGTGTAGGTAAAATCTCAGACTCTCTGATGACAGCCTTCAAAACCAAAAATGGTAGAGTGGTTTATGATGGAGGAGGTATATTACCGGATATTGTTACTGAAAGAGACACTTATTCGCCGCTGGCTTCTGCGCTGGGGCGTAACAGACTCTTCTTTGAGTATGCAATTAAATATCGTTTCGAGCATCCGACAATTAAACCTGCCAAAGAATTCCATCTCACCGATTCAGAGTACAATACATTTGTAAAATGGCTTTCTGATAAGGAATATGATTACACCACCCAGGTTGAGCGGGATCTGAATGATCTGGAAGCGGCTGCAAAAAAAGAAAAATCCATTGATCTGATCAGTGAACAGCTTAAGGCGCTCCGTTCCAAACTGTCGCACACGAAAGAGAATGATTTACAGATTGGGAAAGCAGAGATAAAAAAGATATTGGAAGAGGAAATAATTAAGCACTATTACCTGGAAAAAGGAATGCGGGAAGCTTCTTTTGCAGAGGATAAAGAAGTGAAAGAAGCTCTTACTTTATTAAAAGATTCAAATCGATATAACGACATTTTGAAAGGGAAGAAGAAGTAGTCTGTTTACAGATCACATCTTTCCTCAATTTTCCTATGCTGATATTAAGTATTGACACCTCAACCCGGGGTTGTTCTGTAGCAGTGCACAATAGTGGAATGTTACTTGCCAGCTATGATTTGTTTGCCGACAAGTCCTCATCTGCTATGCTGACTTCTCTCATCGAAAGTGCCGTGAAGCACGCCGGAGCTACTTTGGCTGACTTGGACGCGGTTGCAGTTGCGAAAGGACCGGGTTCGTATACAGGATTAAGGGTTGGCGTTTCTACAGCAAAAGGCTTGTGCTATGCTTTGGACAAACCATTGCTGGCTATTAATACATTGGAAGCAATGGCATGGCAGGTTATTCCTTTTCATACATCGGAACTGTTATTCTGCCCCATGATTGATGCGCGGAGAATGGAAGTTTATGCTTCTGTATTTGATGCAGCAGGGCAAGTTGTAAATCCTACTGAGGCGATCATTATAGATGAAAATTCATTTCATCAATTTTTGAAAAACCATCACGTTGTATTCTTCGGAGACGGCGCTGCCAAATGCGAAAAGGTTTTGGGGGTAAATAAAAATGCAATATTTCTAAAAGCTGAAATTCGTCCTTCTGCCGCTTCACTGGGGGGCCTGGCAACGGCAGCTTATGCAGCGGAAAACTTTGTTGACGTTGCTCTCTTCGAGCCATATTATCTCAAAGATTTTATGTCTCCTCCTTCCAGGAAGCAGGCTATTCCATCATTGTAAACGCAAGATTTTTATTAACGGAAAACAAATCCGTAGGTTTTGATGTTCTTCATCAGAATAGAAAATACGAAGCATGGAAACTGAAGAAATTGTTAACCGCGTAGCAACAAGTGGCATTATTTCCCTTGATCTGGAAGAATTATACCACCCTGGTGAGCGGGTTTTATATGATATAAAGGATAACCTTTGGCAGGGAATGATCCTGAAGGAAAAGGATTTTCGGGACTTTCTTAAATCTCATGACTGGACTGCCTACTCTGGTAAAAATGTAGCGGTTATTTGTTCAGAGGATGCTATTGTACCCACATGGGCATATATGTTACTGGCGATTCATCTGCAACCATATGCACATCAGATTGTGTTTGGCGATTTTGAGGTATTGGAAGCTAAACTTTTTAGTGAAGCAATAGCCAAAATAAATACAGATGAATACGTGGGTAAAAGGGTAGTTGTAAAAGGGTGTAGTAAATATCCGGTGCCGATATCGGCCTACATGGAAATCACTTCATTGCTTAAACCTGTTGTTCAAAGCCTGATGTTTGGGGAACCTTGTAGTACTGTTCCGTTATATAAGAAGCCAAAAGCCTGAATTAGACCTTTAGTAGTCTGAAGCTCATTCTGTGATAGGAGCAGGTTCCGTGTTCCAAGATAGCCCGGCGGTGGTGAATAGTAGGGTAGCCGACATTACGATCCCATCCGTAATGTGGAAATTGGGCTCCAAGATCTGACATGAGCTGATCCCGGTAATTTTTGGCGAGAACAGAAGCTGCTGCAATAGAAAGATAGTGGGCATCTCCCTTGATGATACAAGTATGCGGGATCATGGGATATGGTGTAAAGCGGTTTCCGTCTACAAGCAGGTGCTCCGGCCGGGTATGCAGTTTATCCACAGCCCGGTGCATGGCCAGAAAGCTGGCTTTCAGAATATTAATCTGGTCAATTTCTACATTATCCACTTCTGCTACCGCCCATGCCACAGACTCCCTGATAATTTCCTTTTCAAGGATATCTCTTTGTAGTTTGGAAAGCTGTTTTGAGTCGTTGAGGAACACATGTGTGTAGTCTTTCGGTAAAATAACCGCCGCTGCAACCACAGGACCTGCCAGGCATCCTCTGCCTACTTCGTCAAGACCAGCTTCTATTGCCTCAAAATTATAATAGGACTTAAGCATTAATCTTCAAGTATGTTAGCCATAAATGTACTTTTTGTTGCTATCGCAACTAATAGCAGGGTTACAGCCCAGTAAAGGTAAATTCTGTAATAATCACTAACGTCACGTGAGGTGACATCTATATATTTTACTTTCTCGATTTGGTTAATTTGTTTGAAAACTTCACCCAATCCTCTGTTATCTGTAGCTCTAAAGTACTTCCCGCTGCCCAATGCCGCAATATTACGGAGTCCGCCTTCGTCGACCAGTGCGTTGGATGAAACAAGAGAATCCCTTTTTACCTGTCTGACGACATTCCCTACAGAAATTGTATATACTTTCACCCCAAAAGCTTTTGCCAGCTGAACAGCTGTTGTAGGATCGAGATTTCCGGATGTATTGTCACCATCACTGATGAGTATTGCTACTTTGCCATCACCTTTTGTTTCACGCATGCGATTCACGGCTACTGCCAGTGCACTGCCAATAGCTGTTCCGGCAGTTGGGATCATATCTGGCTTGATTTCATCCAGATATCCATAGAGCAATTCGTAGTCAGTAGTAAGCGGGCATAGTGATACGGCTTCTCCGGCAAATATGATCAGACCGATGCGATCCTGTAAACGTCCTTTGATAAATTGACGGGCCACTTGCTTTGCAGCTTCCAATCGGTTTGGATTGAGATCTTTTTCAAGCATAGAATCAGATATGTCCATGAGTAACATAATATCTATACCTTCAGAAAAGCGGTCCTTACGCTCGGAAACGACCTGAGGACGTGCCAAAGCAATAAGTAAAAGGCAAAATGCCAATCCGACACATATCGGCTGAACAAATCGCAGCAATGTCAGCCAGTCCTGCCCTTCCTTTTCTGAATGATAAGTAATTACCAGTCTTTGTTTATGCTTCCGGTGAAATGCATTGCGTAGTACGAACAAAAGCGGAACAAAGGGTAATCCGTATAAGAAATAGGGATGGACCCACTCATAAGAACGGAACATGTCATACCCAAACCATTTTAATGAAAACCACTGCTCCATAATTCTTTATTCAGGATACAGGATTATCTAATATCTGACGCCTTTTACTTCGGTATAGTTTGGTCGCACCCGTTTTAAGTACTTCCAGAAAAGTATCCATGTTATTTGACTTCACTTGTCCATAAATAATTCCATCCATTTTTTTTAAAGCCTGAGCGAGTGCATCGTCAGGCATATTGTCAATAATTTCACGTGTTGTGTAAGTGGCAAATGGTTTTTTTTCGAGTCGCTCCAAATAGTTTTTCCAAACGATGATAGCATTCTCAGCGTCTTTGATGTTATTCTTTTCTCTGGCATTACGAAGTAACCTGTTGAAAGAGCGTAGGTATTCCAAATGTCTTCTTTGTAACTTAATGAGTCTCCATTGCTTGTATATATCTTTTCCGAAGACCCAGTAAATAATAATGATTACACCGAGGATAATAGCCAGAGTTCCGAAGAGCCTGGAAAAATTGAAGTTGCTGTTCAGGGGCGCCAGTGCTACAGATGGTTGTAGACTTTCCTTTAGAAGAATTGGATTCAAATTGTTTTTTTTCAGAAATACCGAATCTCTCATACCGAAAACAGGAGTAGAATCGCCTTTTGCAAATATAAAAATGGGTACTTGCAGCGTCTGCACCGGAGAGACGTCGAACGTTACGAGCTGATAGATGGCACTGTCAATGGTGGTTGTACCTGCTGCATTTGTAACGGAAGGAAAGCTCTTTTTAGAAATGATTTCAAATGGAGTGAAGTTATATGTACTATCCGGAAAGAACACTTCCCTGTTGGGAGCGTGTGAATAGCTGAGTACATAGAATAATGGTTTTCCTACTTCTATACTATCTGTCAGGAAAGTACCCTTGGGTTTGTTCTCCTGCCCGAAAGTTGCATTTACCCCCAAAGTTAAAAGCATGCATATACAAGCTCTGATCAAATTTAGTTTGAAATCAGTGATGGTATAATTCAGGTCCGTCCTGTAAATGCTTGCGGTGATAGGAATCATTCTTTAAGATGAGGATTGGGCACTTTTACTATATTGACGTATTTTAAATAAATGAATGAGGCCGGGAACATAGTCTTCCTGTGTGTTGATAGCAATGTAATCAGCCCGGTTTTGTCTGCATATTTTTTCCAACTCAGCACTTCTTTTCTTGAAACGATCAGACATATTCTCCTGGTACTGCCGGGAAGAGGTATTTACCCAAACGATTCGCTGCTTTTCGGCATCAAAAAGAGGTATAATACCCAGGCTTGGTAAACTTGTTTCACGAGCATCGTATAAATGAATCACTATTACATCATGCTTCCGGCATAAGGCTTTCAGATTGTGGTAATAATTTTCATCGATGAAATCGGAAATAAGAAAAACAAGGCTGCGGCGCCGCAGCAAATTGAGAGCAACAAGGATTGCGTCGGCAATATTAGTCTGTATCGATTCGGGGACTAATTTATATAGCTCAGAAACAACGCTATATCCGTGTTTCATTCCGTCGGATGGCCTGATATAGCGTTCCGTTTTATCAGAAAAGCACAGTAGTCCTACACGGGTCGCTTCCTGTATAGCCGAAAGTGTAAGGACGCCACAAATTTCTTTGGCAATGTCAATCTTTAGTTTTTTTACTTCACCTACCTGCTGTGAGGCACTCACATCCAGCATAAAAAATGCCGTTTGTTCTTTATCTTCTTTAAAAATTTTTACAAAAGTACCATGCCCTTTAGCGGACGTATTCCAGTCTATCGCACGAACATCATCCCCATATTGATATAAGCGAAGGTCATCGAATTCCAGACCGGAACCTTTAAACACAGAATGAAAATTACCATGGCGTTCGCTTGTTACGGCTTTTCGCATGCGTATTTCATACTTTCTTAGCTTGCTTAAAAACTGCTGGAACATACGATTTGCAAAAAAAATTACCACCTTTGCACTCAAATGGTGCCAAACAAAGATAGGTATTTGAGGGTTATGGTAGAACGTACAGTGAATTTCTCATTCGTTTCTCTACTTTTCATACTTGGCTTGCTAGCTGCTTCTGGTTGTACGGATAGTAACAAACCACCCAAAGAAGTATTGCCGCAGGATAAAATGGCCGCTATTCTCTCGGATATTCACATTGCAGAGGCAAGAATTACAAAGCTTCAGCTCAGGTCATCAGATTCTTCTCTGATGGTTTTTGATACACTGAAAAAGCAAATCTGGAAGAAACATAAGGTGGATACGCTGGCTTACCGGAATAGTTATGATTACTATATGACTAACCCCAGGCAGATGTCGCAGATTTATGAAAAAGTGAATAAACAAATAGAGGCCCGGGAGAAGAGTAATAATATCAAACCCTGAACGCATAATCTACGTTTTGTCGGATCAGAACTTAACATTTATAAGCTGTGAACAATAGTATTGTTGTTATTCCAACATACAACGAAATCGAAAATATTGAGGCGATCATTCGTAAGGTATTTAGCCTTGGACATCCTTTTGACTTACTGATTATTGATGATGGTTCTCCTGACGGGACTGCCCTGGAAGTGAAAAAATTGATGCAGGAATTTCCATCATCTCTCCATATGGTAGAACGTAAGGGCAAACTGGGCCTGGGAACAGCTTATATTCACGGTTTTAAGTGGGCGCTTGAAAAAGGATATGACTATATCTTTGAAATGGATGCTGACTTTTCACATCCTCCTGAAGATCTTATCCGTTTGCACAATGCCTGTGCGATCGAAAAACATGACGTAGCAGTTGGTTCCAGATATATTACCGGTGTTAATGTCGTGAACTGGCCTATCAACCGCGTACTGATGTCTTATTTTGCCGGTTACTATGTACGAATGATTACAGGAATGACCATCATGGATCCTACAGCGGGTTTCATTTGTTACACCCGCCGCGTTCTAGAAACGATTAATCTGGACAATATACGCTTCATTGGTTACGCATTTCAGATTGAAATGAAATTCAACTCCTGGAAGTACGGTTTCAGCATTACTGAAGTGCCTATCATTTTTACAGACAGAACAAAAGGAGCTTCCAAAATGTCTAGAGGGATATTTAAAGAAGCCATTTTAGGCGTGATCAGCCTGAAAGTAAATAGCTTCTTTAAAAGATATATTCCTAAGAACCAAGTTCAGAAATAGCCAGCCAGCTCATCAAGCCGGTAGAAACTTCCAGTGCTGATTCATCGATGTCAAACGTTGGTGTGTGCACACCAGAAATAATGCCGCGTGCCTCATTCCGTGTTCCAAGACGATAAAAGCAGGAGTCTACCACCTGTGAGTAGAAGGCAAAATCTTCACCGGCCATCCATAGGTCAAGGTCTACTATGTTTTCCTCTCCCATGTATTGGGTAGCAGCGGTACGTGTACGCCGTGTAAGTTCAGGATGATTTTTCAGGAATGGGTAACCTTTCACGACATCAAACTGGCACGAACCACCCATAGACTCTGCAATACCTTCTGCTAGTTTCTTCATTCTTTTGAGACCATCTTCGCGCCATTCTTCGTCCATACATCTCCATGTACCCTGAATGGTCACTTCGTTCGGAATTACGTTGGTAACGCCGTCCGCAATAAACCGTCCGAAAGACAATACGGCTGGGTTTGCCGGGTTTCGGTTACGACTAATAATCTGCTGCAAAGCCACAATGATATGTGATGCCATCAGAACAGGATCCACCAATTGGTGTGGAGCGGCTGCGTGGCCACCTTTTCCTTTCACAGTAAGATATAGTTCATCCGTGCTTGCCATATACATCCCTTCACGAAAACCGATTTTTCCGACAGGTACATTTGGCGCAACGTGCTGACCGATCATACTGGCAGGTCTGGGATTTTCAAGAACGCCTTCTTTAATCATAATGGAAGCTCCGCCTGGCGCTTTTTCTTCGGCAGGTTGAAAAACAAGTTTGATACTTCCGTCAAATTCGTCTTTGAGCTGCTGTAAAATGGCTGCGGTACCCAGTAAGCTGGATGTATGTACATCGTGTCCGCATGCGTGCATCACGCCAGGAACAGTGGATTTATAAGGAACATCATTTGCTTCCAGAATTGGCAATGCATCCATATCTGCACGAAGTCCAACTATTCTTGATTCCGGATTTTTACCCTCAATGAGTGCAACGACTCCTGTTCCGGCAAAGCCTTCCTGAGGATTCAATCCTATTGCCCTTAATTGAGCTGCTACATATTCGGCGGTCTTGAATTCTTCAAATGAGAGTTCGGGATTGCTGTGCAGGTGATGACGATGGGCAATGACCCGGTCGGCCTGTTGACGGGCCAGTTGTTTTATTTTTTCCTGAAGCTGTGACATAAGTACAAAAACGGTGTAACATAGCGGTAGGAACCGACTTTGGCAAAGGTACAAATAATTAAGGTCGGGCAGGGTGCTATGGGTATAACGACTTTGAATTATACCATTTGTGAAGAAGGCACGTTTCTTTGAATGTTCTTCCAAGAAAAAAGGTAATTTTGAATCGATATATCATTAAGACAACACAAAATGGATCATAAGGAGTTTTTACAATCGCTGGTTTGTCCACTTACCGGCGGCACACTAACCATAGCAGAAGATGGCAAAACACTCACCAGCGAAGATGGTGTGGTATATGACGTTAACGAAAATGGAATTGTTAATATGCTCTATCCCAAAGAACTACTTCCGGGAGATGCAAGAGAGCAATACCTTTACGACCAAGCCTTTTTACGCTACGATAAAGGTGTTTCATGGGTTTTTGAAACACTGAATCACTCCGATGAAGCGGCTACAAGGGAGTTTATGATAGATTTGATGGAGTTGAAGCCAGGCATGAAGGCACTTGAAGTAGGAGCCGGAACTGGTAAAGATTCTGCTTTGATCCTGAATAGAGTAAGGCCGGGCGGAACCGCAGTTTTGTCTGATTTGTCTCCTAATATGTTGAAACTGGCTCAGGATAAACTTTCTGCAGAAGACATAAATGTTCATTATTTCCTTGGAAACGGATCTTATCTTCCTTTTGCTGATGATACATTTGATGCTGTATTCCATTTTGGTGGAATCAATACTTTTTCTGAGAGAAAGAGAGCATTCGATGAGTTGACCCGTGTTGTGAAACCTGGTGGAAAGGTTGTTGTTGGAGACGAAAGTGTCGCTCCGTGGTTGAGAAATACACCTACCTATGCCACGCTGTTAAAGGCTAATCCACTCTTCCGTGCTGAGGTGCCTATAGAAGATGTTCCAGCCAATGTGGAGGATTTGAAACTGCACTACATATTTGGTAATGCTTTTTATGTACTTGAATACCGTGTAACAGCAAAGGCTCCTGAAGTAGACATTGATCTGCCGATTCCGGGTAAAGACTTTGTTGATAACTGGAGACTGCGCGCTGAAAAAGCGGTTGACTAGGCTATTGTAAACTCTGATAGCTGTTAAGTACGAAATAAAAAGAAGACTACAATGTGGGTAAAAAAAGGAGTTATATACAAGCCAGACGGAACGCTGCCGCATAGCCTTTCGCATGCACAGGTGCCGTTTGCATACAAGCATAAAGATTTTTTACGAATCTATTTCTCATCCCGTGATGCGAGTGGTCAGTCAAGACCGACGTTTCTGGATGTGGATTATGATGATCCGAAAAAGATAATCAATATACATGATAAGCCAATTTTGGAATTGGGTGGACCCGGTGAGTACGATGAAACGGGGGCAATGCCGTCGTGGTTCGTGGATATGCCCAATGGAGATATCTGGCTTTATTATACGGGTTGGAACAGAACCTGGAATTCTTACAGACTCTCTATGGGTCTTGCAGTAAGTCATGATGGTGGTATCTCCTTCAAAAAGATGTTCACTGGCCCGATTATGGATCGTAGTATTCAAAATCCACTTTGGGCTGCACAACCTTCTGTAATCCGTGAAGATGACGGCACCTGGAGAATGTGGTATATCTCGGGACATAAATGCGAGTATATCCACGATTATCCTGAGCCTTATTACAGAGGTCAGTCAGCTGTTTCAAAAGATGGGATTCATTGGGAAATCAGTGATGTACCAACTCTTGACTTTGACGATTTCCTGCATGCTGTAGGAAGGCCAAGCGTGTTTAAGGAGGATGGTATCTATAAAATGTACTATTCTTACCGTCATACAAGGGATTACCGTACTGATCGTAACCAAAGTTACCGCCTGGGCTATGCTGAGTCCGCGGATGGAACAAATTGGGAGAGAAAAGACCATCTGGTTGGTATATCTAAATCTGATAATCCTGAAGATTTTGATTACCAGATGATTGATTATGCCAATTATTACGAGCATAACGGTAAAAAATATCTCTTGTATAATGGAAATGGTTTCGGAGCAGCTGGCTTTGCTTATGCTGTTTGGGAAGATTAAAATATCACCATACATACTGACTCACGTCATACCATGAACTTTTACCAGATGATAGTTTTGAATGTAAATATCTTGCAAAAAAAATTGATCATAAAATGAGTACACTTCGCGAACAGTTCAATGAAGACGGATATGTCATTCTCAGAAATTTTCTAGAGAAGGATCAGATTAATTCCATTTATACAGAAGCTCGGAAAATATTCGCAGCTCAGATAAAAAGAGTGACCGGAAAGTCGGTTGACATAGATGATAAGGATGTTTTCGAGAATGCCATGTTTGAATTCTTTGAGAAGGATTTCGATGCATTTGTAGGCACAGGAAAAACAGTACAGCACAGTTTTTCCCTTCATCGTCTCGGACTTGATCCTAAAATTGAAAACCTTCTGAAAGAAGTTGGTTTGTCAAATCCTGTGATCGGAGCTCGCGCTGCTATGCAGTTCAACAGCCGTTTTCTTTCAAAAGACGGAAGCAAACATTGGAAGCTGGATGCGCATCAGGACTGGCGTACGGGACAAGGATCTTTGGATAGCGCCGTAATATGGTTTCCGATGGTGGATGCGGGTGCTGAAATCGGGGCTTTACAGGTGATTCCGGGAAGTCATAAATTGGGTCTTCAGGCGTCGAGTTCTTCAGGTTACCAAGGGGGGATTACTTCCTCTCTGAAAGAAGAGGATTTCGTTCAGACAGAATTTAAAGTGGGAGATATGTTGATCTTCTCTTCATTTCTGATACATCAGTCGGGAAATAATGTTACCAATAATATCCGATGGTCGGTGCAGCTGAGATATAATAATCTGGATGAGCCTACTTTCATCGAAAGAGGTTATCCGATGGCCTATATTTACAAACCGGAAACAGAACTTGTCACGCCTGACTTTCCTACCAGGGAGCAACTGATTGAGGTTTATAGTTAGTTAATATGAATTTATATAAGCATCAGTCTTCAACAGACTGGTGCTTTTTCTCTTTTATGAAAGTTTCAGTTTGTGTTCCTGCTTTTAATCATGAAAAGTACATCGGCCGGATGCTGGATGGAGCACTCATGCAGCAAACCAATTTTGATTTTGAAATCGTGATCGGTGATGATGCATCTACTGATAGTACTCAGGATATTATCAGGGAATACATGATAGCAAACCCAGGCCGTATTCGTGCTTTTCTTCATGCTGAAAATCAGGGTCCTTCCGCACCAAGGGAATTTGCTGGCAGGAACAACGTACTGAGTCTTCTGAAGGCCTGTAAAGGAGAATTTGTTGCCATGTGCGAGGGGGATGACTATTGGACAGATCCATTGAAATTGCAGAAGCAGGTGGATTTTCTGGAGGCTCATCCGGATTATATGATATGTCATCATAATGCAGAAGTCATTTACGAAGATGGCTCACCTAGTCACTCTTTCAACAGTTCTGATCAAAAACAGACTTCCACCATTGTTGATATTCTCGAAGACAAATGGTTTATGGCCACGGCAAGCTGGGTGTACAGGAATTATTTTTTAGAAAATGATTTTGCTGATTGGCATGCCAGAGCAGCAGCAGGAGATTGGGCGATCATAATTCAATTAGCAGCTCAGGGTAAAATCGGATATATTCCTGAAACGATGGGAATCTATCGTAAACATAGTGCGGGGCTGAGCAATGTGCATGCAGATACCAACAGAAAGTTTTGGCAAAACAGAAAGGAGATGTTTGAAGAGGTAAATGTATGGCTGAACTATCGGTATCACAAAACCATTGAAAAAACAGTTGCTAATTACAATGCACGCCTTTCAGAGCTTGACAAAATTGGACATTAAGATTAATAATCTTTAATTTGTACTGTTTTTACTGATTAACCTATATGAAGCTAAGCGTTGTAATACCAGCATATAACGAAGAAGAATCTATATCGGACACTTTAAGGTCGCTTTATAATACCTTAAATAAGTACAATATACCTCATGAAATATGTGTCACTAATGATAATTCGAAGGATGGTACATTAAGGGTATTGGATGAGTTGTCTCTTACGATTCCCACGTTGACTTACTACACCAATCCCGGCCCAAACGGATTTGGATATGCTGTGCGTTACGGACTGGAGCGGTTTAAAGGTGACTGTGTTGCTGTTTTTATGGCTGATATGTCCGATGATCCCGAAGATCTGGTGAAATTCTACAACAAAATGCTGGAAGGGAATTATGATTGCATATTTGGGTCACGCTGGGAAAAAGGAGGTAAAGTCATTGATTATCCGGGTTTGAAAAAGGTGATCAACCGTGTTGCCAATATGATTGTGAAAATGGTAATGGGAATCAAATACAATGATACTACCAACGCTTTTAAATTATACAAGCGCGAAACTATTGAAGGGTTAAAACCATTTCTGGCACCACACTTTAACCTTACCTTAGAGCTGCCGCTCAAAGCGATGGTTCGTGGCTATAACTATGCAGTAGTTCCTAATAGCTGGACAAACCGGAAATACGGAGAGTCTAAACTCAAAATTAAAGAAATGGGCAGTCGCTATTTCTTTATCCTGATGTACTGCTTTATTGAAAAGTATTTTTCAAGAGGTGATTTTAAGAAAAAATCAGTAGCACCTGTTAAGGAGGTAAGCAGGTAGTTTTTAATTAAGAATTAAGACTGGCGTCGGTGTGACTAAGAAAGAACTGCTGATTTTATTGAGAATTAATTTTGAAGAAGCTGAGTATGAGCTTATTCTTCATTTTTAACTTTTAATTCTTAACTCCCCAGTCCCACTTCACTTAATCCATGCCTGGATAAACGTCATTTTATGGGCTATATACGAAATTGCTAACCCCCATATTATGGCACTGATCGTCATCCAGATAAATATGGATGAACGGGGCACCCTGAATGCCACAGCCAGCAAAGGCCCGAAAAGAGGGGTGAATAGTGGTGGTGTTAGAAATGCGATCCCTATTATTCCGAATTTTTTCCAGATTTTGATGGCAAGGCGGTTTGTCTTGCTGAACCTTTTGGGAGGAGATTTTCTATACTGGCTTATGAGCGATTGTACTGCTTTTCCTGCATAGGTAAGTACAACTACACTGAACATCATTCCTATAGCAGAAAATAGCGCAGTTTCGAGCCAGGACAATTGTAACAAAACACCGGTGATCGGTCCTCCAAAGAATTTAAGAGTACTTGCCAGTGCTACTGATATGTATTTAAAAATAAGGGATTTCATCAGATTTTCACTTGGATCATTTCTGAAGCATAGCGCCTTGCAGCTTCATTGGTCTGAACATAATCGTCATAACCGGGGTTGGGTATAAAATTAACTTTTTCCAGCGTTTCCAGAATTACATCAGATATTTCGAGAAATCCGACCTGATCATGCAAAAACGCTTCTACGGCGATCTCATTGGCAGCATTGATGATGCATGCAGCATTGCCACCCTTTTCCAGCACATGGTAAGCGATTGCAAGGTTACGAAATGTTTCCATGTCCGGCTTCTCGAACGTAAGTGAAGGGTAATCCATGAAATTAAATCTGGGGAAATCACTTTTTAGCCGTTGCGGATAATATAACGCATACTGAATAGGCAGCTTCATATCAGGCAAGCCAAGTTGTGCTTTAATGCTGCCATCTTCAAATTGAACCAAAGAATGGACGATGCTCTGTGGATGAACAACGACTTCAATCTGACTGGCCGTAAGATCAAAAAGCCATTTTGCTTCAATTACTTCTAAACCTTTATTCATTAAGGTGGCAGAATCAATGGTGATTTTTGCTCCCATCGACCAATTAGGATGTTTCAATGCTTGTTCCTTTGTTACAGAAGCCAGCAGTGAACGATCTTTACCACGGAAGGGGCCTCCTGAAGCGGTCAGAATAATCTTCTCAATCGGATTTTGCGCTTCCCCGGCAAGGCACTGGAATATCGCCGAATGCTCAGAATCCACCGGGTAAATATGTACGTTATGTGCCTTGGCTAATCCCATGATCAGCTCTCCGGCTACGACAAGGGTTTCTTTGTTAGCCAATGCGATATCTTTCCCGGCTTTAATAGCATGTATGGTAGGAAGAAGTCCGGCATAACCCACCATCGCTGTTAATACTATATCAACGGAATCAGACTCAACTACAGAAACAAGTGCTGAATCACCGGTATAAACCTTTATTGGTAAATCAGAGAGTTCGTTTTTAACCTTATCCAGTAAATCTTCATTTCCTATAACAACTTTTTTGGGTTGAAACTTACGTGCCTGTTTAATCAATAAATCAGCACTATTTTGTGCCGTGATGACCTCTACAGAGAAAGTTTCCGGATTTGCCTCAATCACTTCCAGCGCCTGAGTTCCGATTGACCCGGTTGACCCGAGAATCGCTATACTTTTTTTACTCATAATATCTTAAAGATCCGTTAGGAGCGGTTTATTTTAATCAGTTCGTCGGCAATTTTACGATCGTTAGACAGTCGTGGCACTTTGTTCTGGCCCCCAAGTTTACCATTTGCCCGCATATAATCTATGAAAGTATTTTTGCGAAGTGGCACCAACACCAGTTGGCGAAGAATGCTTCCTTTGATAAGATCATCATAATATACGTTAAGTTCTGTAAGTCGACGATCCACATCAGCAATAAAATCCTCCATATTTGATGGTTCTTTGGCAAATTCCACCAACCATTCATGATATGGAAGTCCACCATTGGACGTTGTTACCATGGGAGCTACTGTAAATTCTACCACTTCTACTTCCCGATGGCGCTCCATGCCGTAGCGCAGTGCTTTTTCAATTTCTTCTCCGATTACATGTTCTCCAAATGCAGAAATAAAATGTTTGATACGGCCTGAAACGACGACGCGGTAAGGATTTGTAGAAACAAAACGTACTGTATCTCCGAGTGAATACCCCCACAATCCAGCATTGTTATTAACAATCATGGCGTAATTCTTACCGATTTCCACTTCCCCGATGGAAATTCTTTTTGGGTTTTCATCAAAGAAATTTTCAGCAGGAATGAATTCATAAAAAATACCTGTGTTGAGCAGCAATAATAAACCTTCTTCCTGTTGGGAGTCCTGATAGGCAAAGAATCCCTCTGAGGCAGGATAAAGCTCAATAGAATCAATACGCTTCCCGATAGATTCAAACAATTTGGCGCGATAGGGTTCAAAATTAACTCCGCCATAAATGAACAGGGAAAATTCAGGAAATACATCTTTAATTTTTTTACCGGTTCGCGCTATGATCCGATCAAAGTACATTTGTACCCATGGAGGAATGCCTGAAATGAGAGACATTGGCTGGTCTATGGTTTCATCTATAATTTGATCCAGTTTGGTTTCCCAGTCTTCGATACAGTTAGTTTCATAGCTAGGTAACTGATTGGATCGGAGATAGGCGGGTACATGATGGTTAGAAATTCCCGATAGACGTCCTGTTAGTATACCGCCCGTCTCCGTTAGAACAGGACTTCCTGATAAAAAAATGAGCTTGTTATCAAGGAACTGCGATTTTCCGGTTTCTGCAATGTATGTCAGAATGGCATTTCTGGCAGAGTTGATATGATTGGATATGGAATCCTGTGATATGGGAATATACTTGGTGCCGGAGGTAGTGCCGGACGTTTTGGCAAAATACAGGGGTTTTCCGGGCCATAAGATGTCTTGTTTACCCTCTTTGATCCGGGCAATATAACTTTTAAGATCTTCGTAGTCACTTACAGGCACGGCTTCCTTAAAGTCCGCATAAGAACGAATGTCCCTGAAATGGTGATCTCTTCCGAACTGCGTATCGCGAGCCTTTTTGATCAGCTTACTAAGCCATTCATCCTGTGTTTCTACGCTGCGCGCAATCCATTCATGCTGCTGTGCTACGATATAGTGAGCCAAAGGCGCACTCAAAAGTGATTTGATTCCCATAGTAAAACAAATGTACGCATGATTTGTAAATTCCGTTATAAATCAGGTAGCATGCAAGAGTGCTTTTAACGCGAATTTCCCCATATACGATCATGTATTTGCATACTAGTTCTACAAGCGGCAATGTATTGAAATGCGTGCAATTAGGACAGTTTTTGAAAGATAAAATCCCCCCAATGTGAATTTTAATAAATGACTTTGTTTGTGGGTATTTATCTGTAATTTTGCAACCTTGAAATCAGAGACAAAGAAATTTTAAATATATATATGGGATTGTTTGATTTTTTAACAAGCGACATCGCGATAGATTTGGGTACAGCCAATACCCTTATCATCCATAAGGATACTGTAGTTGTCGACGAGCCGTCTATTATTGCCATGGATAAAACCACTGGTAAGGTACTTGCGATTGGCCATACGGCAATGCAAATGCATGAAAAGACGAATGAGAATATAAAGACAATCCGTCCTCTCAAAGACGGTGTGATCGCAGATTTTACAGCTGCGGAAATGATGATCAGAGGTTTGATCAAGATGATCGATACCGGAAACCGTTTTTTTTCAGCTTCCCACCGAATGGTTGTTTGTATCCCTTCCGGTATTACCGAAGTTGAAAAACGTGCAGTAAAGGATTCATGTGAACATGCTGGAGCCAAAGAAGTATACATGGTTCATGAGCCTATTGCTGCGGCAATTGGTATAGGGATAGACATTACTCAGCCCAACGGTGTAATGATTGTGGATATCGGTGGTGGTACTACCGAAATTGCTGTTATCGCGCTTTCGGGTATTGTTTGTGAGCAGTCTGTACGTATTGCAGGTGATGTATTTACCCGTGATATTGTTGATTATATGCGTCGTGAGCACAATCTGTTGATTGGTGAACGCTCAGCGGAGTTAATTAAAATGGCGATAGGTTCGGCATCACCGGAACTGGAAATTGCATTGGAAGACTATCAGGTACGTGGTCGTGATCTAATGACTGGTATACCAAAAGAAATTAAAGTAACGTATAGTGAAATTGCTTATTCGTTAGATAAATCAATATCAAAAATAGAAGAAGGTGTGATGAAAGCACTTGAGATATCTCCACCTGAACTTTCAGCTGATATTTTCAAGAATGGTATCTGGTTAACAGGTGGCGGTGCACTTATTCACGGACTAGATCGCCGGATTTCTCAGAAGACCAAATTGCCTGTACATATTGCGGAAGATCCATTAAAGGCCGTAGTAAAAGGTACGGGAGAGGTTTTGAAGAACCTGGAACTTTACAAGCCTGTATTGATTTCCTAGTTCGGATCGTCAACGTTTTTTATAGCTCCCATAAATTTGGATATGGGAGCATTTTTTGCCTATGCTCCAGCTCGTTGATTTTGTTATCCGGAATCGTTTCTTCCTGGTGTTTGTTTTGCTGGAAGTTCTTAGTGTATGGCTTATTGTACGCAATAATTCCTATTGGGGTGCTACGTATTTTAATACTTCCAATTATTATGTAGCTAAGACACTTGCATTGTCTAACTCTGCTCAGGAGTATGCTAAACTGGGAGATATCAATGCGGATCTAGCTCATGAAAATGCAAGGCTACATGCTATGCTGGCCGATGTGACGCAACGTAATCCTTCTGATGCTCCTGCAGGCTATATCCCGGATTCGGCATTTGCTTCCCGCTTTTCATATACTGTGGCAAAAGTGGTTGATAACGAAACAACCAAGGCTAACAATGTCATTACCATAGATAAAGGTATGGCGGATGGTATACAGCCAGGTATGGGTGTAATATCAGCTACGGGTGTGGTTGGTAAGGTTCGCTTTTGTTCAGAAAACTACTCGGTAATTACTTCTATACTGCACTCGCAGTTTATGGTATCTTCAAGGCTTGTCAGAAGTAATGAGATTGGCTATGCAAAATGGGCAGGAAAAGATCCCTCTGTCATTGACCTGGTAGATGTGTCAAAATACACTAAGATTTTCAAAGGAGATTCGGCTGTAACATCCAATCAAAATTCTGTTTTTCCACCAGGTATTATGGTCGGCCGGGTAGAGCATGTGGAAGTACATCCGGATCAGACATTTTATAATATTGCTTTAAGGCTGGCTACCGACTTTAGGAACCTATCCTACGTCTATGTGGTGCAAAATCACCAGCTTGGGGAGCAGGAGAAACTTAAATCACGTACACAAGATCAAAAATGAGTCTACGGGAAGCTATTCAATACTCTTTAATGATATTGCTGTATATGATACTGCAGATTTTGTTTCTGCGTAATGTGGTAATGTTTAATTATGCTTTCTGCTTCGTCTACATCGGAGGTGTACTACTTCTACCGGCAGATACCGATCGGTTGTATTTGTTATTGATAGGTTTTGCTACCGGGTTCACCGTTGATGTTTTTTCGAATACTTTTGGTATGCATGCCTTTGCTACGGTTTTGATTGCATACCTCAAACCCTATCTAGTAAATTATCAAATGGAAGCTAAGGGAACGGAACGGATGGAACTCGGCATTCGGTCTCAGGGCCTTGGTTCATTTTTAGCGTACGTAGTTCCTCTTATTTTAATACATCATGCGGTTCTTTTTTTAATGGAGATGAACCACTTTGGCATGATCCTCTATACGCTTATACGAATTTGTGCCAGCGCATTACTGACAACCGTCGTACTGGTTCTTCTGGAACTTTTTTCAAAAAGGTAGTATGACAATTTGTCGTAACTAAATACCCTGGCTCATTATTTGATGTTTATACATATAATAATGAGCCAGGGTATGGTTTCAAATAATGAACCGCCAGTAGCGTTACGCCTTATCTAAAATGTTGAATGAGTTTTCGGTGCTTCAGAAAGCCGTTCATCAAATTTTAATTTGTACCGTTTGGAGCTGTTGTTAATCTTTGTAAATTCAGCATTCCTATGTTAGTCGCCATGTCAGAAACACTCACGAATAATGGATACACGGATGACCTTCGTTATGAGGTTTTTAACCGTGAATTCATGCCTCATATTGATTCCATGTATAACTTCGCCTTTCGTCTTACCATGGATGAAGACGATGCAAATGACCTGGTTCAGGACACATATTTAAAAGCTTTTCGATTTATTTCTTCTTTTGAGCAAGGTACAAATGCAAAAGCCTGGCTTTTCAGAATTTTAAAAAACAGCTTCATTAATGACTACCGCAAGAAGAGCAAAGAGCCTTCCAAAGTAGACTATCAGGAGGTCGAAACTACCTACAATTCGGAAGAGGCTTCTGACACCACCTATACCGTCGATTTGCGCGCTGATGCAGTTCAGGAGCTAATAGGAGATGAAGTGGCCAACGCATTGAATGCCCTGCCGGTCGATTTCCGCACGGTCATTATTCTTTGTGATATAGAAGGATTCACTTATGAAGAAATGGCTAAAATTCTTGATATACCTATCGGAACTGTAAGATCCAGACTGCACCGTGCCCGTAACCTTTTGAAAGAGAAACTGAAAAGTTATGCGAGCTCTATGGGATATGATTCATAACGTTTGAAACTTTTTTTGTAACCTACGTGGTTATAAGGTACAACTGTACATATTCCATAATTCTTTTTATCATTACCCGTAATGAATGCATCTTTGAAGACGCCTTCTGTGACAGAAGAAGCGCAAAAGCAAACCATGAAGCATACCTGCGAGCATCACACTGAATGCATGAAAATCATTCAGGCTATACTTGACGACGAAGCTACCGAGGCAGAAAAGGATCACTTCAGAGAAAATATGGATAAATGCATCCCTTGTATCGAATCTTATCGTCTGGAAAAGTGTATCAAAGATTCTTTAAGTAGTAAGGTTCAGAAGAAGCCTTGTCCTCAGAATATTCTGAATACTATTATTTCTAAAATTAACAGCTAGTAGTATTTGCGTGAAAGGTAAGCTCATCATATTTTCAGCCCCCTCTGGTTCCGGTAAAACAACTATCGTTCGCCATTTATTACAAAAGTATCCGTCTTTACTGGCTTTTTCCGTTTCTGCTGCAACACGTGACCAACGCGAACACGAGGTGAATGGAAAAGACTATTATTTTATTCCCAAGAAAGAATTTCGCCAGAAAATTGCTGATAACGAGTTTGCAGAATGGGAAGAAGTATATGCCGGTAATTATTACGGTACTTTCAAAACAGAGATTGAGCGTCTGTGGTCAGAAGGCAAACATGTCCTGTTCGATGTAGATGTTAAAGGCGGACTCAAGCTAAAGGAAATATACCGTGAAAGTGCATTGGCCGTTTTTGTGAAGGTATCATCAGAAGATGAAATCATTCGCCGGCTGAGCGGAAGAGGAACTGAGTCAGACAAATCTCTGGAAACCAGACTAGGAAAGGTACGATACGAACTTAGTTTTGAGGACAAATTTGACGTCACTCTGGTCAACGATAACTTGTCAGAAGCACTTGAAAAGGCAGAAAATCTCGCGCTGGATTTTATTGGTTCTTAAAATAATCTCAATAAAATTTTATTTGAATGAAAATCGGCCTCTTTTTTGGATCATTTAATCCCATCCATATTGGCCATTTAATCATTGCCAATACCATGGCATCTTCAACTGACCTGGAACAGGTTTGGTTTGTGGTGAGCCCTCAAAATCCTTTCAAGAAAAACAGCAGTCTTTTACACGAGTTCGACCGGTATGACATGGTTCAGCGAGCCATTTTAGATAACCCCCTTTTGAAGGTTACAGATGTTGAATTTCATATGCCCAAGCCAAGCTACACCATTGATACGTTGATCAGGATTCAGGAAAAATTTCCGCAGCATGAATTCCGGCTTATCATGGGTGAAGACAATCTGGCACAATTTCCAAAATGGAAGAACTTTCAGAAGGTTTTGGAGTATACAGGTCTTTACGTATATCCACGACCACAGTCATCTCCTCATCAATTTGCAAATCATTCTGCTGTTCGATTCGTAGAAGCACCTTTACTGGACATTTCTGCCACATACATTCGTTCTTGTCTTAAACATGAAGCATCCATCCGCTACCTGGTGCCCGAAGCCGTAGAGCAGATGATAAAGATGAAGAAATTTTATGTTTGAGTTTCAAGCAGGTTAAAATTCATTACAAAATATTTGCTGACATCTATTGGCACTTCATTCACAATGGCCGCTCCTGATAAGTAATCTCCGACAGCAAACCAATTGCATTGAATTTCAGAATCACCTTATTGGATTTTGAAGGAGCTTTGATGTCATCGCAATGGGTGCCTTTTTCAAGGAAGTATACGTAAAACTTCTGATTGCGTTCTCCCAATTGATGGATGTCGGGTCTTCCAAGGATTTCTCCCACTTCATCGGCATACTTACCCATCAGTTGCTTTTGTTCTGCTTTGAAGTCTTTCACAAGCGTGGTGCGTACGGCATTGCAGCTACCTCTGTCGCTGCGCCATTTTTTCAGGTCCAGTGTACCCAGCTTTTCGGGCTTGGAAGAACAGGACAACATGCCTGTCAAAAGTATAGCTGTTATAATATGTCTGATCATCTGGTACGCCATTTCAACAAAGTACGAAACTAGTCATATAATCATTTGTTTCGAAACCTTTTGCATAATTTGAGTGCAATAATCGATCTGTAAGTCATGAGAAAGCTACTATTACTTTTATTACTTGATGGTATATCTATAGCAGGCCAGGCTCAGTCCGCTCAGCCTATGGATGCCAATGATTGTGCACGAATATTTTTTAAAGCCTTACAGGATAAGGATGGAGCGACACTTCAATCCATTATGTCTCCCGATTTTTCGATCATAAGTTTTGATGGACAGCCTTTGGAAAGGGGGGTTATGTTGCAGGCAATAGAAGAGGGGCTTTTGTCCGTGGATAGCGGAATGCTTTCGCAAATGCGTACCAAAAACTATGGAGATGTCAGCATTGTTCAGGGAAGCTGGAGTGCACGCGGGCAAGTTCAAAACACCACTTTTAACTATGACCTGGCTTATATGCTTGTGGCTGTAAGAGGAGGGGGGAGCTGGAAGGTTACTGCATTACAGTTTACACCATTGAAGTAATCAAAAAGAAAGAGTGAGTCATATTGCATAACTCACTCCCATTTTATTTTGGTATAGATCAGCTCTCTAAACGTTCATCAAAGATTCACGACGACGCATTTTACCAGCAGGAATACCAAACATCATTTTAAAACGACGGCAGAAGTAAGCAGTATCTTTGTAGCCAACATCGGAACCGATAGCGCGGATGCTTTTCTTAGAAGTACGTAGCAGATCAACCGCTTTTTCCATTCTCTGGTATTCTATATAATCCTGTGGATTGATACCTGTCAGCATTTTGAAGTACTGACCTACGTAATCTTCAGAAACGTTTGCTACGTTAGCCAACACTTTGTTTGATAGGTCACCACCCAAATTATCCTTGATATAAGCGAAAATGTCGATCAAACGAGGATCCTTGAAATAGGTACTGTTTGTAACCAATTGTTCTACAAACAATTTATTTTTAAGGATGTAACGGATAATCTCAATAACAACCTCTTCGGTTTTGATTTTGATGATACGACCTTTACCTGGAGTATCCAGCATATCTTCTGTCAAAATCTGGTTGATCGTTGCCGCAATCTGATCATCACGTTTGATCAGGAATGGAGGAACATCCAGAGAAGTGAAGAAGTTAACGGTATCGAAAACTTTTGCTTCGAAAGAAATAAGACCGAATGAGTTAGGCAATTTTCCGATTAATGCCGGATCGTGACCTGCTTCGATGTAATTGTCACGGTTGGTCATGAATTCCTCATTGGAGACTGTTTTGGCAGAAGTTGCACTGCCGTAGGTAACAGTCGCGTGCTTGCCACCCGGGATGAAGAGCATATCGCCTTCTTCAACTTTCTGAGACTCCTCGCCTCCGAAAGAAACCTCTCCATCGTACAGAATTGTTAACGAATTTTGTACATCGTAAAAGTTTTTGATCGTGATCGGCTGCAAAATCCGTATATGACGAGCCTTTACGAACTTTACCCCCAATGACTCAATAATCTTATTATAGTCTTCCATGCTTGTATATATTTATGGGCTGAAGTGCCGTACTTTCTTATTTTGTACAAATCTAATAAATTGTACAAAACTAATACAAGTGTTTTTAGACAAAAAAATGAAAAAAAGTGATATTTTGGTATGAATTTAATCCAACATTTAGAATAAAATAGTCGTAAGGCCTTATTTGGAGTTATTTTAAAAGTTCACGTGCGATTACGAGTTTTTGGATTTCAGAGGTACCTTCGTAAATCTGCGTAATTTTAGCGTCTCTCATGAGCCGTTCTACATGATATTCTTTTACATAGCCGTAACCACCGTGAACCTGAACAGCTTCTGTTGTAACCCACATGGCAACATCGGACGCATATAATTTGGCCATGGCGGCTGCTTTTATATAATCTTTGCCTTGGTCTTTGAGTCGCGCAGCTTTGTAAACGAGTAGTCTTGCCGCTTCGATTCGTGTAGCCATTTCGGAAAGTTTGAATTGAATGGCCTGATGTTCGCTGATCGGCTTGCCAAACGTCTTTCTTTCCTGAGCATATTTCAGCGAGAGCTCAAATGCCCCGGAGGCAATTCCCAATGCCTGCGCTGCAATACCGATCCGGCCGCCGTTCAGGGTACTCATGGCAAATTTAAACCCGAACCCATCTTCTCCAATCCTGTTTTCTTTGGGTACTTTCACGTCAGTAAACATCAGTGTATGGGTATCCGAAGCCCTTATGCCCATTTTATCCTCTTTTTTACCTACCGAAAATCCTTCCCACCCTTTTTCTACAATAAAAACATTGATTCCCTTATGCCCTTTTTCGCGATGCGTATGTGCAATCACAAGGCAAACAGAGGATGAGTTTCCATTGGTGATCCAGTTTTTAGTGCCATTCAATAGGTAATAGTCATCTTCTTCTTTTGCAGTAGTATGTTGCGATGTGGCATCTGAGCCGGCTTCAGGCTCCGAAAGGCAAAAAGCGCCGATGTATTTGCCGGCAGCTAATTGCGTAAGGTATTTTTCTTTCTGAGCCTCCGTTCCGTAGGTTTCCATCCCCCAGCAAACCAATGAGTTATTCACCGACATGATTACGGATGCGGATGCATCGACTTTGGATAGTTCTTCCATCGCAATCACGTAGGAGAGCGTATCCATACCGCCACCGCCATACTCAGGTGAAACCATCATGCCTAAAAACCCCAACTCACCCATTTTTCGGAGAAGTACGGGGTCAAATTTTTGTTCATTATCCCTTTCAATCACACCAGGGAGTAGTTCATTTTGAGCGAAATCTCTTGCAGCTTCCTGTACGGCAAGGTGTTCCTCGCTCAGCTCAAAATCCATACAGTTTATCTCATTAGTATGTGCCATGGGCTATTTGATGTTTGGGAATGAAGTAATCAAAAATAAGACTTCGGACAATAGTATGCAAGCATACGAATTTCTAACGTGTTAAAACTTTGTGTATTGCTGCCTGTTTTGAAAAAAAGAAGTCTTAAGTTTGCGGTCTGAACGGAACATACGCACGCTTCAAGAATCTTTCATTACTGCTATTTATTCACATGCCTATTCTTACAGTCTTTTATTTAAAGCTGATCATCAATCTGGGTTTGACACTGGGAATCATCTGGACTATAAGCCGCTCAGAACTTTTCGCCAAATGGCAGCTGGAAAAAGATAAACAGATATTTTTACTGGCCTTTGTAATCTTTCGCTTAATTCCCTGGATCGGAATTTTCCTTGTCATCAATGAAGATCCGAGAGGAGATATTCCATTCTTTTTTTATAAAGCTGAGGCTGCAAAAAAAGGAGGGTTTGTGTACCGGGATTTCTGGTCCTATCACGCGCCGTTGTATGCTTATATTATCAGCTTGCCAGTATGGATATGGCACAATGCACGTGCTATTGTCCTTTTTATGGTGTTGATGGAAACCGGCATTTTATGGCTTACCTATCAAACGTACAAAGAGAGAAGCGCGAAATCATTGCAACTTGCAGTCATTTACCTCATGCTTCCGGCTGCATTTATGTATATCCTTGTTGACGGGCAGGAAGAAGTTTGGTTTTGGGGAGCTGCTTTACTGATTTGGAGATATACACTGAAAAATAAGGAAAATTACGAAGTAGGAATTGGGCTGCTCTATGCGCTTACGTTGCTTACAATCAAGGTTACATTTATATTTCTGTTGCCGGCATTGCTTGTGGTTGTAAAGCGACCTGTCAAAATGTTACTGGTGATGGCGGCTGTAGGTATTCCTGCTGTCGGGTTTCTCTATTGGCAGATCGGGGATTTGTTCCTGATGCCGATTCAGCATACGGAGCAATTGATGACGCCTAATTTGTTTTCGGTGACACGTCCCTGGGTAGAGCTGGTACTACATATCAATGAGAAAAAGTCGACCATGATCAATTGGTTCGGACTTTTATTCACTGTTTTTGTGCCGGTATATATGGCCTATAAAGCTCGCCACAAACATATCAATGAAGTTTTACCAGGAATATTTATTGCCTGCTTCGTATGTATGATGATTTTTCAGGCCAGTGCCATGGGGGCGTATGTGATTGCTTATCTGATGGCGGCTTTGTTCGAAATTATAGATATCAGGAAAACCGGGCACATTGCAGTGCTCATTGCTCTTAACTGGCTTACTGTGGTTCAGCCATTTGTATGGGTGTATATTGGGCAACCTGCCTACACCTCACCGGCGATGTTTGCAAATCCATTGTTTTTATTCGAGTATTTGCTGCAAATCATGAATGTGCTTTGCTTCTTCTGGATTCTGCGTGAAACATACAGGAAAGTGGTTTTATCACCTAAACTTTCCGTAGCATGAGTATCGTTTGGGCGAAGCTGGGAATCAGTGTTATCAGTGTATTATTACTGATCCTGATGCTTTTTAGAAAAAGCGTATTGACTAAATGGCTGGAAAATCAGGGAGTGCGTGTAACGCTTTTGTCCGGCTGGGTGCTCTTTCGCTTGTTGCCTTTCATAGCGATTTATCTGATAGCCGGTCTTGCTACGACGTCAGATGTAAACGGTTTTTGGGATGAAGGTAGTAAGGCTTCTCAGGGAATGATCGTGTACCGTGATTTCTGGTCTCCTTATTCTCCCTTGTACGCATATTTTCTCGGTATATGGCTGAAAATCTGGTACGACCCTAAAATGATTGTGCTTACCATGGCGGTCATGGATGGTATTGCCTTGTTTATATCATGGCATTTTTACAGACCATTTCAGTCCAAAGGTATTTTTTTATTTAACGCTTTGGTCTATTACATTTTGCCGGGAGCGCTGATATTATGTATTGTAGGAGCACAGGAGGATGTTTGGATGTGGCTTTTTGTAGCGCTTGCGTATCTGGCCAGGGAACGAAAGGTGAGTGTGGCGTGGTATTCGTTCATTCTGGCTATTGGTTTACTGATGACCAAAGCCATTTTTGTATTGATTCTGATTCCACTTTTTCTGATTGAGAAAGAGAAAATCAGGTTTATGATACCGATGATTATTGTAGGTATTATATCTCTGGGGATTTTGTACCCGCTCGTAGGCTGGGAATTCACGCAACCTATGGACGAAGCACAAACGCTTAGGGCTCCTAATATTCCCGCTATTCTGAACCCCTGGTTTAATAATCATATAGGTGTAGGGGAGAAGTTCTGGAACTGGATCGGGTTGGTAGCCTCAGTTGGGCTGGGTTGTCTGGCGGCCTGGAGATTACGAAAGGCTGATTTTCGCATCATGCTATCCCGAGTTTGGGTTGTACTTTATGCCACCATGATGGTGGTACAGCAAAGTGCATACAGCAATTATATCTTTCTTTTTCTGATTCCGCTGGTGTTTTATGTGATCAATTGGAAAAGCCCTGTTCAGGTCATTTTGCTACTGATTTTTAACATTCTCTGCGTCGTGCATCCGTCGTATTGGTGGAGATTGGGAATGCCATGTTATATGTCTCCCCAGGACATGGTCTCTTCTACGGAGCTGCTTACGGATTATCTGATGCAAGTGGCTATTGTGTTGATGACCGGATATTTTGTCTGGCTTGCATTCCCTAAAAAAAGTCAGCGGATATAGCCCATCAGCTTCATATCTTTTACCGGATCTTTCAGAAGAATACACCGGCCAACGGGTGCGAGCAAATACACAGCGTCACTCAGATTTGTTACATATTGATGCATATGGTCCGACACCAAAATTCCCTTGTTCTGCTTTTCAAGGTGAATGATCTTTACTAACGTTTCTATGCTACGCGGAGATAAATGTGTAAATGGCTCATCCAGCAACACGAACTTCACAGGGGAGAATAGTATAAGCAGCGTTTCTATCAGTCTTTTGTAGCCACCTGAGATCTTTGCGGCAGAAGTATAACGAGATGTCTGCAATTCAGGAAAAAAGTCGATCATACGATCATATTCAACCTGATACATCCGGCATATCTGATTAATCCTCATGTTTGGCGGTATAAAATTAAACTGAGGAAGGTACCGTACCAGGCCCGGCTCCTGATATGGATGAGCTATATAATCTCCGTTCCACCTGACAGATTGACTCTGGCCTCGCAAACTTCCGAATATCATCCTCAGCAGACTTGATTTCCCTGTTCCATTTCTCCCCAGCAGACCTGTGACTTTTCCGGTCTCTAACTGGATATAAATGTTCTGCAGGATTTTTCGATTGTTATATTCCAGCCACATGCTGTCCGCTTCGAGTTTGTGCGTAATCATAGCTGAGTATACATTTTAACTACCGCCACCAACAAAAAGAAGATCAGTATATCTAGTCCAAATGCGGTCAGATATAACCTTGTTTCTGATATACCAAGATTGTGATATAAATAGCGCTGAGAAGCCATCCGGTATTTTCTCATATAGCGCAATATGATGTAGTCAGTAATAAGCTTGATGATCAGATATCTTGGGAGGAACACATGAAAATTCTTGTCTAAAGGAAGATCTGCCAATGCCCATAATGCAAGCGAGATTATGCCTGTAAAAAGACCAATGGAGCGGTAGAAGTATAGGATTGCTGTCATTCATTTATCTGTTTCAATTTTTGAGGCAATGTAGAGAAATGGCTTTGAGTTAATATGGGCATTAAGCTTTTTTAACAGGCAAATCATCACAAGGAAATAGCCCTTTAACTTATTTTAACATAGGAGGATAGGTGGCGGAAGTATCTTTGAGGGTATCACATATATTCTATGCTACCAGTTGGATTACATACTTTATACGAACTTCAGATTATCTCGGAAAAAGTACATGAGGAGTCGATTCTCTCTTTTTTTGACAGGACCGTTTCTTACGGTGGAAGGGATTTGCTGAAAAAGATGATCCGGGAACCGAAGGAGTCGGTGGAGGATATCATTGAAGAGCAAGAGTTGCTGAGATCTGTTATTACCAATTACTCCTGGTGGGAAGTGAATGTTTCCCATGCTTATATCGCTGCGACCGAGCATTACTATGAAAGTAATATAGGGCATACGATGGCTCAGGATATTGTTCAGCACTGGTTTCAGACGATGATGTTTGCCTATAAAAATGAGGCGGAATTTTATCTGATTCAGAGCGGGGTTACAGCAACGATCAGGGTTTTCAGAGCTTTGAAAAGAACAGTTTGGCAGCTCTCTTATATGGATGTGCCGGATTCCTTTAAAAAGGATTTTGAGTTTATAGTGGCTTTCCTCGACTCGCTGATGTTACGTCCCTATATGCAGGAAGAGGATAGGGGTATAAGTAAAATGAGTGTTTTTCATCTGGATTACTTCTTGCGAAAGCAATGTAAAGATGAGTTCAGACGGATGCTTGATATACTGTACAAGCTGGATGCCATGTTGTCTATTGCTATGACGGCCCGTGATCATGCGTTGTATTTTCCGGAATTTGTCTCTGATGACGGAGTTCTTGAAGTATCTGATTTGTGGCATCCCTTGCTTCAGAATCCCGTCAAAAATGGTTGTACACTCACAAGAGAGTCAGGTATTTGTATACTTACAGGAGCCAATACCAGCGGAAAAACGACCTTTTTAAAAGCGTTGGGCATTTCTGTTTATCTGGCACATCTGGGCTGGCCGGTTCCGGCGGCTAAGCTGCAACTTTCTTTTTCGGATCGGCTGTTTACTTCCATACATCTCTCTGATGATCTTACCCTCGGATACAGTCATTTTTACAATGAAATCATGAGAATTAAAGAAATTGCTCAGGCGCTGGCCAATGGAAAAAGGTGTTTGGTGTTGATAGATGAGCTGTTCAGAGGTACAAATCAGGAAGATGCGCTGCACTGTTCGGGTACCGTTGTGAATGGCTTTCTCAATTATTCAACGTCAGTTTTTGTGATCTCTACACACCTCATGGAGCTTTTGAAGAATTACGAAAAGAACCCTTACATCAGGTTCAATTGTTTCAAGACGATGATTACCCGGGATGGATTTGAAAATACTTACAAGCTGCAAGATGGCGTAGCAACCGAAAAGGTAGGTAAACTGATCATGGAAAATGTTGGGATTCCTGAGTTGCTGGAAGGTAATAAAAGCATAAAGCCCTCACAAAGGTGAAGGCTTTACATAAGTTTTTGACGCGGATTCGATTACTCGATCACATCAAAACCGCAATAAGGAACCAATACAGCCGGCACACGGATGGTACCATCTTCCTGCTGATTATTCTCCAAAAGAGCTGCAACAATACGCGGAAGTGCAAGTGCTGAGCCATTCAGGGTATGAAGAAGCTGCGTTTTCTTATCCGCATTTTTGTAACGCAATTTAAGGCGGTTTGCCTGGTAGGTTTCAAAGTTGGATACAGAGCTACATTCAAGCCAGCGTTCCTGTCCGGCAGACCATACCTCAAAATCATACGTTAACGCAGAGGTAAAGCCCATATCTCCACCGCACAAACGGAGTATGCGATAAGGTAATTCCAGCTTTTCAAGAAGGCTTTTTACATGCTCAACCATCTCGTCCAGTGCTTTGTACGATTCTTCAGGTTTGTTGATCTGTACAATCTCAATTTTGTCGAACTGATGCAGACGGTTCAACCCTCTCACGTGCGCTCCCCAACTTCCTGCTTCACGACGGAAGCACGGTGTATACGCAGCATGTTTAACCGGAAGCTCAGATTCCGGTACGATTACATCGCGGTATAAGTTGGTAACAGGTACTTCAGCTGTAGGGATTAAATAAAGATCATCCTGTGCATCGTGGTACATTTGTCCCTCTTTATCAGGGAGTTGCCCTGTTCCGAAGCCTGAATCAGCATTTACTAAAATAGGAGTCTGTACTTCTATGTAGCCTGCTTTTGTTGCTTCGTCCAGGAAGAAAGAAATCATCGCACGTTGTAAACGCGCCGCTTTGCCTTTGTATACAGGAAATCCTGCACCGGTAATTTTATTACCCAATTCAAAGTCAATGATCGGAGCCTGCGATTTTCCCAACTTGCGGATCAATTCCCAGTGGGGCAGCGCACCGGCGTGTAAAGCAGGTTTTTCGCCCTTTTCAAGCACGTTTACATTGTCTTCCGCAGTTCGGCCTTCCGGAACGCTTTCATGCGGCAGGTTAGGAAGTTTTACAAGTTCCTCCAGTAAAGCCTGTTCTATCTCCTTGTGTTTGTCGTCAAGCGTTTTGGAGCGTTCCTTAAGAACGGCAGTCTCTGCTTTGGCAGCCTCTGCAGCTTCTTTTTGCCCTGATTTCATCAAAGCACCGATCTCTTTCGCTTTGTTGTTGGATTCGGCCAGAACGGTATCCAGTTCCTGCTGCACCTCCCGGCGACTCTGGTCAAGTGTATTGATCTGATCTACGGCCTTCTCAGCATCCTTAAAATGCTTTTTCTGTAATCCTGCGATTGTCAGTTCTCTGTTTTCGCGGATGAAAATGGGTTGTAACATATGGCTGTCAGCTGTCGGCGTTGAGCAGGCAGCTTTTTAAAGTTTTAATCAATTTTCCCGAATCTCTTACTGAGCCGAGAATATATTTTTCATAGCATCTTCATAATAGAAAAGACGCTCGTTTAGCACGTTCAACGCTTCTGACTTGTATTTCGAATGAATCAGAAGAGAAAGGTTATGCTCGGATGCACCATAAGAAATCATTCTGATAGGAATGTTCTTCATCGCATCCAGTACTTTAAGGGCAATTCCTTCTTTGTCCGCACTGAAGTTGCCGACAATACAGATGATGTTCTGATCGCGGTCGTGCTCTTCCAGGTCTGCGAATTCTCTTAACTCGGCCGTAATCGCTTCCAGGTGTTCCGAGTTATCAATCGTTACCGACACAGATACTTCCGAAGTAGTAATCATGTCGACAGGCGTTTTATATTTTTCAAAAATCTCAAATACTCTACGCAGGAATCCGTAAGCATTCAGCATACGGGTTGAATGGATATAGATTGCCGTGATGTTATCCTTCGCTGCAATGGCTTTAATTTCACGGTCTGAACTCTGGTTTGCGATCAGCGTACCAGGTGCTTCCGGTTGCATCGTATTTTTCAGACGAACAGGCACTCCTCTTAGTTTGGCGGGCGTGATCGTACTTGGATGCAGAATTTTTGCACCGAAATAGGCCAACTCTGCAGCTTCTTCAAATGTAAGTTCTCTGATCGGGAATGTTCTTTTTACGATGCGGGGATCGTTGTTGTGCATTCCGTCAATATCTGTCCAGATCTGAATTTCGTCTGCACGAATCGCTCCACCAATCAGTGACGCTGTATAGTCTGATCCGCCACGTTTCAGGTTATCCACTTCCTCACGTGGGTTACGGCAGATGAAACCTTGTGTTACTACAATTTTAGCATCTGTATGCTGGTTCAGTATACCAACAAGCTTCTCTTCAATTGTTGCCATTTCCGGCTCGCCATCTGCGTCTATACGCATAAAATCAAGCGCTGACAAAAGCACCGCGCTGTCACCTTTTTCTTCCAGATAAGCCTGGAACATTTTAGTGCTTAAAATCTCTCCTTCCGCAACCAGCTCTTTATCCTGCTTAATGGTGAAAGGTTTGATGCCTACCAGAGATCTGATAAAACCAAATTCACTTTCAATAATTTCTTTGCCTTTTGCGAGCCCTTCTTCCGTAGTATACAGTTCGGTAATAAACTGATCGTAATGCGCTTTTAATTCGTCTGTTTTTGCAATGGCTTGCTCTTCGTCGTAGGCTTTTGCCGACTCTCCAATGGAAAGAAGAGCGTTTGTCGTGCCGGACAAAGCTGAAAGAACCACAATTTTACGATTGGAATCATTTTCAAGAAGTTCGCGGATCGAATGCATACGCTCGGGTTTCCCTACCGACGTGCCACCAAATTTCCAGACTTGCATAAATTTATAGTGATTGATTTTTGATTACTTATTTTTTGAACTGCCACTTATGGTCATTGATTGTCAAGGATAGTCAGGAAATGGTCATTGATGGCCACTTATGGTCAGGAAGTTGTCATTGATTGTCAGAGATTGCTAATGCCGACCCTTGACTATCCTTGACCACTCTTGACAATGAACGACCATCTCTTGACTACAAATGACCACCCTTGACTACAAATGACTGCCCTTGTCAATACCTGACAATTGTTTACCTGACGAATATTTTGTCTTTAAGCCCTACCATTTTGATGGCCGTCATCGCTGCTTCATCGCCCTTATTACCATGAACGCCACCTGCTCTGTCGATGGCCTGTTCCATGTTATTGGGAGTCAATACACCAAATATCACAGGCTTGTTATTTTGAATACTGATATTGGTAATGCCCTGAGCTACTGCATGATTGATGTAGTCGTTATGCTTTGTTTCTCCCTGTATCACCACCCCGATGGCGATGACAGCATCGATATCTTCACGCTGAGCATACCAGTGTGCACCAAGCGTCAGTTCAAAGCTCCCCGGTACATTTCCTCTTTCAATATGTTGCGCCAATGCACCGTATTGTAATAAGGTTTGATAAGCACCTTCAAAAAGCTTTTCAGTTATTTCATCATTCCACTCTGCAACAACAATTGCAAATTTCTTCTTGCTGATATCAGGAAGATCATTGGTCGTAAACACACTTAAATTTTTATCAGCGCTGGACATAGCTTATCAACTGGTTTGTAAATTTTATAATCAACAGAACCTGAATTGGATCAGGTAATCACTTAAATAAATAAGGGGCCGGAACAAAAAAAGGATAAAACCGTTGTCGGCTTTATCCTTTTAAGAACAGTAATAATGATCCATTATTTGCCGACCTGTCCTTCCAGTAATCCCATGTACTTCTTAGCATTCACAACTTCCGAGGAAAGTGGGAACTCGTCAATAACACGTTTATACGTAGAAACAGCATCAGTAGCCTGATTTCCCTTCTCTTGTGCAAGAGCAAGCTTCATCAGATAAACGGGTGTAAAAAATTCATTTTTTTCATATTCAGAAGCTTTCTTATAATAAGAAATTGCTTCGGCAGCTTGATTTTTTTCAAGATAAGCATCTCCGATCAGAGATTGAGCACGCGCATGAAGCAACAGATCAGAAGAACTGAACGCCTGAAGACGGTTGATCGCTTCGTCAAACTTTCCTTCTTTCAATAAAGCAACACCTGCATAGAAACTTGCAAGATTGCTGGCGTCTGTACCTTTGTAACTATCTGCGATAGACAAAAGACCTTCATTCCCGCCGCTACCATTCAAAGCTTTCTGTAAAGAATCAGCTTCAAAATCGTAAACAACATTCGCAAGTGCAGTCTGTGCAGTTCCTTCCTGGCTATCGATATAGAAACGATAACCTGCAAAAGCTACAACAGCGAGCAAAATAGCGCCGCCGATACCATAAACTACATTACGGTTTTTCAGGAAGAAAATTTCTGCTTTACTGATTTGTCCGGCCAAAGCCTCAGGTGTTTCAATAATTTCAAAACCGGACTCATCCGTGTTTTTCTTGCTCATATCAATTTAGAATTCAATTTTGGAGTGCAAAGTTATGAAAACTTTATTAAGTCAAAACATCTTAGCACACAATTCTTTAAGTTCTTAATATTAGGATACTATTCGGTATTCGACTTCCCTCATTTGTGTCATATATTTTGATAAAAAGAGTGGGATGTCTAAAAAGATTTATGGACAATAAAAAACGAACGGCATAGTAAACAATTACTGAATACTATGCCGTTCGTTTTTTATATCAATTCGGTATTAGCTGTATAAAGGAAAATCTTTCATCCATGTATTAACCTCCTGTTTCACAGTAGCTATTTTAGCATCATTGTCATGATTAACCAATACGGTATCAATCATATCAACAATACGTTCCATGTCGGATTCCAAAAGTCCGCGGGTTGTCATAGCAGCAGTTCCAACGCGCATACCAGAAGTTACCATCGGCGATTTTTCGTCGAAAGGAACCATGTTTTTGTTGATGGTAATATCCGCTTTGATCAATGTATTTTCGGCTAGTTTACCAGTCATTACAGTTTCAACTCCATTTTTAGAGCGAAGGTCGATCAGCATTAAGTGGTTGTCTGTGCCGCCCGATATAATTCTGTAACCTTTTTCAGTAAATGCTTTGGCCATTGCCTGAGCATTTTTGGCAACCTGTGTAGCATAGTTGTAATATCCTTCGCCCAATGCTTCGCCAAAAGCAATTGCTTTTGCAGCAATAATGTGCTCTAATGGTCCGCCTTGTGTTCCCGGGAATACACCAGAGTCCAACAAAGATGACATGGTGCGAAGTTGTCCTTTTTGTGTTTTGATACCGAATGGATTCTCAAAATCATTACGCATCATAATAACACCACCACGAGGGCCACGAAGTGTTTTGTGTGTTGTAGTAGTTACAACATGACAATGGTCGAATGGATCCTTAAGCAATCCCTTAGCGATAAGACCAGCCGGGTGAGCGATGTCAGCCATCAATAATGCACCAACCTGGTCAGCGATTGCACGCAAACGCTCATAATCCCAGTCGCGGCTGTATGCAGAAGCACCGCAGATCAATAATTTCGGTTTTTCCTTTACGGCAGTTTCTTCAACTTTATCCCAGTTGATAAGACCTGTTTCTGCTTCTACGCCGTAAAATACGGGTTGGAAATATTTACCTGAAATGTTAACTGGGGAACCATGAGAAAGATGTCCGCCATGTGCCAGGTTAAAACCCATAATTTTGTCGCCAGGATTCAGGCAGGCCAAAAATACTGCTGTATTTGCCTGTGCACCTGAGTGTGGCTGCACATTAGCCCATGTAGCTCCGAAAAGCTCTTTCAGTCTGTCAATTGCAATTTGCTCGATTTCATCTACAACCTCACATCCTCCGTAGTATCTTTTTCCAGGAAGTCCTTCGGCGTATTTATTAGTTAGCACACTTCCGGCAGCTTCCATTACCTGTTTTGAGGTAAAGTTTTCGGAAGCAATCAGTTCGATGCCCTCTTCCTGACGATTTTTTTCTTTATTAATCAGGTCAAAAATGGCAGTGTCACGTACAACGCTTGTGAGTGTAGACATGGGATTTAACAGAAAATGATGTTGAATGTAGATTAAGCCGCAAAAATACAAGCAATTATCGTGGAAAGAAAAAATACATGATACTTTCTGTTTTTTTGTAAAACAGCGGTAAATCGGGAAAATATGGATAATGGCCTTTTGGTGTTTCCAGACAGTATATTTAATAGACAGTTATTTTTTAAATTTTTTTAATAATATTGATTTTCGAATTGTATTTTTGTAATTGATGCCGTAAGCAGGACTTCGAAACCTGCTTACTTCCTATTCTTAAAATCCCGTCAAACAACCACAAATGGACATTAAGACTGTGAATCCGGAAACCATGCTGATGCAGACAGCCGATAACACCGCTACCAACGGAACAATTGGCCAGCCGATTACCTACGAAAAAATTGCAACCCAGATTTTTGCTGATTCCAAAGAAGCTTCTACTGCTGTTGCGGTAGAAATTGCGGAGCTGATCCGTAAGAAGCAAAAAGAAGGCAAAATGTGTGTATTAGGATTGGCAACAGGTTCTTCGCCTAAAACCGTATATGCAAAGCTTGTGAAAATGCATAGGGAGGAGGGGCTTAGCTTTAAAAACGTAATTTCATTTAATCTGGATGAGTACTATCAAATGGAGCCGGACTCCATTTACAGCTATCACAGGTTTATGAAAGAACAGTTGTTCAATCATGTAGACATTTTGAAGGAGAATTATTTTATTCCGGATGGTACAATTCCTCCTGCTATGTTAAGGGAATATTGTATTTCTTATGAAAATAAAATAAATGCGGTTGGCGGTCTGGATTTTCAATTACTTGGAATTGGAGGTAACGGTCACGTTGGTTTCAATGAACCAGGTTCGCTGATTAATTCCCACACAAGACTTATTACACTTGACCATTCGACGAGAGCAGCGGCTGCGATGGAATTTGGAGGACTTCATAAAGTACCCCGCAAAGCTATCACGCTTGGTGTTGCCCCCATATTAAATGCACGTCGCATTGTATTGCTGGCTTGGGGGGAAAGAAAGGCTTCTGTAATCCGTGGAGCTGTAGAAGGTCCGGTAACAGAGCGTAATCCTGCTTCATATCTGCAGGCACATACCAATGTATCGTTTGTTGTGGATGAAAGCGCTGCAACCGAACTGACTCGTGTGAAGACTCCCTGGGCAGTAGACTCTGTTGTATGGGATAATAAAATGATTAAAAAGGCTGTGACGTATTTATCGCAAAGCCTGGCCAAGCCAATTCTGAAACTGACTGACAAAGATTATAACGACAATGGTATGAGCGATTTGCTTGCTCAATATGGAGCAGGTTATGAAATTAATATCAACGTCTTCAATCAGTTACAACATACCATTACAGGTTGGCCGGGAGGCAAGCCTAATGCGGATGATACCAATCGTCCGGAACGCGCTCAACCCGCTAAAAAACGTGTGCTGATTTTCAGCCCGCATCCTGACGACGATATCATTTCGATGGGAGGTACTTTCCAGCGTTTGGTAGATCAGGGGCATGAGGTGCATGTGGCGTATCAAACATCCGGTAATATAGCAGTCGCGGATGACGAGGCGTTGAGGTTTATCGATTTTGTAGTTGACTTTAACAGAGGCTTCGGAATTGATAGTCCAAAAGCCAATAAGTTGTTCCTGGATGCTAAGGAATTTTTGAAACATACCAAAGACAGTGAGATTGATACGCCAGAAATACGTCAGGTGAAAGGTTTATTGAGACAGGGAGAGGCGAAAGCAACGTGCCGGTTTGTTGGTATTCCTACGACCCAGGCTCACTTTCTGAATATGCCTTTCTACGAAACAGGGACAGTTCAGAAAAACCCGATTGGAGAAGAGGATATTAAAATCATCGAAAACCTGATTGAAGAAGTAAAGCCACATCAAATTTATGCAGCGGGTGACTTTGCAGATCCGCACGGAACACATAAAGTTTGCTGGGATGCTATAGAGGCGGCATTGGAGCGTTGTAAGCATAAAAATTACATGAAAGATTGCTGGGTGTGGTTGTATCGTGGCGCATGGGCTGAGTGGGATATCCACGAAATTGAAATGGCAGTACCTATGAGCCCGGATCAGGTATTGAGAAAGCGTCGTGGTATTTTTAAACACCAGTCTCAAAAAGATGGCGTTGTGTTCCAGGGGGAGGATGCAAGGGAATTCTGGCAGCGGGCGGAGGAAAGAAACAGTGCAACAGCAGTGCTATACGATGAGCTCGGACTTGCGGAATACGAAGCCATGGAGGCTTTTGTAAGATGGAGATTTTAGAATGTCAGATATAGCTTAAAATGCAAATAACCAGCCAGGACTTATCATCCAGCTGGTTATTTGCATTTTAAACAATAGGTATAACAAAAATGCCACCCCTGAAAACAGGAGCGGCGTTTTGTGCCGAAAGCGGGACTCGAACCCGCATGGGGCAACCCCCACACGCCTCTGAAACGTGCGTGTCTACCAGTTTCACCACTTCGGCATTGGGTGTGCAAAAGTAGTAAGAGTTGGCAGGTTTCCAAATACGGCCGAAAAAAATCTTAACTAAATTTCTATGTTTTCGTACAAGGCAGGAATATGTATGTTTTTGTAGCCCTCAGCTTCTAATTTTAGTTTAAATGCAATTTGGGTCTCGTACTCGCCATGTACAAGAAATACTTTCCCAACGCGCTCTGCGGTTTGACAGGATAAAAAATCGATCATTTCGTTATAGTCTCCATGTCCGGAGAAAGAATCCATGGTTGCCACCCTGCATTTTACGTCAAGTGTTTCACCAAATATATTCACCTGTTTATCGCCACGTTTCAATGCACCCGCCAGTGTATTTGCCGATGCATAGCCGACCAGCAATATGGTGCAATTCTCTTTTTCTATATTGTTTCTGATGTGATGTTTAATCCTGCCTGCTTCAGCCATACCGGAAGAAGATATGATAATACAAGGCTCTTTGCGATCATTAATTGCTTTCGAATCATCTACACCTGATACATAATGCAAGTAAGGAAATGCAAAAGCATCACCATCTTTTTCTATATAGTCCAAAATTTCGGGATTGAAAAAGTCCTCATGTTGTTTCATGATTTTTGTAGCGTTGATAGCAAGCGGACTGTCAATGTAAACGGGTATTTGAGGTAATTTCCCAGAACTTGACAGCTGATCCAGTGCGTATATCAACTCTTGTGTACGGTCGATGGCGAATGCCGGGATAATAAGTTTACCCTGGTTTTGAACACAGGTTTCATGAACAATTTTGAGCAGGTAGCCGTGCATATCAATTTCTTTCTCATGGAGCCTGTCGCCGTAGGTCGATTCACAAATAATGACGTCAGCCTGAGGAAAAACATCTGGTTTACGAAGTATTCTGTCTTCCGGCCGGCCTATGTCACCGGTAAAAGTGATTTGTTTGAAGGTACCTTTATCAGGTATGCTCAAATGTACCGCAGCGCTTCCAAGCAGGTGAGCTGCGTCTGTCAGAAATGCAGTTACTTCGTCGTTCGGGCCCAGATGGAAAGTTTGTCCGTATTTCACTGTTTTGAAAAGACTCAATGCCTTCTGGGCATCTTCTGCATCGTAGAGTTCTTCCAATAAGGGCCTGCCTTGCTTTTTTCTGCGCTCATTGATTCTCTCCAGATCTTTCTCCTGAATATGTGCGCTGTCCATCAGCATAATTTTACACAGATCCGCCGTTGGTGCTGTACAATAAATAGGTCCGGAAAAACCTTGCCGAACCAGTCGGGGAATCAAACCTGAATGATCTATATGTGCATGTGAAAGGATCAGGTAGTCAATATCAGAAGCTTTAAACCCCAGGTTGCGGTTAAATTCGTCTGTTTGAATACCCTGGAACAACCCACAGTCCAGTAATATTTTTGTGCCCTGTTCAGTCGTAATGAGATGTTTACTTCCGGTAACGGTCCTTGCGGCTCCAAAAAACTGTATGTGCATGTTGATGTGGCTTTAAGAGAATGAATTAAATCAGGCAATTACGTATAAGGCATCCAGATTTCGGCCTAGTCCGTTGTAGTCCAGGCCATAACCTACTACAAATCTATTAGCAATTTCAAAGCCGATGTAACGCATTGCAACAGGTGTTTTCAATGCATCAGGCTTGTGGAGCAAGGTAGCAATTTCCACAGAGGCAGGATTAAATGCTGATATCCGTTCAATCAAATAGCTCATCGTCAGGCCTGTATCTACGATGTCTTCAATCACCACCACATCCCGGTCCTTTATGCTCTCTTCCAGACCGATAATTTGTCTTACCTGTCCGGTTGAACCTGTATTTTCGTAGGATGCAAGTTTTACAAAAGTGATTTCGCAATTGACTGGGATTCTTTTTAAAAGCTCGGTAGCAAACAAAAAAGCACCATTAAGCACTACAATAAACAACGGACAGCGATCTTTGTAGTCTGCACTCATTTGAGATGCCAGATCAGAAATTCGCTTTTCGAGTGTTTGCTGGTCTATGAATGGAACAAAGGTTTTGTCTAATATGGTTATCATAAGGAAGTTAATATCTAAAAATTATCCTTGCAGGATCCTATAATTGGTTCAGTTTATCAATATTAACTCTTTTTTTAAAAACGCACCGCCCTGCAAACGTAAAATAACATTCTGTCGTTAATAGGTACAGATTTTCCCTGATATGAAACGAATACAATTTATTATAACATATTGCCTCCTGGCGCTGCTTTCCCTTACCAACGTTTTTGCTCAACTATATTCTTCAGCGGATCTGGATAAAAATTATGACATGATCCTGAAGAATCCGAGTGTACAGATTGAATCTACCGAGGCGATCAATATGCTTTATAACTACAAGTTTGCTGAGGCGGATGCAGAGTTTCGTTGGCTGAAATATCGTTATCCCAAGCACCCAATGCCACATTTTCTGATGGGACTTGCGGAATGGTGGAAGATCGTACCCAATACGGATAACGAAGATTATGATAAAGCATTTCTTGCCCAGATGGATTCTACCATTTCGTTAGCAGAAAAACTCTATGACGATGAAAAAAATAAAGTAGAGCCGGCTTTTTTTCTGGCCGCCGCTTATGCATTTAAAGGAAGGCTTTTTGCAGAAAGAGAAAGCTGGACCAAAGCTGCCTTTGCCGGAAGGAAGTCACTCAAGTATTTTGAGATTTGTAAGGGAAACGGTGACCTTTCTCCTGAGCTGCTGTTTGGGGATGGTTTGTATAACTATTATGCAGAATGGGTTCCTAGGGAATATCCATTACTAAAACCAATACTTGCATTATTTCCGAAGGGTAACAAGAAACTAGGGCAGCAACAATTGGAGAAGGTGGGGAATAATGCATTTTACACACGTGTCGAAGCCAGATATTTTCTTCTGCAGATATACAGCATGGAAAATGAATATGGCAAGGCCTATGAACTGGCCAAGTATATGTGGCAGACTTATCCGAACAATCCTTATTTTGAGCGCTATTTCTGCCGGACAGCTTTTGTCACCGGAAGAGCTGCAGAAGCGGAAAAGGCAGCTGAAAGTATTCTTACGAAGATCGATCAGTTTATGCCTGGGTATGAAGGCGTGAGTGGGCGGAATGCGGCCTATGTATTGGCCTATTATAACATGCAGTATCACCGCAACTATGAGTTGGCAGCCAAATATTACCAACGAGCCATCGACTTTTCAGTGCAGACCAAATCGCTGAACGCCGGGTACTATGTATCCTCGTTGTTGGGGCTTGGGAAAATAGCAGAGATGAAGAAGAATTATGATGAAGCACTTCGCTATTACAAACTGGCCGATGACAAGGCGGATAAAAAATCCAGTCAGGATAAGGAAGCGAAGAAGGCCATTGAAAATCTCAAAAAACTGAAACGGGAAGAAAGAAGAAGGAGGTAGGTGCGAATCAGTGGATAAATTGAAAGGGTTAAAACTGAACATGATCTTCAGTTTTAACCCTTTTTTATTACTTTTTCAACCTTGCATAATGCTTGAAGAAAAGCGGAATAGTCTCTATTCCTTTGTAGTAATTGAAAAGTCCGTAGCTCTCGTTAGGAGAATGCAGTGCGTCGATATCCAGTCCAAAGCCCATCAGGATACTTTTCTGACCCAGTTCCTGCTCGAATAATGCTACAATAGGAATACTTCCTCCACCACGTGTTGGGATCGGTTTTTTCCCGAAAGATTCTTCCATGGCAAGTGAAGCTGCCTCGTATTCAACAGAATCTGTTGGGGTAACGTATGGCAATCCACCATGGTGCGGTGTCACTTTTACTTTCACTGATGTCGGCGCGATGGATTCAAAATGTTTGGTGAATAAAGCACATATTTCTTGGTCCGTCTGATTAGGCACAAGGCGCATGGAAATTTTAGCATTTGCTTTGGACGGCAAAACAGTTTTTGCTCCTTCACCTATATAACCACCCCAAATTCCGTTAACATCGAGCGTTGGACGGATGGATGTTCTTTCAATGGTTGTATATCCTTTTTCTCCGGCTACATCATCAATAATAAGGTCTTTTTTGTATTCTTCCAGATCAAAAGGAGCGGCGTTCAACGCGTCTCTTTCATCCTGGCTAAGGTCTTGTACCTGATCATAGAATCCGGGAATGGTAATATGCCCGTTTTCATCTTTAAGCGAAGCGATCATTTCACATAACACGTTGATTGGATTCGCTACGCCGCCGCCATATACACCAGAATGCAAATCACGGTTAGCTCCCACCACTTCTACTTCCACATACGTAAGTCCGCGTAAGCCGGTTTCAATGGAAGGTACATCGTTGGCGATGATACTTGTATCCGAGATAAGAATAGTATCACATTTCAGTAAATCGCGGTGTTCCTTTACAAAAGTTTCTAAATGAGAAGAACCGATTTCTTCTTCTCCTTCAATCATCATTTTGATGTTACAGGTTAGCGAATCCGTCGCAAGCATCGTTTCCAACGCCTTAATGTGCATGTAGAACTGCCCTTTATCATCGCATGCTCCACGGGCATAAATGCGTTCATTTTTGATTACCGGCTCAAATGGCGGAGAATTCCAAAGCTCGTAGGGATCTGCAGGCTGAACATCATAGTGGCCATATACCAATACCGTCGGAAGTGCCGGATCTATTATTTTTTCTCCATATACTACCGGATGTCCCGGTGTTTCAAATATTTCAACACGGTCTGCACCGGCTTCGCTGATTCGATCCCGAACATACTCAGCGGCTTTAATCATATCAGGTTTGAACTTTGAATCGGCACTTACGGATGGGATTCGAAGCAGATCAAGAAGTTCATTCAGAAACCTGTCGCGGTTTTTATCAATGTAATCAGTCATAATATCTGGTTTGTGCATTTGTTTCGCTGCCAAAGCAGCATTTTAAAAGATCGGCTAATTTAAAAAAAATAACCCCTAAGGTTTTGTCCTTAGGGGTGCTTAAGCAGATATATTTCTTGTTATGGGCGTACCGCCTTGGATTTACCGAAGATTTTGACCCTGTTCTCATTACCATTCATCAGTCTGACAATGTTCTTTTGATGGGTTAATACCACCAATACAAACATAACGAAACCAAATACGATCAACAGGGGCTCGGGATGACCAAACAAACCAACCCATGAAAGTACAGGAAAGGAAAGTGTAGCCAGTATTGAGCTTAATGATACATACTGAGAAGTCAGTAGTGTAAGGATAAATATAGTGATGCTAAGCAAGGCAAGTTCCGGGTGGATGGCCAATACCATACCTAATAGCGTCGCAATTCCTTTTCCTCCTTTAAACTTTACGAACACGGGGAAGATATGCCCAACGATTGCTACGATTCCAAAAAGGATTTTGAACATCAGGAGTTCTGTTTCTCCAATAGTGCCCATATAAAAGAGCATTGATGCGATGCAGGTTGCAGTCCATCCTTTAATAACATCGATAAGCATGACGATGGTGCCAGCCCGTTTTCCCAGTATCCTAAAAGTATTGGTAGCACCAGCATTGCCGCTACCATGTTTTCTGACATCAATTCCAAAATAACCGATTCCATACCATACTGAACTAGGAATTGAGCCCAAAAGGTAAGCAACTAAAATCGTAACTATAAATAAGACAACACTCATTTTGTATTATTCCTTGTTTATTTTGAATTAGATTGTGTTTGGGTCAAAAATACGACAGAAGTAGGTTTAATGCAAATAATCTGTGATATCGAAAACAATCTTTTTGTCATCCTGGTTCAAATAAATTCTACAGTGAGCAAATCAGAAACCTTCCGCCTGTTCTTCTTTCTTTTTCTTTTCGACTGCAGGGTTTACCTTTTTCTTCACAGTTGCTTTCATTTGCTTCGCTTTTTTAACTGCAGGCTGGTAGAAGTCATCAAAACGGTTCACAAACATGTCCTTTTCTTCTGTACCTAAGGAGATCAGGGTCATTTTGGATTTTACGTTTTTAGATTTTGCCGTTAGCTGATCATTGAAATCAAGCTGAGATGAAACTACCCCTAATTCATTTTGACGATAATCAAAATAGTACCAGATATCCGGTGATGCCTGAAGAAATAAACTGAATTCATCTCCATCAGCAGTTCTCCTGATTTCAAGTACGCCTTCCATTTGGGCGTTGATATTGTTTTTGCCAAAGTGTGACACACCAATCGGTCCTTGAGAATAGTAGGCTCCATGCACCGCCGACCAGTTCAGGTTCACATTGGATAGAGCAATAGGGGCATCCATGATGGGTGAAGCTTCGAATAAGGGTTTGTAAGCAGCAGCAGATAACTTCACAAAAGCATCTGTTTGTTTTGCCCCTATCATGGCTGCAAGTTTTCTGTTCTGCTGCTCGAAATCATCATCTGCAGCGGTGCTATTCTGTTCTTCCAGGTTAGTCTCCACTATTTTTGCTGCAATAGGCTGCAGTACTGGCTCAAGGGCTGCCATTCTGAGTAACAACATGGTATTAAAGCTGAACCGTGAACTGTCAACCTGTGCTTCCACTATACCTGAAGCCTGCATCCAATCTGCAGAGGTTAGTTTTAACGGACCTGAAAAATTAGCAATTCCGGTTTTGTCATCAAACTTCAAAACATTGGATTCGTCTACCAGTCCGTCGGCTCCTGCCGGGGGTGTCACTTTAAAAGCTTTATTGTCTTCATCGTAATTCATGGCTCCTTGTGCCAGGTATATATCTTCATCGCCGTCAGAGTCTTTCGCGGACAGAAAGCTCATATATAACCCTCTGGCTTCATTAAAGTGAAGTCCCACAGACAATGGTAGCTCATGTTCGTTCTTCAGGTTTTTATCAATTTTAATAGAAATGCTTTCTCCCGGAGCCTCATTGTATACAATCCATGAGCTCTGGAAATCTTTCCTGAATTTGATCATCGGCTTCACAAATCCCTCCAGTTTCAATGAAGGTTCATAAGCTACCAGATTGATGGCGCCTTTGTACTGAATCCTTGGAGAGAGAATCAGGTTATCGGCCTCTTTGATATCCGCATGTGCGGTAGTATAATATTTCAAAGCCTGATTTGTAGCAGCACTACCCTTTTTTTGCTTTCCTTCAATCTCTGAACCCAGTTCACGAAGTTCGAAATTCTGCATTTTGATATTAAATGTATCTTTCCTGGCTGTAATATATTGGTAGGTCGCAGAACCTTCGAAATGGTTTCGTGAGTTGATCTTGATATCGGCATCCCTTAATCTGTGAGAAGTATTGAGCGTATCAATCTCAATTCTGGCTTTTTTCAAAGGATTAATTCTTCCCTTGGAATCAATACTAAGCAGACCTCCATCGGGAATAATCTTTACATCGGCAGTTTGTACATAGGGTACACCCTTTACATTCAGCGTTACTTTTCCAACATCATAAATTGCCTCGGATCCCTCAAATGTCAGTCCTTCCTGTTCGGGATTCGTAGAGGTATAGGATGAGGTTTCTCCAAAACCTTTCATGACAATAGTCTTCTTATTCATATCCCATTTGGCGGAACCTATCAAAGTTTGATAAGAAGCGGTAGGAATCTGCATTCCTGACGAATCTGATCCGAAACCGGTTTCATCTGTCAGGAAGGTAGCAATACCTGTTTTGAAGTTGAAATCAATATTTACATTGTTTCCGGTAAGCAGTTTTTGGGTTGTTTTATCCTGACCACTATTGATGGAGAAGACAGATTTATTAGAAAGAAATCCTTCCTTATTGAATTTGATATCAGCAGAAGTAATCTCAGAATCAGCCCGTTTCAATTTTCCATTTCCATAAAGCCCGCTGGACCTGAGCAAAAGTCCTCCTTCCAGATTGGTGGTTCCCTGATGGAAAGTAAATGATTTTCCGCCGGTATTGATAAACATGCTGTCGGCATGAGGATACCAACGTAATGTATAGTCTTTCAAATCCACAGCCGGGAAATAACCTTTTCCAATGGATGCTTCCTTAATGCTTGCTACATCACCTGAAGCCATCAGAGAGTCGGAAGCAAGCAATACCTCTTTGGCTGTCATCGAAGCTGACAAATATTTGATTATAGCTTTCGAGTGCAGACCTGAATTATCCATCACCAATGTATCCGTGAATTTGGCCAGTGCCTTTCCTCCATAAATTTTCATATCGGTTACAGGAGGCTTGTATTCGAATCCGAGTGAGTTATCGGGCATACTTTTCAGGATGGTTTTGATATCCGGAATGATCCCATTACCGTAGAAGGTCCCGTCAAAAATGACATCCCGCTGATCCAGACCGTCCATATCTATCTTCGGTATTTTAAAATATACCTCTCTTGGATAGAGAACCGGCTCACGTTCCGGCTGATCAAAGTAAACCATCATGCCGTCAGGTACAACGAGCCGGGGTGATTTTTTACCCTTTTGTATTCCCGATTTGTTAGAGGGGTCGCTAAGATAAAATGTACCTCCTTTTTCATACTTTACGTGTCCGCCAACTTCTCCTTTTTGTCCCTTGGCGAACTTTTCTTTAGGAGTGAAGGTGATAGAATCGCTGGGACTTACATTGACAAAAAACTGCTTGTAGTCGAATTTCAGGTTTTGTCCTCTGAACTGATAGTTGGATGCAACCAGTTGTCCGTTCATACCGAAATTACGGTTGCGTCCGATGACGATTTTCTTATCACCAGGTACGCCATAAATCTTTAGAGAATCACTTACAACAAACCTGGAAACTCCGAGAACTGTAAGTAGTGTATCTCCCAAGGTTATGGTTGCATTCGCTGTTTCATCATTGGCAGAGAACTGAGATACAACCTGGAAATTGTCATAATCAGCTTTATCCAGATTTGCCAGTACGTACAAAATTCCTTTTTTACTTAACGCATATTCGTCAGTCGGTTGGTTATAAATAAAATAACCGTCCAGGGCAAGTCGCTCTAAGGTACGACGTAATATTTTAGGGTTTTGTTTAAAGTGCCGGGCCAGATCATCGGCAAGAAAGCTGGTTTTTTTCTGTGTTTGAGTATAATTCGTAGCCAACAATAATGGTTGAAATCCAAATTCCTGACTGATTCCACGGAACCGCTCCTTTTTAAAATAATCAAACGATTCGAGTTTCACAGGTACAACCGATTTTCCATCTATCCTGAGGAATTCTACTTTGTCATTAGGGAATTTCCACCGCATGGCTTGCGCCCAAATGTTCATTTTATGATAAGAATCCTGATAGGGTAGTGGAGCATAATCTGTTTTTTCTGCACGACCGAGTTTTACAAGCCCTTCGTCATCATTATAGGAAAATGTAACGCCGGGGTGGTATAGAGAATCAGTACCGATCGGCATCGAAAAGGTAGCAAACGGAGCAGAAATGACGGAATCTTTTAAAGCAAATTTGTTGCTTTGTGCCTTAAAAGCTGTTTTATCCTTATAGGTAACCTTAACTGTGGAAGGCTGCTCGCTGAGAGATGTGCTATACATGGTGGTTCCAATAAGTGCGTATCCCCCTTTATAATCGATATTTTTTCTGGAAGGTTTTAATCGGGCGTCTATCCCATTTGATACAAAGCGTGGATATGGTACAGGCTGGCCCTTTATTTTCTTGGTTCCTCTGTATTCCATTGTGCCTTTCACCGGGCTGGCCAGGAGCCTTTCATCGTGAATAGTGGCGTTTTCAGCTACAATTTTCGGTTGAGAGATATTAAAGGAATAGGTATCCAAATCAGCGTAAATGGAAGAATCTCCCGCTGCCGCCCAGTTAAAGCGCCCGTTTTTCCCTACAAAAATACCATCCTGTAAAGAAATAACTCCGTTTGTTGGGCCGAACACTACTGAGTCGCCCGCAGCTACCATTCCGAACATGGCATTTTGCACTTCAAGCAACGCACCTGAAACAACAGGCAATGGATTGGATTTCGGAACAATCACAAAATTGGAATCTACGGGCGTATCCCAGCTGTCATTTGCCGCTGCCGCCGCCGCCTCTTTATTGGCTGAAACGGCATTTGTTGTATCAAACTTCAGGCGATATGTTCCTTCAAGCAAATACAGGGAGTTGTAATTAGTAACATACAGTTTATTCGTTTCGGTAACGGTTCTTATCGTCTCCAGTACTTTTTGAAACGCCTTCGCATCATACTTTGCACCTGCCTGATTGGCCACATCTAAAAAACCATCCAGATCAGATGGCGACTGCTTTGCAAATGTATGCGTGTTTCGGATGAGCAGAAACATGACAGGACCAGCCTTTTGCCCTTTGGAAAGCTGAGTCTTTACTGCCTGCATAAATTTTGCCTGTTGGGTGCTGCCCAACGAAGAAGCCCAGATACTGTCAAGCTGTGAGGTAGCTCGGATGAACTGTGGGTTGCGACTCCCGTCCATCATTTTTTTGAGCTGAACCATGAACTGGCCTGGTTCTTCCGCGATTTTTATATTTTGAGCCAGGACGACCGTTGATATCGCAAAAGACAGGCAGAGAAGAAAACCGTATCTAAAAATTTTCATGAGTATATGCTGCTATTCGATAGAAAATCTTCTCTTATCATCACGATGGGAGAGGGCTTTTCTCAGATCTTTTGGAATACAACGGTGGCCCACTGGTTACGCGTATTTGACCTGACTTTTTTTAGTCCGTTTTCTTCAGCACAACGTTCAATATCAGCCTGATCACTTTCATAGAATCCACTTGTAACGAGCCATCCGCCTGGCTTCAAATGGGCATTGTATTTTGGAATCTCTGCCAGTAGAATATTACGGTTTATATTGGCTAAAATTCCTCCGAACATGAATTTAGTAGCCACACCGTCGATAGTTCCCTGAAATACACTTGCTTGCTCAGGCAAACCGTTCATCGCAAAGTTTTCCAAGGTATTTTCCACGGCCCATTCGTCAATATCAAATCCCAGGATATCAGTAGCACCTAGTTTATAGGCCAGAATAGCCAATATACCAGTGCCACATCCTACATCCATAATGGATAAGCCCTCATGTGGTAAGCTTAACTGCTCGTTCATCACAAGCCAGGTAGTTTCATGATGGCCTGTTCCAAAAGACATTTTTGGCTGTATAAGCAGGTCGTACTTAAAATCAGGGTTTGGTTCATGGAATGTAGCCCTTACTCTCACCTGGTTATTTACTTCGATCGGATCATAGCTTTTTTCCCATTCCTCATTCCAGTTTTTCCTTTCCAGGGATCTCCAGGAAGATACAATGGATGTAATCTGCTGATATCGGCTTATAATTTCAACAATTTTGGTTTCTTCAAAGTCAGTTTCAGGAATGTAAGCGAGCAATCCTTCGTCGGTCTCAACAAAAGATTCGAATCCGGCTTCTCCTAACTCAGCCATCAGTATTTCAGAAAAATCCGGGTTAGTCTGTAAGTCTAATTCTATGTAATTCATGTGAAGTTGTTTGTAAAATAAATCTGCGTGAAGGTGTTGAAAATTTTTAGTAAAACAAGGCATTTAACAATGCAAACGCCCACAAATCCCGATTGCCGGCAATTTGTGGGCGTGAAATATCTGCTTACTGCTGATCAGGGCTTTCTTCTTTTGGCAGCCAGGTCATGTGCTGTATCGTAATAAGACCGTAAGTTCATCCAGTCGAACACGTCAGAAATATTTTCCACACGGTTTCGTTGCATGATACGGTCGCGACGTTGCATCTTCACAAATTTGAAGAGGATGTCAGCCATCTGGTCTGCAGCCTGATTATAGTTCTGCGACTTGCGGTTGATGACATAAATGCCCCGGTTTTCATAATCACGCATAATCTGCATAATATAATCTCCAAATCCGGATAGATCGCTGGTAACTGTCGGGACACCTCGAACTACACATTCTAATGGCGTATAGCCCCATGGCTCATAGTAGCTTGGAAATACCCCAAGATGGCATCCACGTACAAATTGGCCGTAGTCAAGGCCGAAAAGCGGATTTGTAGATGATATAAAGTCAGGGTGATAAACAATTTTGACACGATCCCGCTCATTGTTCACCAGATTTGCTTTGCGGCAAAATTCGGTAATACCATCTTCCTGTTTCAAATCATGTGTCACGAATGCCGGCAAATTCTCCGTTTTCCAGGTTTGGATTGTTCTCCGAAGTCGAAGTCTCCAGTATTCGTCTACAAAATTGTTGAGATCCGGCATTTTATGATCCGTTCCCGATGCTGCTGCAAGGAAAAGCTTTTCTCCAACCTCTTTCTCTATGGCTGTACATGTTTCCTGTAACTCATTCAGAACGGCTCTGGATTGCAGGACGTCCGGATTAATAGAATGATAGGGCTGCTTGGTAACAATAAACATAACCACAGTCGTATCCATGTTAGCCTGAACCATTTTCCAGTTGAGTCTGGCTAGTGCCTCCAGAGTAAGATCATATCCTTTGTTACTGAATTCGTATCTGCCTGATGTAAAGAAATAGAGTGTTTTATCAAGATCGAAAGAATAGCTTGGGAAAAAGTGTCCTAGTACAAAATCATGAATACGCTCTTTGTATTTTAAGTGCAGGTTCTGAAACTCGTGCACTGCCTGGAAACGTACAACGTTCAAGCCATTTGGTGTTACCAGATCAGGCATCCTGCCGAGAAAGACCTCGCATTCACGTGCTGTTACATCACTGACTGTGGTAAGAACGTGTGCACTCTGAGCTGCATAACGTTCTACGGCACACTGAGCAACAATGCCATAGTTTTTCGCTTCCTGTTCCCAATCAAAAAAGGGTAGTTTGCTATAGAATCCATCCACATTTTGAGCTAAATAGCGTCCCAGCATGGTAGCATGCGTAGTGAATGTGGTGGCAATTTTAACATTTTCTCTCTTGAGCTCCGGTAACCCGCTGCTGGCCATCCATTCGTGAAACTGTGCATATATTTCTTCACGTTTGGCATTGTCTTCCGCATATTCCTTAAGAAAAATACGAACCATTTCGCCAAAGCAAAGCGTTTGATTCACCAGATGTTCGACATTAATAGTCGGAATTCTGTTATACTCCCATAGTTGAAATTTGATGGTATCTAATTGATGGACAATACTTTCAATGTCGAATAAGACAACACGTGGCTTACCCGTGACAAGCCAGTAGCCGTAGTGAATTACATAACCCATCTCCCGCAAACGCTTTACAGTACGTCCGGCAGGGGAACTATCCAGATCGGTAATTTCTTCAAATTCAGAAGATGCTTTTTTCTCAAAGTATGGCCCCAGCAAAAAGTAGTTTTCATCCCACTTTTCGACCATTGCAGGCACCTTAGTCCTTATTACAGTATATATCCCTCCTACCTGATTACAAACCTCCCATGCAACTTCAAAGAGGACGTTATTCTTAGTGGTTTTGACAAATGGTTCCAATATAGGATGTAGTTTTTAGTGTTATGCGGTGAATTATATCATTACGGAGCTTTTGTTTTGTCACAAAAAATCTTTGTAATTACACAATAAATATCAAAAAAAAATATTCATAATAACAACATTTGAGTCTACGTTTATTTTCGATCTGGCACTTCGTCCTTGACGAATTATTCAGGAAATATAATTAAGTCAAGAATGCGACTTATTGTATGTTTACAGTTACATAGAACTAATCCCTGAACATATAGATGAATTTAAAGTAGTTCTCGGTTAACTTTGCTCCAAATTACGTTACTTTGGTCAGAATAACATTTTGCATACGTTTTATAGTGAAGAAAATTAGGGTAATAACACTTTTCCTACTGCTTGACTTCTTTTTGCTGACGGGGTGTGTTGCTCAAAGCACTGAAACGGAAATTCCCTTGCCACCAAAAAGAGAGTTCAGAGCTGTTTGGATAGCTACTGTTGATAACATTGATTGGCCTAGTAGTAAAACTATGCCACCATCTGAACAACGTTCTGAATTTTCAAGTCTTCTTGATTTTCATAAAAGGGTTGGAATGAATGCTGTTTTTGTACAGGTCCGGGCAGCAGGTGACGCTTTTTATGCCAAAAGTTCAGAGCCTTGGTCCGAATGGCTTACAGGAAAGCAGGGACGACGGCCGGAGCCATTCTGGGATCCGCTAGACTTTATGATCCAGGAGGCCCATCAACGCGGTTTGGAATTTCATGCATGGCTTAATCTGAATCGCCTGGTACATAAATCTTCTACAAGTGTTTCCACCGATAACCTCAGCTATACGCACCCGGAGTGGATCATTAGCTATGACGGATACAAATTATTTGATTTCGGAATCCCTGAGGTACGTGATTTCATTACGCAGGTAACCGTCAATGTTGCGAAGAATTATGATGTGGATGGGATTCACTTTGATGACTATTTTTATCCTTATGTAGTTCCCGGGCAAGTCGTGCAGGATGATGCTACATTCAGGAAATATGGCAGAGGATTTACAAACAAAGCAGATTGGAGAAGGAATAATATCAATCTACTTGTGGAGCAGATTCACACAGCATTACAGGAGGTTAACCCCAGGTTGAAATTTGGGATTAGCCCCTGCGGTGTTTGGAGAAATAAGGGTACAGATCCCGAAGGTTCTAAAACATACGGAGCTCTGGCTTCGTATGACGATCTTTTTGCAGATAGCCGTAAGTGGATCAAGGAGGGATGGATTGACTACATCGCTCCTCAGGTTTATTTTTCATCAGGATTTGGCAGAGTTCCTTATAAAAATCTGGTTGACTGGTGGACTGATAATAGTTTTGGCCGTCATTTTTATGTTGGAATGGGGGCTTATCGCGTAGGTTATAAGGAGAGGGATACCAATTGGGCCAACCCCAAGGAGATTCCCGACCAGGTGAGATATTTCAGAGGGAATGAAACGGATGGTGCTATTTTCTTCAGCTCGCGCTCTCTTAAAAATAACAGTTTGGGCTTTGTTGATTCATTGCGTCAGGATTTGTTCAGATATCCGGCACTGGTACCAACAATGCCCTGGAAGGATAGTGTTCCTCCACTTTCTCCGAAAAGTTTGAAAGCTACTTTGCTATTCAACAATGCTTTGGAGTTGTTTTGGGAAAAACCGGATCCGGCTTCGGACGGAGACAGTGCTACCTACTATGTCATTTACCGATTTGAACCGGATGAAAAGGCTTCCGCATACGATCCGCGTCGCATTATAGGAATGTGTTACGAAGGAGAGAAATTTGTAGATAAGACTGTGCAGCCCGGGCAGCGTTATGTTTATTACATTACGTCTGTGGATCGGCTTCATAATGAAAGCCGGCCCATAGGCCCATTACGTGTGGAGGTCCAGGAGCAAAAGCTTGTCAGATTTTAAATTACCCGTCTCAGATTACCACCAGTTATGAGCAACGCCATTCAATACGAGTATAAAAAGGAATATTTTGCTATTTCTGCTCCAACAAAATATAATGCCGAAAATCTTCGTACAGAAGAAATGGTGCTCAATATGGGTCCTCAGCACCCCTCTACCCATGGTGTGTTAAGGCTGGAAGTTGTAACAGACGGAGAGGTGGTTGTGGATGTGGTACCGCATTTGGGATATTTGCACAGGTGTTTTGAGAAGCATGCACAGTCCCTGCCTTTTAATCAGATTATACCATATGTAGACAGGCTTGATTATGTGGCAGCGATGAACTCAGAACATGCCTATGTAATGGGGGTCGAACGGATGCTGGGTATAGAGAATGACATTCCAAAGCGTGTGGAATATATACGGGTGTTGGTAGCAGAGCTCAATCGTCTTGCCTCTCATTTTGTCGCTATTGGTACATATGCGATGGATATCGGTGCTTATACACCATTTCTTTGGATGATGAGAGATCGGGAGCAGATACTGAAACTGCTGGAATGGGTGTGTGGGGCAAGGATGCTGTATAACTATATCTGGATCGGTGGGCTTTTTTATGATCTTCCTGTAGGTTTTGAAGAACGCTGTGCTGAATTTATCAAGTATCTGAAACCCAAATTGGTTGAACTTCAGCAATTGGTTGTTGATAACAAAATATTTGTTGAGCGAACTATCAATGTGGGAGTACTTCCACTTCCGGTTGCTATTAATTACGGATGTACAGGGCCTATGCTCAGGGCATCAGGTTTACGGTATGATCTGAGGAGAGTAGATGGCTATTCGGTATATCCGGAACTGGACTTCGACATACCGATCGGAGAAGGAAAGCTGGGGACAGTAGGTGACTGTTGGGATCGAACCTGGGTTCGTGTTGCTGAATGCCAGGAATCTATACGTATTATTGAACAGTGTCTTGAAATGCTTAATAAGGAGCATAAGAGAACGACAGATTTTGATCCGCAGGCAATAGTTCCCAAAAAAATAAGACCGAAAGCAATGGATTTTTACGTGCGGGCTGAAAATCCGAAAGGCGAACTAGGCTTTTTCTTCAGAACGGATGGGCGATCGGATATACCTGTTCGTTGCAAAGCCAGGGCGTGTTCGTTCAATAATCTTTCTGTGATTGGAGAAATGTCGAAAGGTGCGTTACTTGCTGACCTTGTAGCGATTATAGGATCTATTGATGTGGTAATGGGTGAGGTGGACAGGTAGAGGGCTTTGGGCAAAGGGCAGAGGGGAAGTTCCGGTCTGAACAACGCAGTTGGTCTGAAGGGTTTAGGGCAAAGGGGAAGTTCCGGTCTCAATGACGCAGTCAGTCTGAACGGTTGTATGAATTAGGTACATTGGGAGGAGATACAGAAGAAAATAATGTAAAGCATACAAAAAGAGCTTCCTTTTGAGAAGCTCTTTTCGTTATTCAAATATGAAATTATACTTGCGAGTAGCTTAAACTAGCTCATTTTTCAATAGGAATTCAGCAATCTGTACTGTGTTGGTTGCTGCACCTTTACGCAGGTTATCAGCAACAATCCAAAGGTTTAGCGTATTAGGCTGAGATTCGTCACGACGGATACGGCCAACAAACGTTTCATCTTTACCATGTGCTGTCAATGGCATCGGATAAACAGCATTTTTAGGATCATCCTGGAGAATGACGCCATCCGCCGCGCTAAGAATAGCTCTCACTTCATCCAGATCGAAATCGTTTTCAAACTCGATATTGACCGCCTCTGAGTGCCCACCAATGGTTGGAATACGAACAGTAGTTGCTGTTACGGCAATACTGTCATCCCCCATGATCTTTTTGGTTTCATTGGTCATCTTCATTTCTTCCTTTGTATAGCCATTGTCAAGGAATACATCAATATGTGGCAATACATTCAGGTCGATCTGATGTGGATAGACTTTACCTTTGCTATGATCGCCGGCTCTTTCAGAAAACAACTGATCTACGGCAGCTTTTCCGGTGCCAGTAACAGACTGGTAGGTCGATACCACTACGCGTTTGATTTTATATTTTTCATGCAAAGGATTCAAAACCACCACCATCTGGATGGTTGAGCAGTTCGGATTTGCGATAATTTTATCTTCTTTAGTCAATTCTTTAGCATTGATCTCAGGAACTACGAGTTTTTTCGTAGGGTCCATTCTCCATGCAGAAGAGTTGTCAATAACAGTAATGCCTGCTTCCGCAAAACGTGGAGCGAGTTCAAGTGATGTACCACCACCTGCAGAAAAAATCGCTATTTCAGGTTTGGCTACAATGGCATCTTCGAACCCGATCACCTTTATCTGTTTACCCTTGAATGTAATTTCCTTACCAACAGATCTTTCTGAAGCAACCGCCAATAATTCAGTTACAGGGAAATTACGCTCTTCGAGCACTTTAAGGATTTCGCCGCCTACCAAGCCGGTAGCGCCTACCACTGCGATTTTCATTCTTGCATTAAGATTAAATGAATTATTAAATAAAATTTGATTTTTCTCTTTCTCAGAGCTCTGTGAAAAGAGCCGCAAATTTACGGGGAAATTTAGAAAAAATGGTGTTTTGTTTCGATTTGTCAAAATACGAATACTTATTAAGTGCATCGTATTCAATTATTTCAAAGCAAATATGAGCAATTATGCAAGCACAGCCGTAAACTCTATTTCCACCAGATAGTCCGGCGAGACAAGTGCGCTGATTTCATATATACCTGTTGTAGGCTTTATATCTCCGAAAAATGCGCCATGTGCACGTGCAATCTCATCGAAATGACTGATCTTGGTAGTGAAGATGCGCGTGCGAACTACATCAGATAAACCGGCTCCTGCTTCTTCCAAAACTTTGGCAATCCTTTCGATTATATTGTGAGTTTGAGCGTAAGCATCATCGGCTTTCACTTTATCGCCGTCAATGATAGCAACAGTACCTGCCACTTCTATGATATTTCCAATGCGTACTGCACGGCAGTAGCCCATTTTGTCTTCCCACGGAGATCCGGAAAGGATATTTTGTCTTGACATTTTTAAATTGAGCGTTAAAGTTTTTGTAAAGATATTGACGCTTTTTTGAAAATTCTACCTGACAACTGTTTATTTATTGGAAAAATGGCATTACTGATTTCTTGCTCAGGTTGTGTATTCTTCCTCCCATATCGCCAACGCCAGCTTGATCTGGCCATAGTCATATTGTTCATTCAGTAATTCAAAAAGAGGCTTTAAAGCACTGTCTTTACGAATACTCATTTCTTGCGCAGCTTTCACTATAGTTTGGTAGCTGTGCTCATCAATCAATGCCCGGAGATTTATATCGTGGCCATCTTCTCTAAGTTTGACCAAATGAGACAAAATAGTGACCGGGTTGAGATTTCTTTTTTCACCCATCACTTTTACAGAATAGCCCGCTTTGTACAATTCCAGCGTTTCGATATAGGTGATGCCTTTTGCAATTCGAGTTCCCGGTTCTGCATTTTCCTTGGCAAAAGTCACAATTTCATGAATGAACGTTTGTCCGAAACGCCGGTACTTTTCTGCTCCGATCCCTGATATAGCTTTCATCTGGGCTTCGGAAATCGGTCTTTTTTGTGCCATTTCCGATAATGTGGCATCAGTGAAAACTACATAAGGAGGAAGACCAAGTGCATCTGCCAATTGTTTTCTGAGCAAACGTAGTCTTTCAAACAGAGCATCACGAATAATTTCCTGTTTAGGTTTTTGAACTTCGGCAACTTCTTCCTCTTTTGCTTTACGTTCTGCTAATGGAATAAACTTAACCAATTCCACCTGGCGCTCTCCTCTAAGTATCTGTTTGCTGAAGGGATTCAGTTTGAAAGCGTGCCCTTCATCATACGCAATATCCATGGCCCCCGAGTTAAGAAGCTGTCCGATATATTCCGCCCATTCGTCGGTGCGCAGGTCGCGACCCACCCCGAAAGTGGGAAGTCTGTCATAACCATGCTGTAATATGCTTCGGTTTTGGCTTCCTCTTAAAATATCGATCAGCATACCCATGGCAATTTTCTCATTGGTACGGGTTATGGCTGAGAGGGCTTTTTGTGCGATAATAGTTGCGTCAAACCGTGTTCTCGGATTTTGGCAAACATCACAGTTTCCGCAATCATGTTCTACCGCTTCATTGAAGTAACTCAAAAGAATGCGTCTGCGACAAATATCTGCTTCGGCATATTGTTTCATGCGGTTGAGTTTGGCATGTAACAGCTCTTTTTGCTCGTCTGATTGCTCCGAATTGTTAATCATCTCCTGTCTTGTGATGATGTCCATATAGCTATAGAAAAGGACCGTGTCCGAAGGTGTGCCATCACGTCCTGCACGCCCTATTTCCTGGTAGAAGCTTTCGACATTGGAAGGTAAATTGTAATGAATCACCCAACGGACATTGGATTTGTCAATTCCCATTCCGAATGCTACTGTGGCAACAATGATTTGAATGTCATCACGCAAAAATTCTTCCTGGACCCGGGAGCGGACATCGGCTGCAAGCCCTGCATGATAATGCGATGCCGAGAATCCAGCTTTGTTAAGACTATTGGCTACTGTCTCAGTGTTTTTTCTGCTCAGGCAATATATAATTCCCGACTGTCCTTCACGCTTTTTTATAAAACGCTGAATTTGAGGAAGTCGTTGACGTCCGGGAAGTACGCTTAGACTAAGATTGGGGCGGTTGAAACTTGCAACAAAAGTCTCGGCATGCTCTACTCCAAGTTGCTTCAATATATCCCGGCGCGTTACTCGATCGGCAGTGGCCGTTAATGCTATGACAGGAATTTTCGGAAAGCGCTGCTTAAGAGAACTTAGCTGTCGGTATTCGGGCCGGAAATCGTGTCCCCATGAGGAAATACAATGAGATTCATCGATTGCAAACAGATTTACATTCCATTCTCTAAGGAAGTCAAAAGTGTTTCCTGAGAAAAGTCTTTCCGGTGCGATGTAAAGTAATTTAAGCTCTCCTGTTTTAGCTCTCCACATGATTTGATCCTGTTCGGAAGAAGATAGAGTAGAATTAAGATAGGCGGCATCTACTCCATTTCCCCTTAATGTCTCTACCTGATCTTTCATCAGGGCAATGAGTGGAGAAATAACGATGGTAAGACCGGGTCGGAGGAGGGCGGGGATCTGAAAGCAAACCGATTTTCCTCCGCCTGTGGGCATTAGTACCAGACAGTCTTCATTCCGCATTACCGTATCAATAATCTCAGCTTGCTGCGGGCGGAATGAATCGTAACCAAAATATTTCTTTAATATGTCTTCTTTTGTAATACTCATGAAGGAAAATTTTAGCAAAAATACGGATTCAAAACTGGTACATCACCTGCATTTTCAATTCGCTTCTTTTATTCCCGCTGATCTCATTGAGTCCGGAGCTGATTTTTTCCAAATCCCTATACCTTGTTTGTGCCCACCTCAACCATATTTTCATATGTTTAGTGGGCGCAAAACGAGTCATAAAATAATGTCTGGTCCCGCTGTCATAATAAGCCGGAAGAGAGAATGCATATAGCATATCTTTTTCATACACATATTGGCGGCTATCATAATTATCCGTAGAAAAATAGGCCATTCTGGCACTGAATTCGAATCTTTTGTATTTCCATGTGATGTCTTGTGCAATGGCTAATCCCTTCGAAGGCTGATCGCCTTTGTATTGGAATTCGCCTCCTTGTATTCTGGTCCTTATAGAAAATCGAAGAGGTACATCATATTCAATATTCGCAACAGCACTTTTTCTTACCGATTCTACTACAGGATATATCTGTTGTTTCCCTGTTGTAAGATTATGAGGTTTGTTTTTTTCATGAAAAAGCGCATAAGCATTAAAGCGTTTATTGGGTTTCCATAAAACATGGAAATATAGATCATAACCTGATGACGGAGCATTAATCTGATACTTCAGCCATGGAAAACGAAATCTATCATAATAGGTGCTGAATTGCCAGCGGCGGTTAGGTGAATACCGTAACCCCCAATAGATACCTGATTCGTTAATGGGTCTGGTAGATTCACTTACGGCATTTCCATAAAAAGTATGAAAGTCCTTATCATAGTGTCGGGTGAGCAGGGTGAAGTCAATTGCTTTACTCAGACCGGCAATCAATCCGGCAATACCGCCTAACCCGCCACTTTTAGATCTCGCACCCTCTCCAAAAAAATGAAAATTTTGCCAACGATAATCTGCATGTAAACCAGCGACGAGATTATGATTTCCTTGAAATTCAAATTTGTTATATGGCACATCCTTTTTCAACAAGTAAGCGCCATAATTTGTATTTAGCAATGTAATTCCAATCTGGCCACGTTGTAAGGGTAGCTTAAAAAGACCGTGCAGACCGATATTCCGTTCAGAAATGATGTTGTGTTTATCTCGCTCGGCTGGAGTGCGGTGATATCCGGAAATCAAAAGAGAGGAGATAGTCTGGACATTTCCTCCCATGGCTGTTTCGTCCGGACTTGCGTCTCTTCTGCTGCCTGAATAAAAACCAGTGAGTAGTATACTAGAGGAAATGGAATATGTAGCAGCAATGCCTCGAAAAAAATTAGCTTCCAGGACAGACGTGTAGGGCCTTAATCCAAGGGTGCTCCGGTAAGTAGTCCTTATCACTTCCGCGCCCTTTCCCAATGAAAATCCTGCCGCCATGACCAATCCTTGTCCTGCTTGCATTTGAAAATCTCCAACAATCAGATTTTTTAATTTCCCACGATTCTGGATCTGAGCATGAAAAGATGTGAAATCCGGTCCGAATATTTGTCTGCGGGGTTGCCAGTTCCACCATTGCTCACCGGCATCTTTTTCCATACTTAATCCAAAACTATACACACCGGTTCTGGCATTGCGATACCGTAAATAGCCATTGAATGGTTTTCCTTCGTAGCGTGTGGACGAAGAAGAACTACTGTCGGTACCTGAAAAGCCTTTTTGAGTTTCAAGAATTCTACCTGATCTGAACATCAAAAAATGTTGTGTCGGATTTTTCAGACTTTCTTTTAGTGTCATTTGAAAAGGCTCAACAGTGACAAATGGGAGTAGCCGATAAATGGTTGGCAAGTCCATATCTGGTACTGATTGCAACTGGTACAAAGAAATAAACGAACCCATTTGTCGTCGGTAGGATAGCAAGGATTCAATTTGTTTGTTTGAAAGGATGAACATGGAGGCAAGTTCATCTTGAGTGACCCGGTTCAGATCAGCAGGATTAGTGTATAACTGAAACAAAGATTCATACAGATCTTCGTAATCAGAGTCTTCGGTGGGTATCGGAAAAAGATCCTGAATAAACTGACTGACGTCAATTTCCATTCGGGGCGGATTTTGAGCAGATAGCCGATAAACGACAAAAGACGCCATCAACGTAAGTTTCAGGCATCTTTTCCAAAGGTTGGCTCCGTATGCCGCTTGATATTTTGTCAGCATACGTTATCCCATTTTTATAAGGTCAAAAGGCTTTTAAACTTAAATCCAGACTCCTTGCCTGGTGGGTAAGTGCACCGCTCGATATACCATTGACACCAGTTTCGGCTACCGCGCGTAGTGTTTTTTCTGTAATGTTGCCTGATGCTTCAGTTTCAAACCGGCCATTAATCAGCTTCACAGCTTCTCTCATATTTTCGAGAGAAAAATTATCCAGCATGATAATGTCAACCTGTCCGACACGCAGCACTTCTTTTACTTCTTCGAGATTACGCGTCTCTATTTCTATTTTTAATTTTTTTCCGGTTTTCTTTAGATAGCTGTTGGCGCTTTCGATGGCTTTAGTAATTCCGCCCGCATAGTCGACATGGTTGTCTTTTAGCATGATCATATCATAAAGACCCATTCTATGGTTGACTGCCCCTCCGATGGTTACAGCCATTTTTTCGAAAATTCGGAAATTGGGTGTCGTTTTTCTTGTGTCAAGTAATTTAACAGGCAGATCGCTGATCAGGTCTGTCATCAGTTTTGCATAAGTAGCAATACCACTCATTCTTTGCATGATATTCAATACAAGCCTTTCTGACTTCAGTATGAGTCGGGCATTACCTTCGACGTTCAGAACGATATCGCCCTTTTTGACTGCACTTCCATCATTAAGTAACACTTCTATATCTAAAAGCGGATCTCCGTAAAACAGAGCAGTTTCTTTAAATATCATAAGTGCTACATCTACGCCTGCCAGTACACCATCCTGTTTAACAAGGAGGTGTGCACGTTTTACAGCATCAGCCGGAACTGCAGACAATGAAGAATGATCTCCGTCTCCAATATCTTCAAGCAGAGCCAGATGTATTAAATCCCGAAGTTGGTGTGGATCTGTTTCCATATGATATCAAGGGGGTATTAAAATAATTTTAATTATCGCGAATATATGATGATCAGAACGCTTGCTGGCGGTAAGCCATATTATAGCGTACAGCAATAGTAAAAATATTAGATTTCTGAGCAAATGTCTGATTTTCGGATTTCATGTTACGGATGAGGTAGCGTCCATCCAGGAATAGATTGTGTGCCAGTGAGTAGCTGAGTCGAAGATCTGTAGAAACGTTTTGAGTGAAAACGCCCTGAGCAATTCTGTGTCCGAAGCCTGGCTCATAGCCGGATATATTTGTTCTGGTTTCGTAACTTTTTTCAATGTCTCCCCCAAAGTTGGCATTGGATGGGTCTTTGCCTTTATCTGCTACCATGAATGTGCCATAAACAGACAGGCGGGAAGTAGGTTTGTAGCGAACAATACCGATAAATTCTTTAAAATTTGCTCCAAGCGGATGTGCCAGCGATTGTCCATAATGAGCGTAATTCCGACCCCCATCTTTGTGTGAATACGTATAGGGACGAACAAGGTTGTATTCAGCCTGTAAATCAAGATCTTTAATACCAAAGGCATCGACATATTTACCGCCGAGCTGAAAGCTATATTTATTGGTCCAGGATTTTCCTCCGCTAAAAAGGTACTTTGTGAGAAATTCATCCAATACAAACTGACTATAAATGGATGCCTTTTTCCCGACCAGCCATCTGAAGTCAAAACCCAGCAGCGCGTTGTCTTCACTACCGATATAGGATTCCACGTATCTGTAAAAAATAATGGGATTCAGATAATTAAGGTCATAACCTCCACCCACAGAATCCCTGCTGAATACCTCTGCTTCAAACACTCCAACATTGATTTTTTCAGTCAGGTTGACACTCAAATGGTGTATAGCTGCAAATTTTTTGCCCCGCAGGCCGTTTGTCCATGCGTGTTGGTCGTTGTTGAGCATGCTTGTCCATAGATTCGTATAGTTGAATCTCCCTATCTTGGTATCAAGTCTTAGAAAAAGATAAGGGCTACTGTTGTCGGAGAGAATCAGAGAACGGAAGCCACTTCCGAAAACATTATGATCATGGCCAAATTTGACGTTTATAGCTTTGATCGGCTTAAATGTGATATATCCTCTGGCCGTAAGAAAGTCGACTGTCCCTTTACTGGCACTTATCTTTGCCAGACCTTCTCCCGGAAATGTGAATTCCGGAGCAAATTCCATGGCGTACCTCGGGAAAAGTCCTTGATTATCTGCCACATATGTGTAGAATCCAAGCTTTTCTCCGATCATTCCCCTTAACTCAACACCTCTGCCGGTATACCACAACGCAGCATCAGACTGGCTGTCTTTTCCGAAAAAATTAGTTGTAACAAAGTTAAAATGGAGGTCAAATTCTTTATTGTGGATACTGAAAAGGTCTGCCGGGTGCTTCCAGAATCTTTTGTTTCTATTAATCTGTGATGCTTTGAACCAGCCAAGTCTTGCCAGGTTATTATAATGTGCTGAGTCAGTGGCGGCCATTTGAGGTGCCCATTCCCAGCTATCCTCCCGTAAATAATCAATGGTTTCCCAATCACGGTTGGTAAGTAAAACGTTACCCTCTTTCAGAATAGAATCGGTGAGTGCTACGACAGTCTTACGTTCAAATGGCTTTACAGCGCTATGAAAGCCTTCGGATAGCTTTCCTCTCTTGATTTCGAGGCGATCTATCAGGTGGTAGTAATCATCATTAAGCGGAATAAATGGGCTCTGTGCCTGTGCGTATGATACTGATATAAGAAGAATAAATAGGAATCTGTATAATCCGATAAATGGTTGATTCATAATGGCTAAAATTCTTTTATTCGCATAGCACGGGATGTTGATGACAAGTTTTTGAAACTCAGGTTCAAATTACGTCAATGAATTTGTATTATCTTGCATCAACCAGTCTAAAAAACTATCAAAGTTATGTTTTTACTCTCTCAAAAGCCTTCTATTGCCGATCATTATCTGGCTGAACTTCGCGACATTGATATCCAAAAAGACAGGATGAAATTCCGGCGAAATATAGAGCGGGTAGGCGAATTATTGGCTTATGAGATATCTAAGACGCTTACTTACAAGACAAGTAACGTTGAGACACCATTGGGAAAAGCACCTTCCAGATCTTTGCTGCAACCGGTTGTACTGGCAACAATTTTACGAGCAGGGCTTCCCCTTCACCAGGGCTTTCTGAACATTTTTGATCAGGCAGACAATGCATTCATAGGTGCTTACCGCGGGCACAATATTGGAGGAGATGAGGAGTTCGAAGTGGAAATGGATTATATAACAAGTCCGGATCTAACTGGTAAAACGCTGATTATCATAGACCCGATGCTGGCAACGGGGAGTTCGCTGGAAAAGAGCTATCATGCACTGTTACGCTTTGGAATACCAGCGCAAACACATATTGCTGCCGTAATCGGGTGTCCTGAAGGCGTCAATTTTTTACAGAAACGAATACCGCAATGCCGACTCTGGCTTGGCGCTATTGATCAGAAATTAAACGAACAATTCTATATTGTTCCAGGTTTAGGCGATGCAGGAGACCTTGCCTACGGTCCTAAATAAACAGTTTTAAAAATATGAAAAGCCGGTAGTTGCTACAACTGCCGGCTTTTCATATTTAATCAGTTCAGCAATTCATCAAAAGTGATGGATACATAATAAGTAGAACCAATCCTGGGACTACCATAAGCCTGGATATATGATTTTCCTAATATGTTGGTACCGCCCAACTTTATGATTGATTTTATAGCAGGAACTTTCATGCTGACCTGCGCATCCAAGTTGCTAATAGCAGGGACAGTAGTGTCTGTAAATAGGTCTACGTTGTTGCTGCTTGGTATAATGAAGCTGGATTCCCATAAAAATGCTTGCTGATAGCGATATGCGAGATTGAATCCGAAAGTGCTTGTGCTGGTGATCCGCTTCCCAAAACTGAGATTGTAACGATATTTAGGTGTGTTGAACTGTGTGTATTGTACTTCCGGAGATTTGGTAAAATCTGTAAGTTCGTTATTGGCCACATTACCTCCAATGTTGTAACCTTTTGTCAATGCATAATTAAGACCAAGAGCAAATCCTCTTACACTGATTGTTTCCTCAGTATTTACTGTTCTGGAATACCCATCAAAATTACCTACTCCAATACCTGACTCGATGGGCAGACCTGGTCCTGCCGGAGCATTAGGTACAACGATTGTTGTTCCTCCAATCAGATTTTTATACTGACTTACATAATAGTACGCATCAATAAAAAGCTTTTTAGCAATCATTGATTTATAGCCGATTTCATAGGTAGCGATTCTTTCCGGTTTCAACTTTTTAGGTTCATATTTTGGTAAACTTGCCAATGCAAAGGCGGGTGCGAGTTGAGCAATGACACCAGGTAGTTGCGCCTGTAGTGTTCCTGGAAGTGCCCCCTGAACGCCTGAAGTGATTGCCGCCTGTATAGCAGCCGGAACATTTGGAATCTGGCCTGCCGCTACAGCTGCATTTACCTGTTGTGTAACAGCTGCCGTTACAGCTTGTGTTATGGCAGCAGTACCATATGCCTGAGCACGTTGTAAAATGGACGGATTTGCAGCAATGGTAGCCTGTATATTTTCTGTGGACAGGTTTTGTCTCAGAATACCATTAGACAAGCCGTAGCGCGATTCGAATTCAGCAAGTCCGCCTATCAGTGTTCCTGATGGTGTTCTCAGATCAATATATTGATTTTGTGTAGTAGGGATGCGGAAACCGGTTTGATAGGAAAGACGGATATTATGCTCACCGAAAGTTGTTACTGCGGAAACTCTTGGTGTGAACTGGCCCTCAAAGTTTTGATTTTTATCGTAGCGGATAGAGCCGGATAGTTTCAAATGATTGTTAAGCAGATTTTTTCCGGCCTGAACAAAAGCACCAAATTCATTAATATTAATCGTGCCGGTACGTCCATCTTTTGTATCGGCAAATAAAGTTCCTGCTGACCTAAGTTCATACATACGATAATTGGCTCCTGCCAAAAGCTCGACGAATTTAATCTGGTTCTTGAAATTATAGAATCCTTCGATGTGATAAAGGTTGGTTTTATCTGTGAATCCACCTCCACCTTCAACAATAGGCATATTCCGGTACTTATCCAGTAATGTCCTGTAGCTATCGGTACCAGGAACCGGCATCCCTCTGTCCGCTACACCTCTGGCTGCCAGGTGAGCATTTTCCTCATTCGCTCCCTGTGAACGGGCTTGGACAAACGCTCCTGTATACTCTCCAAACCACGTTGCGTGTGGTTTGAAATCGTTGAGCATCGATACTGCTGCCAGCCCTGCAAGGTAAGACTGTCCGGAACGCTCCTGCGTTGTATATGCACGAACCGTGAAGTTGTCTCCTCTTAATTCCAGTTTACCTTGAGTCAGATTAAAATTTCTCAGAGAATAGCGTCCGGTTGCGGTGTAAGCCGTGGTGCCATAGCCGTAATTGATTTGAGCAATGGCTTCAACCTTCTCGCTCAAGCGATAATGTACAGCTGCGTTAGCCTTTAAACTTTTGGTATTGTAATCTATAAGATCTTTCTCCATATACCCTGTCCTGCTAACAAAGCTACTGGGAACGAGCCCGACAGCCTGCGCCGGAATAAGACCATTCGCCGCGAGTGTCTGTGCTACTGAATTAATGTTTGTTTGCACTTCGTCACCATAACTATTCACGCCATCGTAATCCGGTCTTGTTCCTGCACCGCGAAGTGGATCCGCATTTCCTCCCAGGTTGAGGTTACTGTAGTTGTTTGCTTCCCAGTCCTTTGCAGTGATGTAAGATAAATTGACTTTAAAGGCTATTTTATTATTGAAAGCCTTTGCATAACGAATAGTACCGTCAACAAATGGTGTTGTTGCCTTAGAGCGACTTGATTCGTGCATAACACCCGTTTTCACATTTGCACTTAAACCCTGATAAAGGAAAGGGCTTTTGCTGTTCATCAGGATAAGACCATTTATGGCATTAGGCCCATACAGTGCAGAAGCGGCTCCGGGGAGAATCTCAACACTTTCAACATCCAGTTCGGACATACCAATGATGTTATCCAACGGGAAATTGAGACCAGGTGCCTGGTTGTCCATTCCGTCAATCATCTGTACAGTGCGCGGATTTCCGGTGCTGCCAAATCCACGCATGTTAATGGATTTAAAAAGAACACCCTGGGTGGCCATATCAATACCTTTCAGATTTGCCAGGGCATCATAAAAGTTAGTGGATGGAGATTCACGTATACCACGAATATCCATTTTTTCAACTGCAACCGGTGATTTTAACACACTCTCTTCTATCCTTGAAGCGGAAACGACAATTTCATTTCCCAGAACTACCTGCTCTGATAGCTGAATGTCATAATGAGATTTTCCTCCTATCACCTCAAATTCCTGGGTTAGAAAGCCTACAGAAGATACTACAATTGTAAAAGGGGGTTGTCCATTGACGCTGAGATTGAAAATTCCCTTGGCATCTGTAATGGTACCTACAACTTTGCCTTTCACCTGAACGCTTACTCCGATGAGAGGTTCTTTGCTTGTGGATTCAGTAATTATGCCATCAATTTTAGTTTGTGCAAATGTCAGGTTTGCGAATAGGAGTACAAGCAGTATACCGCCTGGTACTGAGCGTAGAAGTGAGTTCATGGTTTCGATTTACTGATGATTACTGTTGTGGCAAATTAAAAAAATAAACCGCTATAAATAATATGATTATTATATTTTTTCTTTAAATACTTAAATATCTATATTTTTGAAGTAAGTAATATTTCCAAAATCCAATTTTTGTAAAGTATAGGGAAATCTGGTTATAACCGTATAGCCTTCAGGAAGTAGATTGCAGCTCTTATAATGTTATGACTTTATTAAAGGCATAATTATTAGCTTTGCCGGAGTTTATAGCTTTTCAGTAATCTGCATATAAATAATGAATGAAACACATGTGATTATCATGGCGGGTGGCGTAGGGACAAGATTCTGGCCTTTCAGCCGAACAGACTTCCCAAAGCAGTTTCACGATGTCTTAGGGACAGGAAAGACGCTCTTACAGCAAACAGTCGACAGATTTGAGGGCGTTTGCCCAATTGAAAATATTTATATTGTTACCAGTCAGGAATACAAAGAGCTGGTCAGGGAACAGATTCCTGAACTTAAAGATGAGCAGATATTGCTCGAACCAAATCGCCGCAATACAGCTCCTTGCATTGCATATGCATGTTACAAGATAGCATCGAAATATCCTGATGCAAATGTAGTGGTGGCACCTGCAGACCATATTATACTGAATGAAGATGTTTTCAGAGATACGGTACGTATTGCATTAGGGGCAGCCAGAACGGATGACATTCTGGTTACGCTTGGTATTCAGCCGACTCGACCAGATACAGGATATGGCTATATTCAGTACATTCCTGATAAAATGACTGTTAAAAAAGTAAAATCTTTCACTGAGAAGCCTCAACTGGAACTTGCTTTGCAATTTCTTGATAGTGGCGATTTTCTTTGGAATGCAGGTATTTTTATTTGGAACATTAAGTCTTTTAAAAAGGCTTTGGAAAAATATCAACCTGAAATTGCAGAGATTTTCGAAGCGGGTAATCCTCACTATTATCAGGTTTCAGAAGCATCATTCATTGAAAGAGCTTATCAACATTGTGGAAGTATCTCTGTTGATAATGGTATCATGGAAAAGGCAGATAACGTCCATGTCGTGTTGAGCAGTTTTGGCTGGTCGGATCTCGGAACGTGGAAATCGCTTTATGAAGTATCAGAAAAGGATGAAAATCAGAATGTGACAGAAGGAAATTTGATTCTGCACAATACAACAAATTCTATCATCAAGACACCTTCTGAAAAACTGGTGGTGGTGAATGGCCTGGATGGCTTCATCGTTGCGGAGTATGATGGTGTATTGATGATCTGTAAAAAGGAAGATGAGCAGAAGGTGAAAGAATTTGTTGCTCAGGCTAAGGAGCTGGATTCCAAATATGTATAGTAATTAATAAGATTGGGCGCAGAGTTTGCGAGAAATATTCTAATTCAACAAACTCTGCGTTTAAATCATCTTCTCAATTTCAAAAAACCGCACATCTGCTTTTACTTTCTCAAGTATCTTTGCGGATCGTTCCGGGCGTGCATCGGTGATGAAAATTTGTCCCAAAAATCCGGTATCTATCAGTTCAATAAGCTTGTTTATACGCTTATCATCCAGTTTGTCAAAAATATCGTCAAGTAGTAGAATTGGCGTTTTACCTTTTTCAGCTTTTAGCAAATCAAACTGAGCGAGTTTCAGTGCAATAACAAATGATTTCTGCTGCCCTTGTGAGCCAAATTTTTTGAGAGAAAGACCATCAATTTCAAAAACAAAGTCATCTTTGTGAATCCCTTTGCTTGTGCGTTGCGCATGAAGATCCCGAAGTCTGTGCGCATAGAATTCTTCAGAAAAGCCGGATTCTGATACTTCGCTGTCATATCGTACTTCTACGTTCTCTTTCTCACTGCTGATGAATGCGTAGTGCTTTTTGAAAAGTGGAACGAACTGATCCATGAAAGTGGTCCTTTTCCGGAATATCTGAACTGCCAGCGCTGTCAGAGGCTCATCGTAAGTGTCCAGCAAATCATTATCAACATTATTTCTTTCAGCAAACAGCTTTAGAAGACTGTTTCGCTGCACCAAAAGTTTGTTGTATTGTAACAGGTCCTGCAAATAGTCGGGGACAGCCTGTGCAAGCACACCGTCAAAAAAGCGCCGGCGCTCTTCACTTCCGTCACGGATCAGATCTGTATCATTCGGAGCAATCAGAACGAGAGGAAAACGACCAATATGTTCACTGAGGCGTTCATAGTTTTTTTTGTCTGCCATAAAAACCTTCCGCTGGCCGCGCTGAAAGCTGCAGGTAATCTGAATGTTCTGCTCAGGTTCTTTAAAAATTCCGTCAATTACAAAAAAATCATTTTCGTGACGGATTGCAAGGACATCCTGACTTTGGAATGCACTTTTGGTAAGTGTTAGAAAATAAATAGCATCCAGAAGGTTTGTTTTGCCACTTCCATTCTCTCCAACCAGACAATTTACATGTGTTCCAAACACAAAAGCTCGCTCCTCATGATTCTTAAAGTAGGTAAGGTGGAGCTTTTCTAGCCACATGAACTTCTTTGTTATATAGTTTATGCTTATTTTCGCAGATCATTGCGTGAGTTCGGCAAACAGACTCTGTTCAAACCACTAACTTAAAGACAAAGTTCTGTCTTTATATAAACGTGAACCAAATTTATGGCCACCGTTACTGAAAAAAAGAAAGCATCAGCTCCAAAAAAATTACAGCATCCTAAGGATCGCTACATGTTCTGGTTCGAGAATATGCTATTGCAGCGCCGGTTTGAAGAAAAAGCGGGGCAGCTTTACGGTCAGCAGAAAATACGTGGATTTTGCCACCTTTACATAGGTCAGGAAGCTTGCTCAACAGGAGCTGCAACGGCACTGACTAAAGGTGACAAATATATCACGGCTTATCGTGATCATGGAATTCCTTTGGCTTTAGGTACCAGCCCTAATGCAATCATGGCCGAGCTGTACGGTAAAAAAACAGGAACAACCAAAGGTAAAGGTGGTTCTATGCACATTTTTGATAAAGAAGTTGGCTTTATCGGTGGACATGGAATTGTCGGTGCTCAAATCCCATTGGGAGCGGGTATCGCTTTTGCTGAGAAGTATAATAAAACCGGAAAGCTTTGTATCTGTTACTTCGGTGACGGTGCAATTCGTCAGGGCGCATTTCACGAAGCGCTTAACATGGCAATGACCTGGAAACTGCCGGTTATTTTTGTTGTTGAAAACAACGGATATGCTATGGGTACTTCTGTAGCACGTACTTCCAATGTTACTGAACTGTATACTTTGGGTGAAGCCTACGATATTCCATCGGAACCAGTTGATGGTATGAGTGTGGAGGCAATTCATGAAGCAGTTTCCCGTGCTGCCGAGCGTGCGCGCAAAGGAGAGGGACCTACTTTCCTTGAATTCCGTACTTATCGCTACCGTGGGCACTCTATGTCTGATCCTCAGAAATACAGATCTAAGGACGAGGTTGAAGATTACAAACAGCGTGATCCTATCGAACAAATCCGTGCAATTATTCTTGAAAATAACCTGGCTACGGAAGAAGAGCTGGATGCAATTGACAAGAAAGTAAAAGAAACCGTTGCAGAGTCAGTTCAGTTTGCAGAAGAATCAGAGTTTCCTGATGCAAGTGAAGCTTACACGGATGTGTATGTGGAAAATGACTATCCTTTTGTAATGGACTAACTTGACCATTATAACAACATTAAAAAAACCCGTCGAGTAAATCCGGCGGGTTTTTTTAAGTAATTTCAGCTTTTAATCCTGAAAATGATCTTATCTGATTGTTTTCTCGTATAAAGCTTAATACGTTTCGATAATAGTTCGGTCCGTTAATTCCGGCCGGATCTACATGTGAATTATTTACATTTTTAAAAATATGCCCTTAGACCAGGAATTAGATAACCAGGAAGATGATTCAGGTGGAGAGATGTCGTTTATCGGACATTTAGAAGAATTGAGATGGCACGTAATCCGCGCAGTGGGTTCCATTCTGGTATTTGCAATTATTGCCTTTATTTACATTCAGGAAATTTATCAATATGTAATAATAGCTCCTTCTAAACCAGATTTTTGGACGTATAGAATGCTATGTAAACTTTCGGTAATAGTTGGCTATGATGATCTTTGCGTAAAGGCTCTCAATTTTCAGCTGCAGGCCATTGGTATGGGGGATAACTTTACCATGAGTATGACATCTTCTGTAATTGCAGGTTTGATATTTGCATTTCCTTATGCTTTCTGGGAGCTGTGGAGATTTATAAAACCAGGATTGCGCCCATCTGAGCGTCGTTCAGCAAGGGGAGCAGTATTCTACGTTACTTTCCTATTTCTCTCCGGAGTATTTTTTGGCTATTATGTAGTCACGCCTTTGGCTATCAACTTTTTAGCAAGTTATACGCTAGATCCGTCTATCATTAATCAGTTTAGTATTACTTCTTATATCTCTCTTGTTGCGACGCTTACATTAGCTTGTGGTGTTGCATTTCAGCTTCCTGTTGTAGTATTCGTATTGTCTAAAATTGGGATTCTTACCCCGGTTTTCATGCGTGAATACAGAAGACATTCTATGATCGTCATTCTGATCATAGCAGCAGTGATTACGCCTTCTCCGGATATTTACAGCCAGATTCTGGTTGCTATTCCTTTATTTCTTCTGTATGAAATCAGTATACTTGTTTCGTCGAAAGTGGAAAAGGAAAAACTCCGTGACGAGCAGGCTTTAGCTGCAACCGGTGGGAATGCAGATGATTACTAAGATATGAATTTCGTTTGAAAGTCTACCAAGACCTCGGCCAGTTGGTCGAGGTCTTCTTTTTGGTGTAATGCTGATACGGCAATTCTGGTTACCGGCTCATCTGTAGCAGAAGGATACGGGAATTTGGAAGCAAGTATGTGATTCGACAAAAGGTAATCAAATAGTTGGGGATGCCGGCTGCATAATACCGGATAGCTGGAAATCTGTGTAATGTAGGTGTAATCAGTAATCCGGTTTTGCAGATATAAAATAGTAGCCATCAATCGATGGTACGGCGCTTCGTAACCTTTTGCCTCGAGAATCACTTTCAAAGCATACATGTAGGCGGGTAGGGCAGGGGATGCTGAAGAGAACCATTGAGAAGCGTTTAAATGCTGCACTATCCCTTTTTCGGCGAAAATGGCTCCTGCCTGAATACCCATTCCTTTGTTGAGTGATGCAGTAACAATGATTTGGTGAGAGACACATTTTTTTAATGTCTGATAAATCCCTTGCCCGTCTTTTCCTGTAATGCCAAGGCCGTGAGAATCATCGATAACAAGCCATACATTTGGATGTTTCAGGGCTTCAAACAAGGAAAAGTCAAATTGCTCTACCCATGGAGATCCGATAGAATCGCTGATGATGATATGAACAGTTGAGTCAATGCTTTTATTTATATCACTCACCGTTTTGAGAGCCCACTCATGCCATGTAATGGCGGTAGCAATGTACTGATGTCCGCGAATTGCCGTATGTGTACCGGGAGCGTAATGATAGCGACAATCACTGGTTCCGGACTTTTGTGCTATTGTTTCAATTTCTCGCATCACCAATTGCCCTGCCCACATGCCTGAGGAAAGTGTGAGTGATGCCGGTGCCATGGCAAAATCCGCTAATTGCTTTTCTGCCTCACCATATATGCTGAGTTGCAAACTATTATTACGGGAACTTCCATAATGCGTACCATATACAGTTAAACCAGAGACGATATGGCTACGAAGTGCTTCGTTGTGTCCCATGCCCAGATAGTCAGTTCCGCTGAACCACAGAAATTCTTTTCCATCCTGAAGGGTAACGGTTCTACCTGGGAGAGTGTCCGTGATGAAGGTTTTCATATGATAGCAAAAGCTGCACGGATAGTTATTTACTTTGCAAAAGCGCAGCTCCGGTACCCATTCCCGAGCTGTAAATAATTTTTCCAAAATCAAAATGGACACCCGATGCAGGATCATTGCTGATCAAAAGAGATCCATCCATATCTACATAATCCAATAACGGGAGTACATGTGCAATAGCAGAAATACCCACACTGGATTCGGTCATACATCCAACCATTGTTTTCATACCCAAGGATTTTGCTTCCTGAATCATTCTGAGCGCAGGTGTAAGTCCACCACATTTCGTTAGTTTAATGTTCACGCCGTGAAAAAGTCCTTTACATTGAGATACATCACTTTCTGTTATACAGCTTTCATCTGCAATTACCGGAAGTATACTTTGATGGTATACCAGCTTCATTCCTGCAGTGTCATCGGCAGGTAGCGGTTGCTCAATGAATTCAACTCCAAGACTTTTTAATATAGGTGCATTGCGGATGGTTTCTGAGGCGGTCCACGCACAATTAGCATCTACGCGAAAAATGGCGTCTGTATGTTTTCTTAGTTCCTGAACTATACGAAGATCTTCGTGTGTACCTAGTTTTATTTTGTAAACCGGCCATGGGAGCTCTTTCATTTTAGATACCATCTTTTCAACTGTATCAATACCAATCGTGAAATTGGTCAATGGATTTTGATCAACTGAAAGATTCAGGTACTCATATAATTTTTGATTTTTCTTCTTTGAAAAAAGATCATTTGCCGCTTCATCCAGTGCACACAGGGCAAAAGAATTGTTCGAAAGGTAAGTGTGTGTTATTTCCCAAAGTTGTTCCGCGCTGTTGTATCCGGCAGCTTCAACTACAGTACGCACGATTTCCAGAGATGCAGACATATTATCTACGGTGACTCCGTAATAAGGATTTGATGTCGCTTCTCCGAAGCCGGATAAGTTTCCATCCCTTAACTCTACAATGAGTGTTGGCTGTACATCACGCGAATCGTGTGCGATTGTGAAGGTATGTTTAAGCTTTAGATCGAATGGATGCAGTATGAGTTTCATATTATTAAGTGTGTGTAATTATAGGTGTTAATTTCGCATATCGAGTCCCCAGGAAAGCTTGCTACGTAAGGTATTGAGAAAGCTATCGTCCAGCATTTTAATAAGTTTTGCTCTGAAATGAGCTTTTCGTATCGTTAGCTGTGTGTTTTCGTCTACTATGCGCGACCGGGCATCCAGCGATATCAGGAAGTTATTACTTCTGCTTTTTACTTCCAGTCTTAATACAGCAGTGTCTTCCACGACAAGAGGCCTTACATTTAAGTTGTGAGGGCTGATGGGGGTAACAATAAAGTTCTGTGAGTGTGGTACCAGTACAGGCCCGCCGCAACTGAGTGAATAACCGGTAGAGCCAGTCGGTGTCGAGATAATTAATCCATCGGCCCAATACGAATTCAAAAATTCATCATTGAGATACGTATGAACGGTAATCATCGATGACGTATCCGTTTTAGTGATCGTAAAATCATTTAAACCGAAATTGACTCCGTCAAACAGATCCGCATTATCAATTGCAACGAGCGTTCTTTCGTCAATACGATATTGGCCGTTATCCAATGCGGTGATCATATCAGAAATGCGTTCGGGAGGTACAGTTGCCAGAAATCCTAATCGGCCTACATTAATGCCAATAGCTGGTATTTCTTTTTCACCCACATGAGAGATGGTTTCCAGCAGCGTCCCGTCACCTCCCATACTCACAACCAGTTTGGTTCCGTCGAGATCTTCCGGTTTATCGTAAACCAAAGATGTGTGATGTGCAACGCCCTGTTGGTCGAGAAATGTACGGAATGTCGGAGATAAGCTTACATCTATTTCACGTTTTGCCAGTTCATTGAACATGTTTTCAATGAAAGGGCGAGCGGACTCATTAAAATTACGTCCGTGAATGGCTATCTTCATGGAAGAAAAAGTGGATCATGGTTTTACTCGAAAGATACATGACAATTACACGGATTCAAATACACGGTAATATTTAGTCGTACCTACTTACGTAGCGAGATAACGAAGAAGCATGTCTAATCTCTCCTGATCCAGTGTTTCAATAGGATCGTTGGCATGTGCTTCGAGTATATCATAACCAAACCGTTCGAGTGTGGCTATGATGGGAGTGATGTGAGTCCGATTCAGTTTGAGTGTAAGCCTGGATTCCTGCAGTGGATGCGATGACTCTGATGAAGAATAATAGCTACTTAGGATTTTGGTGCCGTTGGACTCTATCAAACGGCTAATTTCAGAAAGAGAATAATCCCGTTCCGCTACCTTTAATACCAAAACAGCTCCCTTTTCCTGTACACCCAGTTCATTGACAAATTGTTCCACAAGATCATTCAGCAAAATGCTGCCTGTGAACGCCTTCCCATCCTGAACAACAGGTATGATCGTTAGGCCGAACTCGTTCACCAGTCGTAGAAGTTCATAAGGATGCTGATCTTCCAGGGCATATATATCCTCGTGCTGGATAATGACGCGTGAAAGCTTTTCACCGGTATCATGTATATCAAAAAGAATATCCTGGGAAACAATTCCCTTGTAGATTCCGGAATCTGCAACTACAAGCTGACTGGTCCGGAATTCGTCCATCCAATCCAAAGCCGTGCTCACCTGGTCGGTAAGCTTCAGGGCGGGGATCATAGGATTTATCAGCGTAGTAGCCAGCATATAAATATTGTAGTTTTCCGAATGTATCAAAAAAAGCTGTAGGTGTCAAATTTGCAAAAACTTTTAAAATAAAAAAGAGCCGATTTAAGGCTCTTTAAAATTATGCTATCGCAACAGACACATGTTTTTCTAAAAAGCTCTCTAATATAACGTTAAATTCCTGAGGACGTTCCATCATAGGAGCATGACAGCACTTATCGATAAAATGCAGCTCTGAATCTGAGATCAGTCTATTGAACTCATAACCTACATGAGGTGGTGTAATCGTATCATTAAGTCCCCATACGAGTAGTGTAGGAACAGTAATCTGATGAAGATCTTTAGCCAGGTTGTGTCGTTGAGCTGATTTGGCAATGCCAACAATACTCATACATTTTGGAATGCTGGAAGTAGTTTCAAAAACTTCGTCTATCAAATCCTTAGTAGCAACCGCAGGGTCATAAAATGTATAAGCAACGCGTTCACGGATATAGTCATAGCTTCCCCGCTTTGGAAATGAGCCGCCCATCGAGTTCTCAAATAGTCCGGAACTACCTGTGAGAACAAGCTTGTGGACATTATGCTGATTCTTTAAAGTGTAAAGTAAACCTATATGTCCACCAAGCGAATTACCTATAGCTGTGACATTGGTAAGGTTTTTAAAAGCAACGAATTCTTCCAAAAATGCAAGCAGGGCTTCCAGGCCAGCTTCCCGCGGAGGTAATTCATAGATTGGAAGAAGCGGGATAATAACCCTGTAACGGTCGGAAAAATAATCAATTATCCCGTCCCAGTTACTTAATGCACCGAAAAGGCCATGCAAAAGCAACAGAGTTTCGCCTTTTCCTTCATCGATAAATTGAAACTTGCCTTCGGCATGTACTGAATATTTCATTCTCGTGGTATTGGGTTTATTATAACTTGTAAATTAAAACTGCGAAGTTTTACTATAACGCATCAAAGAAACTACTGCATGATTTTGTCATTACACAAAACTAATTATTTTTTTCGATTGAAAAACCGGAATCAAACATCTTTACAAGTTTTATTTCTTGTAAATATTATATATTAATTAGTTTAATCGGTCAAATAACATAGAATGTTTCAATTTTGGTTCAGCGTATGTAGAATTTGTCGGTGTAATGCCTGCAGAGACATTGTAAACAGATCGGATTATACTGAAAGCCTATTTGCTCACTATTTATAGGAGAATTTTCATTCAAAACGAGATCAAGAAAGGTAATTAATCAGCAATTCAATGCATATCTTCCATTAGAATTCTATTAGAATAAATAAGGTTATGCCTACACTGTTTATAAAAGTTTCTTTAGTGCCAGTGTGAGCTCAAGGTTAGTTGAAGTCCTGATTAATTGGTGGAGATTGTCAATTCCCTTTCTGATACATAGATTGGGTCGGTATTCGGAAGTAATAATTCTTATGTTATTCTGATGAATATTAATTGTTTTTTCGTGTGCATGCTGTAGCTCCTCATGCATTTTCTCGCCGGGTTGCAGACCTGTAAATATAACTTCGATATTTTGGCCAGGCTTTTGATACATGTCAATTGTACGGGAAGCAAGATCCTTAATCAGAATGGGTTTACCCATTTCAAGAATTAATATCTGTTCCGACATACCAATAGCAGCAGCTTCCAGAACCAACTGTACCGCTTCTGAAATTACAATAAAGTAACGCGATACCTCTGGATGTGTGACATGCAGAGGTAAATTGCGGGATATCCTGTCTTTGAAAATCATGAAGACAGAGCCTGCGGATCCTAATACATTGCCGAATCGCGTAATGATAAAGTCGGTTTTGGTTTTTAGAGAAAGAAGGTAAAGCTCAGAGAGCCTTTTGGAAATTCCCATAACATTGATAGGATTCACGGCCTTGTCAGTTGAAATAAATACAAATTTTTCAGCATCAAACTGAATGGACAGATCTGCAAGAACTTCAGTGCCGAAAATGTTATTTTTGATGGCGATGACAGAATCGGTTTCGAGTACATTGACGTGTTTATATGCAGCTGTATGAAAAATAACCTGTGGCTTGAACTCACTAAATATGCGTCTCATGTCTTCCTGGTCGGTAATGTTTCTAAGCTTTATGCATACATTTTTTTGAGTAGCATAAATTCTCTTTAGCATAGAAATGCCATTTTCAGACTGATCAACGGCAACTACCAGCTGAGGGTGAAACTGAATAACTTGTTTTAATAGTTCGCTGCCAATAGATCCAGCAGCACCGGTAATCATAATTCTTTTCCCTGAAATGCAGCGTTCAATATTACTTGAATCCCAGGTAATGCTTCGACGTAGAAGTAGCTGTTCCATGATGTTGTATTGGTGTGTTTCAGATTGAAGAGGGCGAGGGCCTGTTCAATCTTTATACGGAACAACCATGATAAGTAACAAAAAAGGGGACTGCACACGGTGCAGTCCCCTTTTACAGTCTTTTATGCGTCTTATATAATTCCTTCCAAAAGACCTGGTGCAATCCCGAATAGAAGTGTAAAGAAGGTAGCGATTACGAGTATTACCTGATAAAATGGTGCAACCCTGATCTGACCTATATGACCTTCTTTAAGATATGCAGCAATGATAACACGGAAATAGTAGTATATACCAACTGTTGACATCAGAACTGCAACTACAGTGATCCAGATGATACCTCTGTCTGCCGCGCTGGTGAAGATAAAAAACTTACCCCAAAAACCAGCTGTCAGCGGGATTCCAGCCAGAGACAACATAGATACTGTCAGAACAAATGCAAGGAAAGGGTTACTTTTTGCAAGACCGTTAAATGCATCATAACGTTCGTCAGGTTGACCATCGATGGTTTTTTCTTTTGATACCAGCATAAGCACAGCAAATGCACAAATCGTTGATAAGGAATAAGCCATGGAATAAAAAACGATCGCGTTCTCTGTAGGCTCAGATAAAGCTGTAACTGCAATAAGCAAATACCCTGCATGAGAAATCCCTGAATATGCCAGCATTCTTTTGAAGCTGTTTTGGCTGGTTGCTCCAATGTTTCCCACCATCAATGTCAGTACAGCAATTGCGGCAACCACAATCCACCAGAAACTGTAGATATTTGTAAAAGAATGATCAAGCAATCTGAAGATAGCAGCAAATCCTGCCGTTTTCACGATTGTAGACATGAACGCCGTAAAGATTGTTGGAGCTCCTTCGTATACATCCGGTGTCCAGAAATGGAAAGGTGCTGCAGACACCTTAAACAGCATGCCTATCAGTAACAGTAGCAAGCCTGCGTAAAGTATGTATGATGGCATTGCAGCGTGACCTACACTTACAAATGATTGTATTCCTGTAAGGCTAAATGATCCGGTTGCTCCGTAAAGCAGTGCTATTCCAAATAACATAAAGCCTGAAGCGAAGGCTCCCATCAAAAAGTATTTCAAGGCAGCCTCGTTGGAGCGAAGATTCCTTTTATTGCTACCCGTAAGTACGTACATAGCGATTGAAAGGATTTCTACCCCGATAAACAGCATAATCAGGTGTTCAAAACCAATAAGCATGATGGCGCCAACGAGAGACAATAACATCAATGCATAGTATTCTGCAGGTTCAGAATCAGGATTATCCTGAAAACCACCGGAAATAGCGACGATCATAAATGCCGATATAAGTACGATGCCATTGAACGCCAGTGTGAGGTTATTCACACGTAGCATATCATAGAAGTATAGTAATGGGCCTTGATTCCAGTCTATGAAGTTTGAAGCTAACGCAATAGCCAGGAACAGTAAGACGGATGGCAAAAGTATATTTTTAGATTTCGAGAACCCTAAAAAGAGTGTGACGATTCCAAAAACTGACAACAATACAATGGGATACATATATTACTTATTATCGTTTGTCACTAGGATTGAGCTAATGGCTGTTTACCGAATGTTCCTTAGCTGGTTATTAACTATTCTGTCAGCGTATGATTAGCTGGCAATTATTTTCAATATCTGTGCAATAGCAGGCTCTGAAATCTTCAAAAATGTATTTGGGAAAATACCGATCCAGAACACCATGGCGGCAAGCGGCAGGAGTACGGCACGCTCACCTAGTGTCAGATCTTTAAATCCTTCCACCCAATTTGATTTAGGACCAAACATCGACTTTTGATAAAGACGAAGCATATATACAGATCCAAGGATGATTGTAAGTCCGGCAATAGCACCAAGCCATGCGTTGTATCCGAATATTCCTGAAAGCAACAGGAATTCACCGGGGAAACCATTGGTCAGTGGAAGTGCAACACTTCCCAGCAATAGAATCATAAAGTAGATACTGAACTGAGGCGACGTTTGAGAAATACCTCCCAACTGATCCAGATATCTTGTTTTGGTACGGGTCTGGATCAGATCCACTATATAAAACATACCTACTACATTGATTCCGTGAGCAAGCATTTGTACCATTGCACCTTGTAATCCATTTGCAGATAGCGAGAATACGCCTGCGGACATCAGACCAACGTGTGCAAACGATGAGTAGGCAACAAGTCGCTTCATATCCCTTTGTTGTATGGCGATGATCGATCCGTAGATAATACCAATTACTGATAGTATTACCGCGAGAAGACCCCAGGTCGCTACGCCGGATGGTACGATAGGGAGGAGTAATCGGATCAGACCGTAAACACCCATTTTTAACATAATCCCCGAAAGCAGCATGGTGGCCTGCGTAGGAGATTCAGTGTAGGTATCGGGCTGCCAGGTATGGAAAGGAAATAAAGGCATTTTGATAGCAAAAGCAATAAAGAATGCCCAGAAGATAAACCCTTGTGCCTGAGGACTTAATTGCAGATTGTAAAATGCTGCCAGTTCCGAAGTATGATTGTCTGGTGTTTGATAATACAGAAATACCAACGCCACCAGCATAAACAAACTACCGAACATGGTATAAATGAAGAACTTGAAAGTAATTTTCGCTCTGTTTTCTCCACCCCAAACAGCAGCAAGGAAGTATACCGGAATCAGTGCTGCTTCGAAGAAAAGATAAAAGAGAAAAGCATCGGTTGCTGTGAAAACGCCGATCAGTGCAGCTTCCATGAACAGAATCAGAGAATAAAAGCTCGCCTGATTTTTATAATCATGACCGAAAGCTGAAAGTATAATAAATGGTGTCAGAAATGTAGTAAGTAAAACCAGAACCATACTGATTCCGTCGATACCCGCCGCAAATGATATCCCTGCGGACTGTAACCAGTGGTATTTGAAAGCAAACTGGCTGCCTCCTGCCGGATCAAACTGAGACCAGACAAAAATTGCCAGGCCTAATTCGGCTAAGCCCCCGACTAACGCGACCTGCTTGGCAAGGCGTGAACCGGTAGCCAGTGTAAGTACAGCGGCTGCAATGGGTAACAATATTAAAAGAAGAGTAAGCATATTTTCAAGTCAACGGTCAGCAACAGATGGTGAACGGTATAATATCAAAGTAACAGCTTCCAGAACAAGATTACGACAATCCCTAAAACCATGGCAAATACATAGTCTCCTGTAGAGCCGGTTTGTGTTTTTCTCAACAAAGAGGCAAGAAAACGAATCAGACGTGCAGCTCCGTTAACAAACAGATCGACGAAGAATTCTCCGAAACTGTAGAACGTATTAGACAACGTCTTGGTAGATTTTACAAAAACAGTGTCATAAAGCTCATCCACATAATATTTGTTATAGATCAGATTTTGTAGCGCAGATCTCTCCTCCGAATCTGGAGCAGGCACGGCAGACTTTTGCACATACATTACATAAGCCACAATGCCTGAAATAGCCGCTGCAGCAACAGAAATTCCCATCAGCAGGTATTCCTCGGAATGAGATAATGCGGTTGGTAAAAAAGCTTCCGGATTTACCTGGCGTGCAGCATCAAAAAGAGGATTCATAAAGGCTGCCAGCTGATGAGAGCCATGCAGTGCTTCGGGTATACCTATCGCGCCCCCAACTGCTGAGAGGACAGCAAGGATAATCAGGGGTATCGTCATGCTCGCAGGCGATTCATGCAGATGATGTTCCTGCTCATGTGTACCTCTGAAACTTCCAAAAAAAGTAAGGAACAGGAGGCGGAACATATAAAAAGATGTCATGACAGATCCCAGAACACCAATTACCCAAAGGATTTTATTGTGTTCAAATACATGCGCAAGGATTTCATCTTTGGAGAAGAAGCCGGAGAACGGAGGTAAACCGGAAATCGCCCATGTTGCAATGAAAAACGTAATGAAAGTGACCGGTAATTTTTTCCTCAAGCCACCCATGGAACGGATATCCTGCTCATCGGACATAGCATGAATTACGCTACCAGCTCCAAGGAAAAGCAGTGCCTTAAAGAATGCATGCGTGATCACATGGAACATGGATGCAGAATAAGCCATTGCTCCCAAACCCATAAACATATATCCAAGCTGACTTACCGTTGAATATGCCAGTACTTTTTTGATGTCGTTTTGCAGAAGGCCTATAGATGCGGCAAACAATGCAGTGGCAGCACCAATGATGCCTACAATTTCCAGTGTGGATGGCGCAAGTGAATAGAGCACATTGGAGCGAATCACCATGTATATACCAGCTGTTACCATGGTCGCAGCGTGAATCAGGGCAGATACAGGTGTTGGTCCGGCCATCGCATCAGGAAGCCAGGTAAACAACGGAATCTGCGCTGATTTACCCATCGCACCGATAAACAGGAACGCTGTAATGGCAATAATTACAGGATCTCCCAATGAAAATGAGGTAGCTTTTTCAAAAACTTCCAAATATTCTACTGTTCCGAATGTAGCGATGATCGTAAAGATACCAAGCAGGAAGCCGAGATCACCCACACGATTCATTATGAATGCTTTACGTGCGGCATTGTTGTAGTTTGTGTTTTTGTTCCAGAACCCAATCAATAGGTACGAGCAAAGTCCTACACCTTCCCATCCAATAAACATGATTACATAGTTGGATCCTAATACCAACAGCAACATGAAAAACAGGAAGAGGTTTAGATAGGCAAAGAATTTACCAAAACCTGAGTCATGGTGCATGTAGCCCATGGAATAAATGTGGATCAGAGAGCCTACACCCGTAACTATCAGGAGCATCAGCAATGATAGCTGGTCTACCTGAAATGAGAATGGAATATTGAGGCTGCCTACGGTGATCCAATCGAAGAGCGGGACGATCACAGGTTGGCTACCAGCTGCAAGAAATGCATTAAATGTGAGCAGGGACAGAATGAAACTTCCCAACACAGCCAGTGTTCCGATAATCCCCGCCAGACTTTTAGGAATGTGAGGAAAACCGAGCCCGTTGATAAGGAACCCGACCAAAGGCAATAAAGGAATTAGTACCAGTAATGATGGAGACATGTCTTTATTTGAACTGTTGTTATTCTTTAATCATAGTGAACTTACCGTCGATCAGCAACCGGATCACCATTTAAGTTTATTAAGAAAGCCGATATCGGTATTTCTTGTATTTCTGTATATCATTACAATAATTGCCAGTCCTACAGCTACTTCCGCCGCTGCCACTGCCATGATAAAAAATACGAAAACCTGTCCTGCAGGGTCAGAGCGATATGATGAAAATGCGATAAGTAACAGGTTCGCCGCATTCAGCATCAATTCTACAGACATAAAAATTACAATTGCATTCCGGCGGGTAAGTACGCCTATAATACCAATCACAAATAGAAGTGTGCTAAGTATAAGGTAATGCAGTAATGGAATATGCTGAATAACCTCAGGTATATTGGCGTTAGGTAACATTGGGCTTGGAAACATAGCAGATAACCTTTATGGATATTCGGATTTTTAATTTCTCAATAATGATGAATATTCAGCGTTAAATATCGTCTGGCTGATACAATCTTTGATTTTGGCAAAAATAGTTATAAATAGTTCTTCCTGCCAATGTAAATATGCATGCGTTACCGTTGGGTCAGCGCACGCAATTTTATTTCTGTAAGTCTGCGTTTGGTATCCAGAGGAAATTCGGCTTTCATCATCCAGTCGTAGAAAGAGGGTTCATTTTTGAGGATGTCCGCCACTTTTTTCCCGTTGTGTTTCCCGAAATTGAATACCTCTTCTCCTTTGTCATTGAAAACCATACGACCCGCAAAATCAATGATCTTGGAAGCGGTGAGCTCATGAAGTGCCGCTATATCATTTTTCACAGGTTCGTATTCAACTCCTTTCGGATCCAATACTTTAACGCCTTCGTACCGGGCTATCTGGCCTTGTAATACTTCAAATGTCGCCAGTGTATCAGCTTCTGCTCCGTGAGCACCTACCAATGTTTTACCACAATAGAACTTGTATGCAGCAGAGAGATTCCGTGGCTCCATCATGTGGAAAATGCGTTGCGTATCAATGCACTTCCTGTTTTTCACATCGAATTCAACACCTACGCGTAAAAATTCTTCCACCAGCATCGGAATATCAAACCGGTTACTGTTAAATCCTGCCAGATCGCAACCTTCAAGAAAAACAGCCAGATTTTTAGCAATGCTCTTAAACGTCGGCGAGTCTTTTACATCCTCATCATAAATGCCGTGTATAAGACTACTTTCCAATGGGATGGGCATTTCCGGGTTTACTCGTCTGGTACGCACTTCGGTCTCACCATTTGGTAAAGCCTTAACCACGGACAACTCCACGATGCGGTCGCGGGCAACGTTTACTCCGGTGGTTTCAAGATCAAAAAAAGCAAGCGGCTTTTTCAGATGAAGGGTATGCATACGGTACTCCTGTTTAATTAAGTGGCGAAGTTACGGTTTACAAGGTTACAGCCCAAAATCTGAGGTCAGTTTCAATTTTATGCTTTCTTTTTTATATTCATTCTAAATTCGAAAAGGTAAATGTTGCTTCACAGGATGGTCTGGATCGTTTACTCCATCCATGCATAGGATTTCGTAACCGCTTTCTGCCAGCCTTTGTAAAGTTGATTTCTTTTGTCGGTCGGCATATCCGGATTCCAGGTATGTGCCACCGCCCAGTTTTGCCGTAATTCATCCATGCTTTTCCAATAACCCACCGCCAGGCCCGCTGCGTAAGCGGCACCCAGTGCAGTCGTTTCTGCTACTGCCGGAGATACCACCTGTGTGTTGAGGATATCAGCCTGAAACTGCATCAGCAACTGATTCAGTACCATACCTCCATCCACTCTGAGTGAAGAAAGCTTGATTCCGGAATCCTTTTCCATTGCATTGACGACATCAAGCGTCTGGTATGCTGTGGCTTCAAGTACTGCACGTGCGATATGCCCTTTGTTGACATACCGGGTAAGTCCTGCTATAACACCGCGCGCATCATTGCGCCAGTATGGGGCATATAATCCGGAAAATGCAGGGACGAAATAGGCACCTCCATTGTCTTCCACAGTTCTTGCCAGTTTTTCGATATCTGAACTGTTTTTGATCAGACCCAGATTGTCGCGCACCCATTGTACCAGTGCACCGGTAACGGCTACACTTCCTTCCAGCGCATACTGTACCGGATTATTGCCAAACTGATAGGCTACTGTTGTGAGCAAACCACTTTCAGATGTTTTGATCTCACTGCCGGTATTCATAACCAGAAAACATCCCGTACCATACGTATTTTTTGCCATGCCGGGTTCAAAACAGGTTTGGCCAACCAAGGCAGCATGCTGGTCGCCCAAATCCCCGGCAACAGGTACACCCGGCAGCACCTCGTTGGTGACGGTACCATAGATTTCACTGCTGCTTTTAATGACAGGAAGCATTATGGAAGGAATGTTGTAAGCCTCTAACATCTCCTGGTCCCATTGTAGCGTGTGGAGGTTCATGAGCTGTGTGCGGCTGGCATTGGTGACATCTGTCACATGAATTCCGCCCTGCACTCCGCCGGTAAGATGCCATATGAGAAATGTGTCTATATTGCCGAAAAGCGCTTCTCCTTTTTCAGCATCGGCGCGCAGACCTTCTACGTTTTCCAGGAGCCATTGCAATTTAAGGCCACTGAAATAGGTAGATACGGGCAAACCTGTAATGTGCCGGAATTGATTAAGGCCACCTTCTTTTTCATACCTGGCCACCAGGTCTGTCGTACGTGTATCCTGCCAAACCAGTGCGTTGTAATAGGGCTTTCCTGTTCTTTTGTTCCAGACAACAGTAGTTTCCCGCTGATTGGTGATGCCTATGGCTGCAATGTCCGACGAAGTTGCTGAGACCTGAATACGGGCAATAGCGATCACTTCCAGTGTGTTTTTCCATATCTCATCAGGATTATGCTCAACCCAGCCCGGTTGTGGATAAATCTGTTTATGCTCCTTTTGTCCTACGGAAACAATATTTCCCTGATGGTTAAACAATATACAGCGCGTGCTGGTCGTCCCCTGGTCAATGGCGGCAATGTATTTCGACATAATGGTATTATGGTTGGCTTATTTTGCAATAAAGGAAGTAAATAGGGAAATTTAATCGTGATGCGCAAATCTCCCGGTCTGCATGCGTTAGCAGGCTGAACGATAATTACCGTTCTTATTCCAGCTTTTTTCAAAAGATGTACTAATGCCGTTCAGACCACTCACGCGCTCAGACTGGAGTCACATATTCCTATATTTACACTGCTAAAAATTTCCCCTTGAAACACATCAGTAAAAAATCATTCAAAAAGCCAACCATCCTGCTAGGGTGCATCGTGTTGATTTTTCTGCTGATGGATCTTTTTTTTCCATTCCGACCAAACATCCGTTATGCGACACAGGTAACAGCAGAGGACGGTGTGGTACTGAGTGCCTTTTTGAGCCCGGATGACAAGTGGAGGATGTACACGGATGAAAACGAGATAACACCCATCCTGATCAAAACGCTTATTCACAAAGAAGATCAGTATTTCTATTACCATCCCGGTGTTAATCCGTTTGCAATAGTAAGAGCAACCATAGGCAATGTTTCCTCTGGAAAGCGATCATCAGGAGCTTCTACCATTACGATGCAGGTGGTCAGACTGTTACGACCCAATCCACGTACTTACCTGAATAAAGTAATTGAAATATTCAGGGCTATTCAGCTGGAACTTCACTTTTCTAAATCGGAAATTCTACAGTTTTATTTCAATCTGGTGCCGTATGGAGGAAATATCGAAGGAATAAAAGCCGCTTCGTTACTTTACTTTGGGAAACCGCCACAGTTGTTAAGTCTTGCTGAAATAACAACCTTAACCATAGTTCCCAATCGACCGTCGAGTTTGAGGCCAGGTGTTCAAAATACAGCTTTGGCCGAAGCCCGCAATACATGGCTACGTCGGTTTCTGACAGACGGACTGTTTGATGATCAGATCATTCATGACGCATTAGCAGAACCACTCTACATCAAAAGAAGAGCCGTTCCTCGTCTTGCGCCGCATTTATCGGTTCGGCTTCAGAAAGAATTTTCCGGACAGCCGGTGATCCGGACGAACCTGAAATTACAGCAACAGCGGCAAACTGAGCAGCAGGTGCACAATTACATGAATCTTCTCCGTGGCCAAAACATCCATAATGCTGCTGTACTGGTGATCAATAATGAAACTATGGCAGTGGAGGCTTATGTGGGTTCTGCGGATTTTGACAATCCTTACGATGGCGGACAGGTGGATGGAATCAGAGCAGTTCGTTCACCCGGAAGTACGCTTAAACCTTTGCTATATGCGACTGCTTTTGATAAGGGAATTATTATTCCAAAAACAGTTTTGAATGATGTACCAGGTAATTTTTCAGGTTATGAGCCTGAAAACTTTGACCGGCATTTTAACGGACCTGTCACTACTGAATTTGCTCTGGCCAATTCATTGAATATTCCTGCCGTAAGAATTCTGAAAGAAATGGGTACATCTTCCCTGATTAATCAATTGAAAAAATCAGGATTTCAAACCGTGAAAAAACAGGAAAAGGAACTGGGATTGTCCATGATATTGGGTGGCTGCGGGGTTACGCTGGAAGAAATTACCCGAATGTTTGCATCTTTTGCCAATGAAGGCAATTATCAATCTTTGATTTATTTAAGAGATCAGAAAAAGACTGATAAAACGGCTCATATCGTTTCGGAAGATGCTGCATTCCTGATTACCGATATATTAACACAGATTACCAGACCAGATCTGCCTGCGAACTTTGATAATACCTATCATTTACCAAAAATTGCCTGGAAAACAGGGACATCTTACGGAAAACGGGATGCCTGGAGTATTGGTTATAACAAGCGGTATACAGTCGGTGTATGGGTAGGGAATTTTTCAGGAGAAGGTGTGCCGGAGCTAAGTGGGGCGAATACTGCTACCCCTTTACTTTTTTCGATATTTAATTCGCTGGACTACAACTCACCCAAAGGATGGTACAGCGCCCCGGCTAATGTGCAGTTACGGAAAGTATGTGCAGTAAGTGGTGATATTCCTTCTGGTTTTTGCGATCATCAGATTACCGCGCAATATATCATGGGTGTGTCGGTATATAGGAAGTGCTCGCATATGAGATACGTATTCACAGATGGGAAAATTTCTTATTGTACATATTGTTTACCGGATGGCAATGTTTCCAAAATAGCATTTGCCAATCTCGCCCCTGAACTGATTGCCTATTATGAACAACAGAAAATCCCATATCCGAAGCTCCCACCACATAATCCTTTGTGTGAGCGGGTTTTCCATGACGGTGCGCCCATTATTGTAAGTCCGAACGAGGGAAGTGAATATTTTATCAGAAAGGAAGATCCACAACAAATTCAGCTGGCTTGTCAGGCAGCGAATGATGTTGAGGTGGTTTACTGGTACGTAAATGATAAACTTTTTAGAAAATCCAGCCCTAATGAACCAGTTTTCCTAAGCCCACCTTTGGGCAGAGTGAAAATATCATGTAGTGACGATAAGGGAAGGAACTCAGATTTGTGGATCAAAGTGGGTGTTTTTTAGTCATGTGTGGTCAGGAAATAGTTATGTAGGGTCATGAATAGTCACGTTTGGTCATTTATACCTGACCATTCCTCACTACAAATTACCACCCTTGACAATAAATGACAATTGCCTCATCATAAAACCCCTACATAGTCTCCGGCTGAGCTTCCTGAAATAGAACCTGCATCAGTGTTTGCCCTACAGCTTTTAGCGTTTTCGGGTCAATATTTTCCATGGTATCATGAGTGGTATGCCAATCCTCAAAGAATGTGTTGGCAATATTGTCAGCGTTTGTATGGATAATGTCGATCATTGGGATTTTCGCCGTTTCGTTTACAGGCACATGATCATCCGTAATTGCTGAGCCTCTTCTGTCAATAAAATAATTGCTATATCCCAGCTGAGCCGCCAAGTCCCATACGGTCTTCACCACGTCGTCAGCCAATTCTACCGAATAGCCTTCTTTGAGGAATGTTGCATTTTTTGCTCCTACCATATCCAGCAGTATTCCGAAATATGCTGTATAGTTAGGTATGTGTTTGTTTGCTGCCCAATATTGTGAACCCAGGCAGTATCCGCTGAATTTATCCTTTGCTTCTCCATTTGAACTACCCCAATCTTCAGCATCAAAAAATATAATATCAACACCTACATCCGGTTTGTTTTGGATTGAAGAAAGTGTTCGGGCAATCTCAAGTAAAACACCTACACCACTGGCACCATCATTAGCGGCGAGAACAGGTTTGTTTTTGTTGACAGAATCCTGGTCAGAATAGGGGCGGGAATCCCAATGTGATGCAAGAAGAATACGCTTTGAAGCAGACGGATTGAAACTACCGATGATATTGCGGGCTTTCAACTTATGATTGTCATAGGTTGTAGCTGTGAAATTCTGTTCTGTTACTTCAAATCCTAATCTTTTGAGCGTTCCCACCAGGTAGTCGCCGCATTGTACGTGAGCAGCACTATTGGGTACCCGGGGACCAAAATCTACCTGTTTCTGAATAAATGAATAGGCCGAATCCTGATTAAAGGCAGGTGCCGTTACCAACTGAATGGTTTGTTCTGCAGTCTGCTCCGAACTTGTTTCGGTTTTACAGCTATTGAAAATTATAATTGCAGAAAGCATCAACAGAGCTTTCTGCAATTGATTTCTAAAATGAAATGACATCACCAGGTTTTATATCGTTACGATCACTGAATCCGGCATTTACCTCTACTACATATTGCGCTATGCCATTAGAAGGAAGGCTCTCTTCGGAAAAAGGTTTCGTATGTTTTTGAATAGAAATGATTTTTTTATTGGTATCTACATACATAATATCCAGCGGAATCTGTGTGTTCTTCATCCAAAAGCCAAGTTCTTTTGGTTCTGGAAAGATGAATAGCATGCCGGTAGAGTCAGGAATGTAGGGGCGGTACATGAGCCCTTTGTTCCGTTCAGTATCATTTTCCGCAATTTCTACGTCAATCTTGACAATTTTTCTGCCATTGCGGAGAAATACTAATTCTCCTTCTTTAGTAATCGCTTCATGAGCACTGGTTTCCGGTATGCTAACCTGCCTTACCGGGGGTGTTTTTTCAGTGAGGAAAGGTGCCAGCATATATGCTACACCGCCCAGCAGGAAAACTGCCAGCAGGGTGTAAGCAAATATGGACTGCCGGTTTTTCATACCTTACTCTTCGTAGGCCCAATCTATTCTAATCTTAGTATCATGAATAGCAAGGCCTTGCTTTTTAAAATACGAACGAATTTCGTCTACTTTTTCGTAATTTCTGGTTTGCTTGTATTCTCTGTACAGATTCAGCATTCCATCCAATACAGCGCTTCCTTCAGTTAATTCCTCTTTCAATCCCAATACATCTTCGAAAAAAGAAATGAATTTAGTTTTCAATTCATTGAAAACATCTTCTCCAAGCGCCTCTGGTTTTAACTGTCCGAGATTAAGCATATTCACATACTTGACCATATTGAACAGGTTTGCAAAAGCAACGGCAGTATTCAGATCATCGTTCATAGCTGTATAGAAGCCGTCAATCGATTTTTTGATGTCTGCAATTTTCTTTTCGTCTGTATCTGTTTCTCCGTCAGTCGAAAATGACATCCTTTTGATAATCCGAATGGCATTCGCCAGTTTCTTATATCCTTTCTGAGCTGCTTTTAGCGCATCATTTGAAAAATCAAGCGTACTTCTGTATTGGCTCTGGAGCATAAAGAAGCGAACCGTCATCGGGCTGTATGCCTGTTCGAGTAGCTCATGGTTGCCTGAAAACAATTGAGCAGGAAGAAACGAATTGTTGAGCGATTTTGACATTTTCTGTCCGTTTACTGTCAGCATATTCGTATGCATCCAGTATCTGACAGGCTCAATGTTGGTAAGTGCTTTTCCCTGTGCTATTTCGCATTCGTGGTGTGGGAATTTGAGATCCATTCCGCCTCCGTGAATATCGAATTGCTTACCCAGATATTTAGCACTCATACAAGTACATTCCAGGTGCCATCCCGGAAATCCCATGCCCCAGGGAGAATCCCATTGCATAATATGCTCCGGACTGGCTTTCTTCCATAGTGCAAAATCCAGGGGATTCAGTTTTTCTGCTTGTCCGTCGAGCTCCCGGGTTTCGTTGAGCAGGTCTTCAATAATTCTCCCAGACAGCCGGCCATAATTGTTACCGCTGGCCTGGTACTTATTGATATCGAAATAAACTGATCCATTCGATTCATATGCCATTCCCTTATCGATCAGTGCCTGGACAGCTTCAATTTGCTCTATAAGGTGTCCCGTTGCCGTAGGTTCTATACTTGGTGGCAATAGATTAAATGTGGCTGATACATCGTGGAAATCATTCGTATAGCGCTGCACAATCTCCATCGGCTCCAGTTTCTGGAGTTTTGCCATTTTCCCGATTTTGTCTTCTCCTTCGTCTCCGTCTCCTACCAAGTGGCCCACGTCGGTGATATTTCTGACGTATCTGACCTTGTAACCTATATGGGTAAGATACCGGAATAGTATATCGAAAGATAAAAAAGTACGGATATTGCCTAAATGAACATTGTTGTATACGGTCGGACCACACACATACATACCCACATAAGGAGCAGCGAGAGGTTCGAACAGGTCTTTATTTCGAGTGAGTGTATTAAAAATTCTTAGCGGCTGGTATGTGATCTCGGCCATGTATTTAAGTGCTTTCTTTGAATGAATGTTTTCGGATAATTACTAATTCACTTGCCCCGAACAACAACTTTTGGTTTTCATTTGCATGTGGAGTTAATCTGTTTCAACCCAACTGGTATGTTAATATTGCCTTAGGTAAATACTACCGGAACCCGAAAAATAACGTTCCTGGTCATTTGTTTTATTCTGAGTTAACCCCTCATTCGCAAAAATAACAAATAACCCATGATAGATTGCACCTGTTTCTCATTATAGGCAATAGGTCGATAAGCTATTCGCCTGTTTTCTTTATCTTCGCACCGTTTTCGGACAAAAAAATTATTTGAAACATACTTAAAATCAATACAATACTACTTTATGAGTTTATTAACAGTTGGATCTGTTGCGTTCGACGCTCTGGAAACCCCTTTTGGCAAAACGGATAAAATAATTGGCGGTGCTGCTACATATATTACGTTGTCTGCCTCCTATTTTACTAAGGAGAACAATCTGGTTGCAGTTGTAGGTGGCGATTTTCCTGATAGCATGGTAAGTCTTTTGCAAGATCACGGCGTAAATACAGAGGGTTTGAAGGTCATTCCGGATGGCAAAACTTTCTTCTGGTCGGGTAAATATCACGAAGATATGAACACACGGGACACGCTGGAGACTCAGCTGAATGTAATGGAAGACTTCGATCCGATCATTCCTGAAGCTTATCAGTCGACACAATTCTTGATGTTAGGAAATACAGTTCCTGCTACACAAAAGTTGGTTATTGAACGTATTGCTGCGCGTCCGAAGCTGATCATGCTGGATACAATGAACTTATGGATGAACATCGCACTGGAAGACCTGAAAGAGGTGATCAGTATGGTGGACGTCGTAACCATCAACGACGAAGAAGCCCGTCAGCTTTCAGGAGAGTATTCTTTGCGTAAGGCTGCTGCTAAGATTATGGGAATGGGCCCCAAAACACTGGTCATAAAAAAAGGAGAGCACGGTGCTCTGTTGTTCCAGGGAGAGCGCATTTTCTACGCACCTGCATTGCCATTGGAAGAAGTTTTTGACCCGACCGGAGCTGGTGATACATTCGCTGGCGGATTTATCGGTTACCTGGCAAGCACAGGAGATATATCCTTTGAAAATATGAAGCGCGCTATCATATATGGATCTGCGATGGCATCTTTCTGTGTAGAGAAGTTTGGAACAGAGAGATTGGTAAATCTTACACAGGATGAGATTAACGAGCGTGTACAACAGTTCGTGAACCTTTCGAGCTTCGAAATCGCTTAAAAACAGATAAATTGTATGGAAATGCATAATCGTGTTTCCATACATTTTCGCAAATGCCACCACTTTGGTGACTACCTGACTGCAATAGTCCTTCTTTCTTACCTCCTAGTATACATGCTGACGTTTGTCTCAAACCATGCATAAGAATGTATACTTCTCTTAATAACAAATACTATTTAGCACTGCTGCTTTGGCTTGTATTGAATACGGTCGTATTCTCACAGGCCCAATTACCCATATCAAAAAATAAACTTGTCGTCATTGCGCACAGAGGGAATCATGTCAATGTTCCGGAAAATACGATTGCTTCGTTCCAAGAAGCCATCGAGGCTGGTGCAGATTATGTAGAGGTAGACCTGCGCACCAGTAAGGACGGGCATCTGGTAGTGGTGCACGACGGAACTGTCGATCGTACAACAGACGGTAAAGGGCAGGTTGCAGATATGACTTTAGCAGCATTACGAGGGCTGAAAGTAGTAAACGGAACAAAAAAACCACATCAGATTCCCGAATTCAGAGAGGTGTTGAAAACCTGTAAAGGAAAGATCAATATTTATCTGGATTTCAAAGAAGCGGATGTAAAACAGACCTGGGAGCAGATCCGCGAGGCTGGAATGGAAAAACAAGTAGTGGTATTTATCAATAAAATACCACATTATAAGCAATGGCGCACTGAGGCTCCTCAGATGCCTTTAATGACGAGCCTGATTGACGAGGTGAAAACCAGTGCACAACTAGATATGTTTCTCGGGCAGGTAAAAATGGAGGTTCTTGATAACATTGCTGATCCTGAAATGGTACGGACAGCAGCTGAAAAGGGCGTATCAGTATGGCTCGACGTTCAGAACCCTTCGGAAGGACCGGATTCCTGGGAAGTGGCATTACATAAAGGTGTACACGGATTGCAGACCGACAAGCCATATGAATTGATTGCATTCCTGAAAAAGAAAGGCTGGAGAAATGGTGTTCCTGTCACGGCAGCGCTTCAAACCTCAAAAAAGAAATCAGGCTACATCACATTGAAAGATGTAAAATATGGTGATGCACCGGGTAATGAGAATTTACTGGATGCTTATGTGTCTCGAGCCCGTACGGATTCTACGAAGGTAATTGTATATATACATGGTGGTTCCTGGAGTGGGGGAGACAAAAGCGAATTTCCTGATGCTTTCATAGATGAGCTCGCAGGTAAAAGAGGATATGCGGTAGTGTCGATGAATTACAGATTGGTGAAGGATGGGAAGGATATTTTTCCTGCGCAGATTCAGGATGTTGAAAGAGCGCTGAAATTCTTATCCGATAAATCAGGAAAGTATCAGTATGACGGGAGTGAATTTCTGCTGATAGGCGGAAGTGCAGGTGCTCATTTAGCTATGCTATATGCTTACGGACATAATACGGAGAAAAAAGTAAAAGGTGTGATTGATCTTTGGGGACCGACAGATTTGACCGATAAGCTGGTGCGTGCGGATGGTAGTGATGCAGATAACACGGTGATCAGGTTTTTGGGAGAGAAAGACCCGAAAGCGCAAATTGCAAAAGATGCCAGTCCGTCCTATCATCTCACCAAAGAGACTGGCGTGCCAACAATTCTGTTCCATGGCGGACAGGATCCGCTTGTACATGTGAGTCAGGCTGAAAACCTTTATAAAAAATTATTGAGCCTGGACATTCCTGCGCAGTACGAACTTTATCCTGATGACAAACACGGAATGAGCGCAGGTTCTATGATTGATGTGATGGAGAAAATGCTGACATGGCTTGAACAAGCGTATCCCGCCAAATAGGTGGGATACGCTTGTTATTATGAGTTTAAATGAGATTGGATTTTTTTGTAAACCGGGCAGTCAGGAGTATGTGCTCCCGGCAGATAGCCCGTACTCATCAAAAATTCATTGACTATCTCGCCTCCGGTAAATTTGAAAGTTTTTTTAAACAACTTAGTCCAGGCGGCTTTATCGAGAGATTGGTGAGCATCCAGCCACGCCTTAAAAGATCCGAACTCTTGCTGAAGCTCTACTATTTTCTGAGCGTTGACAATGGCTGCGTTTATTTTAAGTCTATTGCGGATGATGCCTGAATCCTGCATCAATCGGTCGCGGTCGTTTTCATCGTAAGCAGCAATTTTTTCAATACAGAATTGGTCGTATGCGGTTCTGAAACTATTCTGTTTGCGAAGCATGAGCGTCCAACTTAGTCCCGCCTGATTGATTTCAAGTATAAATCTGCCAAAAAGCTCATCATCATCTTCAATTGAAAATCCATATTGATGATCATGATAGTGCTTATTCAGTAGGTAATCAGGGTGCTCGGAAATCTGATTATTGATATAATGGCAGTAAGACATGGTTAATACATTTATATAAGTCCGACCTGAACCTCAGTTATATTTCTTTCCGGATTCTCAAAATCCATATTGATGTAAATTTCTCTGTTTTCTCCACTCATAGCGGGCTCCTTTACCAGAATTTCTGAAATGATTCCGCCATACGTTTCACCAAGGCTGGACCATTCGCCATTGTGCGTGCAGGACATGCATCGGAAAGCCGGTAATATTCTCAGATCAAATTCACAATTGCTGATGTCGGTATCTTGTGGAGATACGGGAAGTGCAATAGTAAGAGCAAATGGGGTATCAGGATTGCCGTCAGCCCCTTTGTAAATCCAGTAAACCGGACCTGTTATTTCGAGATCACGCAGAACAGCGTCTTTATAAAGTTGACGAGCTACTACACGAACATAATTGGGAAGTTCCCGTAAGGTCGTTACAGTGTCGAAACAAAAAATGTGGAGCGGGGCTATTGTCTTAAGTTGCATAGATTGAAATGTTTTGAAATTGCAACAAATTAAGCCCGAGACAATGACAACAGTATGTCAGCAGCTTTTGAAAGAATAAGTAAAGAAGATGAAAGCAGCATCAGTGTTTTATACGTCGTACTGTCCTTTGCATCCATGGATAGCTGATATAAAGTGCTTTCGTAGCACCAATACCTACCCCTGCACCCATGAGTACATCAGCCAGCCAGTGTTTGTTGTTCAAAACGCGCATTGTTCCCACCGCTGTAGCTGTGCCATATCCACCTATACTGTATAGGGCACTTCTATGTCCATATTCCTCATGGAGAAGAGTCGCATTCGTAAAAGCAGTCGTGGTATGGCCTGACGGAAAAGAATGGTTGTCTTCCCCGTTTGGTCTGGGATAAGCAATAATGCGTTTCATACTCTGTGTCACACCCTGTGCGATCATGTTTGAAAGCAGAGCGAGTATCAATTGATCACCCAGCTTGTGCTTTCCCTTTACACCCGAAGCAGCCAAACTGAGACTTACTACACCGGGAGCGTAAGGAAGGTAATCGTCGACACGGGTCCTGAAACCAGGATAGCTGCTAACGACTTCCCTTTGTAGATGCCTGCTTATTTTTCCCTGCGTTATTAATCCTGCCAATGCAAGCGAAACAGGCGGAATCACATCCATAGGTTTCACCACCCACAATTGTGTGGAGTCGGTTGACTGCGCATTTACCTCCGATGCACCAAAAGGAGCAAGGCACCAGAGCATAAGTAACATACAATAACCGGATCTCAATCTGTGCAGAGATCCGGTTAATTGCGTCAAATATTGACTGGCACAAATAGACGCAGGATGGCAAATCATAAAATCGCCTGTTTTACTCGTACTAATCTCTCCAGTAATCCTTCAAGCTGATCCAGAGGAAGCATATTTGCACCATCCGATTTTGCTTCGGCTGGATTGAAATGCGTTTCGATAAACAGACCATCCGCTCCGACGGCGATGGCCGCTTTGGCAATGGTTTCGATCAGTTTAGGTTTCCCTCCTGTCACACCAGAACTCTGGTTAGGCTGTTGAAGGGAATGAGTACAATCCATAATTACAGGTACGCCAAAGGATTGCATTTCCGGAAGATTGCGGTAATCCACGATCAGATCCCCATAGCCAAAACTGTTACCTCTGTCGGTAAGTAACACCTGGCATTCCGGATTCACTTCATGTATTTTTTCGGCTGCGAATTTCATCGAGGCACCAGAAAGGAACTGGCCTTTTTTGACATTTACCGCTTTTCCCGTACGTGCTGCTGCAGCCAGTAGTTCGGTTTGACGACAAAGGAAAGCGGGTATTTGCAACACATCTACATATTCTGCAGCAAATGCGGCCTCATGTGATTCATGAATATCTGTAACGGTAGGTATACCAAACGTCTCACTCACTTCACGCAAAATTTTGAGCGCCTTCTCATCACCTATACCTGTGAAGGAATCAATTTTTGTACGATTGGCTTTTCTGTAAGAACCTTTGAAAATATAAGGAATTTTGAGTCGGTCGGTTACTGTAACGATATGTTCTGCAATCCGTAATGCCATATCACGTCCTTCAATGGCACATGGGCCGGCCATCAGAAAGAACATAGGAGAATCTGTATTTTTTAATTGAGGTATGCTTATCATGTCGTGGTAAATCTGATATAATCAAAAGTTTTGCGAATGTACAGTTATCCCTAATGTTCTCTATGAGATTGATACTTTTATTGAAACGTATAAGCACAATCAACTGATTTTCTGTTTTTTTAAAATTCAGGCATCAGAGAGCAATAAATTTAAACGTCTAAAAAAATTTTGACAAAGTGAACTGAAATATCTTTCTTTGTTGCGATTTTAACCAAAAAGTGTTTATAAAATGTCAGCAATTGCAGAAAGAGTTAAGCAAATTATCGTCGAAAAACTCGGCGTAGAAGAGTCGGAGGTTACGCCAGAAGCAAACTTCCAGAACGACTTGGGAGCAGACTCTCTAGATACCGTTGAATTGATCATGGAATTTGAGAAAGAGTTCAACCTTTCTATTCCTGACGATCAAGCAGAAAACATTGGTACAGTTGGTCAGGCTGTTGCATACCTTGAAGAAAACGTGAAGTAATTCAAGTTTCTTTTACAGTATCATCTTCTTTCTGTCCTTTATTTTATGAGTTTTAAGCGAGTTGTAATCACGGGAATGGGCGCATTAACGCCTGTTGGTAATGATGTTCCTACTTTTTGGAAAAATTTGGTTGCTGGTGTCAGCGGTGCTGCTCCTATTACCAGATTTGATGCAGAGAAGTTTCGTACCCGATTTGCCTGTGAGGTAAAGGGACTGGATATCAATGATTACATACCTCGGCAGGAAGCCCGTAAAATGGATCCATTTACCCAGTATGCCGTCATTGCTTCTGACGAAGCGATGAAGGACGCCGGCTTTGACACAGATAAGCTTGATCTTGACAAAGCCGGTGTAATTTGGGGATCCGGAATAGGTGGATTGAAGACATTTGAAGATGAAGTTTTAAACTTTTCTGAAGGCGGCAGAAACCCACGTTTCAATCCATTCTTTATTCCTAAGATGATTGCGGATAGTGCGTCGGGTGTTATTTCAATCCGTTACGGATTCAGAGGGCCTACTTTCATTACAGTTTCTGCTTGTGCTTCTGCTACGAATGCTTTGATAGATGCTTTCAATTATATCCGTTTGGGTATGATGAATGTGTGTATATCGGGTGGTTCTGAAGCTGCTGTCACTAACGCAGGTATGGGTGGATTTAATGCGCTCAAAGCCTTGTCAGAGCGCAATGATTCTCCGGAAACAGCATCCCGTCCTTATGATAAGGATCGTGATGGTTTTGTTTTGGGAGAAGGTGGTGCTGCTTTGATACTCGAAGAATACGAACACGCAAAAGCACGTGGGGCAAAAATTTATGCTGAAATGATCGGTGGTGGTATGTCATCGGATGCATATCATATCACTGCACCTCATCCGGAAGGAAGAGGCGCTTATATGGTGATGAAAAACACTGTTGAAAACGCAGGTATTAATCCTGAGGACATTGACTATATCAATACCCACGGAACATCAACTCCGATTGGTGATCCACAGGAAATTAAAGCGATTGAGAAGTTCTTTGGAGAGCATGCATATAAAATGAATATCAGCTCTACAAAATCTATGACGGGTCATTTGCTGGGAGGTGCCGGAGCTATTGAAGCTGCTGCATGTATCCTTGCAATCCGTGATCAGATTATTCCTCCTACAATCAACCATTTTACAGACGATCCTGAAATTAATCCACGTCTGAATCTTACCTTCAATAAAGCGCAGAAACGCGAGGTTAACATAGCCTTAAGTAATACTTTCGGTTTTGGCGGACATAACGCGTCAGTCATTTTCAAAAAGTACGACGGAGATTAAAAAATAGAACTTGGCAAAGCGAATTCTTATACCGATACTCTCTCTTTTCAGAACCGGAAGTGCTGAGGATAAAAAATTTAAAGAATCGATTGCGCATGTGATTGGTGACCGCCCTTCTAATCTGGGTGTGTATCAACTCGCTTTCAGGCATACCTCTGCTTCCAGAGAAACAGCCATCAAAGGTTTTCGGGAGTCCAACGAGAGACTTGAATATCTGGGTGATGCAGTTTTGGGAATGGTTGTAGCTGAGTTCCTTTTTACCAAATATCCTTATAAAGACGAAGGTTTTCTTACCGAGATCCGGTCAAGGATTGTTAACCGTGAATCACTGAACCAGATTTCCCGCAAGCTTGGACTGGATCATCTCATTGAGTATGATGGAAACCGCCGCGGCATGTCGCCACGCTCATCTATGTATGGCGATGCGCTCGAAGCTTTTGTGGGTGCTATTTATCTGGATAAAGGTTTTCGTTTCACCCGTACTTTCATTATCAGTAAGCTCATCACGCATTATGATCTGGATAGCATTATTCAGAATAATGTCAACTTTAAGAGTCTTATCATTGAGTGGGCTCAGCGCGAGGGCAAAGAAATTCGTTTTGAAATTCTGGAGGAAAGGGGGACCCGTCACCATAGGGAATTTATCTCTCAAATTCTGGTTAACGAAGAGCCCTTTGCGGTTGGAAACGGTTTCACGAAAAAGAAAGCGGAGCAATCTGCTTCTGAACAGGCCTGTGCACTACTGGAGCTGAGATAAGATCCTGTTATAATCATCCACCTTGCTACCTCTGCCTTGAATGGTTGAGGTTTTACTTTTTGTAACTGTTCTTGCCTGATATAAGGTTGTTTATTAAAACAGATATTGGGTAAGTATAGGTTAAATTGTCGGCTTTTAAAGGCTATATTTGCGCCATTTTGTCATTATTTTCAATTGTTTTGAAATAAGTGCGACATTATGTCGCTTAATTTCTTGTTATTTTATGTAGGAATGGAAGTTGATATGTTGAATACGTATCCGAACGATACCAAGATTCAAAATCAAACAACATAAAAACATAGCAACAATGAGCACATTAGTAAAAACACAATTCGCACCTAAACACTTCAACGGTTTATTTGGAAAAGACTTATTTAATGAACTGTACAATCCTGTGTTCTCAGGAAGCGTCCCTGCAGTAAATGTTTTGGAAGGTGTAGAAGGATTCAAGATTGAAGTAGCGGCACCAGGTCTTAGTAAAGGTGATTTCAAATTGAATCTGGAAAAAAACCAGCTGACGATTTCTGCTTCCAAAGAACAGGTAAATGCTGAAAACGAAACTGAAAAGTATACACGCAGAGAGTTTAAATATGCTTCTTTCCAACGTACCTTCACACTTCCTAACACAGTAGATGGTGAAAAAATAGGTGCTGCTTATGCGGATGGGATCCTGACAGTAACCTTACCGAAACGTGAGGAAGCCAAAGATAAGCCTGCAAGAGAGATTGAGATTGCATAAAAAATTCTAAATTTGAAAGGGCGTTATTTTTATCAGATAGCGCCCTTTTATATTTTTGTCAGTTTCTGAGCTTTTATCATCAGTGGTGATTCTAACAGAAGAACCAACTGTTTTAAAAAGGTTTATGCTTTGTTAAATTATGTTAAAAGCTTTTCAGACGGGAATAGATTATGCCTTGCTTTGCGTTATCAGATCATAATATAAAACCCCAACATAGTATATGAAAACAAATTGGAAAAGCTTAGTGTTGGTTGGGTTGATTTCCAGTGCGTCAACCCTTGCCGGCTTTAAGCTGTTAGGAACAAATAATGGTACAGATGTAATTATTAAAGAGGCGCCTGGAGAATCTTTGGCTCGCTTTACTTCAGCCGGAGCCCCTGCCGGTGCTCCAGGTGATTTTGTGTATGCTGCAGAGGCAACGACTCCAACTGTAGTGCACATAAAGTCAACAGTTACGCAATCAGCACGAGGAGGCGGTCGTCGTGGAGGTGGTGATATGGAAGAAATGTTCAGAGATTTTTTTGGTGGTGGCATGGGTGGTGACTTTGGCGGCGGAGGAAGATCTCAGCCGCAGGAAGCTTCAGGCTCAGGCGTAATCATTTCTTCTGATGGTTATATTGTAACGAATAACCACGTAGTAGAAGGGGCACAGGAGGTTGAAGTTACCTTACATAACAAAGGTAAGTTTCGTGCAAAAATAATCGGGACAGATCCTTCCACTGATATTGCGGTGATCAAGATCGAATCAAAAAACCTTCCTGCAATTACTTTGGGAAGTTCGGATGCTGTAAAAGTTGGGGAGTGGGTGGTTGCAGTAGGTAACCCTTTTAATCTTGAATCGACCGTAACCGCCGGTATCATCAGCGCGAAAGGACGTGGATTAGGTATTATTGGTCAGCAGAGCCGTCGTAACGGTGTTACACCAGCTGCAGCTATGGCAGGAGATTCTCCACTCGAATCTTTTATCCAGACAGATGCTGTTGTGAATCCAGGAAATAGTGGTGGGGCATTGGTGAACCTGAAAGGCGAACTGATTGGTATCAATACAGCCATTGCGAGTCCAACCGGTAGTTTTGCAGGATATGCATTTGCAGTTCCATCGAGTATCGTGAAAAAAGTATCTGGAGATATCATCAAGTTTGGTAATGTACAGAGAGGTTACCTGGGTATTTTCCTTGACGAACTTGATAGCAGAAAAGCGGAAGAATATGGTGTGAAGGTAAACGATGGTGTTTACGTTCGTGACTTTACTGAAAACAGTGCTGGTCAGGCAGGTGGTGCACAAAAGGGTGACGTAATTGTGAAAGTAGATGGAGTTGATATTCATTCTGTTCCTCAGTTGCAGCAGGCGATTGGTTTACGTAAGCCTGGTGACAAGGTAAATCTTACTGTAAACCGTGACGGTAAAGAGAAAGACCTGGCTGTAACATTGCGAAACCGTACAGGTGGCTCCGATATTATCAAGAAAGATGAAAGTGCTTCTGTCATGGCAGCTTTGGGAGCTCAGTTTGGTAATCTCAACGATCAGGAAAAATCCAGATTAGCAAGGTACAAAGTGGAAGGCGGCGTAAAAGTACTTTCTGTAGAAGGAGGTAAATTCGGCCGTTCTCGCGTGGAAGAAGGATTTATCATTACAAAAGTAAACGGTAAGCCTGTAAAATCAGTGAAAGAATTTGAAGCAGCTATGGCTGGTAAAGAAGAGTCAATGGTGCAGTTTGAAGGTTTGTATCCTGATGCTCCCTATGATGTATTCTCATTCGGATTCCGGTTGTAAGCAATAGTAAATACAAAAAAGAGAGCGCCGGTTAGAAATTCTGATCGGCGCTCTCTTTTTTATAACCGATGAAATTTACATCATGTATTTAAGCCTCACTACCTCTTTCTCTGCAAGAAACCTCCATTTTCCACGAGGGAGATCTTTTTTGTCTAATCCGGCAAAAACAGTACGGTCCAGTTTCTGAACGGTATAGCCCAGGTGTTCGAACATACGGCGTACAATGCGATTGCGGCCACTGTGAATTTCAAGTCCTACAACCATAGCATCTGGTGTAACCAAGCCTGCTTCGTCGGGTTTGATAAAACCATCTTCAAGATTCAGTCCTTCCTGAAGTTTTTCAAAGTCCTCCGTAGTAATTGGTTTGTCCAGCTCAGCCTGGTATATTTTCCTGATTTCACTGGATGGGTGAGTAAGTTTCTTCGCAAGTTCACCATCGTTGGTCATCAGTAACAGGCCTGTTGTATTTCTGTCAAGTCGTCCTACAGGATATACACGCTCAAAACACGCACCTTTGATCAGATCGAGCACTGTTTTTCTTTCTTCCGGATCATCAGTTGTTGTAATGTAATCCTTCGGTTTGTTAATCAATATGTATACGAACTTTTCAGGGTTTAACTTTTTCTTGCCAAACTTCACCACATCATCGTTGGAAACCTTATAGCCCATTTCGGTAATGATTTTACCATTTACCGAAATTTGGCCAGACGATATAAGTTCATCCGCTTCACGTCGCGAGCAGATTCCTGCATTGGCAATGTACCTGTTGAGGCGTCTTTCACCTGATTCTTCTACTTTCTTTTTTGTACCGCTTTTCTTGTCGAATTGCTCTAAGCGATAATTAGGTGCGGTTTCAAATTTACCCACCCGGCGATTGGCAGCTTCTTCAGCAGCCTCCTTTTCAGAAATTACCGGCTCATCTTTTTTTTTAAAAGATGGCTTTTCACTCCTGCCTGTAGTTGTTCTTTCACTTCTGCTGGTAGCGCTGCGATCAGTGTCTTTTTTGAAGCTACGGAATTCACTATCGCGCTCATTGAAACCTGGTTTGAAAGAGCGTCCGGATGGTGACTCTGTCCTTGGCCTGGATTCCCGCTCCGGTCTTTCTGAAAAACGTGGTTTTTCAGTGCGCCTTTCTCCAAAAGAGGGTTTATCAGTATTGTCGCGCTTGAAGTCACGGCCTTCTGAAAAGCGCGGTTTCTCTGTTCCCGGTTTTGTAAATCTCGGACGTTCTGATCTTGGTTTGTCGAAGCCAGACTTGCTGTTTTGATTTTGGAAGTCACTAAATCCGTCACCTTTTTCGAAAGCACGTGGCCTGAACGATTTGGGTTTGTCATTGGCTGGAGCAGAGCTTGCAGCCCTCAGACTGGATTTTTTGATAGACGGCTTGCTGAAGCGGCTTTCTGCTTCAGGCTTATTAGAAGCACGGCGGAATGAATTGTTACCACCGGAGTTAGAAGCCGAAGACTTCGATCTCGAATTGTTGTTGTTGTTATTTCTGTTTCTCATCAGGAATGCAGTATCACTACTGGATTAGGTCTCCTCTTTACAAATGTTGTGCGTTATTGATCAGTGCTTTCTGCAACCGTTGTTGCCAGGATAAGTGCTGAAACGCTTTAACGGACGTGTCTGACTATCAGAGTACTAGTTAATAAATTATTTTGGCTGCAAAGATACGACAAAAATTTTTCAGTAAATATTTGTTGTTAATATTATGTCAAATCAGCCGTGCCAACGTTTATAGATACGATCAGAGACAGAGGTAACCCTACACTGATTAAAATGATATTAGTCAGCAAATTTGGATGAATGCTGATGTTATGAACCTACACCTTCAACAATAGAATATGTCATCAGAAATACAAACCGCTCCGCTCTGGAAGCCGGGTAAGGCTCTCTTGGAGCAGTCGAACCTGAAAAGATATATAGATTGGCTTTTTGTGAAAAAGGGACTTTACTTTCGCTCCTATAAAGAACTGTGGGAGTGGTCTGTAACAGATCTAGAAGACTTTTGGGAAAGTCTCTGGCATTTCTTTCACATCAAATCACATGAAATTTACCTTGAAGTAGTTCAAAAACCAAAATCTGGCATGATCGGCACCCGCTGGTTTACGCGTTCAAAACTAAACTATGCAGAACATATTTTCAGGAATAAAACGAAGGATAGACCAGCTTTGCTTTTTCAATCGGAACAAAATGAGCTCACTGCCATTTCCTGGGAAACATTAGAAAAAGAAGTTGCGGCAGTTTCAACCTGGTTAAGACAAAGAGGAGTCAGGCCCGGCGATCGTGTAGCCGGCATTCTCCCGAATATTCCTCAGGCCATTGTTGCTTTTTTGGCAGCTAATGCGGTAGGAGCAGTCTGGTCGTCATGTTCTCCGGACTTTGGAAAATCAGCAATTGTGGATCGCTTCCTTCAGATAGAACCCAAGGTGCTTTTTGTTGCGGATGGATATTCATACAATGGAAAAATCCATGACAGTAGTCCACTGATAGAGTCATTATCATCATCTTTCCCGTCTTTAAAGGACATTGTCCTGATAGAGAATGTGCAGTCGGGACTTACTACCGATCGTTTCACTTTGTGGGAAGATATCCTGCATCTGCCTAATTATGGTTTGGATTTTGATCCTGTTTCATTCGATCACCCAATCTGGATTTTATATTCGTCGGGCACCACAGCAAAGCCCAAAGCAATTACACATAGTACCGGAGGGTGTTTGATCGAACACATGAAAGCTTTGATCCTCCACCAGAATGTAAAACCAGGAGATCGTTATTTCTGGTATTCTACTACCGGCTGGATGATGTGGAATTATGCCTTAGGTTCTTTGCTTTGCGGGGCAACGCTGGTGTTGTATGATGGAGCACCTGCTTTTCCTTCCTCACAAACGCTCTGGTCATTGGCAGAAAAGGCGCGTATCACCCATTTTGGGAGTGGTGCAGCTTATTTTATTTCCTCTATGAAGTCAGGTGTAAGCATCCAGCCCAATAGTCTCAGATATTTAGAAACGATCGGATCAACAGGTTCCCCGCTTCCTGCTGAAGTATTTAGCTGGATCTATTCGCATGTGAAGAAGGACGTCTGGTTAATATCTCTCAGCGGAGGAACCGACATCTGTAGTGCTTTTGTAGGAGGTTGTCCTATGGAACCCGTGTATGCCGGAGAGATTCAGTGCCGAATGCTTGGCGCAAAAGTGGAAGCATTTGATGCTGTTGGTAACCCTGTAATTGATGAACTCGGGGAAATGGTAATTACGCAGCCTATGCCTTCTATGCCTGTATATTTTTGGGGAGACCAGAATAATGACCGATATATGGACAGTTATTACGAAATGTTTCCGCATGTGTGGCGTCATGGAGACTGGATCAAGATCACCTCGAGACAATCGGTTGTAATTTACGGAAGATCGGATGCAACACTTAACAGAGATGGAATAAGAATTGGGACAGCTGAAATTTATAGTGCCGTAGAAAGCATACCTGGTATAAAAGACAGCCTGGCGGTATATCTCGAAAAAGAAAATGGCAGTGGTATTATTTCCCTGTTTGTTGTACTTAGTTCGGATAAGGAATTAACGGAAGAGCTGAAGTCAGATATCAGACAGGTATTGCGAACACAGTACAGCCCGAGACATGTGCCGGATACCATAGAGCGGGTAAGGGATATTCCTTATACGATCAGTGGAAAAAAAATGGAAGCGCCTGTGAAAAAAATCCTGATGGGGATGGATCCCGGTAAGGTTGCCAATCCGGATACCATGCGAAATCCTGATTCACTGAAAGAATTTGCTTGAAAGCAGGAAGAACAGAAATCAAATTGCTTTTGATTGTGTTGCTATCACATATACGTGATTTCAATTGCATTACGCAATCAAAATTCTTTACTTCACGTTAGAATCACATTGAAACTGTTACAGTTATAATCCGCATATATCAATCTCAATAATTTCATGAATCAGGATACACCCCAGGCACCCATTCGTAATTCCCGCTCCGTGGTGAGGCTCCCAATTATTATTGGATTAACGCTGGCGGCAGGTATGCTAATCGGCAGTACGTTTTTTAGCGGGGGGAAAAGCCTTACTGATGTAGCCAAAAATTCTGCGAAGTTCAGGGAGGTGCTGATGTATATCGAAAATAATTATGTTGACTCAGTTAACACACAGGAGCTTGTGGATTACTCCATTTCAAAAATGCTTGAAAAGCTGGATCCGCACACGTCTTATTTTAATTCGGAAGAAGCCACAGCGGCGAGGTCACAGCTGGAGTCAGGATTCGATGGAATCGGGGTTGAATTCAATATTTACAACGATACCGTATATGTAGTTACTCCATTGAGCGGAGGACCTTCGGAAACGGCCGGAATTCAAAGTGGAGACCGTATCCTTACCGTAAATAAAGAGAAACTATCAGGTCCCGGAGTTACGAATGCACAGGTCTATAAGCTACTAAGAGGAAAAAGAGGTACCAAGGTTGATCTGGCTATCGAAAGAGTTGGCTTAAAAGATAAAATGAATTTTGCCGTGCTGCGTGACCGTATCCCGACGTATTCCGTTGATGCTGCCTATATGGTGGATCAGGAAATAGGATATATTAAGGTGAGCCGTTTCTCTGAAACAACTTTTGATGAATTTAAATCGGCACTGGCTACGTTGAAATCCAACGGCTTAAAAAAATTGGTTCTTGATCTCAGGGGAAATCCGGGTGGCTATATGGAACGCGCGACAAGCATGGCAGATGAGTTTATTGCCGGAGACAAGCTTTTGGTATATACGGAAGGAAAAGACAGCCGATTCGATAGGAAAACGAGGTCACATGTGCAGGGTGCTTTTGAAAAAGGACCAGTGATTGTGTTGGTGGATGAAGGAAGTGCTTCAGCTTCTGAAATATTGGCAGGAGCTTTGCAGGATCATGACAGGGCACTCATCGTAGGCCGCAGATCCTATGGAAAAGGACTTGTCCAAATGCCTATTAAATTATCAGACAATTCGGAGCTTAGACTGACTATATCCCGTTATTTCACGCCAAGCGGACGTAGTATACAGAAACCCTATGAATTGGGCAAAGGAGAAGATTACAGTCAGGATTTGTCGCATCGGTATGAAAGCGGAGAGCTATTCTCTGCTGATAGTATCAAGTTTGATAAAAGTAAAGTCTATAAAACGGATGGTGGTCGTACCGTGTATGGTGGGGGAGGTATTACGCCGGACTTTTTCGTACCCCGTGATACATTGAGTAACACCAAATACTTATTCGAGCTTTATGCTAAAAATATCATCCGGGAATATGCCTTGCGGTATGCCAACGAAAATTCAAAGAAGTTGGAAAAACAGACTTTTAATAACTTCCTGAGTTCTTTTGACGTTACTGATGCAATGCTGGCTGAGCTCGTAAAGGATGCTTCCAAATCGGGTATCAAACCTAATGAAAAAGAACTCGCAATTTCAAAACCAATCATAGTTTCCCAGACCAAAGCTATTATCGGGCGATACGTATATGGTCGAAAACAGAAGAGCGGATTAAATAATGAGGTGTTTCAGGTGCTTAATCCAACTGATAAAGTATATCAAAAAGCACTGGAATTGTTTGGACAGGCTACACAATTGGAAGCCGGGGATTTCAGTAGCCTGAACGTTGTCAAAGGAAAGGAAAATTAAGGGATCATGTCGCACGGTATGATTCCAAAGGATATTAATCAGTCATCATTCAGCATCAACTATTAAAATGTCGCGTATAGCATTGGTTACCGGAGCAACTTCCGGGATTGGAAAGGCAACTGCCGAAGCATTCGCAGAGGCTGGTATTAACCTCATTTTATGTGGACGTCGCCAGGAGCGCCTTGATGAAGTTGCAGGTAGCCTGTCAACGAAAGTGGATGTAACTACACTGCTGTTCGATGTTCGCGATAAGGGGTCGGTGCATGCTATGATAGGATCGCTGCCTGATCAATGGAAGAACATTGATATTCTTGTCAATAATGCAGGTAATGCGCATGGGCTTGGAACGTTGGAAGAGGGAGACGAAGATGACTGGGATTCAATGATCGACGGCAATGTGAAAGGGCTGCTATATGTCTCGAAAGCGATTATTCCGCTGATGCTCGAAAGAGGCAAAGGGCATATCATCAATATCAGTTCTATTGCAGGAAAGCAGACCTATTTGAACGGAGCGGTATATTGCGCTTCAAAAGCTGCAGTTGAAGTATTAAGTGAAGGCATGAGGCTTGAACTTACCCAACATGGGATTAAGGTAACAAATGTGGCTCCAGGAGCTGTGGAAACGGAATTTTCACTTGTTAGGTTTAAGGGTGATGAGGAACGGGCAGGAAAGGTTTATGAAGGATTTGAACCACTCCAGGCCGCAGATATTGCCGACGCCATTCTATATGCAGTGAATGCTCCATCACGGGTAACCATTGCTGATCTTACCATTCTGGCAGGTGCTCAATCTGCGGCAACGGTGATCCATAAAAAGTAATTTCCTAAAAATGATTCTGATTTCAACAGAATCATATAATTTTGAAACATCAGATGATATGATGAATATATGTTAATCAAAAAGCGCAATCTGGCAGATGAACTGGCATCGCGATTGGTACAAAAAATTTCGGAAGGAGAATTTCCGGTCGGTGATAGGTTGCCCACTGAGCCTGAACTGATGACCATGTTCGGAGTCGGAAGGTCTACGGTGAGAGAGGCTATAAGAAATCTTTCTCAGACGGGACTCGTACGGGTACAGCAAGGCTTAGGTACATTCGTGGAGAAAGTGAGGCAAACCCCGGATGAGTCGCTATCGGAAAGATTGCTACGAGCAAAAGGTCTGGAATTGAATGAAATAAGGCAACTGATCGAACTTAAAATAGCAGAGAAGGCAGCTATGAATCGTTCGGACGGAGATATCGAAATCATCAGAACACATCTTGAGACCAGGAAAGCAATGGCTTTGGCTAATATTCCTGACAAGTGTATTCAGGCTGATGTTAACTTCCATCTCAGTATTGCATTTGCAGCGAAAAGTGAATTCTTGCTTGAACTCTATAAGACGCTGGCTGAGCATTTACAGAACTACTTCATGGAGCTTTATATCAGTACAGAAAGTTTTGTAGCGACTCAGCAAATGCACGAGTCATTGCTGCAGAGTATCGTGGATCAGGAACCCAAATTAGCCTGGGAATGGGCGGCTAAGATCACCGGTCAACCTCAGTAATACAGAATTGCAATTAGATAATATGAAAACTATAGAACAACCATCTACGGGTTCAGTGGCTATGCCTGCCACAGATGCCCAGCAAACCGTCTTTCCAATTTTATTGGCGCTGAGTTTTTCTCATTTGCTGAATGACACGATGCAATCACTGATTCCTTCTATTTATCCCATGGTGAAGGACTCTTTCAGACTAAGTTTTTCACAGATTGGACTCATTACTTTTACTTTTCAGATCAGCGCATCTGTTCTGCAGCCAATTGTTGGTTTGTATACAGATAAAAAACCTCAGCCCTATGCACTGGCCATCGGAATGTGTTTTACACTGTTAGGCCTGGTATCCCTTTCTCTGGCTACGAGTTTCCATTTGGTATTGCTTTCTGTTGCGTTGATAGGCGTTGGTTCCGCTATTTTTCATCCTGAAGCTTCGCGCATTGCACACATGGCTTCCGGAGGACGACATGGCATGGCACAATCTCTTTTTCAGGTTGGAGGTAATGCCGGGAGTTCCTTAGGTCCTCTGCTGGCTGCATTGATTTTACTGCCTTATGGTCGTTTCCAGATCATCTGGTTCTCATTAGTGGCACTGCTCGCCATCATTATTTTGTCCAGAGTAGGTGGGTGGTACAAGAATAACATGCACCGTATCAAGAAAAAGAAGGTTTCGGACGACAACAGTTCAGGAACGTTGCAATTGTCTAAGGGTAAAGTTGTTTGGTCAATCAGTATACTGCTGTTGCTTATTTTTTCAAAGTACATCTATATGGCGAGCCTTTCGAGCTACTTTACATTTTACCTGATCCATAAATTTAATGTGTCGATCCAAAGCTCACAAATGTATCTGTTTGCTTTCCTCTTTGCGGTAGCAGCAGGAACATTCATCGGCGGTCCGGTTGGTGACCGTATTGGGCGTAAGTATGTAATCTGGATTTCTATCCTCGGCGTAGCTCCTTTTGCGCTGGCTTTACCTTATGTCAACCTTTTCTGGACGTGTACGCTGAGCATTATTATTGGTCTTGTTTTGTCCTCCGCATTTTCTGCTATTTTAGTATATGCACAAGAACTTATTCCCGGTAAGGTCGGTATGATCGCAGGTTTGTTTTTTGGCTTTGCCTTCGGGATCGCCGGAATCGGATCCGCTATCCTGGGTAATCTTGCCGATAAGACCAGCATTGAATATGTATTCTGGGTTTGTTCGTTTTTACCTCTGATCGGGCTTTTGACCGGCTTTTTGCCTAACCTTGAAAGAAAAAGCTGATCAGGTCAATTCGTTGATACGTAAAATTAAATTGGGATCGGGGCAGATAGCCAGAAAATGCTGTCTGTCTCCGATGCTGCATACTCCAGGGAAATCACCTTTCCAGTTTCCCATATCAGCTATTACCTGAAAGTGCAGATGAGGAGGCCAGTCTCCGTTTTTCGGGTAGTTACCTATTTCACCTATCTGATCTCCCGCTAAAAAAGTTTTGCCTTCATATAAATCAGCCAGGCTGTTCACAGACATGTGGCCGTAAAGCGTAAAGAATACCGCCTCATTTACCTTATGTGCCAGGATGATGGTCGGGCCGTAGTCGCCGAAATGGTCATTAAAGGCGAAACTGTGTACCCATGCATCGGAAGGAGTATATACAGGTTCCCCTGCATTTTCCCAGATATCTACACCTAAATGGATACAACGCGGATTTTCTTCTTCCTGCATAAAATGTGCGCGCTGTCTGTAAATGATCCGGTTCTCATTATATCCTCCAATGCCCGTGTATTGTGAGCCGGAAAGCATTTGATCAGAAACATAATGTGAGAATATAGTTGTGTCAGATAACTCCTGCTGCAAAAGTGGTGTATTGGCAGCACTAAAGTCCAACTTCTTAAATGACTTGCCGGTATCTACAACCTTTGCGAAGTCTGTATGGTTATTAAGCAGTTGTGTCAGTGTATTCATTTGTGAGGTTTAGCGTTAGCTTAAAGCATAAAAGGCTGATAAGTAAGCGAGATTTGCCTTCTTATCAACCTTTTTAATGGTAAAAATGATTACTTGGGATCCAATGCAGATTTAATTCTTTGCGACAGATCCTGTAAATGGTATTTACTCATTTTGTCACTGGTCTTAGGTATCGCAGCCTGAATAGAATTTCTCAGACTGGTAAGGTGCGCCCGCGTGATGGATGGTAAATCAGTCTTCTCCAATTCTACCACACGTACTGAGTAGCCATAAGTCACGCCAACCGGCACCGACTGAACATTTGCTTTTGCAGGTTTAAGCAGAGATATCAATTTTTCGGTATATAGCTTCTGCAGGTTACGGCGATATACATCGATAGGTGCACCAGCCTTCACTTCAGACCATACCCCACTTTCCAACTCAGTAAACATGTCGTCGAGGGTGTAATATTTGGAAGATATCCCGGTTTCGATCAAACGAACCGCACGGTCTCCGGCAAACAGCGCATTAAGCGCATATTCCTGCAGACTTTTGATTGCTTCCACACCTGATTCAGGTTTAATCTTATTCATGACGCTCTGGTCGAGTAACCAGGCCGGTGTTTTAAACAATTGCGTATTCAGGAAGTTTACCGCTTCTTTTTGTGTTGCTTTGGGTACAGTCACGAAAGTTGCTCCCTCTGTATCATAGGTGATTGGTGTATCATATATACCACCCACATTTTTGATAACATGCCCCAGGTAGCGGCGGTACTGACTTACAACATTTCCATATAACTCTTCCAATTCCTTATAACTTTCCCCATCCTCTTTGCTCCATTCGCTTAGTTTAGGTAAAATTCTTTTCAGGTTTTTAATTCCATACTCAGATGCCTTCATGGCATTATCGCTCAAATCCTCTGTCTGGTAACGAGGGTCATAGGGACTCATTTCCGTTCCGAAACGTAATCTCGGATTTTTATAAGCCTCTTTGGTTTTAACGTTCAGTAACTTTTTATCTGCTTCGGCATCCTGAGTATCCTGGATATTGCTGTAACCCCATTCAATAGCCCATTTGTCATAATCACCGATTCTTGGAAACAGATTCGTGATGCCATCTTCTGGCTGAGCTACATAGTTGAAACGCGCATAGTCCATGATCGATGAAGTATGTCCGTTTTTGTCTGTCCATTCCTTGTCACGGAGCTTTTCAACTGGTGTGGCCGAGCTGGCACCCATGTTGTGTCTCAAACCCAGTGTGTGACCGATTTCATGAGATGACACAAACCGAACAAGTTCTCCCATCAGTTCATCACTGAAATTCTTTGTACGTGCTTTCGGATCCACAGCAGCTCCCTGGATAATGTACCAGTTACGTAGCAAACGCATTACATTGTGGTACCAGCCCACGTGACTTTCCAGAATTTCACCGCTTCTTGGATCATGTACATTCGGTCCGTAAGCATTTTGAATATCAGCAGCGAAATAGCGGATTACTGAGTAACGCGCATCTTCCAGACTCATTGTGGAGTCTCCTTCGGGCCAATATTCGCCGCGAATCGCATTTTTCCATCCTGCCTGTTCGAAAGCAACCTGCCAGTCGTCAACGCCTGATTTCAGGTATTTTCTCCACTTAACAGGCGTTGCCGGGTCGATATAATAAATGATAGGTTTTTTAGGTTCGATCAATTCTCCGTTTTTCTGGCGTTGTGCATCCTCTGCATTTTTGGGTTCTAAGCGCCAGCGAACAGCAAAAACTTCTTCATCCGATTTCTGTGACTCTTCTCCGAACACTGCATACTTATTAGCAAAATAGCCTACACGACTGTCAAAGAAACGTTTTCTCATAGGAACCTTTGGCAAAAGGATCAGAGATGTGTTCATTTCCATGGTTACCACCCCTGCATCGCGGCCCGCCGGGAGGTAACGACCAATCGGTGGAGTGGGAGAAGAGGAAATAGTAGGAGGTACTATAGAAAAGGTTTTAATCGTTCTGATTTCTGTATTGATAGGGTAGCTATTGATCTTCTCTATAAAAGAGGCTTCTTTTTTAAATGCAGCAAGTCTGAGCGTTTGTTTAGATATATTGTTCAGTGAAAATACCTGATTGTCAGCATTAAAAAAGTCAGTAATATCAATCACAGATGAATTGCCTTTCTCGTCTTTTTTGATTGCTTTAATTTCAAAAACACCAATGATAGGATCTGAATTGGAGTTTTTTACAGCCTGAAAGATGGGTTTTGTGCTATCCGGACTTGCCACAACTACTGTCACGGAACGCAGCAGGAGGTTGTTATCTATCCCTTTTTCCCAGCGGATCATTTGCCGGTTCACTTCTTCTCCTCCGAAAATTCCGCCGCCAGCTGCCGTTTTAGAATAACGGGTTACCGCCATGATGTCACTGTTGAGAAGGGAGTCAGGAATTTCGAAGTACCATTTCTCTGCAACTTTATGCACAGAAATCATCCCTTTCTGACTTACTGCTGAGGTGTCAATAACCTCTTTAAACGCTTTCGGACCTTTCTTTTTGTCGTCCTTTAGTTTGTCTTTTACGGCTGTCGCCACGGCGTCAACTGCTTTTTCAATTTTTGCATTTTCTTTCTTCTTCTCTTTTTTCTTTTGAGCAAATGCGCCGGACACGCATAAAGCCAGCAGAACCGTTAGAAGAAGGTAGCGGGTTAATTTCATACTTGGTTTGCAGATAATTGGTTAAATAATCCGCAAAAATACGTAATTGATTTGTCTGACAACTATAATAAACAGGAACTAACAATATTCTAACTCTGAAGTAGAGAGGCCAGTACACCTTCTTTCAATGCATAGGATGATACTTGAATTTCCTTGATCTGATGACGCTTCAAGACAAAGTCTATCAGGCACATTGCTACTACGATCATATCTACTCGCAAAGGGATCATTCCGGGCATGGTCATTCTCTGATGATGATCTCTGGCAAGGATCAATTCAAACGCCCGGTAAAACTCTTCCAGTGGTAAGTTGAAGTCGGTCTGATCCTTCGGAGGCCATTGCTTGGTCCGGTGCTGAAAGTCCATATCAATCAAAGTATCAAATGTGCCGGACGACCCCACGATTTTTTGGGGGGCGTATTGGTGAATTGCATTGGCTAACGGAATCAGTTGATCGTCCAGATAGTTATATAGCTTTTTCCTGTTTCCTTCGGGGAGTGGATCGCTGGTCATATATTTTTCCATCAGCCTTTGGCCGCCTATTTCAAAGCTTTGCTTCCAGAATATATGCTCCTGGTTACCAATGATAAATTCTACACTCCCGCCACCAATATCCATAATCAGAGATGGTGCTGATCCTATTTGAGCTCCATAACGCACTCCTTTGTAGATATATTCTGCTTCCTGGTCACCGTTAATTACAGTGATGGGAATAGCTGTATGTTGCATGACCCTCTCACAAAACTGATCCTTGTTATCTGCATTCCTAATAGCGCTGGTTCCGAATGCAAAAATTTTATCCTGAGGAACAGAAAATGTATTTAGCTGTTCACGAAAATAGTCTAATACACCCAGTGCACGGTCAATGGCTTCATCCGTAATTACTTTCCTGTTAATCCCGCCGACACCAATGCGAGCAGGCATGCTTTCCCTAAAAAGCGTAGTAACTGATGTACTGCTTTGCTCTATTATCAGTAAATGAAAAGTGTTGGTTCCTAAATCAATTATAGCCAGTCTGGAACTCATTGTGGTGCCGATTTTTGTTAAATCCTTTGTTTACAAGGGACAATATGCAAAAATATCCTAATTTTAATGCTTGCTTTCTTGATTTTCTGAATGATATGTCTTTCCTTTGCAGTCCGTTTCAGAAAACTATTCAAAGAACATTATATTTAGTAGGCATGCTTATCATAAACATTAAAGACAACGAATCGATTGACCGCGCTCTTAAGCGTTACAAAAAGAAATTTGAAAGAACTGGTACAATGCGCCAGCTTCGTGCGCGTACTGCTTTCGAAAAGCCATCTGTAAAGCGTCGTTTCGAAATTTTGCGTGCAGTATACAAAGAAAAAACATACGGTCATCTTGAAGACTAGTTCATTAGGAATTGTTTTCTGTTGAAGGTATCTGATGGGATTTCTATATCCTGTTATATATAATTTAAAAAAGGAGCTGCCTTGTATAGGGTAGCTCTTTTTTGTATGTTCGGTCTATGATAAAAGCTTATCTGGAATCCCTGCAATTCGAAAAACGAAGCAGTGAACATACTATCAGTTCTTATAGAACGGACCTGGAACAGTTTTCGAGGTATCTGCTGGATCAGTATGAAATGGCCGAGCCTGAAACTGCAAGTCCTGCTATGCTTCGGTCATGGGTTGTGAAGCTGATGGAAGATGGGTTGAGTGCGGTGTCGGTGAATCGTAAAATTGCTTCATTAAGATCTTTCTATGGATACTTAAGAAAGAAAAAGCTCGTGAATTCAGACCCGTCCAAAATGCTTTCGGTACTAAAAACCAGAGAGAAACTCCCGGTATATGTGGAAGAGAAATCCATGGAGATGTTGTTTGAAGAAGAAGTTTTTTCGGATGATGATGCAGGATTGCGGGACAAACTCATTATAGAGTTGCTGTATGGCTCAGGTATTCGCCTTTCAGAAATACTCGGACTTGATACGTCTCATGTTGATCTGCGTGCTAAAACCATCAGAGTGCTTGGGAAGAGAGCCAAGGAGCGATTGATTCCCGTTTCTTCTTTTGTGATAGACCTGCTGTCAAAATATATGATTGTGCGCGCTCCGGTAGAAGATACGGATGCGCTCATCATTACCGATAGTGGGAAAGCGGCATATCCGGTTTTTATTCAAAGGGTTGTTAAAAAATACTTATCTGCTGTTACCACTTTACAGCAAAAGAGTCCTCACGTGCTACGACATACCTATGCTACGCACTTACTCAACAGAGGAGCAGATCTCAATGCAATAAAGGAATTGCTCGGGCATACCAACCTGGCTGCTACACAAATCTATACCCATAACTCAATAGAAAAACTCAAAAAAACACATCAGCAAGCGCATCCAAAGGCGTGAAACCGATTTTTAGGGTTATCTTTGCTCTTAATTTGAAGTCTCCAAATAAAATTTTGTCACTCCACTATGAATAATAGTTTTCAAGATTCCGTAGTAACGAAGTACAATATTTTCAATAGTCTTTTTCTTAGTTTGCCTTACAGGGGTATCTTTCAGACAGGTTCTCTGCTACCATTGCTCACACAACAAAGCGAAGTAGGGTTTCAGGAAGGGAAATCGCCAAGGCAGATTATTGAGAATTTTTTTGAAGAATTACTGGAGACTGCTACCCCCAAAGAGCGCACAGATCTTCTGTTTGCTTTTATCCAGTACATTGAACGGCAGGTTGTATTGTTTGACTCTGTAGAGGATGCAGCTTTTGACCAGACACATGATCTTACAGGAAAAGGTTCGGTAAACTATCTTACAGAACGTATAGATAGTGATGCACTTAAAAAGAAACTACTTACCAAGTTACAGGATTTTAGCGTAAGGATCGTATTGACTGCCCACCCGACACAATTTTATTCGGGAAAAGTGCTTGGTATTATCAATGACTTGGAAGATGCGATTAAAGAAAATGATTTTACCGAAGTAAATCAGCTTTTGCTTCAATTAGGTAAAACTGCATTTATCAACCACGAGAAGCCTACCCCATTCGATGAAGCGGTGAGTTTGTGCTGGTTCCTGGAGAACGTCTATTACGATGCCATCCCGTCTATTCTGATGAAGCTGATCGACGGACTTGGCATGAGTGCACACGACTGGCCTTATCCGAATCTGTTCAGACTTGGTTTCTGGCCGGGAGGTGACCGTGACGGAAATCCATTCGTGAATCCTGAAACTACACTTCAGGTAGCCGAACGTTTGCGCGAAACATTGTTGAGAGGGTACTACAGGGATATCAGACAACTCAAAAGAAGGCTGACCTTCAAAGGCGTAGATGATGCGATCAATATTGCAGAACGCAAGATGAACAGCACTATTTTCGGTCCATTTGAAGAAGGATATACCGACGCACAGGAACTGATTGATGAACTGCTTAAAGCACGGGAGGTGCTGATTAGTAAACATCAAGGCTTATTTGTTGAGCTGCTCGACAAGTTTATATTGAAGCTCAATATTTTCGGATTCTTCTTTGCAAGTCTGGATGTGCGTCAGGATAGCCGCAAGCATACTAAGGCTTGGTCGGATATACTAAAAAGACTGGAAGCAAAAATCCCATTACTGAAATACAGCGATTACGAAAGCTGGGACGAGGCGAAAAAGATAGATTTGTTATTGTCTTTGAATATCCCTTTGCGGATCGAAGACTATGAAGATGAACTTACCAAAGATATTCTCGGATCCATTTCGGCGATCAAGACGATTCAGGAGAGAAACGGAGAACAAGGTGCACACCGCTATGTGATCAGTAATAACCAGTCGGCACTGAACGTCATGGAAGTAGTAGCACTGGGTAAAAATCTGATTGCAGACAAGGACGGAAAACTGGACCTGGATATAGTGCCATTGTTTGAAACTGTAGATGACCTTGCAAATGCACCGGGCATCATGCGCGTACTGTATGAAAACGATTATTACAGGACCCACCTGAAAGGCAGAGAAAATCATCAGACAATCATGGTAGGTTTTTCTGACGGTACCAAAGATGGTGGATATCTGAGAGCTAACTGGTCTATCTATCGCGCGAAGGAAGAGCTTACCAAGGTGTCACGCGAGTTCGGAATAAAGGTGACTTTCTTCGACGGTCGTGGAGGACCTCCTGCACGTGGTGGTGGAAACAATCATAATTTCTATTCGTCGCTGGGTAAAGATATTGAGGATAAAGAGATTCAATTAACAGTGCAGGGCCAAACCATTAGCTCTAACTATGGGACGGTAACTACGGCCATGTATAATCTGGAAAGATTATTTACTGCTGGTTTGGAGAATCACTTATTCAGAGGGAGCCGCAAAGAGGAAGAGCTTAATGAAGACGATAAAGCATTGATCGAAGAGATGGCAGAAGTGGCCTACGAGTCATATCTGGATCTTAAAAATCATCCGAGGTTTGTAAAGTATCTGGATAAAAAGACGCCATTACGTTTCTACGGACAAACAAATATCGGAAGTCGTCCCACAAAGCGTGGAAATGATGACGAGGGATTGAAGTTTGAAGACCTGCGTGCTATTCCATTTGTAGGATCTTGGGCACAGATGAAGCAAAATGTACCTGGCTTCTATGGTTTCGGAACCTCTATCACCCGTATGGATGAAGCCGGAAAAAAAGAAGCAATTAAAAAGCTATATAAGAAATCGCTCTTTTTCAGAACCTTGATTGAGAACTCTATGCAGTCGCTCTCAAAAGCGTTCTTCCCTGCAACAAAGTATCTGCGTGATGAGGAAGAGTACCGAGAGTTCTGGGATAAAATGTATGAAGAATTCCGTCTGACACTGGAAACACTTTTGGATGTGTCTGAACAGAAAGAATTATTGGACAGTAATAACGTCACGAAGGCTTCAATTAAGGTGAGAGAACGTATCGTACTTCCACTCATTACGATTCAGCAATATGCACTACAAATGTTATCTGAAGATCCTAAAAATCTGCCGGTAGATGTGGAAACTTATAACCAACTGATTATGCGTGCTATGTTTGGAATTATTAACGCTGCCCGTAATTCAGCTTAGGATAAACGCTTAAACATGTATTGACGGGGTGTCTGCTATCAGATGCCCCGCTGTGCTATGTAACTGTAAAGAAAAACGTAAAGTCTTTTGTATGCTGATTCAAAGCTATCACTTAAAAATAGGTAAGCTTGCGCATTGTGAAGGACACAACACACATCATGTAATATGACACACCAATCGGATCATCGGGCTTACTTTTTTAAGATCGATACCACCATTAAGAAAATCAGAAATGCCCTCCAGAAACAACTCAATGAGGCAGGTTTCGATCTAACGGTTGATCAGTGGGTACTCACAGACCATATACGCAGGCAACCCGGGGTAAGCCAGAATGAGCTGGCTGAACTGACCTTCAAGGATCCACCAACAGTAACACGTATCGTCGATTTGCTGGAAAAAAAAGGATTCGTAGAACGTACAGCAGCAGCCGGTGACAGAAGGAAGTTTAATTTATTTCTGACAGACAATGGAAACAAACTTTACGACAAAGCATTCCCTGTTGTGGCTGAAATAAGAAGAAAAGGGTGGGGAGATTTGGAAGAAACTGATTACCAGCATTTTGTTCGAATTATGGACTCGATCTATAATAATTTTTGTTAGGATAAAATGCGATAATAATATTTTGGGACGACCTGGATTTTTAACCGGGGCGTCTTTTTTTTGATGTAGATTAAAATCATTAAATGGTCATATTGAGCTCAATATGTTATAGTAAGCTGAATCGGGATAAAATTTAATTTCTATTTACGATCTGCGTTTTAAACTTATCCTTTAATAAAATATCTAACCTTTGTGTTTGCAATAGGCTGGTGACCCTTTCGTTTTTAGCAGGTCAAAGCTGTAAGCAAATAAGTTATATTCATCAATACCATTTATTTAATCAAGCCATGAAAAAAGTATTTTTGTTAGGTGCATTGTTATTCGGAGCAGTTTCGGAATCATCTTTTGCTCAAACCAACACAGTGCAGCAGGTAGCGCCAACGCGTAAAATTGAAGTTGCCGGTTTTGCTGAAATTGAAGTTGTGCCGGACGAGATTTATTTCAACATATCTTTGAAAGAGTATTTCAATGATGAGAAAAACCAAAAAGATAAAGTGGTCATCACCACGTTGGAAAAACAACTAATCAAGGCTGTAGCAGACGCGGGGCTTCCCAAAGAAGCATTATCGATTAGTGGAGTAGGGGGTTATCAGAATTTTGTAGATAAAAAGAAGAAGCCAGCTACGTTTTTAGAAGCAAAGCAATACGAACTGAAAGTAAGCAGCGCTGAAAAACTGGATGGAATTTTATCAAAAGTAGAAAGTCGTGGTGTTCAGTACGCCAACGTGAGTCGCGTTGATCATTCTAAAAGAGAGGAACTTAAGAAGCAGGTCAAAATTGATGCATTGAAAGCGGCTAAGGAGAAAGCTACATATCTGGTAGCAGCTGTTGATCAAAAGTTGGGTCAGATCCTCGAAATAAGAGAACTGGACGAAAATATACAATATCCTCAGCCCATGTTCATGAAAACCAATATGCGTGCTATGGCAGAATCTGCAGATGCAGTGCAGGATAGCGATTTATCGTATCAGAAGATCAAGGTAAGCTACCGTATGCAAGCAGCATTTGAGATTAAGTAACTCCACATTCCGGCTATCGGCTTTCTTTGAATCCGATAGCCGATCTCCTCATTTTCCTATCTGGCATCATTTTTTGACCGTTGCTGTATAACTGGCTGATTATGTTTTCTTTAAAACAGAAACATCATTAACTTTAAAGTAATCAACTTAAATACCGGAAACTATGAGCATTAACGCAAAACACCTTGCCACATTTATCCTAGGGGCTGCTGCCGGGGTTGCAGCACATAAGTATTTGCAAACCGAGGAAGGAGAAAAGCTTCTGGAAGATTTGAAGACCAAAGCGAGTGATCTGAAGTCGGAAGCAGAAGGAGCTATAGATAAAGCACCTGAATATTTTGATGAGCTGAAAACGAAAGGTTCAGAAGCATTAAAAACGAGTTTCCCGGATGCAGAATCTTTCCTTAAAGATTTGTATGCCAAATTTACCAGCAAGCCAGGTAATGAAGGTGCCGGGACTGACCCTATCCCTGATCCTATCTCATAGCATTTAGTTTCAGTAAATATTTGAACCCGGTGTAGAAAGCCGGGTTTTTTTATTGATCTAGCACACCGTTCAGCTGCATGTATTGTATCAGCATGATTGTCTTGGCATCTTTAATTTCACCATTTTCTACCATGGTTAACGCATCAGCAAAAGGAATTTCCATCACTTCAATATTTTCATGTTCGTCCGCACAGCCGCCACCATCTCCTATTCGCATGTCATCAGTATAGGGAGCTACAAAAAAGTAAAGAATCTCTGTTACTGAACCTGGCGACATATATGCTTCAAAAACTTTTGTGATATCTCCTATACGATACCCGGTTTCTTCCTCTGTTTCCTTACGGATACAGTCTTCTGCATTGTCTTTGTCCAGCAGACCTGCACAGGCTTCGATCATCATTCCTGTGTCATTTCCGTTAATGTAAGTGGGAAGACGAAATTGATGGGTCAGGATAACCGTTTGCTTTTCCTGATTATAAAGCAGAATAACAGCTCCGTTTCCACGATCATACGCTTCTCTTGACTGTCTGTCCCATTCTCCATTGGCTTTGAGGTAGTCAAAGGTAAATTTCTTTAAAGTGTACCAGTTATTGGACAAAATTTCCTCGGAAATTAGTTTGATATTGTTGTTCATATTTGATCGATATTGATTACTTTTGAACAAATGTACAGAATCAAATGAATTTTCAAAACAGAAAGAATACAATTTTAGATAAGCTTTCCCAGAAGGGAGAAGTATTTGTGAAGGAACTGGCAGACGAAATGGGTACTTCTGAGATAACTGTGCGTAGAGATTTGCTTGCGCTTGCTAATGATGGTCTGCTGTATCGTACGCATGGCGGCGCAATGCGAATTGAGCTGATAAAAACGCCTGCTCATTTTTCTAATAAGATTGCAAGCAACGCCGAAGAAAAAGACCATATTTGTCGTTTAGCAGCTCAATATGTTCATGATGGTGATATTATCTTCATGGATTGCGGGAGTACAGTTTTTCGGTTGTGCCAGTTCATCAAAAATAAGGAGATTAAGGTGGTCACCAATTCGTTACCGGTTCTGTATGAACTTATGGATTCAGTTGTAAAAGTCAATCTGGTAGGTGGTGAGGTAGATAAAGGAAGACAGGCAGTTCATGGCCGAATAGCTGAGGACCATATTGCTCGATATCAGGTCGACAAAGCGTTTGTAGGTGTTGATGGTATATCGGCTGCGAATGGATTGAGTGCTCACAGTGAGCTGGAAGCGGGCATTACCCTTGCGGCGGCGGCTCATGCAAATACGGTTTACCTGCTATGTGACGCCTCAAAAATCGGGAGCGATAAATATTTGCAATTTGCACCGGCAGATCTGATTGATGTGATCATTACCAATCAAAAAACGGAAGCCGCGCTGGAATTGGAAAAAGCAGGATTACAAGTTATTACAAATCTGAAAGAATGAATAGAAAAACAGCTTCATACTGGGTTAACAGATATAACCTTTTGCCACATCCCGAAGGCGGATATTATGCAGAAACGTACCGTGCCGGAGAAAACATCGGTGCTGATGCTCTGCCCACACGTTTTGAGGCAGGAGGCAGGTCGTTTTCCACAGGGATATACTTTTTACTTGAAAAGGGGCAGTTCTCCGCGTTTCACAAAATCAAGTCGGACGAAATGTGGCATTTTTATTCAGGAGATGTACTGGAAATTTTTGTTATCGATCCTAATACAGGCTTATTGAAGGTGATCCGTCTCGGGTCAGAGCCGGAAAACGGCGAGTCGTTTCAGGCAGTGATACCTGCCGGGAGCTGGTTCGCTTCCCGCCCTGCAAAGGATAGTACTTATGCTCTGGTGGGTTGTACCGTTTCCCCGGGTTTCGATTTTGCAGATTTCGAGATGGCCAGCAGGAAGAACTTGCTGCAGGATTATCCTCAGCATACAGATTTGATACTTGAACTGACCTGAGAAATACTTAATAGCCTATACTGGTATCATCGCCACGTGGATCAGAGCCGCCTTCCAGCCATCCGTCAGGAGTTACAAGTATGCAATCCATTCTTCCAATTGTATTTGTCTGTTGTTCAAGAATGAAGCCTTTTTCCTGCAGTTTTTTAATTGTATTTGCAGAGAATGCATTAGCCTCAAATGTGGTTTTGTCAGGAAGCCACTGATGATGAAATTTAAGTGCATTTACAGCTTGTTGCATGGTCATGCCGTGTTCGAGTACATTCAGAATGGTTTGGTATACCGATGTAATAATGGTAGAGCCGCCAGGTGTGCCTACCACCATCAGTAATTTACCGTCTTTTTCAACAATAGTCGGAGTCATGGAGGAAAGCATTCTTTTGCCTGGTGCAATGGCATTTGCTTTGTTTCCAATCAGTCCGTACATATTAGGTGTGCCTGGTTTGATGCTGAAATCATCCATTTCATTATTCATCAGATAGCCTCCGCCTTTAATAACCACTCTACTTCCATAGTTACCATTCAGTGTTGTCGTAACGGAGACGGCATTTCCATCTTTGTCTACCACTGAAAAATGCGTGGTTTCCATACTCTCGTATCCTGCAATTGTACCAGCACTGATCGTCTTACTGTCGCTGGCCGTATTCCAAGAAAAGCTTTGCCAGCGATTTTGAAGATAGCTGCTGTCCATCAGGTTTTGAGTAGGAATTTTAATAAAATCAGGATCTCCCAGAAATTTTGCACGATCGGCATATACCCTTCTCTCTGCTTCAATCATTACCTGTGTGGCGGAATCGCTGTGCCAACCCCATTTTTTCAGGGGAAAGGGCTCTGTTAGTCTCAATAGCTGTACCAGGGCTACTCCTCCGCTTGAAGGCGGCGGCATCGTAATCACTTTATAATTTTTATATACTTCAGAGATTGTTTCCCGCCATTTCGAATGATAGGATTTCAGGTCGTTTAGAGTAATGATTCCTTCCTGATCACGATTGATATCTTTCACGAGTTGTTTCGCTACTTTTCCTCTGTAAAACCCATCCCTTCCTTTCTTTTGTATGCGTTTCAGTACTTTCGCCAGGTCTTTCTGAACCAGCCTGTCTCCGGCAATCCATTCACTACCATCATTTTTCTGAAAATAAGTTGTGCCGGGGTTGAGTTGAAGCAAATCCTTTTTGATTGCGTTCAGGCCTCTTGCCTCTCGTTCGGTTTGAATTATACCTTTTTGAGCAAGCGCTAGTGCTGGCTGCAGCAGTGCTTTCCAAGGAAGTTTTCCAAACTTTTGATGTGCCTCCGCCATGCCGTCTACCGATCCGGGAACACCTGACGCCAGTCTACCCAAAGTACTGGCGTTTTTAATAACATTTTTATCCTTGTCCAGATACATATCTGCATTCCCTTTTTCCGGAGCTTTTTCTCTGAAATCAATACTGCTTGTATTGCCTGCGCTATCGCGATAGACCAGAAATCCACCTCCCGCAATATTACCTGCTGATGGATGAACTACTGCCAGTGCAAACTGTACAGCAATAGCCGCATCAATGGCATTTCCACCAGCCTTTAATATTTCAATACCTACCTTGGATGCTTCAGGATGCTGAGATGCAACCATTCCATTTTTTGCTAATACACCTTTTCTATCACTAAAAAATGATTTTTGATTGGGATCATCTGAAAGAAACTGATAAAAACCTGATGATTCCTGAACAGGCTTTTGCGCGGCTGAAAATTCAGAAAAGTATAGAAAGAGCAGGATAAAGGTAAGGCACTTTTTCATAGGAGCATTTGTATCAGAAATCCGAAAGTATACAAAAGCAATGTACTAAACGTTTTTCAAAAATAGCGTTGAGAATGCCGTTGGTAGTATTAATCTGTTGCTGTTCACATGGTTTTCCTGCCTTTCGTCCTAATTTGTCTTGTGGTAAGGTTTGATCCTGTTACTTTTCAGAATAATTCTTTATTTGCGTATCTATATCCAGGGCATCCAAATATGAAATCACTACGTCAGTTATGGGAAAGCTTTAGGTTTGCCTGGCAAGCTCTCAGGTCGAACCTTACCCGTACTACCCTATCCCTGCTAGGCGTGACCGTAGGTATCTTTGCCATTGTGGCAGTTTTTACTATTGTAGATTCACTTGAAAAGGGAATTAAAGACAGCATGAGTTTCATCGGCGACAAGGTTATTTATGTACAGAAATGGCCCTGGGGGTTTGGCGGCGAATACCAATGGTGGAAGTATTTTCAATGGCCGGAGCCCACATATGCCGAGTATAAATATTTGTACGACAACCTGGAATCAGCCAGCGCAGTGGGGGTATTCGATTCACGGGGTGGCATGACCTTAAAGAACGGCTCCAATAGTATTCAAGGCTCTATTCAGGGCATATCTTACGAATATAATCTGATATCTGATATACCCATAGGTAGTGGTCGTTATTTTATGCCTTTGGAAAGCTCAAGCGCCAGAAATGTAGCGATTGTAGGTGCCGATATTGCTGCTGCCCTGTTTCCCGGGCTGGATCCTGTCGGAAAAGAATTCAAGCTGGCAGGTAATAAGTTTGTGGTGATAGGTGTGCAGCAAAAGAAGGGGGAAAGTCTGGTAGATTTTGGTGGCAATCCGGATAAAAATTGTTATATCCCATTTTCGTCATTTTCCAAGCTGTTCCAATCGGGTAGACGAAGAGCAACTACTGTTGTAAAGGGTTTTCCTGAAGATGAAGGCATGCAGCAAGTAGAGGCTGAAATAACAGGTTTAATGCGTACCAAACGAGGAATTAAACCGCGTGATGGCAATAATTTCTCACTAAACCGACCTGAAGCTGCAGCTCAGGCGCTGGAGGGTTTGTTTGGTGTATTAACGCTGGCAGGCTGGGTAATAGGTAGTTTCTCTATATTGGTAGGGGGATTCGGGATTGCCAATATCATGTTTGTGTCGGTGAAAGAACGTACCAATCTGATTGGTATACAGAAATCACTCGGAGCAAAAAACTATTCAATTCTGTTTCAATTCTTATTTGAGGCAGTCATGCTGAGTCTGGTAGGTGGATTGGTGGGTATATTCCTTGTATACATACTTTCATTCATTCCGATGGGTTCGCTGCAAATCATACTTTCATTCAGGAATGTACTGCTTGGCTTGGGGGTGTCCAGTGTAATTGGTGTTTTGTCAGGTATTATTCCGGCAATGCTTGCTGCCAGAATGGATCCTGTTATAGCCATACGCGCTAAATAATAACTAGGAAAAATGAAACCATTTTCCGAAGTTCGCCTTATATCACATACTTAGAAAACTTATTATCATGCGAAAGTGGGTTATTTTTATTGTTTTCCTGGCGATCGTGTTCGGGGTTCTTTATTATCTGACATTTGGATATTACAGCGAAGGCAAACGGGGAGGTTTCGTTACCCAATTGAGTAACAAAGGGTATTTGTTCAAGACTTATGAAGGTGAGCTCAGAATGGGTGGGCTTAGTGAGGGAGACGGTACCATGAACTCATCTCAATGGGTATTCTCTGTGAGCAGTAAAAATAAAGACGCTATTGCTAAAATTGAGGAAGCAATTCAGAACGGTCATCGTGTATCATTGACTTACGAGCAGAAGTTTTTTACACTTCCATGGAACGGAGATACCAAATTCTTTGTCACAAATGTGGAAATATTGGGAGGTGGAAGAAATAACTTTCCATCTGCAGAGCCACAGTCTGAACCATTGCCCGCTCCTACCGAGATAGATACTTCTGCAGTTTTGTAGTTCTAAATTATTCTAAAGGTGCGAAGGATATTAGTCCTTCGCACCTTTTTTTATCCTCCTGCTTTTTTTGCCTTGTAATTTTTAGAAACAAGCCATGCAATGACCTTTTCGCGGTGATCGCCCTGCAATTGCACTTCTTCATCTTTAACGGTTCCTCCGCTGCCGCAAAGACCTTTCAGCTGTTTTCCCAAGGTTTCCAAATCGTCATTTTTACCAATAAAACCTTTGACAACAGTAATGACTTTTCCTCCTCCTTTACGATCCAGCCATATCCGTAAATCCTGTTGCTGAGGAGCAAGTGTATCCAATTCTTGTTCAGAAGCATCCTGGTATTCGAAATCAGGATTGGTTGAGTATATGACTCCGGTGCGATTTTTCTTTGACATTCTATTCTGACTTTTATACTATGTCTGTTCAGACAATGATGTTTAAACTCTTGGGACGAACAGAAACCTTTATGTTGGTAGTTGCTAATTGGTGCGGTTCTCCATCGTAATGTATAACAGGAGGCGTTTCCGTTTGTATGACAGTTTCAGTAATTTTCTGATATGAGATATACTCAGATGGCCTCATTTGTTTGCTAAACAGCTGATAGGCCAATGATGTTCCAAACCATTTAGGGAATGGTCTGATCGTGCATTGATCAAGAACACCATCCTGTAAATCAGCATGAGGCGCTATCCACGCATTATTGCCAAATTGCCCGGCATTTGCGAAGGACACAGAGAATGCATCTACATGTTTCCCATTGATAGTAAACTGCTGAGGTTTGTATGTCCAATAAGCATTAAATGAAACATTAATATAAGTGGCTAACCCTCTTGTAGCTTGTTGACTGAAAAGTTGCCCTACATAAGCATCAAATCCCATTCCTGCCGTGCAAAAAAAAGGAATGTCGTTAATCAATCCACTATCAATGGTAATTACTTTTCCTGTAAATAGTTTGTTCAGAGCCTGATCGAAATTTAATGGCAGACTGAGATGCCTTGCAAGTCCGTTTCCGGAGCCGACTGGTAAAATTCCAACCGGCGTTGACGTATCAACTAATGACCGTGCTATTTCATTTACAGTTCCATCTCCACCGACAGCCACAATGGCTTTCCACCTTGCAGATGCCGTATTTTGCCGGACTAGCTCAGTAGCATGACCGGGAGCCTCGGTAAAAAGGATATGGGCTGTATGATGGTTTTTTTTAGCAAAACCTTCAATCCTGCGTGCGACAGAATCTATAGTTTTCCCGATAGATGTTCCAGAATTAGGATTCAGGATAAAAAGATATTCAGCCACAGATCAAGCGAAGAATAGGAATAAGATAAGCAGAAATACAATGATGAACAGATAGTAGAGCCCATCAATAAAGGGGTATTTCTGCCGATCCAGTTTCTTGAACATATTATCAAACTTACTCATGTTAGCTTTTGACTGTTAGGTAATCGTGGTACAAAAATCTGCAAAAAATATGAGAAACCGGTTGTGACAAAATAGAATGAGCCATTGAAACCTGATATTAAATGCAGATGCCTGCCGGAACTGGTCTGGCAGGCATCTGGTACCTTTTGATATAAGAAAGATTACAATTTGTTAAACACCATTACGCCGGTTGTAGGTGTTCCGGTCCCTGTCAGATCGATTGAGACTGTAATTTTCATTTCCTTCTCTGTTTGAGATAGAGGAAAAGTTTTAACATTAGTACCGTTGGTTAGTGTCAATGTACTTCCATCAACTTTCCAAGTTGTTTCAGCATTGATAGGTAAGAAGGATGTCATGAGCGCAGTTGCATTAGGGCAATCCTTTGCAGTAACCTTATTATTTGCCATAAACTCAAATTTGAGGTCAAAAAGGCAGGGAGCAAGGGTTTTCAATGTATTAAGCTGTGGAAGGTCAGCACCTGCGGTGGTCTTAACACCATTCAATTGCCATGTGCCTACAATAGGATTGGTGTCAACGTTTTCAGGTTCCTTGTCGTCATCTTTACAAGCTACAAAAAGCATAGCCATAGCAAGAATTGAAAGGAAAAGTGTTTTTGTGAATAGTCTGTTCAGTTTCATAAATAGGGAATAAAAAAGTTGGTGTTAATCATTACGTTAATGAGAAAGTAAAAGTAGTCTAAAATATTGTTTCAAAATTCAAATATCTATGATGTAGCCTGATTTTCAGCCGTATTCACTTTACTAAAAAACAACTGTAACAGTTCTTCAGCTGCATCCGTTGGTAACTCCTTGCCAGCTTCCAACGCCTTTTCAATGGCTTTTATTTTCTTTCGAACTAACTGCGATTTGTAAAATTGCTCTTCAAGGGCATATTTGATCGAATCATGCATCCAATCCTTATTCTGACTTTTACGGTTCTTATTAAAAAATCCATTGTTTAAAGTGAATTGCTGATAATCTGTAAGCACTTTCCATACAGCATCTATTCCGATTTGATGTTTAGCAGAGCAGGTGACTACTTTTGGTTGAAAACCGGATTCTGATTTAGGGAATAGGTGAAGTGCGTTTTGATATTCCTGAGCGGCATTTTGTGCAGGTATTCTGTTATCGCCATCTGCTTTATTAATGACAATAGCATCAGCCATCTCCATGATTCCCCTTTTGATACCTTGCAGCTCGTCTCCGGCACCAGCCAGCATCAGTAGCAAAAAAAAGTCCGTCATGCTTTTTACCAAAGTCTCCGACTGGCCCACGCCTACGGTTTCAACAATGATGATCTCGAACCCTGCTGCCTCGCATAGGAGTATGGTTTCACGTGTGTTACGCGCTACGCCACCTGTATGCAGGCTTGATGCGGACGGGCGGATAAATGCTTTAGGGTTACGAGAAAGTTTTTCCATCCGTGTTTTATCAGCCAGAATACTTCCACCTGATTTTTTACTGGAAGGGTCAATAGTAAGTACGGCAACATTTGTATGTCGCTCCGCAATATGGATCCCCAGCGTCTCAATGAATGTACTTTTACCTACACCAGGTATTCCTGTAATTCCGATACGAAATGATTTGCCGGAATGAGGAAGGATGGCTTTAAGAATATTCCTGGCCAGAATGCGGTCTTCCGGCAAATTGCTCTCTATGACTGTTATAGCACGACTCAGTACCATGCGGTCACCGGAAAGAATACCTGCGCTGTAAGCATCTGCTGAAAGCCGCTGTCTCATGGTTGGGTTTATTTGAATATAAGTAAAAGTCGGCAGGTACGGGTAAAAATGAAACTTTTTGAGATAAAAAAACGCGAAAACCTGTATATTGCTCGTTTTCAACAACATCTTTTAATAAGTCATCATCATAATGAAAATTTCAAACATCTGTTATGGGATAGCTGCTTTGTGTTTATTCGGTGTTTCGGGCGTTTTTGCTCAGGAAGCAGAAAAAGCGAAGTACGATGCTCATGTTCTATTCCACCCTCTTTTTAATTTCCAGCCCGGAAGTGAATACCGTACAGGAAGCGGAGCACCGGGACCTAAATACTGGCAGAATAAGGCTGACTATAAAATCAATGTTGCGTTGGACGAGCAAAAAGGCACGGTCAGTGGAGATGTTGAGATCATCTACAAAAATAACAGTCCTGAGAACCAGGAATTCATTTGGCTTCAACTGGATCAGAATGCATTTGGCAGTCATTCAAGAGGTGCCAAAACAACGGCTGTAACTGGTGGTCGTTTTGGTAATACGGGATTCAATGGAGGAGATTCTCTGCACTCTGTTCAGATACAGCAGGGTAAAGACAAGTTTGTTACCGCTAATTATATCGTTGACGATACCCGTTTGCAAATTCGTCTGGCAACTCCGGTGAAAGCGAATGGTGATGTGATCCGTATCAAAATAGGTTATTCTTTCAAGATCCCTCAGTATGGTTCTGACCGTATGGGAACACTGGAAACAAAAAACGGGATTGTATATGAAATGGCACAGTGGTATCCGCGTGTAGCTGTTTTTGACGATATCGAAGGATGGAACGTATTGCCTTACCTGGGTGCCGGCGAGTTCTATCTTGAATATGGTGATTTTGAATACAATGTTACTGTACCATGGGATCATATCGTAGTTGGCTCAGGAGAATTATTGAATCCGAATGATGTGCTTACTGCCGAGCAACGTAAAAGACTTGCTGCCGCAGCAAAAAGTGACGAAACGGTTATGATTCGTAGTGCTGAAGAGGTAACTAATCCTGCTACCCGCCCTAAGCAGTCAGGTACATTAACGTGGAAATTTAAATGCCTTCAGGCGCGGGATATTGCCTGGGCAACTTCAAAGGCGTTTGTATGGGATGCAGCTAAAATGAATCTTCCAAATGGAAAAACAGCATTGGCACAGTCGGCATATCCTGCTGAGGATGGCGGAGCTGACGGCTGGGGGCGTTCAACAGAATATGTAAAGGGTTGTATTGAATTCTATTCATCTTATGTCCACGAATATACCTACCCGGTTGCTACCAACGTAGCGGGGATTGTAGGTGGAATGGAGTATCCGGGAATTGTATTCTGTAGCAGCAAAAGTAGAAAAGAGGATCTTTGGGGAGTAACAGACCATGAATTTGGTCATAACTGGTTTCCTATGATTGTAGGTAACAATGAACGTAAATATGCCTGGATGGATGAAGGGTTTAATACCTTCATTAACTTTTTGTCAGGAGATCATTTCAATAACGGAGAGTATAAGGACACGCAAATGAATAATCTGCACCGCCTGGCCCCGATTATTTTCAGACCCAAAGCAGACCCGATTATGACTGTACCTGATGTAATTCAACCAAATAACCTGGGTTGGGAAGCATATTATAAGCCCGCATTGGGGTTGAAAATGCTGAGAGAGCAGGTGTTGGGTAAGGACAGATTTGATTACGCGTTCAAAACCTATGTGAAAAGATGGGCATTTAAGCACCCGACACCTTACGACTTTTTCCGTACAATGGAAGATGCAGCCGGAGAAGATCTTGGGTGGTTCTGGAAAGGATGGTTTTTTGAAAACTACAAACTGGACCAGAGTGTGAAGGATGTTGCTTATGTAGGCCAGAATCCGGAAAAAGGATCATTGATCACCATCGAAAACCTGAATCAATGGGCAATGCCTGCGAAAGTAGATATAGAGGAGGTAAGTGGGAAGAAAACGCGCGTTGAGCTTCCTGTTGAAATCTGGCAGAGAGGTGGTACCTGGACTTTCCGTGCTGCAACTACTCAACCTATTCGTTCGGTAACGATTGACCCGGATCATAATCTTCCGGATATTCAGCCTGAAAATAATGTATGGAAGCCTGCTAAATATGTAGAAGCAGAACCGGAAGTGAACTAGATTATCTATCACGAAAAAAAGCCTTTCTGTTGATAAAACAGGAAGGCTTTTTTCGTAATCAGTCAGTTACCTGAAGCTTATACTGTCAGCAGCATAGCTCCGTAAGAATATCCACCCCCAAATACGGTTACTACAATATTATTTCCTTTCACAAATTTTTCCTGATTTTCGGATAATGCGATGGCGCACCCGGCACATCCTGTATTGCCCAGATATTGGATATTAGAAAGTAGCTTCTCAGCAGGGATACCCATTGTATTGATCACATTCAGACTAATCCGATGGTTGGCCTGATGAGGGATCAGATAGTCCAGGTCATCAATAGTGAGGCCGCAAGCCTGTATTACCTGCTGACTTACCTTTGGCATATAAATACATGCATTCTGGAATACGTCTCTTCCAAACGGCATAACCACCCCACGGTCATTGGGGCGTAACACAACAGCCTCAATAGCTTTTCCACTGGTTGCAGCTCCTCCGGTAATCAGCTTTTTGATATGCATATCTTTGTCAGTCTGCCTTTCTTTTGAAATGAGTAAGGCAGAGGCACCATCACCCCACAAATGGCCAGAAACAGTATCCTGCTCATTATTGTAGGCAGTATTATGATCAGAAACTACAACCAATGCTTTTGAGGCTTTTCCCATTGCAAAATATCCTTCTACAATTTCGATAGCATTAAGCAAAGATGAGCAGGCTGATGAAATGGTTACAACAGGAATATCTGGTATCTGTAATTGATGTTGAACCGCATGACCGAGCGTAACAATAGTATCGTACGGCGTATAAGTTGCGCCAACAATCAGATCAATTTCGTTTTTGCTGTAAGGAATATTTTCTAATAAGGCATCAACTGCCTTCATACCCATAGTAGCTGTATTTTCATCAGGCGCAGCTCTTCTTCTTTCCGAAATGCCGGTGCGAGATACAATCCACTCATCAGAAAGGTTGTTGAGTTTTGTAAAATATTCATTGCCAATAACTTGGCTTGGTAAATAATGACTTACTGTATTAATATACATGGTTGAGAAGTTGACTTCGCAAGCTAAAATTCTGCTTTAATTCCGAAAGTTAAATATTTCATAGAAAACGTAGTATTTGATATTTGAACAATTCAATAATTAATTTATAAAATTATAATACTACGGGAGTTTTCAAATTGGTGTACTTATTGATCTGACTGTAAAATTTTAATAACTTTTGATGCTCCGAGCCCCAGTTGTAAAGTTTTTCTGCGGCTACTCTGCCATTATTTCCCATCACTCGGGACTTATCAGGATGGGCTATAATCCATTCCATGCTTTCAGATAGTGAATGAGCATCCTGAGGTGTTATACAAAACCCGCAACCTGATTGCTGAATTACATCTTTATATAAAGGGAAGTCTGATGTAATGACTGGCAAATTTAATGCCATATATTCAAATAATTTGGTTGTATAAGAATCCGGATAATCTGCTACCGGTTTTAAAAGTGCAATTCCTCCAACGCAGTGCTTCGCATATGGCAATACTTTTTTCAAATCGGTATATCCGTAAAAGATTAAATGTTTTTTTACTAGATGATAATCTGGTAGTTGCTCTGCATCTTTCTTCTGAAAACGAACCGGCCCGAATAAGTGAATTCTGAGATCGGGGTATTTATGAACTATAGAAGCAAGTGCGGCAACCAATACATCAAAACACCTTTCCATCGAAACTACTCCGCAATATAAAAATGAAGTTTGACTGGTTTGCCATGCTGTATTTTGGGTGGCGTATTGGTCAATAAACGCAAGTGATACATAGTTTCTGATAACTACAGATGGATATTTCAGATTTTGATACTCGCTGAGATAAGCATCATCAGTAAAAATGCAATGGAACTGATTTCTGGCATAGGAATCAAGATGTCTGAAAAGAAATCTGAAAATAGCGTGATTGTTATGTTTTTTGATTTCAAATTTCTTGAATAAGTTTTCCTGTACTTCATAGACAATTTCTGCACCCAGCCATTTAAATAGAATTGCTAATGGAATGAGTTCCGGAACAAAAATGTGAACATAGTCGGCACGCAGCCTGAAACATTTCCATAATATCACCGGATGACAAAGAAAAATTCTTTTCAGCAAACTTCGGTACCGCGGCAACCAAATCATTCTTGTATTGGCAGAATCAGTATAGACATTACTTTTATCCCCTGGTAAGGCACATATTACTTCAAAGCATGCAGTCAGCGAAGGTGCTGTCTTGTACACAATCCTGGGATCTGTTGCCGGATGTATACTGCTGAGAAGCAAAACACGTTTCATCGCGCGAGCGTTACAATGGATACGCCTGAAGAGGTTCCGATACGGTCGGCTCCTGCTTCTATAAAAGCCACAATCTGCTCATAAGTTTTGATTCCTCCTGATGCTTTGATCTTCACGGCAGGAGGAAGGATAGACCTCATCTTGCGGACGGTTTCGAGTTCTGCGCCGATGGGTGCAAATCCTGTAGATGTTTTTACAAAATCAACTCCGGATTCCGCACATATTTCGCAAGCGGTATATAGGTCAAAAGCGTCCAGATAAGCTGTCTCTAAAATCATTTTCAGAATTGCGCTGCGTTCATGAACCAACTTTGTCAATTGTGTAATTTCATTCCGAATGCTCAGATATGCCATAGACTTGAACTGGGACATATTCATTACCACATCCAGTTCGGTAGCACCATTCTCCAGCGCCTCCTGTGCTTCGGCCATTTTCGCCTTGGTTGTAGAATAACCAAGCGGAAATCCTATCACTGTTGCAATTTCGATTTTAACCGGACAAAACTCCATCATTTCTTTGGTATAAGCCACATAAGTGGGAGCAATGCATATTGCTTTGAATTGATGAATCCAGGCTTCTTCACACACTTTCCGGATATCCGTTTCCCTAGCCGTCGGACTTAGTAAAGTGTGATCAATATAAGAGGAAATGTCATTCATAAAGGGACGTACCATTAATACAAAAACCCTGTCTCAGCGACAGGGCCCTTGCTATATCATCATGTCAGCCCGGCTTGATCAGGCTTTTGCTTTTTTCGCTTTAGGAGCAGGTGCTGCTTCCTCTTCAACTGGTGCCTCTTCTTCTACGGCAGCTGCTTCTGCAACAAAAAGTTCAGGTACATATTTAGAAAGAAGATTGTACCATGAAATGATTTTTTTGATGTCAGAAATATAAACTTTTGAACGGTCGAATTCAGGTAGAACCTTGTTTAAAAATTCGATCAGATCTTTGTCAGATGAAGCTTTAACATCAATGGATATTTGTTCTCCGTGAATCTCTCTTATTTTTAAAAACACCTCAGAAAGAGCAACAGATTCTTCTGCACCATCAGTAAATATAGAAACATCCTTAAGCACAGATACACGGGCAGTAGGGCCAATCAGTGTTTTCTCGTGTTTTTCATCCAGGCTTTCTACAATCACACCTGCACGGCTAGGCTTTAGAATACGGAAAAGTCCGCCTTTACCCGAAACATTAGCTATTTCTTTCAGCAACTCCATTCCATTTGTTTCTGATGTATCACTCATTTCTTCTATGCTATTAGTTTTTTATTTAGATTTTTCGCCATTGTAAAGGTTAAAACCAGTTGCCGGCAAGGTCAATTTCTGCGCAAAATAACAGAAAGATTCTACCTTAAACAACTCTGTACTTACCTGTTTTGGGAAAACGTTTCATTATAACTTTCTATTGTTTCCAGAATTGGCTCCCTTCCTTCGTGCTTTTCTGCCGAGGTAACGTAGAAAGGAGGTATCTCTTCCCATAACTCAGCAAGTTTTTGGGTATAAGCTTCTACCTGATTGGCTACCTGATACGCTTTCAGCTTATCCGCTTTGGTGAAAATGATGTGAAAAGGAATACCGGCTTCCCCAAGTTTTTCCATGAAATCCAGATCTACGGCTAAGGCGCTATGTCGTATATCTATGAGGACAAACGTACAAATCAGATTTTCCCGGTTATGAAGATAATCTGAAATCATTTTCTCCCATTTTTCTCGTTCTGTCTTGCTGACTTTGGCATAACCATATCCCGGCAAATCGACAAGATACCATGTATTATTAATCTCGAAGTGGTTAATCAACTGAGTTTTTCCCGGTTGCTGAGAAGTTTTCGCTAAGGATTTTTTCTCAACGAGCATATTAATAAGGGAAGATTTTCCCACATTGGAGCGCCCTATAAAGGCATATTCAGGTTTTACGGGTGCAGGGCATTTCTCATACTCGGAATTGCTCATTACATATTTGGCCTCCTGAATTTTCATAAGTATTGCAAATTAATTTGGGTGCAAAGGTACTCAATCTTTTGACGGAGATGGCATATACAGCATGTTTATGCAGGCTGAACTGAAATGATTGGTTTATAGTTATATATGGTAAAATAAAACAAAGTGGTATTTTCGTTATATCATTGTTCAAATCAGAAACAGGAGAAAAAATGAAAATTTATAAACAGTTGGTGTTCGCTTTTGCTTTAATGCTGTCAGTATCGGTTGCATTCGCTGAGGATGGTACAAAAAAGGAAGAAAAGGGAATTGTTTTTACAAAGGGTACATGGGCGGAAATATTGAAAAAAGCAAAATCTGAAAACAAGGTCATTTTCTTTGATGCCTATACAACCTGGTGTGGGCCTTGTAAGTTATTACAGAAAAATGTTTTTACACGTGCCGATGTAGCGCAGGTTTTTAACAAGAAATTTATCAATGTAAAGTTTGATATGGAAAGTGGCGAGGGCCCGATGCTCGCTGAAAAATATCCTCTGCAAGGATACCCTACACTATTTTTTATCAACCCTGATGGCACCATGGTGAAGGAAGTAATTGGTTACCAAAAGCCTGAGATGCTGATTAAAATTGGTCAGAAAATACCAAAGTATACAAAAGCTGCTGCTTTATAGTTTTTGAGTGTATCATAAAACAAAAGCGCTGGTTCGGATCCCGAACCAGCGCTTTTGCTTTGTCAAAATATCTTATTCATAGTAATTAGGAACACGATGTCCGCTGCTTTCCAATAAGCGATCTTTCTTGAAAAGTGCGACATCCGAAGTTACCATGTCATTAACAAGTGCTTTCAGGTCGTACTTAGGTTTCCATCCCAATTTAGTCATCGATTTGGTAGGATCGCCAATCAGCAATTCTACTTCCGTCGGACGGAAATAACGAGGATCAACAGCAACTACTTCTTTTCCGATTTCGATCTGGAAGTCCTGGTTGTTACATTTCGTTACTTTCGCGATTTCCTGCGCACCTTCACCGCTGAATTCCAGTTCAACCCCAACTTCAGCAAATGCCATACGTACAAAGTCGCGAATTCTGGTAGTAATTCCGGTAGCAATTACAAAATCTTCAGGAGTTTCCTGCTGAAGAATAAGCCACATGGCTTCTACAAAATCTTTGGCATGCCCCCAGTCGCGTTGTGCGTCAAGATTACCTAAGAATACTTTGTCCTGAAGGCCAAGTGCGATCCTTGCTACCGCACGGGTGATTTTACGCGTAACGAATGTTTCACCACGAAGCGGGGATTCGTGGTTGAACAAAATACCGTTTACTGCAAACATATTGTATGCTTCGCGATAATTTACTGTAATCCAATAACCATACAGTTTTGCAACTGCGTATGGAGAACGTGGATAGAATGGAGTAGTTTCTGACTGTGGAACCTGTTGAACCAAACCATACAATTCCGAGGTCGAGGCCTGATAAATTTTTGTCTTTTGGGTAAGGCCCAGTAAACGGACAGCTTCCAGAATACGTAAAGTACCTATTCCATCAACATTGGCCGTATATTCCGGTTCTTCAAAACTCACCTGAACGTGAGACATCGCACCCAGATTATAAATTTCGTCAGGCTGTACTTCCTGTATGATTCTGATAATATTCGTTGAATCACTCAGATCGCCATAATGTAAATGGAACCGGATGTTCTTTTCATGCGGATCTTCATATATATGGTCGATTCTCTGGGTATTGAACAAAGAGCTTCTTCTCTTGATACCATGCACCTCATATCCTTTGCTTAGCAGAAGCTCAGCTAGATAGGCGCCATCCTGACCTGTAATACCCGTAATGAGTGCTTTTTTCATCTGTTCGATGTATAATAATTGAAAATTACCAATGAAATAATATCTTATTCGATACCACCTGTACCAACCATCAGGCTCTTTTTAATTTCTACTCTGTCTGAAAGTATTACTGCAGATGAATACTGAGCTTTGATGGTTTCCAGATATTGTTCTGCGTCACTTCGGTAGATGAAGTCGCCGGCCTTCACTCTGTAAGTAGGCTGAGAATAGGAAACGTAGGGTGTCAGATCAGGCAAAACCTGATAAACGTAGGATTTTGCCGCATCCGCCTCCTGTCTTACATTTCCTACATAGATCTGAATACGATAACCATTAATATACTTAATAGCTTTGTTTTGCTTTGAAAGGGAATCCAGAGCAGCATCCAGTTTTTTATTGACATACAAAGGTTTGTCGCTGACATTTTTAGCTGGTGGTAGTGCTTCGGATTTTTTCTCTTCACTGAGCTGTTCCTTAGGCTCTGTATATTCAAAACGAGGACGAACTTTTGACAGATCCTCACCGTAAACCGACGAGGATGAACCTGCAATGTTTTTTTTGCTACAACCGGCTAGGCTGATAAGCGCCGGTATCAGCATTAAAAAAAGAAATTTGTTCTTCAAAAACATGTGTTATTAGTTCGAAATGAGCGCACAAACTTAACCAAAATTGGAAGAATCACCAATTCAGCGCTAATTTGAATGTAATAGCTAACTTTACAGCGATTTAAAGAATTATATATGGAAATAAGAGAGCACGTTTCACTTCTCCGCTTCAATACCTTCGGCCTGGATGCAGAAGCACGATACTTTGCAGAAGCTGACTCTGAGGAAAACCTACAGCAACTTTTAGTAAATCCTTTATATAAAGAAATTCCTAAGTTCATTCTAGGTGGTGGAAGTAACGTGCTGTTTACCCAAAATATTGATGCACTGGTGATTCATCCTGATATCAAAGGCATTGAAGTTGTAAGGCAAGATGATCAGTATATATGGTTAAGCATAGGTGGGGGAGAAGTTTGGCATGATCTTGTGATGTATTGCGTCGCAAATGGCTATGCAGGAATTGAAAATTTATCGCTTATACCTGGTACGGCCGGAGCTGCGCCCATGCAGAACATCGGCGCATATGGAGTGGAAGTAAAAGATGTCATTGAAGAAGTAAGAGCTGTTTCTATAAAGACCGGAGAACTCAGAATATTTACAAATGAGGAATGTCAGTTTGGGTACAGAGAAAGTATCTTTAAGAAAGAACTTAAAGACCAATATATTGTTACCGGCATTTTAATCAAGCTTAACAAAAAGCCGGTATTTCATGTCGAATACGGAGATATCCGCAAGACACTAGCCGACATGGGCGTGACTGATTTATCTATTCAGGCAATTAGCCAGGCTGTGGTCACTATAAGGCAAAGTAAATTACCTGATCCTGCAATAATAGGAAATGCAGGTAGTTTCTTTAAGAATCCTGAAATTGAGCAATCCCATTTTGATCATTTAAAAATCTCCTTTCCTACGATACCAGGCTATCCGACTACACCGGGAAAGATCAAAGTTCCGGCTGGATGGCTGATTGAACAGGCAGGTTGGAAAGGCTTCCGTGACGGGCAGATAGGAGTTCATGAACGACAGGCGCTTGTGCTTGTGAATTATGGCAGTGGTAAAGGAGAAGATGTTAAAGCATTATCGGAAAAAATAAAAGCGTCCGTAGCTGATAAATTCGGAGTTTCTTTGTCGACCGAGGTCAATTTTATTTAATGTAAGCGTCAAAATGCCGTCACGTAAGTTATTCGTATCAGTTTTTGTTTTTATTCTTTTTGTTGCTGTATTTTTCTTGAAAGACAAGTTTACAGGACCTCTGTATCAGGATGAACATCATTACTTTCCAGCTGCAGTTCAGTTTAGCGAAGAACCAATACCATCGTTAAATCTCCTTCTTAGTTACAATGAATTGAACACGCCGATTCCATTTATTTTAGGAGGGTGGGTTGTCAGTCTTTTCGGAGAAGATATTCAGTATTTAAGGTTGTTGACTTATGGCGTCAGCTTTTTGCTGCTTATGACTTTCATCTGGTCAGCTCCTGAACGTTCCAAGCGTTTTTTCTTATGTCTGGGAGGTCTGCTTCTGTTTCCTAATTACTATTTATGCAGTGCCTATTATTATACTGACATATTTGCCATGGCTACTACACTAGCCGGAACTGCCTTATATATAAAAGGAAAACATATTTGGGCGATGGTATTTTTCATCGCCGCTGTTTCATGCCGGCAGTATATGCTGGCGTTTCCTGCAGCGGTTGTTTGTTACGAGTTGTGGGCTTTGCTTAAAGAAAACCGAAATATTCAGGGATTTGTAGTATCTGCTCTGGCCAAAAGAAACTGGATGTGGTATGTAATCGCAGTACTGAGTATTGTGCCGTGGGTTATATTATGGAATGGTCCGGCTCCGGCCAGCGTCATGGCGGAGCAGCATTACGATTCGGATAAAATTGTCCACTATAATTTCGGGTTTGTTCTCTATTCCTGCGCTGTTATGGCCGCCTATTATGTTATTCCCGAAGTTTTATTTACTGGAAAGTGGAAGTATTTCGTCGATTATCCACGTAAACATCCGTTTTTTCTCTTGGGTTACATTGCAGTTGTTTTGGCGATTATTTTGCTTTTTCCGGCCAAACAGGCATATAATCCATACTTTACCTGGCCGTATCTGGGATACCTTGATCAGTTGCTGATGACAATAGGCATTTCAGGTATTTTGAAGCAATGTGTTTTCGGTATATTAATGCTGATCACTTTGATGCGCTTCTTTTCGCCAAATCTTAATTTTGCGAGTTTCGTTGTTTTGTTTAACCTTTTATTGCTTGGGAAAGCTCAGCTCTCATGGGATAAATATTCGCTTCCAATGATTATGGTGCTTTGGTTTTTAGCCATGTTTGATGAAGAATGGGCATTGTTGCAAAGCAGAGGGCAAAAAGTTACAACCTATTCCTTATAGCAGGTAAGGATGACAATTAAAAACTTACGGACAACCAGCATCGCATACTTGCTGCTACCCAATTTCATTTTTTATTGGGGTTGGACAGCAACGGGTATTGCCATTATAGGGACAGGGCTTTTACTTTTCTTTTTATATGATGACTTTAAAGACAAAAGCTTTGGCTCAGAACGGGTCTTTTCACGCAAAGATTTATTGATTCTGATTGGAACTGCTTTGTTTCTTGCGATTGTGTCGGGTCTTAACGGATATACCTACCAGACCAAGGATCACTGGGCTCATAATGCTAAATTTCTGGAACTTTTTGCATATCCATGGCCAGTGAGGTTGCCAGATGCTGACAGCGCAGTCATTTCCTATTATTATGGCTTTTATGCCATTCCCTCTCTGATTAATAGGATGGCAGGAAGTATCGTTGAGAGCTTTATACTGCTATGGACATCACTTGGCCTGGCTTTGGGAATCGGATGGATTTATTTGTCAGTTAATAAAAGATTGGTGTTTTTATGGTTGATCCTTTGCCTTGGAGATCTTCCAAGGGTTGTAATTGCCATACTTGCTTTGTTCTCAAACAGATTGTACACGCTTGACCAATTCGGTATAGAGAACTGGTCGGTTTTTGAAAACCTGTTTTGGGTGCCTAATCAGGTCATACCGGCATTGATTCTGGGAGGCATGTTCATGTATATCCTGTTGAATCATAAAGACATTAATTTGATGGTTTTGCCGATCGCTATGTCTTTTTGGTGGGCTGTATTTCCTGCTTTTGTAAGTGGTTTACTAGTGGCGATTTTGATCATTCGAACCTGGATTATCGCCCACTTTAAGTTAGAATGGGATAAAGTGGTCAGGAAGACTGTCTTGCCATTCATAGCTTGCGTGCCTGTACTAATCTTGTTTCTGTCCCATGAGATAATCCCTGTTTCGGGATTTTTATGGGAATTTGATCTGAATTTGAATAATATAGTAAGAAAGTACACGGCAAATATCTTACTCAATATTTTACTTTTTACAGGGAGCTTCGTGGCTTTTAACAATTTGAAATCTACAGAGCGTAAACTTCCATTCTATATATCCATTTTTTTATGTCTTGTATTTCCACTTTATAGAATGGGGGAGGTGAATGACCTTTTGATCCGTGGAATGATGCCGGTTCTTGTCATTATAGGGATTTACATATTTCACCCGCTTTCGGCGATGAATGGCTACACCAGAACGCTTAGGTTCAAAAATTCTGTTTTGTCCTGGGTTTTAATCTTTTTGCTATTTTCTTCCTCGTTTTTGGGAATCAGCAGATTATGGAGAGCGATTCGGTTGAACAGGATCAATGATTCTGCATTTAAAGCAATGCCTTATGACACCTATCCCAATGTGTATGAAGCTTTAAAAGCAGAGTGGTCTCAGGAAGGGGCAGATCAATATACCGGAGATCGTAATTCCTACTATGAAAAATACATAGCTCCACAACGGAAACCGTAGTAAACGCTATGTATAAAGGAAGCCGGTAATATTTACTGTATAAGAATTTTGTGAGAGCTGAAGCCTTGTTCTGTTAGTATTTTAAAAATATACTGTCCTCTGCTCATACCTGTGGTTGCAATAGATACCCAATCTTGTCCGGGATATTCTTCTGTCTTGACCTTCTGTCCTGACGTTGTATAAATATCAACCCTAAGAATTTTATATGTACTCGAAGTAATATTAACATTTTCCTGTATCGCCGGATTTGGGAACACCGACAGACTGGTAGCTACAGGAGCAGTTATATCTTCATTTTGTTTCACAAGGGTGGTCGAGGCAATTTTTGATTCTGAGGTAGCTGAAATTCCTCTGATCGAGTAGGTGTATTCGACACCTTGCTTCGCTGTTGGATCGCTATATTCTGTCTGTCCTGCTTTCAGATGAATTACTTCGTGAGAACGGAAGGAATCTTTGCCTGAAAATCGTTCCAGCATGTAACTGGTGACTGATGAAAGGGCGTTCCACTTTAAAACAATATTAGATTTATCCTCAGAGGCGGTTAATGTCAATGTACCTAAATCGGTATACGGGTGAATTTTATTATGGTGAAAAGCAAAGGCACGGAATCCTTTTGTGTTCCTCAGAAAAGGTCCGATGTAAACCCAGGGAGCATTTAATAATGTTGCATCGTGATACTTTGACGGAAGGTATTTGATAGTCGTATCATTCCCGACGGTTTTCAATTCAACAATAATCTTATTCGCCTCTGCTCTCCCGGATTTCAGTTTTTGCCATACGGCATTTAGATAGAAAAAATCTTTTACTGAATAGATCGAAGAATATTCCGGGCTACCTTCAATATTGATTGCAACAGTATCATTTGGATATACCATTTCCTGGTAATCTTCAAAGACCATCGTGATTTCGCTTGACTCCGGATTTGAATAAAATGCCTTTTGGAGACTTGGAGATGTCATCTTTTCCTTCTTGCCATAGTGAAAATGGCCTGCCATATCAGCCATATCCTGTCCTATTTTCAAATAACCGTCCAGTCCATAATGAAAACCATTCCAGCCCGGTGCGCCTAGTGCAGCATACGGTTGTACAATAGGTAATGTTCTGTCGAGCGTGCGCTGGGATTCTCTGAAAGCACCGATCCGGTCATCATAGGCGCCACCTCCAAAAAGGGGTAATTGGAAAACATATATTTTTTCAACAGAGGGGTAATCTTTTTGTAGCTGGTTGGCCAGTGCAGGGAACCGGGGTGCCCATGACAAGGGATCATTAGAAGCTGCTTCATTTTCGCCTTGCCAGTAATAAATGGCCCGGGTATATGGTAAGAGTCCTGATTGAGTGGCATAACTCAACATGGATCCGTAAGGATTTGAACCATCTGTGGGGTTGGAACTATTACGAACTGTAAGATCTGCCAGTGAGGCACCCGCTACAGCACCGTTGATAACACAGGTAGGAATGCCGTATTTTTCAGCTATTACCCGCTGAAATTCAATGCCAAAAATACCGACACGTGGCGTCAGAGAATTGGATAATCCCCATATGACTCCTCCTCCTCCGGAAGAACCGAATGAACGACAATACTCGTTTCTGTATTGATAATCTACTTCCCATGCTACAGCATTTGACTGACCGTATATGATATAGAAATCACCGGCAACTACATCTGATCTTTTGACGATCAGAGATGAGTCGGTAGCAGACTTGATAGCATATATCTCGAAGGCATATTCTGCAAGTTCGGATTTAATCTTTGTATCGAACTTAAACTGAGCAACGCCATTCGTATAACTGGCGTTGGCTTTTTGATAGCCTGTTTTTAATTCATTTCTATACTTAACAACGGAAATATGTGTAAATCCTGCACTTTCCAAACGCCCCGAAATAGTGATCGTAGCTTCATTGTTTTTATCCCTCGGAAACAGCTGTTTGTCCAGCGGAAGTTTATCGAAACTGGCAAGATTGAATTTTTGCCCGAAACTCTGATTACCAAAGGTTACGAGCAGAATGAGACAAAGGTGAAGTATATGTTTGATCATTGAACAAAGACGAACAATATAGTAAGCAGATGATTTATTAAAGAGTAAAGGTACGCGTTGTAATCTTAAACTTGATAAAGAAAGTACAACGTATCTGCAGCAGAATCCTAAAATTTTAAGAATGACCGAATGTTACCTACTTTGCTACCTCCTGATAAATACAATTGGTATCTCAAATTTAGATAAATCAGGAAGTTAACGTTCTGTTCAATTACCCAAGCCATATCTCAAAATGCAGTAAATCGCCCGGAAACCATCTTTCCAATTGATTTTTTTACCTTCTTCATAGGTTCTGCCATAATAAGAGACCCCAACTTCATAGATCCTGATTTTTGGGATTTTTGAAATTTTAGCCGTAACCTCCGGCTCGAATCCGAAGCGATTTTCTTTAAGATTAAGACCTTTGAGCATATCGGCACGGAAAAGTTTGTAGCAGGTTTCCATGTCTGTAAGGTTGAGATTACAGAACATATTGCTCAGGAAAGTAAGGAATTTATTTCCGATGGTGTGCCAAAAGAAAAGAATACGATGAGGGCGGCCACCCATAAAGCGGGACCCATAAACTACATCAGCATATCCGTTAATTACCGGCTTCAACAGAATATTAAATTCTTCGGGATCGTATTCAAGGTCTGCATCCTGCACAATGATATAGTCTCCGTTTGCGCGGCGTATTCCTGTATGCAGCGCTGCACCTTTTCCTTTGTTTACATCATGCCTGAAATAGGTGATTTCTACTTCAGGATTTTCCGTCATAAACTGTCGCACTTTACCTTCTGTATTATCTGCTGAGCAATCATTTACAACCACAAGTTCCATTGTAAATCCACCAATCAATTTTACTGATCTTAATTTTTCCAATACGGTGAGAATGGTCTTTTCTTCGTTGTAAGCGGGTACTATTACAGATAATTTCATTAGAAATAATGTACGTCAATTAGAATTTTTTCGATGTAAAGATATAAAAAAAGCGCCCTGTTACATGCAACAGGGCGCTCCGTTCAATAACTTATTATTCAAAACAAAGAGAAGCAGCACCTAACAGACCTGCGTCGTTAGCAAGCGTTGCTCTTTTGATGTTCATTGTTTTAAGGTAATATGGAGTGAGCCAATACTGTAAACGCTCGTTAATAGCAGGTAAAATAAATTCGAAAGATGCAGAGATGCCACCGCCGATCAGGATAGTCGTTATGTCTAGAATTCGAATCATTGAGACCAAACCTTCTCCCAACAAGTAACCCATTTCTGTAAAAATAGCCTTAGCCAGTTCGTCTCCGGCTGATGCTGCTGCTACAAGGCCGGTTGTAGAGATTGTTCCGTCAGATGGCAGTTGTGTAGTTCCGGTATATGCCGCTCTCATGGCATTTGCCATATCAAGCAATTCTTTCTTACCGATATTTCTTTCCAGTACTTTTCCGTGTTTCGAAGGGACGTGTCCTGGTTCCATAGCATTTCCACCACCACCTTTAAACACTTTTTTGTCAATAATAGCTGCTCCTCCGATACCTGTTCCTAAGGTTACAAATATATAATCCTCAGGTAGCTTATCTTCTCCGAAATAATATTCTCCCAAAGCGGCTGCATTCGCATCGTTTTCAAGGAAAAAATCATGGCTTGGGAAACGTTTTTTCAGATCAGGAACAATTGTAATTCCATCAATTTCTGGAATAGCGGTAATCTCAATTAGTGTTGTGCGGGCTCTGTTGGTAAGGCCAGGAACACCTATTCCGACTTTTTTAACTTCCGGATATTCAACCAGTTGTAGTGCGATTGCATCGCCAAGTCTTTCAATAAAGTGGCCTGAACTGCGCCAACTAGCGGTATCGTGGCTATAAAAATTGGATATTCTTCCGTCCGTAGCATCAACGATCCCCATTTTTACGTTGGTGCCGCCCACGTCTATACCGAGGTACTGTTCCATGAAATCAATATGGGTTTAATAAATAATTTTAAAAATGTGGCAATTTAGTAAAAATGACCTATTGTTTACAAATCAATCTAAATCTCCTAATTGTGGCCTGATCAAAATTTCTTCAATTACAGATCTTGGCGAGAGTGAATAAGCCGACCATATACTTTCTGCAACATCTTTGGGATCCATAAATCTATCCTGAGGAAGTTCGGTTCCATGCCAGCTATCTGTATAAGTAGCACCAGGAATTACTGCAGTTACTTTCACGCTAAATGGCTTCATCTCCTCTCTTAAAACTTTCGTCATGCCCAAAAGTGCGAATTTGGAAATGCAGTATGAGCCTCCATTGGTGTAAGCTGTAATGCTTGCCGTTGAACATATATTGAAAATATGGCCTTTCTTTTGCGTCATCATGCCCGAAATAATCCCGCGTGTCAAATGATAAGCGCTATAGACATTCGTTTCAATCATCGTTTCCAATGTTCCCTCCGATTCATTATGGATCTGGCCAGGTATAAATACTCCGGTATTATTAATAAGTACCATAACCGGTCTGTTCATAGATTGTATGAACGCTATAAATCCTGCTAGTTCTTCCCGAATGGACAAGTCTGCGGTTTTATAAAACAATTGCGATTCTTTATACAGGCTGTTCATTTCCTGTTGAAGGGAGAAAAGATCCTTGTTGTTTCTTGCACAGGTGATTACATCACATTTTCCTTCCAGAAACCGCTCAACAATCGCTCTTCCAATTCCTTTTGTACCTCCTGTTACGACTACTAATGGATTCATTTTTCTGTTTACTTCTTTTTTTGCCTAATTTTCCCGAAAATATTGAATACAATTAAGATATTATGTCTGTAATCGGTAAATACTTCATTTTTTTAGGATCTTTATTTGGCAAAGGGGAGAAATTATCTGTTTACTGGCGGCGTTTTCTTGAGGAATGTGTAGGCATTGGCGTCAGTTCAATATTTATCGTAGCTATCGTTTCCACTTTTATTGGAGCTGTTTCCTGTATTCAAACTGCGTATAATCTTGTCAGTCCGATCATTCCTGTATCTACTGTGGCACTTATTGTCCGCGATATGCAGTTGCTGGAACTGGCGCCAACGATTACCTGCATAGTGCTTGCGGGGAAAGTAGGTTCTAATATTGCCAGCGAGCTCGGTACCATGCGTATTACAGAGCAAATAGATGCGCTTGAAGTTATGGGAATTAATTCGGCCTCCTATCTGGTGCTGCCGAAAGTACTCGCAGCCATGTTTACTTTTCCTATGCTTGTAATATTCGCAGCTTTTCTCGGGATTTTTGGCGGATATCTGGCGGGGACCCTTACAGGCGTTATTACAGAGAAAGATTATCTGGCAGGGATCAGGGATTCATTTGTGCCATACAACCTTTTCTTTATGTGTGTCAAACCTTTTGTGTTTGGTTTTCTGATCGCAACTATTTCTTCTTATCAGGGATATTTTACTTCCGGAGGAGCATTAGAAGTTGGAAAGTCAAGCACCGGGGCTGTAACCAATAGTTGTATCTCGATTCTGATAGCAGATTATCTGCTTGCACAGTTACTGTTGTAAATGATGTTAGCCGCATAAAAACGCGGTTATCAACAATTTTGAAATAGCATGATTGAAATACAAGGTATAGAAAAAGCCTTTAGTGGAAAGGAAGTCCTTAAAGGAATTACGTCCAAATTTGAAAAGGGGCAGACAAATCTGATCATTGGTGGAAGCGGCACAGGGAAAAGTGTCTTGCTGAAATGTATGATAGGTTTGGTTAAGCCGGATTCGGGTCATGTATTATATAATGGCAGAGATTTTTATAATAGCGATAAGGAGACGCAGCAGTCCATAAGAAGGGAGATGGGTGTACTTTTCCAGGGAGGAGCGTTATTTGACTCAAAAACGGTTGAAGAAAATGTTCGTTTTCCTTTGGATATGCTTACAGATCAATCGGTGAGTGAAAAACAGGACAGAGTTGCATTCTGTTTGCAACGCGTAGGATTGGATGCTGCCGCAAAAAAAATGCCTTCGGAAATAAGTGGCGGAATGAAGAAGCGGGTTGGTATAGCCAGAGCCATCGTGATGAACCCCATGTATCTGTTTTGTGATGAACCTAATTCAGGCTTAGATCCACTCACTTCGGTTAAAATCGATGAACTGATCAAAGAAATCACAGAAGAGTTTGGCATTACTACGATCATCATTACGCATGACATGAATTCCGTATTGGAAATAGGTGATAATATCATTTTTCTTTATCAGGGCCATAAATTATGGGAAGGGAAGAAAGATGATATCACACAAACTGACGTAGCCGAGCTTAAAGAGTTTTTATTCTCAAACAAGCTACTTCGTGAAATGGGACGTTAAATCTATTTCTTTTGAAGAAAGGGTAAATGCTTACGTTCCATCAACACTATACTCGCTGTGAATAAAAGTAGAATCAGCAAGTGAACAGGAACTGATATCCAAAGATTTGGAATAACCAGAAAAGTAGAAGCGAAGATCACTACTCCGCCTGTCAATATGTATCTGATTGCTGACCGCAGATCGTATGGAACGGGATAATATTGCTGACCAAAGTAATAACAGAGTGCCATCATCACAAAGCTGGACGTAGTAAATGCAATGGCACAGCCCACATAGCCTATAACCGGAACCAGGATTACATTCAGTACTATAACAATAGCTGCACCAGTGAGTGTAAGATAGGTGCCATATTGGGTTTTGTTGGTAAGCTTAAACCATGCAGCCAGATTGTAATAAATTCCCAAAAACAGGAAAGCACTTAACAGCCAGGGAACTGCAGGCAATCCTTCATGGAATATTTTCTTTTTAAGAAACATTTCCGCCAGCAGGTCCAGATTCAGGCAGATGCCTACCCACATGATCACACAAACAATGATAAACCATTTCATGATCTGGGCAAAAACAGTTGGTGCATTTTTATCTTCACCCTTCGAAAAAAAGAAAGGTTCTGCAGCATACTTAAAAGCCTGAATCGCGAGATTCATAAACACTGAAAGTTTAACGCATTGTCCGTAAATTCCAATGGCATCTTTGGTGGTGCGTCCCGGATAAAAATTGTCAGGAAGAAGATATTGTAGGAAAAGTCTGTCGAACAGCATATTTGTCACAGCCGCAAGGTTCATGATCATAATCGGCAATGCATATACCCACACCGGTTTAAAGAGCTCACGATTGAATATAAATCGGAAATCTGCGAATTCTCTCGATAACATAGGGATGAAAAGCAGATTAGCAATTACATTGGCGAGAACGATGTAATCTACAGCATGGACAGGATCATAGAAACTTTCAACGGCGGGCTGAAGAAAAGTCAGATATTCTCCGTCATAAACAGCTTTGCAGAAAACGAGAAAGAAAAGGTTGAGGCCAATATTGATAAGAATATTAGAAACCCTTATCGTAACGAATTTTAATGCTTTTTTCTCTAATCGTAATCTGGCGAATGGAATAGATACAATGGCATCTGTTGCCATGATCAGAGCAAACCAGCGTACCAATTTCCCATTTTCAGGATAGTCTATCAACGTCGCAATGGACTCGGAAGAGAAAAACACGACAGATGACATAGTCATGCTTACCAGTATAACGGCACTCAGAATAAGATTATAGTATTTCCTTTTGTCTGATTCCGCGGTTGCATACCGGAAAAAAGCGGTTTCCATCCCAAATGTATACAACACCAATGCAATTCCTGCATATGAAAACAGCTGAACTTGTACTGCCAGTTCAGAAGGAAGGAAGAGGCTGGTATGAAGTGGTACAAGTAAATAATTGAGTAGCCGACCCAGCATTGTACTTACGCCGTATAGTGCCGTATCGCTGGCCAGCTTTTTTAAAACACTCATATTGAAATAATAGATGCCTCCCGGATGTAGCTTAAGGATGCTTATTTTTGTTATATGAGCGCAAATATAAGGGAAGTGTAAGCCATTATACCAAAATAGCCCCACTCATTGCTGAGAAGGGCTATTTTGATTCTGTTGAATGGCTATTTGCCGATGTCGCTTACGATCCGCTCAATAATATTTTCAATTCTTTTCCAACCGTCGTCAGTGCTAAGATCTACATCTATCATTTTTGGGCGGTAGTCTTCTACCATGACCAGATAATAGATACCCGCTGACAGGAAGGCCATTAATCCGCTGGTATCTTCAAAATTTGGCAAGGTGCCAATTTTTTCCAATAAACGATTGGCTACAATATTTTTTGTCTCTGACAGAATTGATTTTCCTGTGCCGATTTCCCAGCGAAGCAAATCTCTTGTTGCTTTTCTTTCTCTGAGATCCCGGAGGAAGGTGATCATCAGGTCTGTCATTGCCTTGTTGCGTTCTTCAGGAGGAAGTGAGCCAATGCCTTCCGCATAATCTTCCGCTGCAGTAGATGCATACTCACCGGATTTTACATACTGCTCCATCAGGCCATCTACGCTTTCGAAGTAGCGGTAAATAAGAACTTTGTTGACTCCGGCAGTACGAGCTATCAGGTTTACGCCTACTTTGTCCGTTCCAAACTGCTCAATTACTTCTCCAACCGCTTTCAGGATTTTTCCTTTTGTCCTTTCACGGTCACGTTTTTTAACTTTATCAATTTTCATTATGGGTGCTGTTTAGGTTAAAACGTAGTAAATGTAACATTTCATCTCAAAATATTATCATATCAGAGGCCCTTAAGTAACCTTTTTTGTCATTTTGGTTGATAAAATATTATAATGTGTTTGTGGAAGGGGTAATTTGTATAAGAAACTATCTGTGTGTGAGAGGATTAGTTTCCCGTAGTTACTTGCTAGAGGTGTGTGGAGAGCAGATAATTTAAGAACATTTTAATGTCGAAAAGCTACCTGTTGAATATCCTTCATTCATTTTATCATTGCTGCAAATGAATGAATGAAAAAGCCCCGTAACTTTTCAGTTACGGGGCTTTTCGTTGTGGGAGTTGAGGGATTCGAACCCCCGACCCTCTGCTTGTAAGGCAGATGCTCTGAACCAACTGAGCTAAACTCCCTTTTGTTTTCCCGTCGTTTGGGAGTGCAAATATGTAGGACTTTATTTTATTGTGCAAGTTTCAGTGCAAAAAAAAATAAACTTTTTTTTAATTGCCTGGTAATCAGCAACGGTTATTCAAAGTTTAAATACAGAGTTACAGTATGGGTTGATAATTTTCCAATACCTTTTCCCAAAGAATTTTGCGATGGTTGGAAAACATTTCCTATTCCATGAGAAAAGCGCAATTCAGGAGCAAATTTAAAAAACTCAAAAAATTGCTCGAAACCAACACCGTAATCCAGCGTAAAGTCAGTTGACTTGGTATCCAAAGTTCCTGCACCGCCTCCACGGCCACGCCTCACGTTTGTTTCAATAGCCATAGTCAAACCTGCAATCAGATACATCCTGTTATTTACTCTTCTTTGAGATTTGTACTTAAGAAGCAGTGGAACTTCAATCCATGTTGACTCACGTTTGTCGATTTTTTCAGGGCTTGAAGGATAACTATATCTGACCTCCCGCTCATAGAGTGAAACGGACGGTGTGGTACGCAGATCAAACCGTTCATTCAGGAACGCATTGACGGTAAAACCCATTCTGAAAGCAGCCTTAGTCGGCGACTTAATAGAATAAGCAGTATCTCCGGTCATAAACTGTTCATTATGTTTGATTGCATACCGTGTGAAGGGCATTGCAAAGAGAATACCATAATGAATCGGTTTGTCATCGTAAAACTCCAGGTGTTTGCGTCGATAACCCTGACCCTGAGAAATAGCTTCCTGAACAGTAACACTCAATAAGAGTACTACTAAAATTACTTTTGGCCAATGTAAATGGTACAGATCCCGAAGGTAAGTGGTATGCATTTGGTATTGATAAAACCCGCTTTTTTGAAAATATCAAGAAATGCCTCTCCATCAGGAAATGCCTGTACAGATTCCGGCAAATAGGTATAGGCAGAACTGTCCTTTGAGACTGTTTTTCCTATTAATGGTAATATGTATTTAAAATAAAAATTATAAAATTGCTTGAAGGGGAAACTCCGGGGCTTGGAAAACTCTACAACTACACAATTACCCTGAGGCTTCATCACCCTGTTCATTTCAGTAAGCCCGGTAAGCAGATTCTGAAAATTTCTTACTCCAAACGAAACGATCACTGCGTCGAAATAATTGCTCTCAAATGACAAGTTTTCAGAATCCCCTGTTTGTAGCGTAATGATATCTTGTTTGCCGAGCTTCCTGATCTTTTCCCGACCTACTGCAAGCATTCCTTCGGAAATATCCACGCCGATGATTTTTTCAGGCTTTAGGCTTAGTGCCTCTATGGCAAAGTCTCCGGTGCCGCTGGCAATATCAAGTATCTTCTTAGGCTGTTGCTTTCGTAACAGCTTAATCGCCTTTTTACGCCAGTAGATATCCACACCTCCACTTAGCAAATGATTCAGCAGGTCATATTTAGGAGAAATGTTATCGAACATCTCTGCAACCTGCTCTCTTTTACTGCCTTCTTTATCTTTATATGGTATTACACTCATCACAGATAGGATCAAAATTAAATATATACAAAACTACTGGAAAATATGGTTAACGCTGTTGGCATGATGAGTATAGTTGAAATGCAAAAAAAATCGTCCTGGTTTCTATCTGTTTTTTCTGTCCATTTTAATATATTTATGAAACACACTTCATCACACTATGCCTTACATTCTTATTATACTGACGATCTTTCTGGTCGTTCCGCCAGCCATAGGCGAGCCTCAGCACCACCAATTTGATAAAACCCAAACTTCCGGAAACGACAAAACCTCACAACCATCACGTTTTTTGCTTTCTGTACGTGGCGGACTGTCCCAGTTCTATGGCGAATTAAATGAACAGGATATGAAGGGTTCTTATGGTATTGGTGCTCATGTCAGAATTACTAAGGGAGTCACATTGGGCCTGGATTATTCAGCAGGTAAGATAGGTGGACAGAAAGTGCCATTTTTTAATTCCTATTTTATCAATGAATATAATGCTGCTGAGTTTATTGGCAGATGGAATCTTACAAAACAATTTTCCAAAAGAAAAGATGACTTGCTGGATGTAAGTGTTTATACAGGTGTTGGATTGATGTTTTTTAATGCTAATGCCTTTGACCTTCATACAGATGATCTTGTCAGATTCTCGAACAGCGAGACGAGTAAGCGAAATCAATTGTTTTTACGATGGGGCAATCCAAGGGGCAGGTCGGGTATCAAAAGAACGCATGAACGAATTATTCCGGTCGGGACCATGTTGGATTACAATCTGACAGACAGGTTCAAACTTGGTCTGGATTTTAGATTTTACTTTGTGAGGACTGACAAATTGGATGCAACCTCAGGGCAGCGTTTGATTAATCCTGAAGAAGCGGATTCGTATAGTGATACACCAAATGACAAATTTAGTTTATTTGCCATTACATTAACTCACTACTTGCGTAAGCTCAGAAAGTGATAAGTTGTCATTTTAATTAATAGAAACGTTATTGGAAGCGATCAGATATAGATTTTACCCCAGTCTTTTGAACCTGTATGGAAGATATCTGGATGGGAAGCTGGAGTTTGAAGATTTCATAGCAAGAATCAACCGTGTACCCATCCCTACCACAGAAGCGCAGGCAAGAGGTATTGCTTTTGAGAATGCAGTGATTAAAGGAATTGATGAAGATCTTTATGATTATAAAATCCTTCAAAAGGTACGTGCTTTATTGCCACGTCCTATGATGCGTGCTCAGGTGTATTGCGAGCATCAATTTGGCCATGTATTATTCTATGGCTATGTGGATGTGATTGGGAAAACGCTTGCTGCTGATATCAAAACCACCAGTCTTTATACTCCTGGCTGTTTTGAACAAAGCCATCAGAACCTCTACCTGCCAGCTTTAAAACAGAAAGGAATCAGATCTCTCCGGTACATTATTACTGATTTCAAAGATGTATACCAGGAAGACTATGACCAAACGGTTGATCTGAGCTTTCAACAGGAGCAGATAGAACTCTTTTGCGGATTTCTGGAAGAGCACCGCAAAAGAATTACCGACACCCGGATCTTCGGCGTGTAACTGTGCTTAGGGAATACGATTGAAAATAAAGAGGTCTATAAAAGTCCATTTTGGCGATGCACCTTCTTCCAGTTTTCCACGCTGAATGACGAGTTGATTTTGCTTACGTAGCTCATAAATAATACGTACAGTAGCGTCGTCTTTTTCGAAGAGTGCCTGGTTCTTTTTAGCTTCAATAAAGTTGTACGTGTCTGATACTTCCTTCTCTTCGAGGGCAATCATACCTGGTTTGAAATGTTTCACGTGTGCTACAGGTCCTTTTTCAGTTTGTTCAAAAGCAAAAAGTTCATAAAGTGCAGGCTGGTTATCCTTAATCATGCGGATAAAGCCGGCAATATTATTTCCTTCCGGTGCAGTCCATGAGGCTTCAATAGGCCCGCCATTATACGTGCCTTTCCAACGTCCGTTCAGAAAGCTGATGTCATTCAGCGTGCCTGGTTTTGCAGTTTGTGCATTGCCTTGAACTGCGATGAAGGCGGAAAATACCGTCAGTAATAGAAATTTTGTAATGCTGGTCATATGGATTTAGTGATTTAAATGCCGTGCAAGTTAGCAGAATATCTGTTTTGGAGAACTGTGATTAAAAGCAAAAAAGGCCGCTCCTGAACGGACGGCCTTTAAATTGCTTATATTTTTGAGTTAGTATGCTCTTTCCAGTTTTCCCTCGTGCGAGTTAGCAAATGCTTTATTCACCACTTTGTTTCCTCCCATTGTAGGATAATTGCCAGTGAAATACCAATCTCCAAGGTGAAGAGGGCAAGCTTTATGCAAATTTTCAACTGTCTGGAAAATGACAGAAACTTCTGCATTTAAGTCTTTCGGGCGAATGATCTGAGCTATTTTATCAGATACCTCCTGATCAGTAAAAGGCTCATACAATGCCTTTACATAATTGGTATGATACGGATTTTTAGTCGCTATAGATGTTACACTTTGTGTATATACGTCTTCCAGCAGATGATCCAGATCGCGTTCTTCAAGTAGTTTCAATACGGCACGGAAGGCTACAAAATCCTTCATTCTTGACATATCAATACCATAACAGTCAGGGAATCGGATTTGCGGAGCGGATGATACCACTACAATCTTTTTCGGATTAAGGCGATCAAGCATCGTGAGGATACTTTTTTCCAGTGTTGTACCGCGTACAATGGAATCATCAATAATCACGACCGTGTCCACGTTTTTCTTTACTACTTCAAATGTAGTATCGTATACACTCGACACCATATCATCACGAAGTGCATCGGCTGTGATGAATGTCCTTGACTTCACATCCTTTGTGACGAGTTTTTCAATCCTTGGACGGAAAGACAATACACGTTCAAGGTCTTCTTCAAAAAGAATACCGTCCATAATCGCTTGTTTCCGCTTTTTGGCCAAGTATTCTTCCAGTCCTTCAATCATACCTAAAAATGCTGTCTCTGCAGTATTCGGTATGTAGGAGAAAATGGTATTTTCGAGATCGTAGTTAATTTCCTCGAGGATTTGAGGAATGAGCAGTTTGCCAAGCTGTTTGCGTTCGTAATAAATATCCGGATCTGTCCCTCTTGAAAAATAGATACGTTCGAAACTGCATGAACGTTTTTCAAGACGTGGTAAAATAGGGAATTCGTTGTATTCACCGTGTTTGTCGATAATCAGCGCAGAACCCGGTGTGATTTCTTTGATCTGGCCATAGTCTACATTGAAAGCAGCTTTGATCGCTTGTTTTTCGCTCGCTACTACTACCACTTCGTCATCGGCGTAATAAAATGCAGGACGAATACCCGCCGGATCACGAATTACAAAAGAAGCTCCATAACCTGTAAGACCGCACATAGCATAACCGCCGTCGAAATCGCGACATGAGCGGTGAAGCACACGCTGAAGGTCAAGATTTTCTTCAATCACATCTGACAATACAGGGTTTTCGTAAATTCCCTTAAATCTGTCAAATACTCTTTGGTTTTCTTCATCAAGGAAATGTCCAATTTTTTCCATGACCGTAACAGTGTCCACTTTTTCCTTTGGATGCTGTCCCAGTGATACCAGCTTTCCAAAAAGCTCATCAACATTGGTCATGTTAAAATTTCCAGCCATAACCAGGTTTCTACTGCGCCAGTTGCTTTGACGAAGCATCGGGTGGCAGTTCTCCACTTCATTGGTTCCATGTGTACCATAGCGAAGATGTCCCAGCCATACTTCACCTGTAAAAGCAAGGTTTTCCTGAAGCCACTGCCCATCGCTTACGCGATCTCTGTTATTTTTTAACCCCTTTCGGAATTTTTTATGAATCTTGGAAAAAATATCCGTAAGTGCCTGAGGTTCTACGGATCTGTATCTGCTGATGTATCTTTTACCTGGCGGGACATCGATCTTAATGTTCGCAACACCCGCACCATCCTGACCCCGGTTTACCTGTTTTTCCATCATTACAGACAACTTATGCACCGCGTATAGTGGCGTATCGTATTTGTCTATGTAGTGTTGATATGGTTTTCGAAGTCTAATCAGTGCAATACCACACTCATGCTTGATAGCGTCGCTCATGGGAAGAATAATATGTTAGAAATAGATCCGTTTGCTGTTTGCAAAGCTTATTCCTTTTTAATATTTGGTTAACGATTTAAAGACCTTTTTTAGTTCGTTAAGGAAGACAAAGATATGAATCCTTTCTCTTAAAAATATTCAAACCGGTCGTATTTTTAAAGGTTCTAAGCCGATGGCCGTCGAGAGGCTATTAGTAAGATTTCTGCAGGTGTGGTTTTAATTATAGAAATCAGTACTGCCAATTGTCCTAAATTTGGTTTTAATCCGAAAACGATGCTGCATAAGACAAGAGGCATTGCCCTCAGTTATATTAAATATAAAGAGTCTTCAATCATTGCGAAGATATATACGGAGTTATTTGGGGTACAGACGTACATCATTAATGGTGTAAGAAGTAGTAGCGCGAAAACCAACCGTATTGCATTATTTCAACCATTGACACTACTTGATATGGTGGTGTATCATAAAGGAAAGCAGGATGAAATACATCGTATATCTGAAATAAAGTGTTACCACCCTTTCAAAACACTTCCCTACGAAGTATTGAAATCAAGTCTGGCGCTTTTCATTACGGAAATATTGGTAAAGTCTCTTAAAGAAGAAGAAGAGAACCAGCCATTATTCTATTTTCTGGAACAATCGGTTCTCTATCTGGACGAGGCAGAAGAAGGTTTTGAAAACTTTCACATTCAGTTTATGTTACAACTGGCTTCTTATCTGGGATTTGGTGTGGAAACACAGAAAGATCTGGAGCGGGAGATTCACAGTCATCATTTCCCACAAATAGGTGATGCTATTGAACTGGCAGCCATGGGGCGAATGATTGCTGAAAATTATGGAACTGTTATTTCACTTGATCGGGCGCGTCGTATATCCATTCTGGAGAAAGTACTTTTTTTCTTCAAAATTCATATGGAAGGACTTGGTGAAATTCGCTCACTGGATGTCTTGAAGGAGGTATTGAAGTAAGGGAATGATCCGTATGAAAGGAGTGGCATAATTTTGTTGCATTTTAAATAAACCAATCAGACCAAAAGAATGAAAAATTTACTGCTCTTGATCTTATGTGTAACCTCAGTAATGGCTCACAGTCAACCGCCAAAGGGTGCCTGGAAGTCTCAGGAACCAACAGGCAGTACGTCTATGATGATCGTTGCTGATAATTATTTATCAATAGCATCATTCAGCGTTGGGAATAAATATTTTGAACGAGCTGAAGGTGGGGCATTTACGATGGATGGAGATAAAATGACCTACACGCCAGAATTTAATTCTGCAGATACAGCCAAAATCGGGGTTCCAATCATATTCACAATTACTAAGAAGGACGGAATTCTAACGATGAAATATGAAGAGGCGATGGTTTGGATGAAGGTGGATGAAGCTGCTGATGCCGCTATGGCAGGTGCCTGGCATATAACGGAAAGAGCTAACAACGGAGAGGGTGAGTTGATTAAAATTCATCAGGAAGGAACAAGAAAAACTTTAAAACTGCTTTCCGGGACCAGATTTCACTGGTTCGCTATTGATCCGGGGGTAAAGGGTTTTTATGCAACCGGTGGAGGAACTTATACTGCAAAGAATGGTAAGTACACGGAGAAAATTGAATTTTTTTCAAAGGATAATAACCGCGTAGGAACCAGTCTTAGTTTTGGATGGAAGCTCGAAAACGGGCGTTGGGATCACAGCGGAAAGAGCACAGATGGGAAACCTATTCATGAAATATGGGAGAAGGTTCAGTAAAAAATATGGAAGGAGGATGTTATTTAGATTTTTTCAAAATAATTTCTTCAAATGTTTTGAATGATTCTAAATAGGTTATAACTTTGTTTCACTAATCAGATAGATAAAGATGAGCGCGTTGATGTGCATTGAGCCGATAAGTATTACTGACCAAGTGAGTTGTTTCTCGAAGTCTCTGTCAGACGGCGATGAGTGCGTCTTTAAAAAGTGCTGTGAAAAATATAAAAAGAAAGGAAAACACTGTAAAAAGTGTCCTAAAAAATAGGTTTTCCTTAAAGACAATCTAGTAAATACAGTTCATGGTGAATAATTGTAAGAGAGGGAATGCCGGTGAGCGTTCCCTTTTCTATTTTCGCTTTATACGAACTTGCGTTTAAGTTCAAAGTGCTGCCCAAGATAGACACGTCTCACTACTTCGTCTTCTGCAAGTTCTTCCGCAGTTCCTTGTTTCAGAATTTTACCCTCAAATAAAAGGTAAGCACGATCTGTGATAGAAAGCGTTTCGTTTACATTATGATCAGTGATGAGGATGCCTATGTTTTTGTGTTTGAGTTTGGCAACAATACTTTGTATATCTTCCACAGCAATAGGGTCAACACCAGCAAAAGGTTCATCCAGTAGAATAAATTTCGGATCGACAGCCAGCGCACGTGCAATTTCTGTTCTTCTCCGTTCTCCCCCTGAAAGTACCATACCTTTACTTTTTCTTACATGTTGCAGGTGAAACTCTTCCAATAATTCCTCCACTTTCTCTTTTTGCTGTGTTCTGGATAAATCGGTCATTTCCAGCACTGCACGAATATTTTCCTCTACAGTTAATGTACGAAATACTGAAGCTTCCTGAGCGAGGTAACCAAGCCCAAGTCTGGCTCTTTTGTACATCGGAAGACTTGTAATATCCTTGTCATCCAGATACACTTTACCACTGTTGGGCTTTACCAGACCAACGGCCATGTAGAACGATGTAGTTTTACCTGCGCCATTGGGTCCAAGAAGTCCGACAATCTCTCCCTGCTCGACCTGATAACTTACATTATTATTAACCAGCCTGGGGCCATATTTTTTAACCAGATTCTCTGTTTTTAATATCATTGCTTTGTTAGTGCTTACTGCTGGTAGAGGGATGTCAATTGAATTTGATATCCTTAAGAAACAATTGTAACGTTTTTTTATCTCTAAAGTTATTCTCCTCAAGATTGTAGCAAATTGAAAAGGACTTATTGCTCAGTAATTCTTTATAGCATGGTGCCATTCCAAAGCCAATCACTGTAAATGCCGGAGAGTCTCCCTGCTTCACATCAAATTTGATATGCTTTTCCTTCATAATAACAGGATTGCCGGACAACATTACGTCTCTGCTCATAAAAACAGGAGTCATATTCCCTGGTCCGAATGGTCCCATTTGTCTGAGAATATTGTAAAACTTTGGTGTAATACTCGCGAGGCTTAATGGCAGGTCAATATTGATCATCGGTACCAGCTGGTCGGGATGTATTCGACTACTTACAATCTCATTGAATTTTTTACGGAATGCCTCTACATTTTCAACCGGTAGTGTAAGGCCTGCTGCAAAAGTATGCCCCCCGAATTGTTCGAGCAGATCTGAACATTCCTCTATTGCTTCATAGACATCAAACCCTGGTACAGATCGGGCAGATCCCGCTGCTTTCCCATGTGATTGTGTGAGAATAATGGTTGGCCGATGGTATTTTTCTATGCAACGGCTGGCTACAATTCCAATCACACCTTTATGCCAGTCTTCTTTATATAGTACAGTGCTATTTGCGTTTAAAAACCACTCATCGTTTTCAATCATCAATAATGCCTCTTCGGTGATGCTACTGTCGAAATTTCGTCGGTCACTATTATGTTGATTAATTTCTTCTGCGAAGGCATCTGCTTCATCAGTCTCTTCGGATAAAAGTAGCCTGACCGCTTCCTTTGCATGTTTGATCCTGCCCGCTGCATTAATCCTCGGACCTAGTCCAAAAACGACATTCGTAATATCCAGGATTCCCGACATACCTGCAATTTTGATTAATGCCTTGATGCCAACCCGGGGAGAAGAATTGAGACGTAGAAGGCCATAATATGCAAGAATCCGATTTTCGCCTGTAATGGGAACAATGTCAGCTGCAATACTTACTACCAAAAGATCCAGGTATTCAAAAAGAATATTCTGATCGATCTTTTGGTTTATACAAAATGCCTGTAATAACTTGAAACCAACCCCGCATCCGGTCAGTTCTTTATAAGGATAAAGGCAATCTTCACGTTTCGGATCCAGAACTGCTTCGGCCGGTGGAAGCTCGTCGCCTGGTCGGTGGTGATCACATATAATAAAATCGATACCTCTTTTCTTCGCTTCGGTAACTTTGTCAACAGACTTAATGCCACAATCCAGTGTGACTATAAGTGTATAGCCGTTGTGCTTTGCCCAGTCAATGCTTTGCCAGGAAACACCATACCCTTCATTATATCTATCAGGAATATAATAGTCGAGGTGTTGATACATCTTACTGAGAAAACCATAAAAGACAGTTACTGATGTGGTACCGTCAACATCATAATCTCCATAAACCAAGATTTTCTCATCATTCGTTATTGCCTTGACAAGGCGCTGAACGGCAAGATCCATATCCTGCATCAGATAAGGATCATGAAGCTTGGAAAGATCGGGGCGGAAAAACTGTCTGGAATCTTCAAAATCGCGTATACCTCTTTGGGCTAGTAAGGTCGCCAGAGCCGAATCAATTTTCAGAGATTCAGTCAGTTGGTTTACTATAAGAATTTGCTCAGGAGTAAGGTCAGGGTAGTTTATCCAGCGTTTGTCAATCATACCACAAAGATAATGTTAATATATAATGTGTGCAGTAAAATATGGCTTAGTGAAGCCCATAGGGGGAAAGCTAATCGAAAGGTCTTATCTTTGCAAGTAATTAGTTTTAATTAACATATAAGATGCCACGTCTGTTAGCAATCGATTACGGTGCAAAACGAACAGGTCTTGCTGTAACGGATCCTTTGCAAATTATCGCAACGGCTTTGGAAACAGTCAGGACACACGACCTGATGGATTTCCTTAAAATTTATAAGGAGAAAGAGGTTGTAGAAGGATTTATTGTAGGAATGCCTCGCAAGCTTGACAATACTGAAAGTGAGAATGCACCCAGGGTCCGGTCGTTCGTGAAATTGCTGGAGAAGACTTTTCCGGGCACACCAGTGCATTTGCATGATGAGCGATTCACTTCGTCGATGGCATTACAATCTATGATTGCAAGTGGTTCAAAAAAAAGTGATAGAAGAGATAAAGGTAATATTGATAAAATAAGTGCTACCATTATTCTGCAGTCATTTATGGAAAGCCGACGTTCCTAGTTGTGACTCAACCTGTTTTGTTTACATATTAAAATAGTATATAAGAAAAATGATTTATCCTGTTGTAGCCTACGGCGATCCAATCCTTAGAAAAGCAACCCGTTTTATCGAAAAAGATGAGCTGGATCTCAAAAAGCTGTCTGACGATATGTTTGAAACCATGTATTCAGCTAATGGTGTAGGGCTTGCTGCTCCTCAGATTGGCTTGAACATTCGGGTATTCGTCGTCGATGCGACTCCGTTTAGTGAGAAAGATGAGGAGGATGAGGACGAAGATGTGGATTTGTCACTTGCCGATTTTAAAAAGACGTTCATCAATCCCGAAATATTGGAAGAAACAGGTAAGGAATGGGCTTTTGAAGAAGGTTGCCTGAGTATTCCTGGTATCAGAGGTGATGTATACAGGCCGGAGAAGGTGAGAATACGTTACAGAGATACAGACTGGAATGAATATACCGAAGAATATACCGGTATGGCTGCCAGAATCATACAACATGAATATGATCATTTGCTTGGTAAGTTGTTTGTAGACTATCTGCCAACTTTGAAAAAGCAATTGATCAAAAAAAGATTATCTGATATTATGAAAGGAAATGTAGATGCCGACTATCGGATGAAATTTCCTGGACGCAAATAATTTCTGTTCCTAATGAAACAAACGCTGGCAATAGCCTTAATTCAGGCAGATCTATACTGGGAAGATGTTACGGCTAACTTATCTTCCCTGGAAGAAACGATTGCCACTTTTGACAAACCAGTAGATGTAATTGTACTTCCGGAAATGTTCAATACCGGATTTACTATGAATGTGTCTTTTGCCGAGCCGATGAATCTTACTACCACACGGTGGATGAAGCATATAGCCAGACAGACTGATGCACTCGTTATTGGAAGTTTTGCAGTGCGGGAGAGCGGGAGTTTCTTTAACAGGCTTTTATATATTTTCCCGGATGGCCGCCATGAGTTTTATGATAAGCGCCATCTTTTCCGAATGAGCGAAGAACAAAAAAGCTATTCGAGTGGCAGTTCTACTAAACAGATAATCTGGAAAGGTTGGAATATTCAGGCATTGGTATGCTACGATCTCAGGTTTCCTGTCTGGAGTCGCAATACGGCTGCAAATCCATATGATCTTCTTATATATGTAGCGAACTGGCCCGCCCGACGCGTGAGCGCCTGGAATACTCTATTGAAAGCAAGGGCCATTGAGAACCAAAGTTATGTGATCGGTGTCAACAGGGTTGGTGTGGATGGTCACGGTATTGCGCATAATGGTAATTCTGTTGCTAACGATTTCCTTGGAGAGCCTATGGCTATGTTGGGAGAGATAGCCGGATATAAAATTGTAAACATCTCAAAAGAGCAGCTTACCAGTTACAGGAATTCTTTTCCTGCGTACCTCGACGCCGACAAATTTGAGTTAGTTATTCAATAACCTTGGGTACCATTATATAGGATGTATTTTTAGAAGGAGCATTTGCGAGTGCTTCTTCTCTTAAAAGCGTATTGCTTCCTGCATCCTGACGCCAGTTATTTACTTCGTCCATGACATGAATCAATGGCTCTACCCCATTTGTATTCACCTCGTTAAGTTGTTCCATCCATGAAAGAACGGAGTCCATGCTTTTCAGCAAGGTTGCTTCCTCATCAGGCCTGATCTGTAGGCGGGATAAGTGAGCTATTTTTTGCAAGGATTCCTTATCTATTTTCATTTTCGTGTTAAGAATCTGTTAAGTTCTTGTCTGATATCATTGTGAAAGTCAAAATTATGACATTTTTGTCAATCCTTACCTGCTGGTATCAGTTGAATTTGAAAAACAACGTACCTTATACGTTCATAAAAGCCGGTAAAAGTAATCATATGAAAAGTACAGAATTGAAAGAATATAATTTTTTAGTGGTGTAATTATAGAAATTGGACACAAAAGGGTATTGTTTGGGAAAATAATATTTGCTTTTAATGTCCATTGTTAAAATTTTTTACGCCTTTTGGCCATGGTGTAAAAAATAAGCTATACATGTTGATTTGAAAGAGTGCAATTTTCGTTTGTTTTGAATAGTTGAATATATGGCTGTTTATCAGCATGAATGATGCTTCAGGAGGGATAGGCTTTCTTAATCACATTCTTCAAAATATACAATTATTAAACAATATGAAAAAAAACTGAGCAAAAAAACAGCTGAAAAGCTTGCTTTTTTTTAAAAGGAAAACTCATACTTTTGTGAAAGTCGATAAGATTAAAGATCAACCGAAATTTTATTTTACAAAAGCCAGTTTAAACCAAAACTTTTATTTAATTCACAACCAAAATCTCAATTTAACCTTTAAAAGTAAGTCTGATGGAAAAGAAAGCTACAAGTCCGGCACCAGCACCAAAAGCTGCAGCAGCAGCATCAAAAGGCTCTGGCGGTTTAAATCCGGCATTGGTAATCCCCCTACTATTTGCAATCGCTTTGGCAGTTTACACGTTCGTTCTTGGTGCTCCTGAGCACTTTGTAGACGGCGATCACACAAAAGGCCCGGTTCAAGGTGATTATTTCGGTATTGTTCACGAGGGAGGACCTATTGTACCTGTCTTAATGACATGTTTCTTGGTTGTACTTGTTTTCACAATCGAGCGTATGATTACAATTGGTAAAGCAAACGGAACAGGAAGTATTGATTCATTCGTTCGCAAAATCAAAAGCCTTTTGGATAAAAACCAAATCGACGAGGCTATCAAAGAATGCGACAAGCAAAAAGGATCAGTTGGTAATGTTATCAAAGCTGGTTTGTTGAAATACAAGCAGCTTGCTAACGAAACGCAACTTGATAAAGAGCAAAAACTTGCAGCTCTTCAGAAAGAAGTGGATGAAGCAACTACACTTGAGCTGCCAATGCTTCAGAAAAACCTTACAGTTATTGCAACACTTGCCGGAGCATCTACGCTTATCGCTCTTCTTGGAACGGTACTTGGTATGATTCGTGCATTTGCCGCTCTTGGAGCGTCAGGAGCTTCTGATTCAGGTGCACTTGCAGCGGGTATCTCTGAAGCCCTTATCAACACAGCGATTGGTATCGGTACTTCTGCTATTGCAACGATCTCTTATGCCTACCTGAACAGTCGTGTGGACGACTTGACATACAGTATTGACGAAATTGGCTTGAGCATTCAGCAAAATTTTGCTGCTCATTATTGATAGTTTGAAACTATTAATATATAATTTTCGTTAATATTAAAAAAACTTATATATTTGTAAAACCATGGGAGTAGTTAAGCCTAAGAAACACCCGCCGCATACTGATATGACAGCGATGACGGATGTGGCGTTCTTGCTGCTGACCTTCTTTATCATGACGGCGACCTTTAAAACGAATGATGCGGAGATTACTACTCCAACATCTATTTCGCAGATCAAAGTGCCTGATGATGAGTTGATGGTTATCAGCATTGACAAAGACGGCAAGGTTTACTTTGGCGTAGATGCAAAGCCGACGCGTATTGCAATGTTGGAAAATATTTCGCAAAACAAGGGTATATCATTCACGGATGTTGAAAAAGCAAAGTTTTCTATTCAAACGAGCTTTGGGCTTCCGGTTAACCAGATTAAACCCTGGTTGAATATGCCAAAAGAGCAAATGACTTCTGTAAAGCAACCTGGTATTCCTACCGATTCAACAGGGACCAGCGAACTTGCAGACTGGGTTTATGCCGCAAGAAAGGCGAATCCTAATTTGAGAATTGCATTGAAAGGTGATAACATAGCTAAGTTTCCTAAATTCAAGGATGTGCTTGCTAATCTTCAGTCGCAAAATATCAATAAGTTTTCTCTGATTACTGGAAGCGAGGATGCTCCTGCAGGTTTCAAAGAGTAGAATAAAAGAGTAACTGTTTCACTTTTAAAGTTATAACATGGCAGCTATTGAAGAATCCGGTGGCGGTGGTGGTAAAGGTGATGGTAAGGTTAGAGGTAAAAAGATGTCAACAAGGGTCGACATGACCCCCATGGTGGATCTTGGATTTCTACTGATAACCTTCTTCATGCTTGCCACTACGATGAGTAAGCCAACGGCAATGTCTGTATTCTTTCCTGATAAACAGGATAAGACGGAAGAGGAGCAAACCGAGCCATTGAAAGCATCAAAAGTATTGACACTGTTTATGGGTGCGAACGATGATGTGTATTATTTGGATGGTATTTCCGCAGACGATGACAATGCACAGGCTTCTCTTAAAACAACCCGCTATGGTGCGGAATTAAGAGATGTAATTTTTGCTTCGCAGAAGCGTATCAACGCAGCGAATCCTAAGGATGATAAAGGGAATGAGGCATTTGTGGTTGTAATTAAACCAACGGATGTATCTTCTTACAAAAACATGGTGGATGTATTGGATGAGATGGCTATTACCAAATCAAAAAGATATGCACTTGTTGATAATCTGACGGATGCGGAGAAGAAAGTTCTTGGAGACAAGATCAAACCAAAAAATTAATTTTAACAATCATAATTAAATCGCCATGGCAGAAGTTAGCCCGAATGCGACACTGGATGATATAGTGTTTGCAAATCGTAATAAGGCGTATGGAGCATTTTCACTTCGCAAGGGTTACCGTGCAGATGTGACAAAAGCTACTTTAATTGGTGCTGCACTCTTTCTTATGGCGATGTTTTCTCCAGCTATCATCAGCAAATTTGCTAGTGAGGAAAAGGAAGAGTTAGTAGAAGTTGAAGTGGATTTAATGAAAATGCCACCACCGCCTATTGATCCGGCAGAACCACCACCACCACCGCCGCCGCCGATTGAGCAGCCTAAGGTGAACACGGTGAAGTTCCTTCCTCCTGAGGTTAAGAAGGATGAAGAAGTTCCTGAAGAAACGCCTCCGCCAACAGTAGAGGAAATTAAAGAAGCTGTTGTTGCTAATAAAACGATCGAAGGAGATCCTAATGCAAATGAAATCATTGTAGCTCCGGAAGCGGTAGCTGCACCTAGTAAAGGAACAGTGGTTGAAGCAGCACCGGAGCCTGAGAAAGTCTTTACAGTGGTTGAGCAACAGCCTGAATTTCCCGGAGGTACTTCCGAAATGTACAAGTATCTTGGTAAAAACATCAAGTATCCAAGTGCAGCTTCACGTGCCAACGTATCAGGACGTGTATTTATGTCTTTCGTTGTTAATATAGATGGAAGTATTCAGGATGTACAGGTATTGAAAGGACTAGGTTTTGGTTGCGATGAGGAAGCTATTCGTGTTGTGAAAGCAATGCCGAAATGGAAACCTGGGAAACAGTCAGGACGTGCGGTTCGAGTAAAATATAACCTTCCTATCAACTTCCAATTGGAGTAACTCATGAAGGAAACACCATTGCATGAGAAGGTCATCGATCTGGTCTCTGTGCTAATGGCTCTGATATACGTGGGAGGAGGGATCTTTTTGATCTTCTCCTCCTCGTCTTTTAACTTCTTACCTATTACAAATGTGCAGAAGTATGCACTGGCTGGCACACTTATTTTGTACGGAATATTTCGTGGCTACCGAGTTTGGAAGAGACAAAAACAATCAGATTAAGCCATGAAGACCGTATATAAAGCAGCAGTTTCACTCATTGCAGGGGCAGTCATCTACGCCTGCACAGGTGGAAATGAAAGTAGCCAGGTGGATAATCCACGCAGAGGTTCTGTCACCATATCTGCTGATGAGTCTTTTAAGCCACTGGTGGACGGACTAACCAAGGCATATGAAGGTATTTATCCTGAATCACATTTCAATGTGAATTATCTTCCTGAACAGGAAGCGGTATTACAACTTTTACAGGATAGCGCAAGGTTGATTATCGCAACCCGTAAGCTGACGGAAAAGGAAAGTGACATCATGAAACAGCAGAAGGGATACATCAAATATCAGCATATTGCTATAGACGGTCTTGCATTAGTTGCCAGCAAAGCAAATTCTGACAGCTTAATCACGATGTCGGAACTTCGGGCAATATTGGAAGGTAAGATAACAAATTGGTCGCAATTGCCAGGTAGTAATCAGACGGGGTTGATCACGTTGGTATTTGATGATGTAAATGCCAGCAACCTTAACTTTGTCAGGAGTAAATTTGGACTCAAAGACATTAAGAATTTGCGCATCATTGCTTCGGGCTCTAATGAAAAGGTGATAGAGGACGTACGTAGTAACCCATTACACCTGGGCTTTATTGGAGTCAATTGGATCAGTGACGGACATTCTCTTAAAACACATGAATTATCGGAAGGACTAAATGTGTTTGGGATATCACAGAAGGACAAACCGGATTCTCTTTCAAGTTATTATCAACCATTTCAGGCAGGTCTGGAATTTAAAAACTACCCGCTCTCCCGGGATGTTTACATCATCAGCAGAGAGGAGTATTCTGGACTAGGAGGAGGGTTGATGACTTACATTGCGAGGGATGTAGGAGGTTTGATCATTCAGAAAATGGGATTAATTCCCATGATTCGATATCCCCGGCAAGTGGAGATAAGGACAGGCAAAAATTTTTAATGAATTTCATACAATTTTTCACATTTGGACTTGTTTATTGAGAGACCAAATTTTTTATCATTAAATTAACCGGGTAAAAAATGAACAGAAACATGAGAATGAAAGTAGTTGCGTTTGTATTTAGTGTCTTAGCATTTATTAATGTGCAGGCACAAACAGTTCAGGATGGGTTGGCTTTGATTCATACCGAAAGATTCAATGAGGCAGGAGAACTGTTTAAGAAACTGGCTGAAGGGACTCCTTCTGCGGACAATCAATATTATCTAGGTTATTATTATGTAAAAACCGATAAATTGGATGAAGCGCAAAAGGCTTTCGAAAAAGGAATCGAATTGGATAGCAAGTCATATTTGAATCAAGTTGGTTTGGGTACAGTGGCGTTAGGTAAAGGAGATAGAGCCAAAGCAAAAGAATACTTCGATACAGCAGAAAAGAAAAATAAGAAAAATGCTGAAACGTTGTACAGAATTGGCGAAGCGTATACCTTGTTCGAGAAAAACAACGATCCGGCTGAAGCGATACGTTTGCTAGATGAGGCAGTTAAGAGGGATAAGAATCTTGCTGATGCATACATTGCAAAAGGAGATGCTTTAATGCTTCGTAACGAAGGTGGTGCTGCGGTAACAGCATACGAATATGCTTTGACTGCCAAACCAAACTATGCTGTTGCACACAACCGTATCGGACAGATTTACCTTCGTGGTAAAAATTACAATCTTGCTTTAGAGAATTATAAGAAGGCAATTGAAGCTGATCCAAACTTTGGCCCTGCATATAAAGACTTAGCTGAATTGTATTTCTTAGGTCAAAAGTATAAGCAAGCGGCTGAAAACTTCGATTTATTCATGGAAAAAAGCGGAACTACTGACCCTGAATTGAAGTTGCGTGCTGCACAATTTGCATTTACAGCTGATGATTATGCGAAATCATTACAGTTGCTGCAAAGTGTAGATGGTCAAATCAACAATCCAATTACAAAGCGTATGTACGGTTGGTCTTATTTCAAGACTAACGAGGCTGACAAGGCCATTAACAGCCTGGAAGAATTCATAAAAGTTGCTCCTGAAAAAGTTATTGGTGATGATTACAAATATCTTGGACGTGCATATAATCTGAAAGCAACTGCAGATGGAAAGCCATATGATTCAACAGGAGTTGTGTACATCATGAAAGGTGCTGAATTGGATACCAATAAAGCTGAGGCAGCTACAACATTTAAGGAAGTTGCAAATCTTTACTATGGTGCTAAAGACTATGATAATGCGATCTTAGCTTACGAAAAAGGTATTCCTTTGGATACAGCTGCAAAATCGCTTATAAATGATTATTACTACCTGGGTCTTTCTTATTTCCAGAAAGCAACAAGAACGATTGCAGAAGGGGCTGATAGCGCAAATATTGCTCTTGAAAAGAGAGAATTGAATATGAAAGCAGATTCCATCTTCGGTATTGTAACTACCAAATCACCTGAATGGCCTTATGCTTATTACTGGAGAGGTGTGGCTTTGTATAACGCCTATGACAGACAAGAGAATGTGGACAAAGGAATTTCTGCCCCTCACTATGCTAAGTTTGCAGAGCTAGCTGAGAAAGATACTTCTGACCAGTCTAAATATAAAGGTTTCTATAGAATCGTTTATCCATACTTGGCATTCTATTCTCAGACCACACTGAAAGATGAAGCAAAATCCAAAGAATATTGGAATAAGCTACTTACAGCGGATCCTGACAACGTAAATGCTAAGGAAGCTCTTGGTTTGGCTGCTGCAGCTCAACCAGCCGCTGCTGCTCCTGCGAAAAAGAAGTAGGTAGTGTAATCCAAAATGAAAGAAGCCTTACCGGATAAACCGGTAAGGCTTCTTTCATTTTAAAACTGTTGCTATCTTAAGGATGAAGATTGTAAAAAGCAATTATTCAATACCGGTAAATAGACACTGCTATAATGTTCATAACACCAGAGCTGTAGTCTTTTAACTTCAGCTGGCATCAACATTCTAATGGCTTTCTTTAACTCCTTTTCAAACAATCTGCGGTCAAAACTTACTTTTTGCAGAATAATTTTAATGTATTCAAGCATGGAGGCCATAGTATTACGTAGTTTTGTGGTTCAGGATTGCCATACATGAAGTATAAGCATTCATAAGTATTAGTGTGGATGTTTCTAATAAAGCTAACGAAAAATCTCAATGAAATTATATGTAATATTAAATATAATTTTGTGTTTTTTAAATATTTCTTTTGCTCAGGATTTAACTTCGCAAGCGGTTATCGAAATTGGGAAGAATGAATTATCTATTAATGATCCATTTATAATATCGGTTGTAGTAAAAGATATTGAAAACAGGCCACCGGTGATATTTCCTGACATTAAAGGCCTGGAGAAGCGGAGTAAATCTGCCACGAGCAGCATTAATACCATTGACGGAAATAAGGTTTTTATTCAAACTATAAGCCAGGAATATTACGCAGATAAGATTGGAGTATATCAGATTCCGGATTTTATTGTGTTGATCAACGGGGTAAAAGTGAAGTCTGACGGGTTACGCGTATCGTTTGGCCTGGAAAGAGGGGCCGGTATGGAAGAAACAGAAGAAGAGCAATATACTCCGGATGTAGATTTAAATGGTGAGGATGTCTTTTTTTCGGTGAAAGCTAATAAAAAGAGTGTTTATGTAAGAGAGGGGTTTTCCTTAGGCATCTCATTGTATATAGCTGAATCGGCTCCAGTACAGATGGAATTTTATGAATTCAACAGGCAATTGCAGGATATATTGAAAAAACTCAGACCTGCAAATTGCTGGGAAGAGAATGTAGGTATAGAAGAAATCGTAAAGCGCCAGATTCGCATCAAAGGGAAAAAGTATACGGAATATAACATGTACCAGGCACAGTTGTTCCCGATTACTACGCAGGATGTTATTTTGCCTTCAGTAAGTCTTAGCATGCTGATAGTTGATAATAAAAGTGCTGTGAATGTGCAACACAAGGTTATAAAATCGTTTAAATCCAAAGCATCAATAGTACGGGTAAGAGCATTACCACCTCACCCTTTAATGGATCAGATCGCGGTTGGGAGATATAGTCTTTCGGAGAAACTTTCCAGTCCACTTGTTTACCCCGGGGAAAGTGTAAGGTATGAATTTAAAATTCAGGGTATAGGAAATATTGCGGCTATTCCCGCACCGGTTACAGAAGTGAATTCCGCATTGGACTTCTACCCGCCTGATAGAAACCAGGAGATAAAGCGAAGCTATAATCAGGTTTCCGGACAAATGACATTCGATTATTTTGTTGTCCCAAGAAAGGATGGAGTCTTTCCCTTAAACAGGTATTTTCAATGGATTTACTTCGATCCGGTAAGAGAGCGTTATGACACTTTGCGCTCCGCAAAGAAATTACAGGTGAAAGGGGAGGATTATAAGCTAGGCAATATATCTTTGAGTGGTTCTGCAGGTTTGTATGATAATTTGGAAGGGTTAAATACTACCCGAACCAGTTTCAGCTATAAGGATTTTTTTAAAAATTTAACCAATGTAGTGGTCATTGTATTGGTAATGGCTATGTTTTGGGTATTCAGAAAGTAGATATAAAATGGGAAGTACGTACGGCAAAATATTTAAAATAGCCACATTCGGAGAGTCACATGGCGCAGGAATTGGAGTAATTATTGAGGGGTGTCCCGCAGGAGTTTCCTTCGATACTGATTTTATTCAGTCCGAACTGACCAGAAGAAAGCCAGGGCAATCAAGAATTACCACACAGCGTAAAGAGGCAGATGAATTTGAAGTTCTTTCGGGAGTATTTGAAGGTGTAACAACAGGAACACCTATTGCCATGCTCATCAGAAATGAAGATCAGAGAAGCAAGGATTACTCTCATATTGCTGCTCAATTTCGTCCGTCTCACGCAGATTATACTTATCAGGCTAAATACGGTGTTCGCGACTATCGTGGCGGAGGTCGTAGTTCGGCTCGTGAAACTGCAGCGCGTGTAGCCGCTGGTGCGCTTGCGAAACTAATTCTCGCCAGTGAAGGAGTGAAAATTCAGGCTTATGTATCTCAGGTCGGGAAACTCAAATTAGAAACGTACTATAAAGAGCTGGACCTCAATGAAACCGAGAACAATGCAGTACGCTGTCCGGATCCGGAATTGGCGGAAAAAATGTTTGAGTATATTGATGGTATCCGAAAACAAGGTGATTCAATTGGAGGTGTGGTGAGCTGTGTGGCACAGGGAGTTCCTGCGGGCTGGGGAGAGCCAGTTTTCGATAAGTTGCACGCTGAGCTTGGAAAAGCCATGTTGAGCATTAATGCAGTCAAAGGCTTTGAGTATGGAAGCGGCTTTGATGGTGTTGCTATGCTGGGATCAGAGCACAACGATGCTTTTTTTATAGGTGACAGTGAGGTACATACCCGTACCAATTACTCGGGAGGAATTCAGGGTGGAATCTCCAATGGTGAAGATATCTATTTCAAAGTAGCATTTAAACCTGTTGCTACCATTATGCAGGATCAGGAAAGTGTGGATCAGCACGGTGAAATTGCTATCGTACAAGGCAAAGGTCGCCACGATCCATGCGTAGTTCCCAGAGCGGTACCTATCGTTGAAGCGATGGCCGCCTTGGTACTGGTCGATTTTTACTTGAGAAATAAAACCAGCAAGGCATGATCAGGCAGTTTAAATGCCGGATTTCTTTGTTGCTCTTCATATGCATTTTTTCAGCTTTAAATAGCTTCTCGCAGAATCGATATACGTTCGAAAGGGGGTTGATGGGATCTCCTTTCAGAATCATTTTATATGCTTCTAATGACTCCTTGGCTAATTTGGCTGCTGAAAGTGCTTTTAAGCGAATTGAAGATCTGAACACTTCTCTTAGTGATTATAGAGATGATAGTGAAATTAATCATGTTTCTGCCCAATCTGGTACGACAAATTGGTTACCGGTTAGTAAAGATCTTTTTGATATTTTGTATATATCTGATCGCATCAGTAGGAAAACGGATGGTGCGTTCGATGCCACATTAGGCCCGATTGTGCAGGAATGGAGAAGAGCAACCCGAAAGGGGTATCTGCCAGGGAAAAAAGCGATTGATGAAGCCTTAGCTAAAACCGGATACAGAAACATTCGGTTTGATAAATCCCGAAACCGGATTAAACTTCTCAAAACAGGTATGCGCCTTGACATTGGAGGTTTGGGCAAAGGATTTGCCGCTGACGAAGCCGTAAAGGTTTTAAAACAATATGGGATTACCAGTGCCATGATTGATGCTGGAGGGAAATTAGCCCTGATGGATCCGCCGCCCGGAGAGGAAGGTTGGAAAATCGTAATTTCAACGGGTAAAGATTCGATTCAGACAATTATTTATTCCAATGTCGGTATAGCTACATCTGGGCCAACTTACCGTTATCTGGAATACGAAGGCAAGAAGTACTCGCATATTGTAGATCCTAAAACAGGAATAGGGCTGTTATTCCATCTTCGGACGACAGTCATATCTCCGAATGCAACAGAAGCAGATGCACTGGCTACAGCATTCAGCGTTTCCGGAATAAAAAAAGGGAAGAAATACCTGAACAAGTTTCCTGACAACAAGGTATGGCTGGTGGAACAGAAAGATGCTAAAGAGGAAAGCTGGAATACGATTCAATAAAAAAACCGGGAGTAACGACAAGTGCTCCCGGTTTTTTATTGCTAAATAAAGTCTGTCAGTTAAATGACCACCGTTTTACCTGGTACAGCAACAGGATATAATCCATCAGGACCAGGCATGATTTTAGGATTTGCGTCCCATGCAAGCTTGTCAGGAAACAGATTAATGTCCGAATTAAGTGCTTCGTTCCACGTAATCAGTTTTCCTGAATAGGTTGCCATGCGTCCCATAATAGCGGTCATGGTACTCTTCGCAGCATTCTCGGCATCAGCAAACTTATATTCTCCTTTTGCGAGCGCTGCAAACAATTCGTCGTGCTCTACCTGATAGGGGTTACCATCACCTTTTGCATCATGCTGGTAAATCACACCACCTTTATAATCTTTCAGAATCGTTTTGTTTCCGTCGAAGCTGTCAATACGTCCTTTGGTTCCTACAAACGCTTCATCCACACGATTCCAGGTACCTTCAAACTGGCGGCATTGGCTTGATATTGTAGTGCCATCAGCATATACCATATCAAGTATGTGGTGATCGAAAATCTCACCATAGGCTTTTCCTGTACGCACCTGGCGTCCGCCGGTGCCCTGGATAGATACGGGGTAGCTGCCTTTCACCCAGTTGGCCACATCAATATTGTGTACGTGCTGCTCAGAAATATGATCCCCGCACAGCCAGTTAAAGTAATACCAGTTTCTCATCTGATATTGCATTTCGGTTTGGTTAGCCTGGCGTTCTTTCATCCACGGACTATTTCCTACCCAGTAAACCTGTCCGCCTACAATGTCGCCTATGGCGCCATCCTGAATCCTTTTAATGGCCTGCAAATAGTTATTTTGATAATGACGTTGCAAACCGACAACGACATTCAGCTTCTTTTTCTTAGCTTCCTCTGCAACCTGGAGCACTTTACGTATACCCGGAGCATCTGTAGCCACCGGTTTTTCCATGAAAATGTGCTTATTATTTTTCACCGCTTCCTCGAAATGCGAAGGACGGAAGCCGGGAGGCGTTGCCAGAATGACTACATCCACATCTTTAAGTGCAATAGCCTTTTTGAAAGCATCAAAACCTACGAACTTGCGATCATCAGGAACGTTTACTTTTAGCTTAGTGTCTACAGCCGCGCCCGAAGCATTTTTATACTTTTTTTGAGTCAGGCTATTGTATGCCTGGTCAAGTCTGTCTTTAAACGCATCGGCCATTGCTACGATCTGAACGTTTTGTGTCGTGCTCAATGCCTGAGCCGCAGCCCCTGTTCCGCGTCCACCGCAGCCAATAAGGGCAACTTTAATAGTTTCGTCTACAGCACTGTTAAAGCCGTGTCCTTTCAAAGGATTCAATAAAGCAGTACCAGCAAACAAACTGGAAACTTTAAGGAAATCACGTCGATTTTGTTCCATAATTATTAGAGATTAAGAGTTTTTTAGGTTTTTCAATAGTCTTCAATCAGTGGTGGATTATAGTATGCTTTGATCTCTTCAGCCGAAGGTACTTTTACAGGGCGTACCAAACGGAAACCTACAAAAGAAGCACTTGTCATCCACCATTCGCTTTTAGGTAATTGCGGATCTAATACCTTCCACTCAGGTTTTGAAGGAGTACGTGCCGCACTTCTCAAATTGTCCGGTTCGTCGTCCCATGAGCCACCTCTTGCGGTGGTTGGATATAGTTCCGTTACAGGTGCAAAAGCCTCTCCTTTCGGTTTTTTAGCATAATAGTCGGGTATATACTGGTCCAGCGTCCACTCCATCACATTACCGTGCATGTCATAAAGTCCCCATGCATTAGGCTTTTTCTGCCCGATTTTTTTATACGATGCATCACTGTTTTTAGTAAACCATGCGTATTCTCCCAATTTGGAAGCATCATCACCGAACGAATATGCCGTTGTACTTCCGGCACGGCACGCATATTCCCATTCAGCTTCTGTAGGAAGGCGGTAAAACACACCTGTCTTTTCATATAACCACTTGCAAAAATGAATGGCTGCATATTGCGTCATATTAATAGCAGGGTAACCTTCACGGCCCATACCAAAAGACATATCAACATATGGAGGACTAGGTCTTGTACTGGCGTCGGTTTTGGCAACGCTTTTTTCAGGATCCGGGTGGCGCAATGCCATTTCCTTTTCCATATTTTTGAAAGCGTACAAATCATATATATCCCAGATCACTTCATACTTCCCAATCCAGAAGGGTTCAAGTTTCACTTTGTGCTGGGGACCTTCGTCGTCGCGACGACTTTTTTCAGTTTTTGGGCTTCCCATGGTATACTCACCACCAGGAATAGCTACCATATCATAAACCTGAGCGCTACCACCAATTTTTTGTGTGTAATTTTTGAAATCAGCTTTCTGGGCAATGGCATTGGAAAAAATCAAAGATGGGATTAGGTAAAGGAATTTTTTGTACATGATTAACAATGTGTTCTATGGAACATTATAACAAAATAGAAGGAGCAATATTATGGTATTTACCGTATGAAACCGAATTTTTTCTTTGATGTTTAATATCTGTTCTAACTTTGTGACACAGAATTATAAATTTGATTATGAATTACCTTTCAGCAGAAAATGTGGCCAAGTCTTTCGGAGATAGATGGCTGTTTAAAAATATAAGTTTTGGTATCAGCAGAGGAGATAAAATTGCATTGATCGGAACCAACGGAACCGGCAAAACAACATTTCTGAATATCCTTACAGGAAAAATTCCTACCGATGAGGGATCTGTGAGTGTACGGAAGGACATTCGTGTCGGATATCTGGATCAGAGTCCCTCTTTCGATGAGTCATTGCCCATCCTGGAAGTCATATTCTCGTCCAATAATCCGGTTGCTCAAACTGTGAAAAAATATGAGCACGCCATCGAAACAGATAACCACGACGAACTGGCATCTGTGATGGAAGATATGGACAAGTACAATGCATGGGATTTTGAATACAGAACGAAGGAGGTTTTGGGGCGCTTAGGTATTCACAACACCGAAAATCTGTATGGAACACTTTCCGGAGGACAGCGTAAGCGGGTAGCTTTAGCTAAAATTCTTCTCGAAGATCCGGAGTTGTTGATTTTGGATGAACCAACCAACCACCTTGACCTTGCTACTGTGGAATGGCTTGAAGAATACCTCAATACGTCGAATACCACGATTTTGGTGGTAACGCACGACAGATACTTCTTGGATACGGTTTGTAATCAGGTGCTTGAACTGGATCACGGATCGGCGTATAGCTATAAAGGGAATTATTCGTATTTTCTCGAAAAGAAGGCTGAGCGTGAGGAAATGGAAGCAGCAGGTATTGAAAAGGCAAGAAACCTGATGCGTAAGGAGCTCGATTGGATCCGTCGTCAGCCCAAAGCCAGAGGAACAAAGGCAAAATACCGTGTAGATGCTTTTGAAGAGCTAAAAGAGAAGGCAAGCCAGAAGAAGTTCGATGTGCAGATGGAGCTCAATGTTCGTACTTCAAGATTGGGAAGTAAGATCATTGAGATGGAGAACGTCAGCAAAGGATTTGGTGACCGCCAATTGATCAAAAATTTCGAATATACTTTCCGCAGAGGTGATAGAATTGGAATTGTAGGTCAAAACGGTATGGGTAAATCAACTCTGCTGAATATGATCACGGGAGAATTGCAGCCGGATTCAGGTAAAATTGATACCGGAGAAACTGTTCAGTTTGGCTATTATAAGCAGTCCGACCTTGTTTTTAATGAAAGTCAGCGTGTGATTGATATAGTCAAAGATGTGGCGGAAGTCGTTCAGCTCGGTACAGGAGAAACGGTAACTGTAACGAACCTGCTTCAGGCATTTTTGTTCTCACCATCCAAACAATATGATTTTATTTCGAAGCTGAGCGGAGGAGAAAAGCGTAGGTTACAGCTTCTTCTTATATTGATCAAACAGCCTAATTTCCTGATTCTGGATGAGCCTACCAATGATCTGGATATCGCGACGTTGAACGTACTGGAAGAGTTCCTTTTTAATTTTTCAGGATGTTTGCTCATCGTTTCCCACGACAGGTATTTCCTTGACAGACTTGTAGAGCATATCTTCGTATTTGAAGGAGAGGGGCGTATCAGTGATTTTCCAGGGAATTATACTGAACTGAGAGACTATCAGGATATACAGGAAGCAGAAAAAAAACTCGCTGAATCAGGAAAAGCTTCCAAGCCAGAACCGGTTGCTGCACCAGTAGCAGCTCCAAAAGTTGAGGCACCGGCAAAACGGAAATTAAGTTTCAAAGAGCAGCGAGAACTGGAAACGCTGGAAGTTGAAATGGCTCAGATAGAGAAGAAAAAAACACAGTTGCTTGATAAAATCAACAAGGGTGGGTCTCATGTAGAGGTAACCAACTGGTCTATGGAAATTGAAGCTCTGACAAACAGCCAGTCGGAGAAGGAAATGCGTTGGCTGGAACTTTCGGAAAGTTTGTGACATGCATCCGACAACTAAAGATGTTAACCCATAATAACCTCATCATATGAATTCGATCACGGAGTTTTTTCAATATATACTCAATTCAGAGGAGATCATCCGCACTGGTGGATTAATGGTTATTACCTTTATTGTTTTCGCTGAGAACGGTTTATTTTTTGCTTTTTTCCTTCCCGGGGATTATCTCGTTTTTTTAGCCGGCGTATTTTGTGGGACAGGCATTTTAGATGTACCTATCGGAATTCTGCTCATTTGCATGATCACCGCAGCGATTCTGGGCTCATTGGTAGGCTACATTTTTGGGAAGTATTTTGGAGATATATTTGAGAACCGGCCGGATTCCCTGTTTTTCAAAAAGAAACATTTGGAGACGACGAGAAAGTATTTTGATAAATATGGGAGCAGAACTTTAATCGTGAGTCGTTTTCTTCCGATTGTCAGAACATTTGCTCCCATTTTAGCAGGACTCGTACGGATGCCTTTTGTTTCGTTTTTGATTAATAATGTTTCTGGTGCGATTATATGGATATTGCTTCTAACAGGAGGCGGTTATCTTTTTGGAGAACGATTCCCTAACATTGTCAACTATGTTGAATACATAATTATTTTCTTCCTGGCTATTACTACATTCACCGTAATTAAAGGATATTTGAATGCAAGAAAAGAAGTGAACTAGCTTTGTTCCTCTTCCCTGAACCATCCGGAATACGTGATGTAGTTATTGGCAGTCCTGTCAATAGCTGCATTTAGTTCCGGCGAAACATCTTTCAGGTATTTTGCCGGATTACCTGCATAAATTGTCCCCGGGGGAACTTTGGTACCCTGGGTAACAATTGCTCCCGCCGCTACAATAGAGCCTGTGCCAATGACGGCTCCGTCCATGACAATAGAACCCATACCAATTAAGACATGGTCTTCAATGGTACAGCCGTGAACTATTGCATTATGAGCAACAGAAACATAATTCCCTATTGTCGTTTCAAAACGTTGATAGGTGCAGTGAATGACAGCTCCATCCTGAACATTCGAATAATTACCAATACGGATGCTGTTCACATCACCACGGATTACGGCATTGAACCATACTGTACAATTCTCTCCCATTTCTACATCTCCTACAATGGTAGCATTTTCTGCAAACCAGCAATCTTTTCCAAAGGCAGGACTCTTTCCACGAACAGACTTGATTAAAGGCATAATTTTTTATTGGTTATCCTTCGGTGACAGGTATTTAATTCTCCGAAAGCGCTGTGGTAATGGATACAAACTAATAAATGTTGCCGAATTTAAATATATTTAGTTGATGAATTAAACATATTCTACTGATTATGCCGTCTTTCAAATCCGTTACAAAAGGCAGCTTGCTGATAGCAAAACCATTTTTGGGCGATCCCAACTTCGAACGGGGAGTAATACTGATGTGTGAACATGAAGCGCCCGGAAGCTTTGGATTTGTACTTAATCAGGTAACAGATCTGTTTTTGGGAGATGTGCTTGAAGAGACTATATATCAGGATATTCCGCTTCACCTGGGCGGGCCGGTAGAAAAAAATACCCTGCATTTCATTCATCGGCGTCCTGATCTCATTTCAGGTGGAGCAGAGATTATGAAAGATGTTTTTTGGGGTGGAGATTTTGCACATTTGCAGACCCTCATCAACATGAACACAATATCACAGGATGATGTTAGATTTTTTATCGGCTACTCCGGTTGGAGCGGAGGGCAGCTGGAAGATGAGCTGAATCTGGAGTCATGGATTGTAACCAATACATCATCCAACTTCATTTTTGATACATTGCCCGGAGATTTCTGGCGAGAAATATTGAAAAGCATGGGTGGGGAGTATCGTTCTATTGCTCACTATCCTACTGATCCCCGGCTTAATTAGGTTGATTTAATCCGTTAACTGATTCATAGTCAGATTTTATCCTTGCTACCTCAGTCGTAAGAAACTTTTGCAGTTGTGCATTAAAAGTTTCTTTATCCTGATCAGACAGGTTGCTGTACAAATCCTTCAACTCCTGATTGATCTCAGCACGCTCCAAGTCAGAACCTGCATTCATAGATCTGATGTGGTATCTTTTAAAATCAAACTCCGGCATAAAATAGCGGTTAAATGGTGGTCGTATTGCTACTGATTTCTGTGCAAAAGTAAACACTTTTGCCATTGAGATCATCATTCATCCGTTTGAAGCTTTCGTTTGACCGTTTATGCAAGATGGTTCCTCAATTGAATCATGCGGTGAACGGGAAGATTACGGGAAATGTTAGGCAGTGATATGTATAGATTTTTTTCTTTAAAATGAACCGAGCATTCTTTTTTATATTACTGACATTCATTCTTGTTGCAATAGACTGGTATGTATGGCAAGGCCTCAGACTGGCAATTCGTAATTTATCGCCAGCCGTACAACGCTACATAGGTGGCGCATACTGGGTTTTCACGTCACTCACGCTACTTGCGTATGTTGCCATGCAACTTCTTCCCCCGGATTTCTTCGGTCGTACTGCCCGCACATTTATTTTTGCTTTTATCGCCATTCCCTATCTTTCAAAATTGCTGGCTGTTGTGATACTTTTTGTCGACGACATCCGCAGATTTTTCCAATGGATCGTTAGCTTCTTCTATCCATCTGCAGCGGTGCCTTCTCCCGAAACAGGCGAGCCTACAATTCCACGATCTGAGTTCCTCGCAAAAACTGCCGTAGTAGCAGGTGCAGGTCTGATGGGCACTTTTGCATTCGGAATCATTTCAGGAGCACATGACTACCGTATTCGCAGAGTGCGCGTGCCACTGGCAAACCTCCCAAAGCAGTTTGATGGGATTAAGATAGCACAGTTGTCGGATATACATTCAGGTAGTTTCTTCAATAAAACGGCCGTGAAAGGAGGAGTGGAAATGCTGATGAAGGAGAAGCCGGATATTGCTTTTTTCACGGGCGATCTGGTCAATGATCGCGCGAGTGAGGTCAGAGACTATATCAATATTTTCGATAAAGTGAAAGCACCACTTGGTGTTCATTCCGTTTTAGGGAATCATGATTACGGCGACTATTTTCAATGGGCAACGCCTCAAGAAAAAATGCAAAACCTGGCAGACTTGAAAAGGGCACATCAGCTATTGGGATGGAATCTGATGCTGGACGAAAATCGTGCTATTAGGGTAGATGGAGAAGAAATCGGGTTGGTCGGGATTCAGAACTGGGGAGCTGGGAATTTTGCGAAATATGGTAACCTGGAAAAGGCGTATCAGAACACAGAAGATTATCCGGTAAAAATATTACTTTCCCATGATCCCAGTCACTGGCAGGCCCAGGTGCTTCCAAAGTATAAAGACATAGATATCGCTTTCGCCGGGCATACACATGGAATGCAGTTTGGTGTGGAGATAGGTAAGCTGAAATGGAGTCCGGTTCAATATCGCTACAAACAATGGGCAGGTTTGTATGAAGAAAATAACCAGTATCTTTATGTGAATCGTGGCTTCGGCTACCTGGGGTATCCTGGTCGGGTGGGTATATTGCCTGAGATAACCATTCTTGAATTGGTGAAAGCGTAAAATTTCTTCTCTCTTAGAATCAGATATATACTGTGTCATGATTCATAGCGTTAAAATGTATATCTGTTAGTTTATATCAGGATAAGAATTATGAAAAAAAATATCTGTCTCCTCCTACTGTTGATTTTTTCGGTGAGTATATCCGGAATAAATACTGTAAACGCGTCTCCGGCAGCAGCGAAGTCTGAACTTTTTGGAAAAAAGAAAAAGAAATTTAAGGGGTATAAAAAGCCCAAATCCAAAAAAATACTGGGAATATTCAAGCGAAAGAGCGACTGCGGATGCCCAAATCATTAATCCGCCGTTTTTCTGTCATTTTTGTACATATTCAAGAGTAAGCATTACTATCAATCTCTGAAAGATTTGATTGGTTTTGCTTACTTTTGTACTTTATAACCACTTATTAACGGCCTTGTTAGACCAAAAGTTAGATGAAAATTAATCTTCGCAGCCAAGACAAATTCGAAAGCCGTCATCATGGAAAAGATGAATCGGAATTACAGGAAATGTTGTCTACTGTTGGGGTGGCTTCTCTGGATGAACTGATAGACCAGACGCTTCCATCAGCTATCCGTTTGCCTAAACCACTGAATTTACCAAAAGCCAAAACTGAGCAGGAGTTTCTGCAAGGAATCAGAAAAATTGCCCGTAAAAATGCAATTCTGAAATCCTACATCGGTGCTGGCTATTACGACACCATCACTCCCAACGTAATTCTTCGCAATATTCTTGAAAATCCGGCCTGGTACACCGCTTACACGCCTTACCAAGCTGAAATAGCGCAGGGAAGACTTGAAATGCTATTGAATTTTCAGACCGTGATTACAGATCTTACTGGAATGGAAATCGCGAACGCTTCTCTTTTGGATGAAGCAACAGCTGCTGCTGAAGCAATGACCATGCTACATGGACTACGTCCTGCTTCCAGAAAAAAGGCAAATACGTTTTTTGTTTCTGAATTATGCCATCCGCAAACCATCGACCTGATCTATACAAGGGCCAAGCCAATCGGGATTGACGTGATTGTGGGTAATCATGCGACTGTGGATCTTACGGATGATAATCTGTATGGTGTGCTGGTACAGTATCCTGCTACCAACGGAGAGGTTATCGATTATACCGATTTCATTGCCGCAGCGCACGACCAGAATCTGTCCGTCGCTGTTGCAGCAGATTTACTTGCTCTGGCTTTGCTTAAATCACCAGGTGAAATGGGGGCCGACGTGGTTGTAGGATCCTCCCAGCGCTTTGGCGTTCCCATGGGCTACGGTGGACCGCACGCTGCATTTTTCGCAACTAAAGAATCTTTCAAAAGAAATATTCCGGGACGTATCATTGGAATCTCTGTTGATGCAGAAGGAAATTCAGCTTTAAGGATGGCGCTTCAAACACGTGAACAGCACATTCGTCGTGAGAAAGCTACTTCTAATATATGTACTGCACAGGTATTACTGGCTGTCATTGCAGGAGCCTATTCCGTATATCACGGACCTAAGGGCATAAAGGCAATTGCAGCACGGGTACATGGACTTACACATCTGTTTGTTGAAACATTGCGTAAGTTCAATTATACGGTACTTACAGATCGTTATTTTGATACCGTTACCATTCAGACTCCGCTGAGCAAAAAAGTACGGGAACAGGCAGAGAAGTGGGGTATCAATTTGAGATATAACAGTGATGAAACAATTGGTGTATCATTTGACGAAGCCAAGTCATTCGACGATGTGATAGCAATTCTAAATGTATTTGCGGAGGTGTCTGGATTCCAGGGTGAACTGGTAATCGATGAAGACATGGAATTATCTATTCCAGAGGATATAGAAAGAAAGTCGGAATTTTTGACACATCCTGTTTTTAACGAGCATCATACGGAACACGAAATGCTTCGTTACCTGAAAATGCTGGAAAATAAGGATCTTTCATTGGTTCATTCCATGATTTCATTGGGAAGCTGCACGATGAAGTTGAACGCAACTGCTGAAATGATACCACTTACCTGGCCGGAATTTGGCGCGATACATCCGTTTGCACCAACGAATCAGGTGGGAGGTTACGCACAACTGGTGAGCGAACTGAATATCTGGCTGTGTGAGATTACTGGTTTTGCAGCCATGTCATTCCAGCCTAACTCAGGTGCACAGGGAGAATATGCCGGTTTGATGGCGATCAGAGCTTACCATGAAAGTCGCGGTGATTTCCACCGTAATGTAGTATTGATCCCTTCTTCTGCCCATGGAACGAACCCGGCGTCTGCTGTAATGGCGGGTATGAAAGTGGTTGTAACGAAGTGTGATGAGCGCGGTAATATTGATGTAGCTGATTTGACAGCCAAGGCAGAACAATACAGTAATGAACTGTCATGCTTAATGGTAACTTATCCGTCTACACACGGTGTATATGAAGAGAGTATCATTGAAATCTGTTCAATGATACATTCACACGGAGGACAGGTTTATATGGATGGTGCCAATATGAACGCACAGGTGGGTCTTACGAGCCCGGCTACGATCGGTGCTGACGTATGCCACCTGAACCTGCATAAAACCTTCTGCATTCCTCATGGTGGAGGAGGTCCTGGTGTTGGTCCGATTGGTGTGGCCGAGCATTTAATGCCATTCCTGCCTGGTCACGTTAATTTCAGCATTCAGCCTGAGCATCTTCCTGCTGGTGAAGCGGGTGCGGTTTCGGCAGCTCCTTACGGTAGCGCAAGTATCCTGACCATCTCTTATGCATACATTGCTATGATGGGTGGCGACGGGCTTACTAACGCGACCAAATATGCAATTTTGAATGCCAATTATATAAAGGAACGTCTTAACGGACACTACGAAGTACTTTATACAGGTACCAATGGTCGTTGTGCACACGAAATGATCCTGGATTGTAGGCCGTTTAAGGCTGCCGGCGTAGAAGCTGAAGATATTGCAAAACGTTTGATGGATTATGGATTCCACGCTCCGACATTATCATTCCCGGTTGCGGGAACTTTGATGATCGAACCTACGGAGTCAGAATCCAAGGCAGAACTGGATCGTTTCTGCGACACGATGATTTCGATCAGAAATGAGATCAGAGAAGTAGAAGAAGGTACTGCGGATCGTGTGGATAACGTTTTGAAAAACGCACCTCATACATCACGTGTGGTAATGAGTGAAGATTGGAGCCGTTCATACAGCCGTGAGAAAGCTGTATTCCCACTTCCTCATTTGCGTTTCAATAAGTTCTGGCCAAGCGTAAGTCGTGTTGACAGCGCCTATGGTGATCGTAACCTGATTTGTTCATGTATTCCTGTTGAAGCTTATGCAGATGCGGAGTAGAAGTTAAATATTCTTTTTGAAGGTGTCGGTTTCTTTGAAAGCCGGCACCTTTGTTTTTTGTGCCAGGTAGAATTTAACGGGAATAGTTAAAAATAGTTGTAAACGATAATATGTAACCGAAATACTTTTTTCGTTATATTGATGTATGATGGCATAACAAGAGGTATTGAAAAGTAAAATATTCTGCTCTTTCGCTTTACGGCATAAACCCCTGACAATATGAGATATGTAGCTATTTTCTTATTCCTTAACTTTCATATATGCGGCAGCGCGCAAAATGTAAGTAACGAAATGAAGGTAAAAAACGGATCAGATATTACAAAGGCACTTCATTATTCTGAGAGATTCAGTTATCCTTCCTTTCTCGATGGAAAAGTATATTTCAGGAATGGCCGTGTTGTAAATGCGAAATTGAATTACAGTCTTCCTCACGGAGAGATTCAGTTTGTGGATTCTAAAAATGACACGCTGATATTGAATGACAAAAATTTCATGGACAAAATAACCATTGCTGCAGATACTTTTTACTATTATCCACATCATGGTCATGTGAAGAAAGTAGCTGGTTATAAGAAAGTTAGTTTGGCGGAGAAGCAAATTTTGGGAACTAATGGTGTTGAGCGGTATGCTGCCTATAATCAATACAGCTCTACATCAGCCATATCCACTTATTCTTCATTCGTTAATAGTAATGGTCAGCCGCAAGCATTGGAGGGTAGTGATAAGGTATTTTTAAAAAAGCGTTTTGTCTATTTTTTTCTGGATCAGAACAGAGATATCCATTTGGCTACAAAGGGGAATTTGGTCAAAGTATTTCCTCGACATAAAAAAGCATTGAATGAATATTTGAGAGCAAACAAAGTAGAATTTTCTAATCCGAAGGAGATCGTAAAAACTTTGGAGTTTGCCAGTAGTTTATAACTTTTGATCAACTTCATTTGTATCAGTTATAGCAAATAAAAGAGGTGTACCGAAAATAATTCCGATACACCTCTTTTACATATTGAATCACTTTTACTTCAATCTGATCAAAGCCTCTTTCAGTGTTACAATTTTTGCTTCTGCATCCGCTTGTTTCTGACGTTCCTTTTCAACGATATCGCCTTTCGCATTTTGAACAAAACGTTCGTTAGAAAGCTTTTTGATTACTGAGTTAAGGAAACCCTGCGTGTATTCAAGCTCTTTCTGTAAGTTTTCACGTTCTGTTTCTACATCTATTTCATCTGCCAGGTTCACAAAGAATTCGTCAGACTTCACACGGAACGATGTACCTTCAGCTTCTTCATCTATAAAATGAATGTGCTCTATGAATGCTAGTTTGGTAATCAGTTCTGCCAGATTTTCATACCTCTCTTTTGAATCCGTACGGATAGCAAGTGGAAGTGCTGTTTTTGGACTTAAGTTTTTCGAATTACGAATGTTTCTTATTCCTGATACCAGTTCAAAGAGAATATCAAAATCATTTAGCAGCGCTGTATCAGTGTTTCCGGATTTTGGAAACTCTGCGATACAAATAGATTCATTCGCTCCTCTTTCTCTGATATTCTGCCAGATTTCTTCACTGATAAAGGGCATAAACGGGTGCGCCAATCTCATCAGACGGTCGAAGAAATCCAGTGTCGCTTCGAATGTTTGCTGATCAATAGGCTGCTCATAACCTGGCTTAATCATCTCCAGATATTGTGCGCAGAAGTCATCCCAGATGAGTTTGTACACGGAGTTTAGAGCATCCGATATGCGGAATTTTTCAAAATGATCTTGTACTTCGGTAAGCGTTACATTCAATTTGCTTTCAAACCATTTCACTGCAAGATCCGAACCCTGTGGTACGGTTAAATGGCTATCAACCTCCCATCCTTTCACGAGCCTGAATGCATTCCATATTTTATTACAGAAGTTACGTCCCTGTTCTACCAGTTTATCGTCATATGGTAAATCATTACCCGCCTGCGAACTAAAAAGCATACCCGTACGTACACCATCAGCACCATGTTTGTTGATCAGATCTATGGGATCTGGTGAGTTGCCTAAAGATTTAGACATCTTGCGTCCCTGTTTATCCCGTACAATTCCAGTAAGGTATACGTTTTTGAAAGGATACGTGCCTTTGTATTCATAACCTGCAATGATCATACGTGCTACCCAAAAAAAGAGAATTTCAGGAGCTGTTACGAGATCGTTTGTGGGGTAATAATAATTTACATCAGCATTATCCGGTTCTTTAATTCCATTGAAAACTGAAATTGGCCATAGCCATGATGAGAACCAGGTATCCAATACATCAGGATCCTGTGTGATATCTTCTTCAGTTAAAGCAAAAAGCTGATACTCGTGTTGTGCTTTGCGTAATGCTTCACGTTTGTTTTTAGCAACAATCAGTGTTCCGTCTTTCAGGTAAAAAGCAGGAATACGATGACCCCACCATAATTGGCGGCTGATATTCCAGTCGCGCACATTTTCCATCCAGTGACGGTAGGTATTTTTGAACTTAGCAGGAATCAGCTGAACGGTGTCATTCATTACATTGTCCAGTGCCGGCTTACTGATTTTCTCCATCCTCAAAAACCATTGCTCCGAAAGGCGTGGTTCAATCACAGAATCAGTTCTTTCTGAATGGCCTACGTTTGAACGGTATTCTTCCACTTTTACCAGATCTCCTGATTCTTCCAGTAACTTGATGATCTTCTTACGAGCAATAAAGCGCTCTTCTCCAATCAGAATCTGCGCCTTTTCATTCAGTGTTCCGTCTTCATTCAGTAAATCGATAATCGGCAGATTATGGCGTTTACCCAATTCATAGTCATTGGTATCGTGTGCAGGTGTTACCTTAAGGCATCCTGTACCAAATTCAATTTCTACATAATCATCTGCGATCACAGGAATAGCTCTTTTGATCAGCGGTATCAGAACCTGCTTACCAATCAGATGCTGGTAACGTTCGTCGTTCGGATTCACACAAATCGCAACATCGGCCATGATCGTCTCCGGTCGCGTCGTAGCCACAACCACCCCTTGTCCTTCACCCTCTGCCCCTACCAATTCGTATTTAAGATAAACCAGCTTCTGGTTCACCTCTTTCATGATCACCTCTTCGTCAGAGACCGTAGTGCGTGCCTGAGGATCCCAGTTCACCATACGATGTCCGCGGTATATATCACCTTTATTGTAAAGGTCAATAAAAACGTCAATGACAGAATCGTACAGATCCGGCTCCATCGTGAAACGCGTACGATCCCAGTCGCAGGAAGCACCCAGTTTGCGAAGCTGCTGCAAGATAATACCTCCGTATTTATGCGTCCATTCCCAGCAATATTCAAGAAATTCATCACGGGTCAGGTCTTTCTTGCTTATCCCTCTTTCTTTAAGCATAGCTACCACTTTCGCTTCCGTAGCAATAGATGCATGATCCGTTCCGGGAACCCAGCACGCTTCTTTGCCTTCCATCCGTGCTTTTCTAACCAGAATATCCTGAATGGTGTTGTTAAGCATGTGCCCCATATGCAACACGCCCGTTACGTTAGGCGGCGGGATGACGATCGTGTACGGCTCCTTATCAGGATTTGGTTTGGAATTGAAAAAGCGGTTTTCCAGCCAATAGGAATACCATTTATCCTCTATTTCCTGGGGGGCATAAGTTTTGGAAATCATTATTACAGGTATAAAATGCGACGAAGCGCGGTTTGCTGTCCTAAAAAGACGGCAAGTTAGGATTTGCAGACGAAATTTTCTAATGATTTATGCCTCAGCAGCAATAGGAAGCCATATAGTGAAAGTGCTCCCCTCTCCGGATTTACTATCTGCACGAACAGTACCACCATGTGCTTCTACCATCGTTTTCACATAGCTTAATCCAAGTCCGAAACCTTTTACATCATGCACATTGCCAGTTGGCACTCTGTAAAACGTATCAAAAATCCGTGGTAATTGCTCTTTCTTCATACCAATACCCTTGTCGCTGATAGACAATTCCAAGCCTTCGTTTACATTGCTTGTTCTGATTGTGAGATGAAGCTGCTCCGGCGAATATTTAATGCTATTGTCAATCAGATTATTGAGTACATTCGCTAAGTGTACTTCGTCACCAAGCACCTGCTCGCTTTCTGCTTCGAATTCAAGATCAACGGTGCCGTTTTGATTTTCAATCTGAACACTTAAGCTATTCAGTGCATTGGTAATCAGATCAGTGATATTGACGAGGGTTTTCTTAAGTTTTACTTCACCTTTGTCCAGTAATGCCATTTGTAACACTTTTTCAACATGAGTGCCCAACCTTCGGTTTTCTTCGCGAATAATTCCGAGGTATCTCGAAAGACGAGGTAGGTTCAATGATGTTGTCCCGCCTGCCGAATTTTCCTGAGCCATTTCCGCGGCAAGTGCTATGGTGGAAATAGGTGTTTTAAATTCGTGCGTCATGTTGTTGATGAAATCATTCTTGATATCCGACAGTTTTTTCTGCCGTAGAATGGTTGTTACCGCCAGGTAAAAGCAAATCATTACGACAAGAATCAGTATCCCGGATCCTCCGAACATCACACCCATTCCGCTCATGATGTGCCTCTGCTGATCAGGAAAATAAACAAACAATGAGTTTTGCCCTTGCGTGGTCTCATTGGGAAACAAAGATGCTTTGTATGACCTTTTCTGCCAGTCGCCGGCACCCGGATTTACTGTTGAAAATAAAAGATTGCCAGCATGATTTCCCTGAACCGCAAATTCATAAGGAAGTGTGATTCCATTTTCTTCAAATTCTTTTTTCAACAAGGTATCAAGCAGAAACCGGTTGACTCTTTCCTGAATAGGTCTTTTTGTATACAAAAGATCCTGCATTACTTCGCGTAGGATTTCCGCTTTATCTGCTCCGCTTCTGGTAGTCAATGGTAAATTTTTAGCATTAGCAAGTGCCTTCTTATTCTGATCCGGCTTTTTGACTTTCAGATAAGCAGGTGTTTCTGTACTTTCGGAAACTGTGGATTGTTTTTTTGATTTGCTCTTCTCTTCCTTCATTTGACTGAAAGCACGTCGTAAACCTTTTTCTTCCTCCATCCTTCTGCGCATGAATTCGTCCATGCCTGCCAGACCAAACTGTTGCGCCTGAAAGAATTCTTCCATAATTTTTTGCTGATGATCAACCATGACCCGGAAGTTAGGGCTCAATACATCAGTCGGTACACCTTCTGTAGCGATGCGGTAATGAATTTCTTCTCCGTTGGGCCCTATAAAAACCTCTATGTTATGAGGCGTACGTACGGCTGCCACTTCGCGGCTCGCTTCCTGAACAGCTGGTTTAATCTTCCTAAGAGGAGTATTTCTAAGTTGGGTGATGCGATCAAGTTTGCTTTTTTGCTGTTCACGATCTATTCTTTGCTGTAGCAGATACATCATTTCCTGCTTTTCAAGTCGATGTACAACTTCCTGTACGGATTCTGACACCTTATGATTGAACTGCTCATTTCTGATCGCTATAGCCTCACGTATCCAGTACCATTGCAATCCTATCAAACCGATAAGTGCAAAACACATTAACCCGACAATAATCTGAATTTTTCTTTTCGTCATTTTTCTCGTTTCACCTCATGCAACGTTTCGCTTCCCAGTTCCGACATTAATAGTATTGATGTTCGGAGAGAACAAATTTAACCTTTCTCAATTGCCTGAACCCGTTTTTAACAAAATTTAACAGGGGTCTTTTGATGCAGTTGATAATTTTGTAACTAATTCATTCACATAATATAAATGCCATGAAGAACATTTTTTCGAAGAAGGTATTAGTACCTTGGATCATCGCCTTAGGATGCCTGATTACGGACCGGGGATTGGCCCAGAATAAGGAAAAGGATAAAAAAGTTACGGTGAAAGTTAGAGTGTCTGATCAGGATGAGGGTAAAGATGTGGAAAGGGAGTACCATCTGGATCCTATGAGTGAAAAGCAGCAAAAGGAGTTCGTTGACAAAGTGCTGGATTCTCTGGATACCAAAACAGGTAAAGGCTCTAAGGTTGTTTCGGTCACGATCGATGATGGTGAAGGTGATAAACAAACCATGACCAGAAAACGACGCAGTACCGTTATCGACCATCCGGATGACCGCGAACCATTGGTTTTTAATTGGAAAGATGATTTTTCTAAAGATTTTAATTTTGAGACGGAGAAATTCCGCGATCACATGCGCAATCTTGAAAGAGACATCAAGCCGAAGGCGAGGGTGATTATCCGTGATATGGAAAATTTTGGAGATAAAATGGGGGAGATGTGGAGCCGGGAATCTGTGAAAGCAGCCACAGTTCGTGATCTGAATGTGTATGCTAATAATCCTGATAACGGTGTCTTGAATTTACGCTTTCAGGTTCCGCAAAAGGGTGATTTAAACATCGTGGTTACCGATATAAAGGGAAAAGAAGTAGGGAAAAAAGAGGTTAAAGATTTTAGCGGTAATTTTGTCGGACAAATCGATTTGAAGAAAAATACAAAAGGAACTGTATTCGTAACTGTTGTGCAAAACGAAGACGGAGCTGTAAAAAGAGTTGTAATTCCTTAATTGCGATGTTTAAGTAAAATGACCTTTGCCATGCATTTCACGGCAAAGGTCATTTATTTCAATATCCCTGATAAACGTTGAGACGTTCAGTAGAATAAATTTTATTCAGATTTTTAAATGGCTGACCCAGAATAGTGACAGGTTCTTTTTCTTTTTCAGACACAACGTACTTAATTTGATTGGTGGCTACCAACTTGTTCAATTCTTTAAAATCAAATGTTTTATTCTGATCTGCGAGATAAACAATATCCGGGAATGGAACGAGTGTATTCTTATAAAGAAAGTGATTGAGGTAGTAGCCATTGAACTGATCCGGCTGACATATGTACACATATTCCTTATCCGTCAAATTTTTCTCGTCACTCAGAAAACGGGCAATGTCGCGCTGTTCAATGTATTGAGCTGTAAAGAAATCGAGGTTTGATTTTGTATATCGGTCATAAACAAACAATATACAATGTACGGCTACAAGCATCACATATATGCTGGCAACAGATATATTCAGAATATTTTTAAGCTGAAACTCCTCTTTCTTATCATAAATAAACATTGTGGTGAGGATTACGGAGGCGATCAGATAAGTCTGAAAATAACCTACACCTGCACCAACTTTAAACGCGGCTGAACATGAAAGCACGAAAAGAAGAATACTACAAACAGACAGAAATTGATAATAGAGATTGTCCCTGCGAGTTAGTGAAATACCTGCTATTGCAAAGTTAATAGCCAGTAATGGCGCAAACTGGAGAAGGAGCTTTTCCAGTGTCCAGTCGTAGAACCAGCCCCAGCTCACCGAATTGGCAACTCCACCAACGATGTTGGTGAAGAATATGTCCATGGATGACGTAGGTAGCACAAGCAGATAAATTGCAAAAAATAATATCCCGAAGCCCAAAACCTTCGAAAAAAGCTTCCATTGCTTTGTGTAAATCAGGAAAACACCCAGACTCATAGCGTGAATAGCTCCGCTTTGTTTGATAAAGAATGACGTTACGGCGAAGAAAATGGCAATGATCCACCAGACGCTATTGTTATTTTTCCCATCCAGAGCTTTAAAAACGCAGTAGACAAAAATCGAAAAGCATAGAACCAGAAGACTGTCGGGACGGGAACTTGTCAGAAACCAGAATGCAAGAATCTGATATACAAAACAGGTGGACAATGTAGCCAGTATCTTATTTTTCTCTGTTCTGTAATAAATTATAAACCATATAATGACGCAGGCCAGTAATGTAAAAAAAATGGAGAGGAATCTGCTTACAACAAAAATCTTGTGCACATCCTGATCTTCTAGACCCATCAGATTGACAAAGAATGACCCTATAACAAAATAGACAGGGGTATACTGTGTCATCAGAAAGGTGGGTATTTCCGGATCTGTATAGATCGGTAAACCGGCGGATAGGCGTTGAATGGGGAAGATGGCGCTGGTCTCACTGCCAGAAACATCGGGAAGGTAACTTATTGATATGTATATTTTTATCAATAGTAAACTGAAGCAAATAACTCCGCTGATACAAGCAGCAAATACTGTTAATCTTTTGGTAGTAATCACTATTAATCATTTAAGTGTGCAGCCCGAAACAATTGATTTCATTCATGTTCGCTTACTGTTGGTAACGAACAAGATTGCTGAGATCATACATCTGTTTCTATGCTGGTAGAGGGTATTAGTGCAAGTTAACACTGTGATATGAATTATAACCTCAATTTTATCAATTTTATTGATCCAATTCTTTATCTGTTTCTAATCTAAAACAAGCCATACTGCTTTTGATTAATAATGACGAATGTGAAGCGGATTTTATACTGGTTGCTACAACGTTTATCATATTTTATTGAAAATAATACAATTAATTAGACAGACATCTGTTAAGAATTGTAAATTTGCGGAAAAACACCAATCGTCTGCGACACCCAATTAAATAAGCGACTATGCTGAATCTTATACTGTTTGGCCCTCCTGGTGCTGGAAAGGGCACTCAAAGTGAAAAAATCATTGCAAAGTACAATTTGATTCACCTCTCGACTGGAGATCTTTTACGTTCTGAGATTCAGGCAGGCTCTGAGTTAGGACTGAAAGCAAAAACTTTGATGGATCAGGGATTACTGGTACCTGATGAAGTGGTGATTGGTATGATTGATCATAAACTTAGCGCACACAGAGACGCTGCCGGTTTTATTTTCGACGGCTTTCCACGTACTGTGAAACAAGCAGAGGCGTTGGACACGCTTTTGGCCAGCCATCATGAGAATATATCGGTCATGGTAGCATTGGTTGTAGAGGACGATGAATTACTTGCAAGGTTGCTAAACCGCGGCAAGACTTCCGGCCGCCCTGATGATCAGAATGAAGAGCTTATCAGCAAGCGTATACAGGAATACAACAGCAAAACAAAACCTGTAGCAAACTACTATCAGCAACAGGAGAAGTTTGTACCTATCAACGGTATAGGAGAAATTGAAACCATATTTGAGGAAATAAATAAAGCAATTGCGGCAGTTAAACTGTAACAATTGTTTTGCGAATCCGAATTCATCAACATAACTAAGTCATGGCATCTTCCAATTTTATCGATTACGTAAAAATCAATGTGAAATCCGGGTCGGGAGGAGCGGGAGCGCTTCATTTTCGCCGAGAAAAACACGTTGAAAAAGGAGGTCCTGATGGTGGCGACGGAGGAAGAGGAGGCCACGTAATTCTGAAAGGCAGCTCGCAGCTCTGGACGCTGTTACATCTGAAATATACCAAGCATATCAAGGCATTTGATGGCAAAGGCGGAGAAGGTGGCAGAAGAACCGGATCAATAGGAAAAGACATTACTTTGGAAGTTCCTTTAGGTACCATAGCACGGGATGCTGAAACAGGAGAGCAGCTTTTTGAAATTACAGAAGATGGCCAGGAAATTATATTGTTGAAAGGTGGACGTGGAGGTCTTGGAAATGATCATTTCAAATCCGCAACCAACCAGACTCCCCAACACGCGCAACGTGGTGAGGATGGTTTGGAATCCTGGGTTATACTCGAGCTTAAAGTATTGGCAGATGTAGGTTTGGTAGGTTTCCCTAACGCGGGGAAATCTACCTTGCTCGCTGCAGTGTCTGCGGCAAAGCCGGAAATAGCCGATTATCCGTTTACAACGCTGGTGCCTAATCTGGGTGTGGTAGCATACCGTGACTATAAGTCGTTTGTGATGGCCGATATTCCGGGTATTATCGAAGGGGCCAGTCAGGGGAAAGGCCTGGGCCTTCGTTTCCTGAGACATATTGAAAGAAATTCTATCTTATTATTCCTGGTACCGGCTACCAGTGAAGATATCAGTGCGGAGTATGCAACGCTCCTTAATGAACTTACTATTTACAATCCCTCCCTGTTAGACAAAAGTCGAATACTTGCTATTTCTAAGTCGGATATCCTTTCAGACGAAGAAAGAATTAATTTGGCAAAAACAATCCCCGCTGAAATTCCCCATTTGTTTTTCTCCTCTGTAACTCAGGAAGGTATAGAGCAATTGAAAGATAGAATCTGGAACGCGATCAATAATCCGCTTTCCGCTTAATAATTTTTTTGACGATCGAGGCAACCTTTTGATGCGTATAATGTGTCGATATAGTTACTTTGAAATGAAAAACTATACGGTTTCGATGAGGTATTTTATTACAACTTTTGTCTTTTTATCATTTTTTTTTACAATTATTGATGCTGCGGCTCAGGTCAATATCGACTATCCGTCGTCCAGAGCAATTTTTCAGCGAGATAAAAATAATTCTGCAATTATCTACATTTCTGGTAGTTATACGAGGAATGTAGACAGGATAGAAGCCCAGCTTACGGCTATCAACGGTGGCCAGAATGTAGATTGGACCCCTATTCAATCTAATCCTCAGGGAGGTTTTTATTCAGGTAGCATTAACTCCTCCGGCGGCTGGTACGAACTTCGTGTTAGAGGTATGCTGGGAGATCAGGAGATCGGTTCTCATACAGTCACACCAATCGGTATAGGCGAGGTATTTCTCATTGCCGGCCAATCCAACGCAGAAGGATTTATTAACAACAGAAATGGGAATAATAACTTTGATTACGGTGTCCAGAGAGCAAACGATGACCGTGTAAACTGTATTGACTTTAGTACATCAGGAGGAGGGTCATTTGATTTACCTTATCCTTCATTCACACATCTCGAATCTGATACCCAAATTTCCCCAAGAGGGCAGGGAGCCTGGAGTTGGGGGAAACTTGGTGACCTGTTGGCCAGCCGCTTACAGGTGCCTATTTTATTTTACAACGCAGCATGGTCGGGAACATTAGTGCAAAGTTGGAAAGCAAGTATTACCGGAACAGCTTATTCTCCATACGTTCCGACTGACTTTTATGCACCTTCAGGAGCTCCTTATGGTAATATGAGATCCGTCATGCGACATTACGTACCTATTACAGGTATAAGAGGAGTACTTTGGCTTCAGGGGGAAGGTGATCATCAATTTGAAACTTCGATGGATTCGTATGCCAGCGACTTGCAGGCGGTCATTAATGCGAACAGGAATGAATCCGGAAAAAATGTCTCCTGGATGGTATCGCTTACTTCTTATTGGAACGGGAAAACAGCTTCAAGAATTACGGATGGGCAATTAAAAGTGATCAGCAGTTTACCCAATATGTTTACCGGGCCCAATACTGACGTTATTCAGGTTCCAAGAACTGATGGTTCGCTGAAACTTCATTTTCATCATGAAGGGCTTACTTCATTGGCAGAGGCATGGAATAACCAATTAAATGATGATTTTTTTGCCAGATCAGAACCGTATAAGGGCGTGCAACCTTTGCAGGTCACTGCCAGTTGTGCCGGCGGAAATGTGAATTTGGCGGTTAATACGGATGGTTTGTCATCGGTAAGTTGGAGCAATGGAGGTAATTCAGCGAACATTCAGGTAGGAAATGGGACTTACCGGGTTACAGCCAGAGATGGAAACGGAAATCTAAGATTTTCTCCCGAAATCAGAATCCACGAATCAATTATTCCAGCACAGCCTCAGGTTTCATTACAAGGAAGTAATCCTGTTTGTTTGGGGAATACCGCTACATTAATATCCAATACATCTGAGAATATCCGCTGGAATAATGGTTCAACCAGTAGCCAGCTGGCTGTAACACAGGGAGGAGATTACTTTGTGACTACCAAAAATGTATATGGTTGTGAGTCATCTTCATCCAGAGTTAATATTACCATTCTTACATCTCCTTTACCGGAGAAACCAACCATTACTGCAGCAAGTACGACTACTTTTTGTGATGGTGGTGTAGTTAGCTTAAGATCTAATTCCAGTGTAAATAACCGTTGGTCCAATGGTGAAACTGCGGGATCTATTGAGGTTCGGAGTTCCGGTGAGTTCAGAGTACAGGCTGTTGATAATTTTGGATGTTATTCCCCGGTTTCGGATCCGGTCAATGTGCGTGTAAATCCTTTGCCTGCTAAACCGTTTATTTCACTGAATGGCCCTTCTAACTTCTGTGAGGGAGGAAATATAGTGCTCACCTCGAATTATGACAGTGGAAATATCTGGAGTAATTCTTCTACCAGTAAAACAGTTACTTCCGGTCAGTCAGGTACATTTAGTCTGTTACAAAGGGATTCCAATGGTTGTGAATCCTCCTCTGACCCTGTTACAATTACAGTTCACCCATTGCCTGCAACACCTGAAATTACAACACTCAGACCGGCAACATTCTGTGAACGGGATTATACCACGCTCAGAAGTAGTGCAGCTTATCAGTATGTATGGAGTAACGGAAGCGGCTCTCAGGAAATTGATGTTCGTGAATCAGGCAATTACACCATTGCTGCACGAGATCAGAATGGGTGTGTTTCGCCAGCTTCTGCAGCGGTGCGTGTTACAGTTAACCCTCTGCCTGCAACTCCGGTTATCACTGCCAATGGACCTACTACATTCTGTGCAGATTTGAGTGTAACGCTTCAGTCTACAATTGCAAATGGTTTCTTGTGGAGTGATGGTTCAACAGGGCAAAATATCCGTGTAACCAGAGCAGGAACATATAGTGTTCAAACGATCAACCAATTCCAATGTTATTCGGATCGTAGTAATGAGATTGCCACTCGTACCCTTGCCCTTCCGCCAGCTCCTTCAGTTGTTGCTTTGGGACCTACAATGATCTGTGATGGTGATTTTGTTGCGTTGCAGGCATCGCTTGGCAGTAATTTTATCTGGAATAGCGGGCAGGAAAAAGATTCAATCCATGTTACTGCTTCCGGTGCATATTCGGCCAGAGTGAAAGATGATCAGGGTTGTTTTTCTCCATTTTCCAGGGAAGTTGCTGTAGATGTGAAGCCGACTCCAACAGCCCCTGTAATCAGGAAAGTGGGTGTATTCACCTTGTTTGCGGAAAATAACCTGAATGATGGAGATCATGTCTGGAGATTAAATCAGACTGTATTGGCCGAAAACAGTGCCACTCTGAAAGCAACGGTTGAAGGAACCTATTCTGTGAACAATACAATCGTGTATAGTCCTACGCTCACCTGCTATTCCGAATTTTCACAACCGTTTGTTTTCGTTCCTGAACAACCAGGTAACGGATTGATCGTATACCCTAATCCGCTAACGGACGGTAAAATATCAATAGAAACAGTAGAAAACCTATTAAATGCTGAGGTGCAGGTAATTGACAGCCGAGGTATTATTCATAAAACCTACCGTGTTGCAAGGTTTGATTCCAGACAGTTTTTTGATATATCAGATCTGACGTCGGGAATATATGTGATCAGAGTTATCGCCGGTTCTTTTGCAGGTTCCCAGAAGATTGTTGTCGTCAGATAACAGCCTGGATTTGCCGGTTAGTCAAAAAAACGGAATAGTTATATTATTGGCGAAATATTTGTCTTATTTTTGTCGTTGATTTGCTAAGCATATATCGATTGGCAGATGTAAATCCGATCACATTTTTCTTTCTGAATATGAGAGACTATACCAGTACCACTAAACAAAATGCATAGCAAATTTACTACCCGCGTTTTACTCAAAACATTACTATTGCTTTGTATTTTACCGGCAACAGTATTTTCACAAGTTGTTCCGCAGCCGATTACGATCACTTCCCCGATTACAAATTCAGTTTATCAGAGAGATGTAACCGGGCAGCGCGACGTTACCATTTCCGGGACTTTCTCCGTTCCGGTGGATAAGATTGAAGCCAGAGCGGTACCTGTCATTGTTGGACAGGGTATCGAAACAGCCTGGACAGAAATTCAATCTGCTCCGAAGGGAGGCGTGTATCAAGGGAAGCTAAAGATATATGCTGGTTGGTATACACTCGAGGTCCGCGGCACAGTTGGTGGCCAGATCGTCGGCAGAGCTATATTGCAGCGAATGGGAGTAGGAGAAGTATTCCTGATTGCAGGTCAATCAAATGCACAGGGTTTGAAAAAGTTTCCCGGGCCTTCGGCAGTAGATGACCGTGTGCAATACATCTCCAACCATATCAATGATGAAATTGATGAACTTAATGATCCTCCGGCTCCGGTTTTTTCCAAAATTACAAGAGAAACAACATTTATCTCTCCACGTGGACAAACCGCCTGGTGTTGGGGGATACTGGGCGATTTGCTCGTTTCTCAGCTTAACATGCCAGTGGTGTTTATCAATAATGCCTGGGAAGGAACATCTGTTATGGACTGGTCTCTGAGCGCTCAAGGTTTTCCTACTACGACCAAATATGGTTACAAGATGCCTCCTCAAATGCCATATGCTAATTTGCGTATTTCTGCTCAGAATTATGCGAGCCAGTATGGAGTAAGAGCTGTATTGTGGATGCAGGGAGAAACCGATGGTATTTATGCTACTCCGTCTGCACAATACAGAGATAATCTTCAGATACTCATGAACAGACTTGGGGCTGATACTGAGAAAAGAATTACATGGGTGATCGCAAGAACAAGCAGAATATCCGGAGATGAAGTGAATCCACCGAAGACATATCCTAGTATTATTGCTGCTCAAAATGCTGTGATTGATCAGAGTTTCAATCCAACATGGCCTGGTCCTGAGACTGACGGGCTGGATCCTGAGAGAAATGGTGATGAGACCATTAAGGGCGACAGAACGCATTTTGTTGGCACTAAAGCTTTGACACTGTTGGCTAATGCATGGTTTCAAAGATTAAATGCCAGTTTCTTTTCTCAGGTCCCACCGGTGGTATCCGAAGACGTTCCTGCGTTGTCGGCGATTTGTACTTCAGGTAATAACGGAGTTACTATATCTTTACCAACTACATACAGCTCCTATAAGTGGAGTACAGGTGCTACCACCAGTTCTATTACCGTTACACAAGCTGGTACGTACAGTGCGGTGGTGAAAAATAGTGTCGGTAATACGATCATTGTATCTGCTGTAGTACTTGAAAAGGATGCTAAACCAGCGAAGCCAATTATCACGGAGCAGGGGCAGCAGCAGGCATGTGCCGATTCGACATTTAATTTTTCAGTCCCGGCCGGAAACGTGGTGTACTCATGGTTTCAAGCAGGCAACTCCACAGTTTTAGGTACCGGAAATAGTATAGCACTGGGAGAAACAGGTAGTTATCAGGTGAGAGCGCAGAATATCTTCGGATGTGTTTCGGATAATTCTGATGCTGCCGCACTTATCATCCGTCCGGAAGTAAGCAAGCCGATCATCGAGTCAGGCGGTCCGTTTAGTGTTACGGCCAGTATCCCGGAGGTTGGTTTGAATGAGCAATATCTGTGGCGTATACCGGGTAGTGAGAAAGATACACTTGCACCGGTGATCAAGATCCTTAAATCGGGTATTTATTCTGCAAGAACTCAGGTCGTGTACAGAATCGGTAGTAATGCATTAACGTGCGTATCGGATACATCGGCCCGTGAGTTCAAAGCCAATGATTCGAATGAGATTGTTGTTTACCCGAATCCGAGTCAGGGAGCATATGTTTATGTCGAATCACGAGATGATATCAGAAATGCATCTGTGACACTTTACGATATTTTTGGAAGGGTGATCCGAATTACTCCGCCTATCATACTGAATAGCCGTTTAGAGCTGGATGTATCTAATCTGGCATCAGGAAAATACATACTAAGAGTGACAGGTGAGAATACCTCGTTAACCAAGCAGATTATTGTAAGATAAATATTTTTTATTTTAATAGTACTAAATAAGCCCCGGGATATCGGGGCTTATTTAGTATGATACTAATTAGATAAAAGATAAAGTCAAGAAGTTGATTGATAAATTTGCATAGGCTAATTTTGACTGTTACCGGAAGAATTGCTTTATAAAGACAGACAAATTTCCATGAAAGATTCGTATTTACCGTCAGACTATTTACCCATTATTGTACAGTTTTTGCTTGCAGTAGGATTTATCGGCGGTACCATGATCGTTACCCACCTTATTGGCCCAAGTCGCAAGAGCAAGCTGAAAGATGATCCATTTGAGTGTGGAATTGAATCTGTGGGAGATGCACGTACGCCAATTTCTGTAAAATACTTTCTCGTTGCGATTCTGTTTGTTCTTTTTGACGTGGAAGTAATATTCATGTATCCATGGGCAGTAAATTTTAAAGAATTCGGTATGTTCGGATTTGTAGAAATGTTAGTGTTTATGGCCTTATTACTATCAGGTTTCTACTACGTGATCCGTAAGGGTGTATTGAACTGGGAAGAATAAAACCTTGTTTTCAATAGTGTATGGTTAATTGGATCAATCCGTTGCCATAGAAAAGATAAACTGAAACTGTGAGCTAGCAGCTACATGCTAATAGCCAAAAGCTAATAAATCATGAAAGAAGTAACCATCGCGGAAGCACCGCAAGGACATAGTGGATCAGGATTTTTTGCAACCTCATTTGATGAGGCTATAGGTCTTGCCAGGAGTTATTCGTTGTGGCCATTGCCATTTGCCACTTCATGCTGCGGTATCGAGTTTATGGCCACTATGGGGGCGCATTACGATATCTCACGTTTTGGTTCAGAGCGGCCAAGTTTCTCCCCGCGCCAGGCAGATTTGCTGATGGTAATGGGAACAATCGCTAAGAAAATGGCACCTGTCGTAAAACAGGTATATCTTCAGATGGCTGAGCCCCGCTGGGTTCTTGCTGTTGGTGCTTGTGCATCAAGTGGAGGTATCTTTGATACATATAGTGTACTTCAGGGGATTGACAGAATTATTCCTGTTGACTGCTATGTACCCGGCTGCCCACCTCGTCCGGAACAGATTATTGACGGATTGATGCATATCCAATATCTGGCGCAGAACGAAAAGCTTCGGAGAAGAAATACAGACGAATACCAACACTTGTTAGCTTCTTACAATATTCAATAATTACCCTTATGCTAAGTAACCAGGAGGTAGCAGAAGAGCTTTTGGGAAAATACGGCGATCAGGTGTTTGACTTTGAAGAGCCATACGGGTTGCTCACGCTTTCTACAACAAGAGAAAATATTATTCCCGTTCTGGAGTTTTTGAAAGACCATAAGTCATACCAGATTAATTTTCTTACGGATTTGACAGGTGTTCAATACCCTGAAAATAAAGGAAAGGAATTTATGGTTGTGTATCACATGCACAGCTTTATACATAACTTCCGCGTTCGTATTAAGGTTTATATTCCAGAGGCTGATATACATATTCCTACCGCAACCGGATTGTTTGCCAGTGCCAACTGGATGGAACGCGAAACGTTCGATTTTTATGGTATTCTGTTCGACGGACATCCTAATCTGATCAGGATATTGAACATTGAGGAAATGGATTATTTCCCGATGCGCAAGGAGTATCCGTTAGAGGATGCTACGCGGGAGGACAAGATCGATGCCCTGTTTGGCCGATAAACCCTTTACTGACTTTTAGTAAGCTATGGCAGAAATTGAATTATTACCACATAACGTACCGGCTCAGTCGGAACTCCCTGAGCTGGTTGAGGATTTAACGACCCTCAACCTTGGGCCTACTCACCCGGCAACACATGGGATTTTTCAGAATATCCTTAAAATGGATGGCGAAAAAATCGTATCCGGTGAGCAGACAATAGGGTATATACACAGAGCTTTTGAAAAAATTGCGGAAAGACGTCCATTCTATCAGATCACGACGCTGACTGACCGTATGAACTATTGTTCATCTCCGATCAATAATTTTGGTTGGCATATGACGGTAGAGAAATTGCTTCAGATTGAAGTGCCTAAACGCGCTCAATACATCCGCGTGATCATGATGGAGCTGGCTCGTATTTCTGATCATTTGATTTGTAACAGTATCCTTGGAGTGGATACAGGTGCGTTTTCCGGATTCCTTTACGTAATGCAGAAACGTGAAGATATCTATGAAATATATGAAGAGGTTTGCGGTGCCAGGCTCACCACGAACATGGGACGTATCGGTGGTATGGAGCGGGACCTTTCTTCAACCGCGATCCGCAAAATCCGGGACTTCATTAAAACTTTCCCTCCGGTATTGCAGGAGTTTGAGAAGTTAATGAGTCGTAACAGGATTTTCATGGATCGTACTATCAACGTAGGTGGCATATCACTGGAACGTGCACTTTCTTACGGATTCACAGGACCTAACCTGAGAGCTGCCGGACTTGACTATGACGTAAGGGTAATGAATCCATATTCTTCTTATGAAGATTTTGATTTCAGTATCCCTATTGGCCAAAGCGGTGATACATTCGACAGATACAATGTAAGAATAGAAGAAATGTGGCAAAGTCTTAAGATTGTTGAGCAAGCGCTTAATAATCTTCCGGAAGGACCGTATTATGCGGATGCTCCTGAATACTATTTGCCACCCAAGAAAGAGGTTTATAACAATATGGAAGCGTTGATCTACCATTTCAAAATTGTAATGGGTGAGATTGATGCTCCGGTTGGTGAGGTATATCATGCTGTGGAAGGTGGAAACGGTGAATTAGGTTTCTATCTGATCAGTGACGGAGGACGTGCTCCTTACCGTCTGCATTTCCGTCGCCCTAGCTTTATTTACTACCAGGCTTTCCCTGAAATGTGTAAAGGAAGTACGCTATCGGATGCGATTTTAACAATGAGTAGCCTCAATGTGATCGCAGGAGAGCTTGATGCCTAATATCTGATGATTTAGATGAACAGATTTATCGGTGTAACTACTCTTATACAATTAAGAGATGGCCGGTTTGATTCATGACAATACTATAATAACAAAATGACCGAAACATCTAATCCCGTTGCGTTTACTCCGGAACGACTTGAAAAAGTAAAGGAGATTATAGACCGCTATCCGGCAGGACGTCAAAAATCAGCTTTATTACCTGTTTTACACCTTGCACAGGAGCAGTGGGGATGGTTGAGCAGCGATGTGATGGATTACGTGGCCGGGTTGCTGGATATCCTTCCCGTAGAAGTATACGAAGTAGCTACGTTTTATACCATGTACCATCTGGATGCAGTGGGTAAACATGTGATTGAATATTGCCGTACAGGCCCTTGTTGCCTGATGGGAGGAGAAGATATATATGCATACCTGAAAGAGAAACTAGGCATCAATGCCGGTGAAACAACGCCTGACGGATTGTTCACACTCAAAGAAGTGGAATGTCTGGCAGCTTGCGGATGGGGGCCTGTGTTTCAGATCCGCGAGAAGTTTTATATGAATCTGACCCGTGAAAAGGTAGATGAAATCATTGAAGAATTAAGCAAATAGGCTTTTAAGGCTGAAACCTGATCAGTAATGGCTAGAAAAATATTAACAGAGCATATCAACGTTCCCGGTATCGAAACTTTCGATGTATATCGAAAGCATGGAGGTTATGAAGCAGTTGAGAAGGCAATTAAAACCATGACTCCGGATGAGATCGTGGAGGAAGCTAAGAAGTCTGGCGTGCGTGGCAGAGGAGGAGCAGGCTTTCCCATGGGAATGAAGTGGGGTTTTCTAGCCAAACCTGAAGGAGTGCCACGTTACCTGGTTTGCAATGCAGATGAGTCTGAACCGGGTACTTTCAAAGATCACCATTTGATGAAATCCATTCCTCACTTATTGATTGAAGGAATGATTGTTTCCAGTTTTGCACTGGGAGCAAATAAATCGTTTATATATGTTCGCGGTGAGCTGATGTATGTGATCCGCATTCTGGAGAAAGCCATTGAAGAGGCAAAGGCAAAAGGTTTTCTAGGTAAAAATATCCTGGGAAGCGGCTATGATCTTGAGTTGGTAGTACAGCCAGGTGGAGGCGCTTATATCTGTGGAGAAGAAACAGCTCTGCTGGAATCACTCGAAGGAAAACGTGGAAATCCTAGAAATAAACCACCTTTCCCTGCTGTAAAAGGACTTTACCAGTCTCCAACGGTTGTGAACAATGTGGAGTCGATTTCCAATATGCCATGGATCATCAATAACGGTGGTGATGCTTATGCGGCAATTGGTATAGGAAGAAGCACGGGGACGAAATTGATTTCTGCTTCAGGGCATATCAGAAAACCTGGTGTTTACGAAATCGAACTGGGAGTGAGTGTAGACGAATTCCTGAATTCTGATGAATATTGTGGTGGTATTCGTGAAGGACATTATCTGAAAGCACTTGTTGCCGGGGGATCTTCTGTGCCCATTTTACCAGCGCATTTGATTACAAAAACGGCCAATGGCGAAGATAGGCTCATGAGCTATGAATCACTGTCGGACGGAAGTTTTGCGACCGGCACTATGCTGGGTTCAGGGGGTTTTATTGTATTTGATGAAACAGCTTGTATCGTTCGCAATACCTGGAATTTTTCACGTTTCTACCATCATGAGTCATGTGGACAATGCAGCCCATGCCGTGAAGGAACAGGGTGGATGGAAAAAGTATTGCACCGAATAGAACATGGGCATGGCAATATGCATGATGTTGATCTTTTGGTAGATATATCCAAAAAAATTGAAGGTAATACGATTTGTCCACTAGGAGATGCAGCAGCATGGCCTGTCGCCAGCGCAATACGCCATTTTCGGGACGAATTCATATGGCATATCACTCATCCTCAGGAAGCTTCACAACCAGGAGCAGTTTACCGCGATGCCGTTTTGGTATAATTAGCAGTAAATACTTGATGTTGAGGCAATAAAAGAATTTTAAAAAGACGATTACAGCGGTCTTATGGAAGAGGTAAAACCACAATTGATAAAAATTACTTTCGACGGAATTGAAGTCGAGGTAGCACCGGGAACTACCATTATGCAAGCTGCACGTAAAATTGCAGAAGCTGATGAATCCCAGGCAGGACTTGTACCTCCTGCGATGTGCTACTACAAACCACTACCTTCCTCTGGAGGGAAATGTCGTGCATGTCTTGTGAAAGTAGCACAAGGATCTGCAAAAGATCCTCGTCCAATGCCTAAACTGGTACCATCCTGTATCACACAGGTTCAGGAAGGGATGGTTGTGGAAAATACAACTAACGAATCCGTACTGGAGACGCGTAAGAGCATCGTTGAATTCCTTCTGATCAATCACCCGCTTGATTGCCCTATCTGTGATCAGGCAGGAGAATGTCATTTGCAGGATTTTGCTTTCGAACACGGTTCTGCTAAAACACGCTATGAGGAAGAACGAAGAACCTTTGATAAAATAGATATTGGTCCGAATATCCAGCTGCACATGACACGGTGTATTTTATGCTACCGCTGCGTGTATACTGCTGACCAAATCACTAACAAGCGTGAGCATGGTGTGATGGGACGTGGTGATGCGGCTGAAATCAGTACCTATATCTCAAACGCCATTGACAACGAGTTTTCGGGCAATGTAATTGATGTATGTCCTGTTGGTGCACTGACAGATAAAACATTCCGTTTCAAAAATAGGGTATGGTTCTCTAAACCTGAGGATGCACATTGCGAATGCGATAAGTGCTCCGGCAAAGCAATTGTGTGGTACCGTGGAGACGAAGTGATCCGTGTCACAGCCAGAAAAAATGTTTGGGGTGAGGTGAATGAGTTTATCTGTAATACATGCCGCTTCGACAGAAAAAAAACCAGCGATTGGGTGTTGGAAGGACCAACCAAGGTGAAACGTAGTTCTGTCATTTCTGCCAACAAGTATCGTGCAAATTTGGTTAAGAAGCCTGATTTTGCTCTGAAACTTGCCGCTACTCAATTCAAACCTATCGACGACAGTCGTCCTTACATAACTGATAATGAGACTATCAGGGAGCAGAGTATTGAAAATAATGACAAAGCAAATCATCGTTCGTTGCTATCACATAACAACTAAACTGCTTAGCAGCCTGATTAAGTCAATAAAAAATTGAGTCAAACAAATGGAATTAACGGAGTTCGTCATTAAGACCATCACCATTGTAGTGGTTTTTGCTCTTACGCTGGTTATCGCTATGTACTCTACATGGGGAGAACGCAAAGTGGCAGGTTTTATTCAGGACCGTATGGGACCCAACCGTGCAGGGCCGGGCGGATTACTGCAACCATTAGCTGATGCTGGTAAAATGTTTTTTAAAGAGGATTTTATTCCTGCTTTGGCTAACAAATGGTTATTTATCGCTGGCCCTAGTTTAGCAATGCTCACTGCACTTCTGGCCAGTGCAGTTATTCCATTCGGAAGTACGATTAAATGGGACGGAGCCGAAGTGGTATTGCAAGGTGTTGAATCTAACATTGGTATTCTGTACGTTTTTGGTGTAGTGGCACTAGGCGTATATGGAATTATGGTGGGCGGATGGGCATCCAATAACAAATTCTCTTTGTTAGGGGCTATCCGTGCCGCATCTCAGAACATCAGTTATGAAGTAGCGATGGGGCTTTCACTGATCGCGATTTTGATGTTGAGCAGCTCACTTTCACTGGGTGAAATTGTTGCGCAACAACATGGAGGCAACTGGAATGTCTTCTATCAGCCATTGGGCTTTATTATTTTCATTACCTGTTCTTTCGCAGAATGTAACCGTGTACCCTTCGATTTGCCTGAATGTGAAACGGAGCTTGTAGGTGGCTACCACACTGAATACGGAAGTATGAAACTGGGTTTCTACCTGTTTGCCGAATACATCAATATGTTTATTTCATCGGCTATTATTTCTGTGCTCTATTTTGGTGGATACAATTATCCGGGTATGGATTGGGTGTATACGCAATTGACAGGTTCTTTTGGTCCTGAGACAGGTCATAATATTGCGACTTTGATAGGTACTGCCGTTTTCTTTGGAAAAGCATTATTCTTTGTATTCTTCTACATGTGGGTACGTTGGACGATCCCGCGTTTCCGTTACGATCAGCTGATGAACCTGGGTTGGAAAAAACTCATCCCATTGGCTATCTTTAACATCATTATCACAGGTGCAGCAGTGCTTTTCCTAAAGCCGTTGATCACAGCCTGGTTGAATTAAGAAACTATTAATACGTATTGCCATGCAATTAACCAATAGATCCAAGCAAGTAAGCAACAAAGAAATGACGCTGATGGAACGCGCCTACCTTCCCGCTATTGCGACCGGTCTGGCAATTACCATCAAACACTTTTTTGCTAAAAAAGTAACGATACAGTATCCTGAGGTCAAACGCTATCTGGGTCCTGTGTTTCGTGGTCGTCACATCCTGAAAAGAGATGAAGACGGACGTGAAAGATGTACTGCATGCGGACTTTGTGCTGTGGCATGTCCGGCAGAGGCAATTTCGATGGTGGCTGCTGAACGTGAAAAAGGAGAAGAAACACTTTATCGTGAAGAAAAATATGCAGCGGTTTATGAAGTAAATATGCTCCGTTGTATCTTCTGCGGCCTGTGTGAGGAAGCTTGTCCAAAGCAGGCAGTGTACCTGCGTCATGACGAGTTCATTCCGGTGTTTTCTGAGCGCGATCAGGTGATCTGGGGTAAGGATCTTCTTGTAGAGGATATGAACAATCGCTATACCCGTGAAGCCTGGACGAAAGAAGAAGCCCATGCGCTGGATGCAAAAAAAGCGAATGGTGAGGTAACGAATGTTGTTCCAAGAGCAATTCCCTGAATCAGATAGAACCAAGTAGCAGTAACAATTATACGTATGAATCCGACGCTGTCATTTTTTTACTTTTTGTCATTTTTGACGGTACTGAGTGCCATCATGGTGATTCTTTCAAAAAATCCAATCCATAGTGTTTTATATCTGATCCTGACATTCTTTACCCTGTCAGGTCATTATATCCTTTTAAATGCTCAGTTTCTTGCGGCGGTTAATATCATTGTTTATGCAGGAGCTATCATGGTATTATTTCTTTTTGTGATTATGTTTCTTAATATTAAACAGGATCATGAAGAAGCTAAAACTAATATTGCCAAGATCGCAGGAGCTATTGTAGGAGGAACGTTATTCGTCATCCTTTTTGGTGCTTATAAAAAAACATTACTTACATCTTACGACCCCAATACATTTGATTCTCAAATTGGTATGATTGAGAACCTTGGCAAGATGCTCTTCCGCGAATATCTGCTGCCATTTGAACTGGTTTCCATTTTATTGCTGGTCGCAATGGTGGGATCTGTGATGCTCGGGAAAAGAGAGATCGGGGAGAGGCATTTCTAAGTTTATATCAAAACATTGTGCAAACAAAAAGCGGATCCTGTGTGATCCGCTTTTTGTATATATAACATTCCCATCTGTTATAACCTACAAAGTGGAATTGTGCTGAAGTAGCATTGTTGCAGGTTGGGAATTAAATCAGTACCTCGTCTTCAGGCTTATTTCACCCAATTCTTTGATGTCGTCGTTGCTGGTAAAGATAGCTCTTCCGCCTTTAGCAATTACTTCCCAGGCAATATGGCTGGTGATGTCGTCTACCACCTCTGATCCGGTGCCGTCATCTGTTAAAGTTATAGAGAAATCATCCACGATCCTGGCAGGCTGACTGAAGCTTTCATGTGCAATTAACAAGTCTGCACGTCCTTCTTTTGAGGCCCTGTATATCTCTTGTAGGTCCGTAATTACCATTCCTTGTCCAACAGCCTCTTTCATTTCGGTGATTGACTCTCTGATGCGTTCTTTTTGATTTTGCCTGATCAACGTCCAGGCTTGTGCAGCCAACTGATGCGGTTCAGCGTTGTTGTAATCAACGGCCAGGTATCCAAGATAAGCGTCGGGTCTGTCAGCAATTTCCATGAGTCTGACGTAATTGGTTTCTGTACAGATACAAACCGTCTTGAGCCCGGTTTCATTGTAAATTTTTACTAACCCCTTATCCATTTTGTTCAGATATTCCCGAAGTGTATCATCTACTTTTTTCGGATCATTCCGTACTTCAGGATCTGCACTGATAGGAGGTTTTTCCGATGTAGGAAAATCATCATTTTTAATTTCTACATTAATAGCGTCATTAATCGCTTCAAACAGCCTTACGCCGCTTTGCGAGACAAGCAGAATCATATATTCCTCGCTTCGGTTGTATGCTTTAAGAAGTGGTTTTATCGCAAAAGAATCTGTAATGTGCACACTATCTTCTTGCGTTTTCCAAGGCGATTTGATGATTTCTTTGGTCTCCTTTGAAACAAATATGTGCAGACTATCCAAATTGTAATTGATGTCAATTTCGCTTTCCACAGCGCTAAGCTGATCTATTACAGGCTGAATTTCACGTTTATCAAACTCATTGCTCAGGCGGTCAGTCGCTTCTGAAATTAAGTTTTTAAGCACAATTCCATCACGCTCGCTGTCTGGATGTGTTCTGTGCGTATTAAGTGAAATGGTGATGGAAGGATAGCTATTTTCGTTGGCGAGTTCGGTTATTTTGTCTTTTAAAGCCATAATTGAATGTTTTAGTTAGATGAATTAATGATCATATCTGAGGTAAAATATGATTGAATTGTAATTGGCATGCTGAACCGGTAGGGTCATCAGCATATTGATATTAATTACGAGTGACTAAGAAAATGATACCAAATCCTATTATTACATTGGATTGGAAGACTGAGTTGAGTTATCTTGGGGTAGAATCGGACCTAATCATTTCTTTGGATTACGATCCATATTCAGCGTGTATCAGAAAACCATGCGCTTTTTCTGAAAGTGTGCTTAAAGTACTGATTCGTATGAAATGAATAGCTTGGAAGCTATATATAAGAGATCATTTTGCTGAATTTACGGCAGTGACTGAGGCGGAACATATCCCGGGAGAAACGGACTAATAATACATGTATGTTTCTAAGATATTGACTGAAGCTACATAACGGACGATATTGTGAACAGATGACCACAGTTGTAGCGAAATCTTCCGTTTAGCGTAATTGATAAAGCTCGGAAAGTGCTATTCCATTGGTTGCAATTCTTCAGAATTTCCTGTCCTGATAAGACAATCCCTTCTGATTTTCACAATAAATTTTCAGGCTGAAAAGAAACATAGCCCAATTATAGGCACACCAGCGGTAACAACCCGTACGCTCACGCCAGTTAAAGTGATTGAGTGTAATAGAAGTTACGCCTTCTTTTTCAGATAAATCGAAGGAAATACCAGTACCTATCCATTCTTCGTCTGACATGATGCACTTGCACTCAATTCGCTTATTCTCCTGTATTGATTGTGTGAGTATATCGAAAGAGTTAGCAAGCCATGTTAAACTCTCAGGGCTCCACGAAATCCACGTGCTCCATAATACGAATCGGCCCCGTTATGGTAAATAAAAACCCTGTTGAAACGGCGATCTCCAAAAATAGCACCACCCAGTTTTCTCACGTCAGTCGTGGTGTTTAACCAGCTGGATGTCTTTAAATCGAAATTCCCAAGCTGTTGAAGCGTGTGATATTGTTCCTCGTTCAACATTTCAATTCCCAGTTCTTCCGCCATATCTATGGCACTGTTCATGGGTTTATTGGCTTTTCTGGCGTCAAGTGCCTTTCGGTCATAACATAGGCTTCTGCGCTCCTTTGGACTTTCCGGTGAGCAGTCGAAGAAAATAAATTCTCCGGTCTTGGCATCAGTGCTTACCACATCCGGCTCACCCCCGGTAGCTTCCATTTCACTAAGTGACCAGAGCTTTTCGGGATTGGCTTCAAGTCGTGCCAGCACTTCACTCCATGCGATATCCTGATGGCGATTTATATTTTTTTCAAAGCGTGCTTTCAGGGTTTGAAGCAGCTCTTCTTTTACGTCAGCTGGTAATTCCTTTTTCATTGCTCGTGATTTTGTATGTGTTGTATACCTTTTCTAGAAAATACCGAAGCTGGTGAAAAATACTGTATCTGACTTTATGATCAGGTAATGAGGTTCGATCGTTTTATATCGTCTGACCTTAAATACCATGACAGCCCCGTAAGCTACTATAGATCTTTTTTTAGAATGCCGCTGGCAACGCTGTCCTCAATCAGTTTTTCAGCATAAGCCCAAATCGTTTCCGAGCCATTTTTAATTGCCTTTTTCTTCTCGTATACTTCTTCATAACCCACACCAAATTCTTTCCAGGTTCCACCCTGGTTGGATGTATTCTGTAGCAACGGTTCCAGACGGTCCATAGATTTAGCAAATTTGGCCTCGTTGGTTTCCCCCGCTTCAAACTCCTCCCAGATCGCGATCAACTCATCTGCCTGTTGGCGGGGGAGCATACCAAAAATGCGTTCTGCTGCGAGCCTTTCTTCATCTGTATTGGTGTGGTTCTTTACCGCGTCGTAGATAAACGTATCGCCTGCATCGATCTCTACGATATCATGTATCAGTACCATTTTTACTACTTTTAACACATCAACTTCCGCATTGGCATGTTGTGAAAGGATAATCGCCATTACAGCCAGATGCCAGCTATGCTCCGCATCATTCTCATTTCTGTCGCTATTAAAAAGCTTCGTTTTCCGCTGAATGTATTTGAGCTTATCAATTTCCTTGATGAATTCTATTTGTTGAAGTAGGTCGTTGGTTTGCATTTTTTCGAAGTTAATTTAGCTCTTCCGGATCTATAATTTGCCTTAAATGATGTTCCAAATGCGCAATGTAGTCAATGAATAAAAACTCAATTGAATGAAAGTTCTTTCTGATTTTTATACTGTATGACATTTTCTCTTCTGGAATAAGTTTGACAATCTCGAGAATATACCTGTTGTATGAAAGCCAGAAACTTATAATTTGTTGGAGATCCATTGCCTGGTGATAGCTGTATCTGTTCCATTGATTCTGATCGTAAACTATTTCTGGATTTTCTTCAAACTGTCCGCGAACAAATCTATGGTGGTTGTTTGCAGCACTATCAATCAGATGGCCAAGTATTTCTTTTTTACTCCATTTCTCGGGAGATGTTTTGTCGGAAAAATCGAATTCATCAATTTGTGCGAAAAGTGCAGGAGCAGTATCAATAATGTATTGCAATCGTTTGATCGCTTTTTCTACGGTCATATTTACCGAAATTGTTAACTGAATATATAAAACAAAAGCGCCTGAAAAGTTTCCTTCGGCAGGCTAACATTTCAAGCGCTTTAAGCTAATTCAAATGTTTCCTATACCAGCTTTTTATACTTAATCCGCTTAGGTGTCGCATCACCGCCAAGGCGTTTCTTGCGGTTTTCTTCGTATTCCGAGAAGTTACCTTCAAACCAGTATACTTGTGAGTCGCCTTCGAATGCCAGGATGTGCGTCGCTACGCGGTCGAGGAACCAACGGTCGTGACTGATGATGACGGCGCAACCTGCAAAGTTTTCAAGTCCTTCTTCCAATGCACGTAGCGTATTTATGTCCAGGTCATTGGTAGGCTCATCGAGCAGCAGTAAATTTCCACCTTCTTTTAGCGTCATCGCCAAATGCACGCGGTTTCTTTCACCACCCGACAATGTTCCCACTTTCTTTTCCTGATCGCCACCACCAAAGTTGAACCTACTCACATAGGCACGTGCATTGGCTTGTTTACCACCGAGCATAATCCATTCGTTGCCGTCCGCTACGCTTTGGTAAACGGTTTTGCTCGGATCCAGGTTGTCGTGTTCCTGATCCACATAAGCCCATTGTACTGTATCGCCTACGTCAAAATGACCACTTACCGGTTTTAGCTGTCCTGTAATCAATTTAAAAAGTGTTGTTTTACCAGCACCGTTTGGCCCGATAATCCCCACAATACCATTTGGAGGTAATGCAAAATTCAGGTTTTCATAAAGCAGCTTGTCTCCAAAGCCCATGGATACATCGTGAGCCTCTATCACCTTGTTGCCCAAACGTGGCCCGGCCGGGATAAAAAGCTCCAATTTTTCTTCTTTTTCTCTGCCTTCCTCGCCCAGCAATCTTTCATATGCTCCCAAACGCGCTTTGGACTTTGCCTGACGGCCTTTCGCGCCCATACGAACCCATTCAAGTTCGCGTTGTAAAGTTTTCTGGCGTTTCGATTCGGTTTTTTCTTCTTTCTTCAGACGCTCCTGTTTCTGCTCCAGCCAGGATGTATAGTTGCCTTTCCAGGGAATACCTTCGCCACGATCCAGTTCCAGTATCCATCCTGCTACATTATCAAGGAAATACCGGTCGTGGGTAACTGCGATTACTGTTCCTTTATATTGTCTTAAATGCTCTTCCAGCCATAATACCGATTCGGCATCAAGGTGGTTGGTAGGTTCATCAAGAAGAAGGACATCAGGCTGGCTAAGGAGTAGACGGCACAATGCAACACGGCGCTTTTCACCCCCGGAAAGTATGGATATAGAGGTCTCGGATGGAGGGCATCTTAGCGCATCCATTGCAATTTCGAGCCGATTATCAAGATTCCATGCATCCAGTGTGTCCAGTTTTTCCTGCACTTCACCTTGTCTTTCCAGTAATTTGTCAAAATCAGCATCTTCCTCACCAAAAGCTTCATTGATCTGATCAAATTCTTTTAACAGGTCTACGATCTCCTGTACACCTTCTTCTACAACCTCTCTGACGGTTTTGGTAGGATCCAGCTTCGGCTCCTGTTCCAGCATACCAACAGAGTAGCCGGGAGAGAAAACTACCTCACCCTGAATATCTTTATCTATGCCTGCAATGACACGTAGTAGGGTTGATTTACCTGATCCGTTCAGACCTAAAACCCCAATTTTAGCACCATAAAAAAAGGATAAATAAATATTTTTAATGATATGACGGTTTGGGGGAATCACTTTGTTAACCCCAGACATTGAGAAAATAATGGTTTCGTTACTCATTTTTTAGTTAATTTGTGCGTAACAAATATCGTTATATCCCTACACTTAGCAGATAAAAAAAATTAAAGAATGGAAAATGCCACACTGAATGATGAATACGGCTACGTCAAAGACAGCAAAGTATTTTTAAAGGGGTATCTGGATTTCCCCGACCGGCAAATTGGAGAAGTAAAAAGGACAGAGCAGGAGGCCATTGATTATTTTAAAAATCGGTTTGTTATCGTTCTCAACAAGGTTGAGCAGCTGGAAAGCGAAATTGACGAAGCACTCAACAAAGGCTCCTATCTGACAAAGTTGATTCAATTACAAAGGAAACTCAAAGGGTTTGATGCCCTTGGCGATTTCGTACCATTGTTGGACCGGCTTGAAAAGAAAGAAGAGTACCTGCGTGAGCTGATCGAGGTAAATCAGCTCAAAAATCTGGAAATTAAACGTGCACTGATTGAGGATGTTACTGCAGCTGCAGCCATTGAAGATTACGCCGCCGCTACGGATCAGATTCAGGAGATCAAAGCGAAATGGATACGCACAGGGCCTGTAGAGAAGGAATATCAGGAAGAAGTGGAAACCAAATTTCAGGATATTCTTGATAATTTCTTCCAGAGACGCCGGGATTACTTTGATGAGCAGAACCGCATTAATCAGGAACGTATTGATGAATATGAACGCCTGATAAAAATTACGAAGACACTGAGTTACTCGCGTGATCTGGATGATGCTTACTCAAAAGCAAGGGATGTACGGAATGCATGGAACAACGTAGGTGAAGTTCCGCCGAAGCGTTTCTTCAAGGTGAATAAAGCCTACAGACACTTCCTGAAATTATTTTACGATAAATATAACCTGGCCAAAGGGATTGAACCTAAAGTACGTATTGACCCGCGTATCGTGGAACAACAAAAGTTGCTTGCTACCGCAGAGCAACTCCTTCGTCAGCCGGATATCATAGGCGCATCAGTAGAAGCAAAAGCGCTGCTGAGTCAATGGAAGGAAATTAAAATTCCTTTCAAGTTAGCAGACAAGGAGCTTGCTGAACGTTTCAGAATGGTATGCGATAAGATTTTTGAATTGAGTTATTTGGCACGTGTGATCAGCCGCAAGTATCCGGCATTTGATCTGAAAAGTGAAGAAGAGCAGCTGCGTACCAAACACCGCGAACTGGAATGGCTCGCCAAACGCGAAAAAAGCGATCTGGAATTTGCGATTATAGAATTTGATAGAACAGCCACCGGTGATCCTGATATAGATAAACAGGCAATGGGCCGTATCAATATTCAGAAACGCAAAGTGGCAATGAAAGAAAGAATCCTTTCCGAGTTTGAGCGAAAACTGAAATCGATCACGGGTTAAGGTTACAAAGAGGTTCACAGAGAAATAGAAGAGGTACACGGAGATTAAATGTCTTTGTGTACCTTTTTTATGTTCTTTAGCTCAGTGCAAACCAAACTGGAAGCCGCAGAGAAATGAGCCACGGATGAACAGATAATCACGAATTTTAAGATCAAAATGGAGTCAATCCGTGTTTATTCGTGCATTCGTGGCAGCTTTAATTTTAGAACCTTTGGCCTTTTGTCACCTCAACCAGGCACAGATACTTTCAACGAAGATTTCTGAATTACAAGATTTGACTGCAATACTCTGGTTTCATAATGGGCAGGAGGATTTTTACTCTCTATCAGATCAAGTAATAGCGAAGTAGCCTGTTGTCCCATTTCAAAAGAAGGTTGCGTGATTGCGCTGATCGGTGGATCCATAAGTGAAGCGAGACTCAGATCGCAAAAACCGATCACGGCCACGTCGTCAGGCATCTTATAACCAAGTTGGCGTAATGCCCAGTGGATACCCATTGTAATTCTATCACTGGCTCCCAATATTGCGTCGGGCCGGTTTCGTAGTGCCATGAGTTGGTAGGTCCTTTCAGTACCACCTTCCTGGGTAATCGGGCTATGTAACACCCATTCATCCTGAAATTCCATCCCATGCTTTTTTAACGCATCCCTGTATCCTTCCAGTCGGTTTCTGGTGATGGACACCGGCTGAGGGCCGGCAATATGTGCGATTCGTTTACAACCCTGGGAAATAAGATGTTCTGTTGCTTCGAAAGCCCCTTTGTAGTCATCAACCCGTACTTTATGTGTTTCTAAGCCGTCAAGTACCCGGTCGAATAATACTACCGGAATGCCCTGTTCCTGTAATTCGACAAAATGGTCCATGTTTTCCGACTGGCTGGATATGGCAACAACGAGGCCATCTACTCTTCTCTGAGCTATATGGCGCGTGGCCGACATTTCCCTGTCACGCAATTCATGACTTTGGTATATCATGGTATGATAACCGCGACTGTAAGCAATATCTTCCACACCTCCGATAGTGGATGAATAAAAACGGTTAGCGATATCCGGCACAATGACACCAATCGTATGCGTCCGATTTTTCAGTAAACTTAATGCGATAGGATTAGGGGAATAGTGAAGCGATTCTGCAAGGTCTATCACTTTTTTTTTGGTTTCTTCACTAATCTCACTGCTATCCCGAAGTGCTCTGGAAACGGTGGATTTTGATATATCTAAAAGCCGTGCAATTTCCTTAATGGTAACGGATGTTTTCTTCATTTACGGAGTATTATCAGAATAATGCAATTTTGATATTTTTTCTGGCAAATTCACTAATCGGGCATTAATGCGTAAAAATAGAGAATCGATAAAAGTTCCGGGAAAAAACAGCAAAACGGGAACGGTTCCGGGAACGGTTGCGTAAATATATTCATTTTTTCAAGAATATATTTTGCATATCAACGAGTGAGTAGCTAAACTAGTTATGTTTTTAGACCAAACAACGGACCATACACCACAGTATTTCAAGGAATTTTTCAATTGTTAACCTATCATCATCCTGAATGGAAACGAAGACTTTTACCAGCACATTACCGTCGGTACATTCCCAGAAAAATGTTTTGGAAAACCTGTTTGGAAGGGTAGTTGCGAATGGAGATTATTATGCATTTCGTGAACTGTTTACACAGAATTACAGAGCACTGTGTAACTATGCGATGCGGGTGGTGGTAACCCGCGAAATTGCCGAGGAAGTGGTATCCGATGTGTTTGTCAAGCTTTGGAAAAACCGTGAGCAGATTGAAGTGCACACTTCTTTTCAGGCCTATATATACCGGGCGGTAAGAAATCAGGCACTGGATTATCTGAAACTGAGAGTACATCGCCAATACGAAAGAGAATCGCTGGAATCTGTTCAATGGAATATGACCCATGCAGATCATCACTCGCCTGCAGAAGAAATGTCTTTCAATGAATTTTACGATCATATCGAAGGCTGCATAAATGACCTGCCACGTCAGTGTCAGATTATTTTTCGCTTAAGCCGTGAAGAAGGTTTGCGTTATCGTGACATTGCAGAACGCCTTGCGATTTCTGTTAAAACAGTAGAAACACAAATGAGCCGCGCGCTGAAAGTCTTGCGTGAAAGAGTGCCTGAGCACAGGTTGGTAGCTTAAAACTTCGGCTATCAGCTGTCAGCAATCGGCCGGATTGCGCACTGATTTAAAATTTCAATACATTTACAATACAACAAAATTAATTCAGGCGAACTGCCAGCAGCTATATGCCAATAGCCTTGTGCTTAAAGACGATAGCTGTCAGCCGAAAGCCGATAGCTTATTAAATATGCCTTTAGAACAAACATGGCGTTGGTTCGGTCCTAATGACCCTGTCTCGCTATCAGATATACGCCAGGCAGGTGCCACTGGAATTGTTACTGCCTTGCATCATATTCCCAACGGACAAGTTTGGGAAGTCAATGAAATTCTGAAAAGAAAGGAAGAAATAGAAAATGCGGGTCTTACCTGGTCGGTAGTAGAAAGTGTACCGGTTCACGAAGCGATTAAAACGCGTACCGGCAACTTTGAAACATATATTGCCAATTATCAGCAATCACTGATTAATCTGGGACAATGCGGCATTGATACCGTTTGCTACAACTTTATGCCAGTTCTGGACTGGACACGTACGGATCTTAATGCTCCGATGAAAGACGGATCAACCGGATTGCGGTTTGATGCCACCCAGTTTGCTGCTTTTGATCTGTATTTGCTCAAAAGAGAAGCTGCGCAGGAAGCGTATAGCGATGAGGAAAAGACGAAGGCTAAAACCTGGCTTGATAATGCCTCTGAAGATGCTGTGAATCTGTTGGTTCGCAATATCATCGCCGGCTTACCTGGTTCGGAAGAAAGTTTTACTATTGAAGAGTTCAGAGCAGTACTTGATACTTATAGCAATGTAGGTGATTTGGAACTGCGCACACATTTATATCGATTTATTCAGGCAATCGGGCCGGTTGCAGCGCAATCAGGCATCCGACTGGCCATACATCCTGACGATCCTCCATATCCGATTCTGGGGTTACCGCGTGTAGTCAGCACGGAAAGTGATGCTTTGCGCCTGTTGGAAGCATATAATCACGAAGCGAACGGTATATGTTTCTGTACCGGGTCTTATGGTGTCCGTGCAGACAACGACCTGGCTGGAATGGCTGCCCGTCTTGGGTCACGCATCCATTTTATACATTTGAGAGCCACAACCCGCGAGGCAGACGGAAGTTTTTATGAAGCCGATCATCTCGATGGAGACGTGGATATGTACGGGGTGATGAAGGCGTTGATCGAAGAGCAAAGGAAACGTAGGGACGATGGACGTGCCGACTTACGAATGCCTTTCCGTCCGGACCATGGTCACCGTATGCTGGATGATCTTTCTGCTACCAAAAGGACGAATCCAGGTTATACAGCCATCGGACGTTTACGAGGTCTGGCTGAACTACGTGGTCTTGAGATGGGTATAGAAAAAAGTTTGAAATAGTAATTAGTGCCTGAAATGGCATCATCAATTCAAATACCGCGGCTGGCAGCTAATTGCTCACAGTCTAAAGCTAAACACAATGGCAACTTCAACTGCACAAAAAACATTTATTGATGAAAATTTCCTGCTGAAAACAGAAACAGCACAGGTTTTGTATCATGAGTATTCTAAAAACATGCCTATTATAGATTACCATTGCCATCTTCCGCCAGATCAAATTGCTGAAAACAGGCAGTTTGAGAACCTGACGCAGGCCTGGCTATATGGTGATCATTACAAATGGCGCGCAATGCGTTCCAACGGGATCAATGAAAAGTACTGTACAGGTGATGCAAGCGATTGGGAGAAGTTTGAGCAATGGGCGGCCACGGTTCCCTACACGATGCGCAACCCGCTGTATCACTGGACACACCTGGAACTGCTTCGTTATTTTGATATTGACATTCTTTTGAACAAAGACACGGCACGTGAGATATATGATGAGTGTTCAGCCAAACTGAAACGCCCGGATTTCAACGTGAGAAGTTTGTTGCAGAAAATGAATGTAAAGGTGGTTTGTACTACAGATGATCCGGTTGATTCTCTTGCTTATCACCAACAGATCAGCGAAAGCGGTTTCGATCTGCGTGTATTGCCTACGTTCCGTCCGGATAAAGCCATGCTTCTGATTGATACACCAGCCGATTTTCAGCAATACTTATCCAAACTGGCCGATGTAGCTGGCACCAGTGCAATTGCCTCTTATGAAGACTTGCTGGCCGCCCTTCAGAAACGTCATGATTTCTTTGCCGAAATGGGTGGAAAACTATCAGATCATGGTCTGGAGCATATTTATTCTTCTTTTGATGAAAATGCAGCTAAGCAGGCATTCGCTGCAGCCATCAAAGGAGAGCAGCCAAGTGCAGAGCAGAGTCTGGCATTTAAATCTGTGTTGCTGTATGACCTTGCGAAACTGGATCATGCGAAGTCCTGGACGCAGCAATTCCACCTGGGTGCTTTAAGAAACAACAATGCCCGCATGCTGAGAGAACTTGGTCCTGATACAGGTTGGGATTCCATTGGTGATTATAGTCAGGCACAGGCATTATCGAAATTCCTTAATAAACTGGATACGACGGATCAGCTTGCCAAAACAATTCTTTACAATCTGAATCCTGCTGACAATGAAGTATTGGCTACGATGATCGGTAACTACAACGATGGCACAGTGGCTGGAAAAATGCAGTTCGGATCAGGCTGGTGGTTTTTGGATCAAAAGGATGGTATGGAAAAACAGATGAATGCATTGTCTAATATGGGGCTGCTTAGCCGCTTTGTCGGAATGCTTACAGACTCCCGCAGCTTCCTTTCCTACCCGCGTCACGAGTACTTCCGAAGAATTCTTTGTAACCTCATTGGTAATGATGTTGAAAACGGAGAATTACCAAAGGATATTCCATGGCTGGGTCAGATGGTATCCGATATATCTTACAACAATGCGAAGAATTATTTCGGATTTTAAAGGTAGGTTTTAGATACACATCACTTATGCCGGATAATGAAATAGCCCAAAACTTTATGTTAAGGGCTATTTTATTATTTATTAGCTTATTTTTGAACAGATATTCCAATTATTCAAGGATTTGTTGCCGGTTTGCTAGCCGGACAGCAGTCAACAGCTTTTCAATATGGCTCAGATAATTTCTTTTGGGGAAGTGCTTATGCGACTTTCTACACCGGGTTTTTCCCGTTTTGAACAAGCCCGTCAGTTGAACGTAACGTATGCCGGAGGCGAAGCCAATGTATCGGCAGCGCTGGCTTATTGGGGGCATGATACCGCTCACGTGACGCGCTTCCCTGATTCGCCCATCGGTCGTGCAGCCTCTCAGTACCTGGCTACACATGGAGTCGATACATCGCATATTGTTTACGGAGGACCTCGTATGGCGGTTTATTTCCTTGAAACAGGTGCTGCATTACGTGGAAGTCAAATTGTATATGACCGCGCCAATTCTTCTCTTGCAACGATTGAGCCCGAGGAAATCAATTGGGACGAAATCCTGAAAGATGCCAAATGGTTTCATTGGGCGGGAATTACCCCTGCTCTTTCACAAGGCGCGGCAGATACTTTATTGAACGGTATTAAAACGGCACGGAAATATGGACTGACCGTTTCAGGAGATATTTTTTATCGTGCTAATCTATGGAAATACGGAAAAAAACCATCTGACATATTGCCGGAACTGACAGCAGGAACCGACATAGTAATTGCTAACAAAGAGAATATTCTTGAAATTTTCGGGATAGAAGGAAACGATTTTGTAGAAGCAAGTGTCAATCTACAGAAGGCATACCCACAGGTAAGCAAGGTGGTAGATACGAAAAGAACATCAATCAGCGCTTCTCATAACCTTTTACGCGCCCTGCTTTGGAACGGAAAAGAGCTGTTGGAAACTGCTGATATAGAGATAAATCCGATTATTGACCGTGTGGGTGGAGGGGATGCTTTCATTGCAGGTTTGATTCACGGATTAATTTCATTTGATGATGACCAGAAGGCACTCGAATTTGGGGTAGCTGCTTCTGCACTGAAACATACCATAGAGGGAGATGCCCTGATTTCAACCGAAGCAGAAGTAGAAGCGATTCGTCAGGGAGAAACGTCAGGCAGAATCAAGAGATAAATATTAAAATCAAAGTTTCAAAAGAGCGATCGCCTATGGCGAAGGCTCACAGCTAAACATAAGATGGATAAGGAAACAACGTTGGTTTTATTGAATGAAGTAGGCGTACTGCCTCTGTTTTACCATGCAGATGTAGAAATCGCGAAGGAAGTAATCAATGCCAGCTACAGAGGTGGTGCACGGGTTTTCGAATTTACCAATCGTGGTGAAAATGCTTACAATGTATTTGTGGAGCTTTTGGCTTATGTAAAGGAAAGTCTGCCGGGTTTATCATTCGGAATAGGTACGATCTATGATGCAGAAACAGCACAACGTTTTATTGATGCAGGTACGGACTTTATTGTCACACCATGCCTGAACCCCGAAGTAGGTAAGGTTTGTGCAGTAGCAAACATTCCCTGGATCCCTGGAATTACTACGCTTACGGAGATATACAATGCACAACAGGCGGGAGCCGAAGTCGTGAAGCTTTTCCCTGGTGAAGTAGTAGGTTCTAAGTTTGTGAAAGCAGTGAAAGGACCTATGCCAAATATCAAAATCATGGTAACAGGAGGCGTACAGCCTACAAAGGAAAGTATAGATGAATGGTTTGGAGCAGGTGCATATGCAGTAGGATTAGGTTCCAATCTATTTCCTAAAGAGGTACTGGCAACAGGCGATTATGGCTGGATACAGCAAAAAGTTTCAGAAAGTATAGACCTTGTAAGACAATTCAGGGCACAATCCTGATTGAAATTAATATAAAAAATAGGAACATGGCCGGGAGTTTACTTCCGGCTATTTTTTTTGTGCTTCTGTTTATTCTGCCAATCGGTATAGGTAATTTTTGGATAAAGGCGTTATTTGTTAATTGTCCCGAACATCAAATCTTGCTAACTTCGCTCCGAATCAGTTTCAATACCTGCAATGACTCAAATTAATAATATTCGTAAAATACATTTTATATCGATTGGTGGTAGTGTAATGCACAATCTGGCCATCGAACTTCATCTGAAGGGCTTTCTGGTTACCGGCTCTGATGATGAAATATATGAACCTTCCTCAAGCCGCCTGGCACAATATGAATTATTACCTGAAAAGACAGGCTGGTATCCTGAGAAAGTGACCCTCGATCTCGAAGCCGTGATATTAGGAATGCATGCACGCCAGGATAATCCTGAGCTGGCAAAAGCCAAAGAATTGGGAATTAAAATTTATTCCTATCCTGAATATATCTTTGAACAAAGTCAGAATAAGCAACGTGTCGTTATAGCAGGAAGTCATGGTAAAACTACGATCACTTCTATGGTATTGCACGTGCTTCAATTCAATAAGCGGCAATTCAATTATCTGGTAGGTGCGCAGCTGGACGGTTTTGAAAATATGGTGAAACTTTCAGACGAAGCTCCTCTTATCGTATTGGAGGGTGATGAGTACTTTACATCTCCTCTGGACCATACGCCCAAGTTCATGCACTACCAGCCACATATCGCATTGATCAGCGGTATCGCATGGGATCATTTCAATGTATTTCCAACATGGGAATCTTACGTGAAGCAATTTGAGCTACTGGCAGATTCACTACCTAAAGCCGGCACCATTATATACGATGAAACAGACGACATGCTCGATGTCATCGGGCAGAAAGAGCGTATTGATGTTGTTAATATGGCATATCATGTTCATCCGAACAAGATTGAAGACGGAAAAACGATATTGATTACCGCGGAACAGGGAGAAGTACCAGTTCTTGTATTCGGGGATCACAATATGAAAAATATCAGTGGAGCCAGAGCGGTATGTGAACGTGTAGGGATTACAGATGAAGCATTTTATGCAGCCATTCAGTCGTTCAAAGGTGCTTCCAAGCGTATGGAAATGCTCGCTCAAAACGATACGACATCGGTTTACCGCGACTTTGCACACGCTCCGTCGAAAGTAGGTGCAACAACTGAAGCAGTGCATGAGCAGTTTCCTGCCAGAACATTGGTAGCAGTAGCGGAATTACATACGTTCAGTAGTCTGAACAAAGAATTTCTAAGGCAATACAGACGTAAGCTGGATGCTGCAGATGTGGCTGTAGTTTATTTTAACCCGCTTACTCTTGAACATAAAAGACTGGAGCCACTCAGCGAAGAAGATATCATCAAAGCTTTCAAAAGAGAGGATCTGGAAGTATTTACCAAAGTGGAAGATTTGGAAGCATTTCTGAAAAACCAAAATTGGGAGAATACCAATTTGCTGTTGATGAGCTCAGGTACTTTCGGGGATATTGATCTGAAAGCCTTAGTGGAAGACATCGTGAAGTAGTTCACGCTCATGTATACAACGATCATTTAGTTTTAAAATAACAATGCGCTCCATAGTAGTTTACTGCGGTTCCAATTTTGGAAAAAGTCCTGTTTACGCAGAGCAGGCCTATGCACTCGGAAAAGAGTTGGCAGCGAGAAAGATTAACGTTATCTATGGTGGCGGGAATATGGGATTGATGGGGCGTGTGGCCGACGGATCGCTGGAAAATAGTGGTACGGTTACAGGAATCATTCCTAATTTTTTGGCCAAACTGGAAGTGGCTCAAAAAACACTGACTGAACTGCATTTTGTGGAAACTATGCATGAGCGTAAAGCGAAGATGGTTTCCCTGTCAGATGGTGTAATAGCTTTGCCTGGCGGATATGGTACTTTTGATGAACTATTTGAAATCCTGACCTGGGCACAATTGAAAATTTTTGATGGTCCGGTGGGTGTATTAAACGTAAATGGATATTATGATCTGTTGATTCTTCAGCTGGATAAAATGGTGGAAGAAGGATTTTTACATATTGATTATCGTCAATTGCTGATTGTTGCAGACAATGCCGTAGAGCTTCTTAGCAACATGGAGGCTTTTGTAAAAATGAAAACAGAAAATAAGCCGCTTGATAAAACGTTATAGGTGAATGAAGATCATGATATTTGCAAGAATGTCGGATCAACGTAACATGCTACATCAATACCCTGCACTATACAATGAGAATTTTTTTGCTTCTGGCTGTTTTTTCTGTGTACGTATCTACTGCTTATGCTCAGCTTGAGAGTCTGGGTAAAAATGTAAATACACAATATAATGAGATAGCCCCCACGATTTCTCCTGATGGGAAAACACTCTATTTTTCAAGAGTAAGTCATCCGCAGAATACACATGGAACGAAGGGAAGTCAGGATATATGGTTTTCAGAATTGAAAAACGATACCTGGACACTAGCACGCAAGTTACCGGCACCTCTCAACAAAGAAGATTACAATAGCTTGTATAGTATCACGCCGGATGGGAACACCATCCTGATTAAGGGTTCATATAAAAATGGAGTCTACGAAACAAGGGGTTTTTCGACCAGTAAAAAAACAGCACGTGGTTGGACTCCCCCTAATAAAATTGATATACCCGGCTATTCGAAGATCAGCAAAGGGCAATTTGACTGCGGATATCTTTCAACAGATGGAAAGGTACTGGTAATGTCTTTTAGTGAGAAGAAAAACAGTAAGGTCGATGATCTTTATGTCAGCTTCAAACAGAAAGATGGTTCATGGAGTAAGCCTTTAAACCTCGGTCCGGAGATCAATAGTGAGGAGTTTACTGAAACTACGCCATTTCTTGCAGCAGACGGCGTAACCTTGTATTTCTCGAGTGATCGTAAAGGCGGACAAGGGAGCAATGATATTTATTATAGTAAAAGGATTGATAAAAGCTGGAAAAGGTGGAGTCGGCCGGTAAATCTGGGTGAGAAAATCAATACAGATGGTTATGACGCCTACTATTCCATATCGGCTTTGGGGGACTACGCCTATATGGTTTCATTCAAGGATACTGAAGGAAAAGGTGATGTGGTTCGCTATAATTTAAAACCGAAAATGGTGGAAGGGGATACCGCTCAGGCTCCGATAGCCGCTGTGCCTGCACCGGATCCTGTGGCGATGATCAGTGGAAAAGTAATTGATTCAAAAACAGGAAAGCCTGTAGAAGCAACCATCGTTTATGAAGATCTGGAGACGGGAGAGGAGGTGGGGACTGCTACTACCAGCCCTGTTACAGGTGAGTATAAGCTGATATTGCCAAAAGGTAAAAAGTACAGCTGGCGTGCAATAGCTCCTAATTTCATTGCCGAAGGAGAAAACGTCGATCTGACAGATTCCACTGCGGACGGGAAGTCCAGAGATTTTAGTGAGATTACAAATAAATCACTAAAATTGATTCCGATTGAAGAAGGACAGATCGTAAGGCTGAATAACATTTTCTTTGCCACTGGAAAATCTACATTGAATAGCCAGTCGTTTCCGGAACTCGATCGTATCGCGATCACCATGCAGGAAAATAAAACCATGTTTGTAGAGCTCGGCGGGCATACAGATAATGTCGGGGCAGATGATTTCAATTTGAAACTTTCGCAGGATCGTGCAGATTCGGTTCAGGAATATTTGATTGGGAAGGGTGTAGAGCCTGACAGAGTGAAGAGTAAAGGATACGGAGAGACAGTTCCGGTAGCTAAAAATGATACACCGGAGGGACAGCAGAAAAACCGGCGGGTAGAATTTAAAATATTGAAAAAATAATGATTACTTAGAGGCCGGTTTTCCGGCCTCTTTCATTTTATAATCCCTGAGAAATGTCTTTCAAACGGTCGCCTGCTATTGGCTTTATCTTCGTCACGCTGCTGATTGATGTGATTGGACTTGGTATTATTATTCCTGTAATGCCCAAACTGATCAATGAACTGACTGGCGACAGCATCAGCGAAGCGGCCAGGGATGGAGGTTGGCTTCTGGTTACCTACTCATTGGTGCAATTTCTTTTTGCACCGCTTATTGGCGGGATCAGTGACAGGTTTGGCCGTCGGCCCGTATTACTGGCATCGCTGTTTGGTTTTGGTGTCGACTACCTGTTTCTGGCATTTGCCCCTACACTTGCGTGGTTGTATATAGGCAGGGTCGTGGCAGGGATTATGGGCGCAAGTTTTACAACAGGAGCTGCTTACATTGCAGATGTGAGTACACCAGAAAAACGCGCTCAAAACTTCGGACTGATCGGAGCGGCCTTTGGTTTAGGATTTATTATTGGTCCTGTCATGGGCGGTCTGTTAGGGCAGTTTGGCTCACGCGTGCCGTTTATGGCTGCTGCCGGGCTCTCTTTTGTCAACTGGCTGTATGGTTATTTCATTTTGCCGGAATCGCTGAAGCCCGAGCACCGTCGGAAGTTTGAATGGAAAAGGGCTAATCCGCTTGGTGCATTTATTAATCTGACGCGGTATCCTGTCATTTTTGGTCTGATCGGCGCTTTGACATTGGTATATTTGGCCATGCATGCAGTTCAGAGTAACTGGTCATTTTATGTGATTGAAAAATTTGGCTGGGGAGAGGCTCAGATTGGCTACTCTCTGGGCGCCATTGGATTGATGAGTGCAATTGTTCAGGGTTATCTGATACGTCTGATCATTCCTAAACTGGGGCAAAAGCGCGGGGTTTATATAGGTTTGCTGTTGTACGCCCTCGGATTTACTTTGTTCGCCTTTGCTGCAAAGGGCTGGATGATGTATGTTTTTATGATTCCATATATGCTGGGTGGTATTGCGGGACCTTCATTACAGGGTATAATTTCCACGCAGGTCAGTTCCAGTGAGCAGGGAGAGGTGCAAGGTGCACTGACTAGTCTTCAAAGTCTGACTTCTATTTTTGGTCCGCTCATTATGAGCAATCTTTTTGCAACCTTTACTGCTTCTTCAGCACCCGCTTATTTTCCCGGAGCACCTATGCTTTTGGCAGCTTTGTTCACACTTATCGGTGCGTTTATGGCCAGAGCCAGTCTGAAAAAAAATAGAAGTACTAATACAGAACAACAAGCAGGATAAATACTACCAGCCACAAAGCATCTACAAAATGCCAGTAACGGGTAACCAGTTTCAGCCGTAATACATTGGGCGGATTTACACTATAAACAAATGAATCGATATAGGTCCGGTTTTTAATCGCCTTCCTGAAGAGCAAGTAAAGCAGTACGACTCCTGCCAGTATGTGTACTAAATGGAGACCGGTAAGCAGGTAAACAAAACCTGCTGAATTGTTGTCGTGAAGAAAGACATTAGATTCTATCATTTCCAGCCATCCTGTGATCTGTAGTACCATAAAGGTCAATCCCAGAATAGCTGTACTTCCTAAAAAAACGCGATAATGCAGAAACCTTTCCTGCACAAAGGCAAGATTCGCCTCATGTAAGGTAATGCTGCTGAAAAGAATAATCAGCGTACTCAGCCAGAACATATCCGGGAGCGCGACGAAGTAATTATTCTCTTCATTCATTTTGAAAAGATATACAACAAAAATAGAAGTGAACAGTAAAGTACTGCCGATTACACCGAGCCAAAGCATAAAGCCAAATGGCTCCCTTCTTTTTGAGAAGAGATTTTCCTGTGGTTTGGTAGATGGCTTAGTGCTCATTGCTGTATAGTTGTTCTTTCTTACTCAAAAGTAACAAGTGAATGTCATTCCATTTCTATTCACCACCTGGATACTTTCTGTTGTAATTCAGTTAATTTAATTTCCCCTGCCATATGTTGTAACGATCGAAATGGCCAGATAAGTCAGTTTCTTCTTCAAAAATTCCGTATAAAGTTGAGCCGGAGCCGCTCATTGCTGCATATAAAGCTCCTTTCTGGTATAAACTTTCCTTGATTTGCTCTAAAACGGGATGCATTTTAAAAATACCTGCTTCAAAATCATTCCTGATCGTATCTTTCCACAAAGAAACCGGACTATTGATCAATACCCTCAGATCGGTTTCCGGATGGGTTGGCTTGACGCCCGAATATGCCTCAGCCGTTGAAATATGGATACCCGGATTGACCATCACGATCCATTTTCCGGAAAGTGAAAGATCTGTTTTTTCAAACTGATCGCCCTTGCCATAGCAATACATTGGACTGTTTAAAATAAAGAAAGCGCAATCGCTGCCTAATCTACGTGCATAGTCAATTTGTTTTTCCTGATGAATACCCAGGTCAAAAAGTTGATTGAGTGCGCTGATGGTAAATGCCGCATCCGCTGAACCTCCTCCCAATCCTGCACCAATAGGTATCGCCTTTAAAAGATGGATATGAACAGGGAGTAAATCAAAATCAGCGGAAAGCATATGATATGCCTTTAAACATAAATTTTCACTCTCACTTCCGGGTATTACAATTCCATCTGCAGAAAAACGTGTTGCATCAGATAAGGTTATTTCAAGTGCATCGGTCCAGCCTACCGGATAGAATAGTGAGGAGATGTTATGAAATCCATCTGGTCGCTTTTCGATGATATTAAGCCCTATATTGATTTTGGCATTCGGAAATACAAGCATGCAATTGTTGATATTGTCGTCCACAAATATCTGTAATTATCCGGCATCATGGTTTCGAGCTGTATTAATCTTTATGGTTGTTTTAGTAAAAGGCATTAATTTGGAGACCATAACCGTATAATCTTTGAAAAACACAATCGAAAAAATAGCAAGTCTGGGTGCGGGTCAAAAGGTGATCGATCTTATTTTGCCTTTACTAATCAGAGAAGAATTGCCTAAGGGATATATGTTGCTTCGAGAGGGGAGAACAGAGCGTTCTTTCTTTTTTCTGGAACAGGGTGTGGCAAGGGCCTTTCACCAGGCTGACGGCCGTGATGTGACATTTTGGTTTGGTGCAGAAGGTGAAATTTTGTTGTCGTTGAAAAGTTATTTTTCCAATTTGCCGGGTTCTGAAAGTATAGAGCTTCTTGAAAAGTCAGTGGTTTATAAAATTCCATATCATGTCCTGCAGGATTTGTACCAGTCTGATCTGGATATGTCTAATTGGGGACGCCGTTTTGCCGAATCGGAGCTGGTGAAAGCAGATAAGCGCTATCTGAATCAGCAATTTAAGACGGCCGCTGAGCGATATGAGGAGTTCATCCGTGATTACCCAGAACTTGTTAACAGGATACAATTAGGTCACATCGCTTCTTATTTGGGTGTGAGCCAGGTCACCCTAAGTCGTATTCGCGCTGAACGGCGCTAATTACTTTTTTAACAAATGTAAAATTGATTGTGCTTTAAGAAGCAGAACTTTGCTTCACAATCAATGGAGGCGCGTGTGCGCCACTCAACTAATGGCCTGGATATTTCTTTTGATCGCAGGAGCCTTTGAAGTAGGCTTCACAACCTGTCTGAAACTGTCAGGTAATTTCAGCAATACCAAATGGAGTATTGCATTCCTCCTATGTGTCAGTGCGAGTTTCTTGTTCCTGAATAAGGCGATACAGACAATTCCTCTGGGGACAGCCTATGCAGTGTGGACCGGAATAGGTGCGGTGGGTACCGTTCTGATTGGTATCTTTTTTTACAAAGAGCCTTCAGATTTCTGGCGTCTATTATTTGTTTTCCTCTTGATCGGTTCTATCATCGGATTGAAGGTAGTATCGAAATAGAGAGGCTATCCATCAAAAAGCCGCGGTACTTATGACAGTTGCCGCGGCTTTTTCATTGATCTGTTCCTATTTACCCCATCGCCATTCTTTGCCCAACTCCAGTTCCTGTTTTAAGCCTTGCGAAATAAGAAAGTCTCTGGTAGCCGTATCAGAAAGTCTGGAAACTGCCAGCTTATCTGCCATTGATAGCGCATAAAGATACATGGAACCTATTCTGACCGTGTTTTCGAGCTGTTGTTTATCCACCAGACTGAAATCATCACAATCGGCATGATAGCATTGCAGCACCGCCGGAGAGAGTCTGCCGGAAAGACCTGCTATAGGAACACCTTCCAGCATAAATGGTTGGTGATCGCTGTGCAGACCAGCTCTGTTTTGTAGTTCATTTTTAAATTCAGGATCTACTTTTTGTACTGCGGCTCCGACGTTTGTAAAAAATTCAGTCATATCTTCCCTACCGAACGTATTTGCTCCGGATGGGTCGTTGGTCATATCAAGGTTCATCATATAACTAACCTTGTTGATGCCCCCCGATTTCTTGAGCGTTTCAACAAAATGTTTGGATCCGAGCAAGCCTTGCTCTTCGCCCATAAACAACACAAATTGTATCGTACGCTCCGGTTTCACTTTCAATGATCGGAATGCACGGGCAATATCCATCACTGCGAAAGAACCTATACCATTGTCAATTGCACCAGTGGCAAGATCCCAGGAGTCGAGGTGTCCGCCAATGATGACCTTTTCGTCCGAATTACCCTTCAAAGTAGCAATGATGTTACGTGCTTTGATTGGTTTGGAGATATTGTGCATATCAATATTTGCCTCCAGGGGAGCTTCTTCTTTCAGCCATTTACGGACTTCATCACCACTTTCACTGGATATACATACAGCCGGAATAGAAATGATGGCACCGGTTACTGATGCTGTTCCGGTAAGCAGAATATTGCCGGGAGCACCGTTAACCATGATGATACCTGTCGCCCCGTATTGAATGGCCAGTGCCGTTTTTTCAGATCGGTGCAGGTTCTTTTTTCCCGGTGCATCTTTGAGCCCGATATTTGCCAAAACGACTCTTCCCTTCACCTTGTCTTTGATTGCTTCAAAATCTTCAGGAAGGCCGTTACCTACGTCTATAATCTCACCCTGAATTTTTGAGTCAACCGGTGAATGGGCCAGGGCCACTACACCTACATCACGGAAATTATCACTATTCCCAGGTGCAATGCTTAGGGTAACTGTATCCCTCATCCACGCTTCCACTTCAAACGGTTGGTATACCACGTCACTGAAGCCATAGCTCTTCAATAATTTGAAAGCATACTCTTCAGCTCTTGCACCATTACTGCTTCCTGTAAGCCTGTGTCCTATTTTTTTTGTAGCATCACCAAGCGTTTCATAGGCTTTGCTGTTTTTTCGTATTTCTGAATCCAATCGGGAGAAGGGCTTTTCCCATTTTTTATCTCTCGGTTTAAAGCCGGAGAAAATAAATAGGAAACAGGCGGATAGAATTACTTGTACAATTTTCTTCATAAACAAAATATTAATGTTCCTTGCCTTGTCTCGTCCTGCGAGGATTATGGTTCTATGGGGATAACACAATTTAGACTCCAATAGTCTCTATTACCGCAATAAAACTTTTTTAAAGATATGATTTTTCCCACATTAATGCGGTATTAATATTCATGTAAGATAGCCTGAATCATTTACGTGTAAAATTTACACTTAATTAAGAGTAATTCTTTACTACCGGGAACATTTTTGTAAGTTTTAGCGCTTATCTTTAAAAATTCATAGATATATAATCACTTTTAAAATAATAAACATGTATTTCCTGGGATTTGATTTAGGCAGTTCTTCCGTTAAAGCCTGTTTACTCCATGCAGATACCGGAGCGGTGGCTGCCTCAGCATTTTATCCTGAAAAAGAGATGACGATAGAGGCTCCCAAGCCTGGTTTCGCAGAACAACAACCTGAATTATGGTGGGAGAATGCCTGTCTGGCTTCGAAAGCTGTGATGGACAAAGCCGGAATTGCCGCTGATGAAGTGGCTGCAATTGGAATTTCTTACCAAATGCATGGTCTGGTGGTGGTTGACAAAGATATGAATGTGCTTCGTCCTTCCATTATCTGGTGCGATAGCCGTGCCGTAGAAGTAGGTAATAAAGCAATGGAAGCCATTGGTGAAGAATATGTATTGCCTCATTTATTGAATTCGCCTGGAAACTTTACAGCTTCCAAGCTGGGTTGGGTAAAGCAGCATGAGCCGGATGTATATGCCAAAGTATATAAGTTTATGTTGCCTGGAGATTATCTCGCAGCAAAAATTACCGGTGAAATCGTAACAACACCTTCCGGGTTATCAGAAGGGATATTCTGGGATTTTGTAAACAACAGACCTGCTGATTTTCTTTTCAATCATTTCGGTTTTGATGCATCCTTAATGCCTACGGTTTTGCCTACGTTCTCGGAACAAGGACGTGTAACAGCGGAGGCAGCCACTGCCCTGGGGTTGAAAGCAGGGATTCCTGTGACATACCGCGCGGGTGACCAGCCTAACAATGCTTTTTCATTGAATGTACTGGAGCCGGGTGAAGTAGCAGCAACTGCCGGAACTTCAGGTGTAGTGTATGGGGTGAGTGATCAGATTAAATTTGATTCTTTGTCGCGTGTCAATACATTTCTGCACGTAAATCCGGTAACAGAGGCTGCCCGCTATGGCGTATTGTTGTGTGTGAACGGAACAGGTAGCCTGAACGGCTGGTTGCGTAATGAACTGATGCAGGGTAGTGTTTCCTATCCTCAGATGAACGATCTGGCTGCGAAAGTGCCGGTAGGATCTGATGGCTTGCTATGTCTGCCATTCGGAAATGGTGCTGAACGTATGCTTGAAAACCAGGATCCGGGTGCTAATTTCAAAGGATTGCAGTTCAGCCGTCACGGATTAGGACATTGGACACGTGCGGCGCAGGAAGGCATTGTTTTCGCACTTTATTACGGGATGGAAATTATGGAAACGGTGGGTGTGTCGCTGAAAAATATCAGAGCAGGGGAAGCCAACATGTTCCTGAGTCCTGTATTCCGTGAAACTTTTGCCAACGTATCCGGAGCGACTGTGGAGCTGATCAATACAGATGGCGCCCAGGGTGCAGCCCGTGCGGCCGGGTTTGGTCTGGGTCATTATAAAACACGTCAGGAAGCATTTACAGGACTCACTGCTGTAAAAACCATCGAACCGGATGCACAACTAACCGAAGCAACCAAAACTGCTTATGCAAACTGGAAAGAGGCTTTGCTAAGTAACTGATCGTTTTTAAAATAATTTGAAAAATAGTTGATTGGCAGGTCATTCCATTTCCTGCCAATCCTATTTCCCACATTCTTGTCAGCGCTCTCACACCCTGGCTTCCTGTTTTTTTATCACTTCCTCTACCTTGAAGGCAAAAATTTCTACGACTTTAACTGTCAGATTTTCTTTATTCTGATACTGACGATAGGTGATTTTTCCTTCAACCGATACTGATTTTCCTGTAATAAGTAAGGCTTCACACTGCGTTGCGACCTGGCCCGATGCAACGATTGTGTGCCACGAGGTATTTTTCACTTCTTCTTTATTTCTGTTGATGTAGTTCTCGTTGGTAGCCAGCGAGAAGGTAATCAGTTTACGGTCATCAAATTCTTTTACGTTGATTTCACGTCCTACGTTTCCGATCAATTTTACTGAGTTCATGTCTGTTATTTTAAGATGAATATTTTTGTTGAAGCCAACCCGTTTCTGAATCGACATGACAAAGGTGTAAGCTTTCGGAAAAACGATTCGGTTGTTAACTGTTTACAGTCATCTAAAAACATTTACACCCATTTGCAAATGGATATAGAAGAATTATTGAATTTTTATATATTGCATAAAAGGTTGATATACACACCTCTTTGTTAATATTGAATACCATGGCAGATTGTTTGGAATGCGGCAAGCCGCTGGCAGGCAGGATTGATAAGAAGTTTTGTTCCGACATGTGCAGGAACGCATATAACAACAGGTTAAATTCAGATTCATATAATCTGATCCGGAATATGAATAACCAGCTTCGCAAGAACCGGAGAATACTGGAAGAAATTTGTCCGGATGAAAAAGCCAAATGCAGCAAATCTACATTGACCAGTAAAGGTTTTGATCTTAACCTGATCACGAGTATTCGGCCCACACAAAAAGGCAACGTCTATCATTTTGTATATGATTACGGATACCTGGAGCTGGACAATGATATTTATCTGATCGTGAAAGATAAGAGGCTGGATAAATAGTTTTCTGCATCATATCTGTGCAAGCTTCTCATTATCAGGTAGCTGGATGCCAAGGGCTAATCGCTTGCTACAGACAGCTTCATATATCTAAAATTAGGCTATTTTTGCAGTCTGATTCAAACCACCGCACAATGAAAAAAGTTAGTTTAAGTGATTCCGGACCAAAAGTATCTGAAGCCATCTATGGTTTCTGGAGATGGACAGATGAAGGTTCTGTAACAACTGCCAATATCGAAAAGACAATTAATCTGTGTCTGGAACTTGGAATCAACACCTTTGACCACGCCGATGTGTATGGACGATTTACGATAGAAGAGCATTTCGGTAAAATCATCCGGAACAAATCCTTCCGTCGAGATGAAATCGTACTTTTCAGTAAGTGTGGTATCAGGTATTCTGACAATGGAAAATTTACCTATTACGATACATCCCGCGATCATATCATCAATAGCATTGATGGTTCGCTGAAAAGGCTTCAAACCGATTACCTGGATATATTTTTACTCAATCAGAGCGATTTTCTTACCGACCCGGAAGAAACCGCAGGAGCACTGGCAGAGGTTGTAAAGTCGGGAAAGGCGAAGCACATAGGCGTAACGAATTTTTCGGTATTCCAACACCAGCTGTTGGCTTCATACCTGCGTATCCCCATTGTTACGAATCATATTGAACTGAACCTGATGAACACGTCGGCTATCGACGACGGTCGTATCGACTATATTAAACAATGTTTCAGCAAACCTCTGGCGTGGGCTCCTCTGGCCGGCGGGAAAATCCTGAACGGAACTGATGAACATGCTGTGAAGCTAAGAGCCAAATTGCAGGAAGTCGGGGAGAAGTATAATGCCAATATCGAGCAAACTGCCGTAGCGTGGCTGATGAAGCTGGGTACTTTGCCTATTATAGGCTCACAGTCAGAAAGCAGGATCAGAAACGCCGCTAGTGCCTCGGATATCAAACTGAGTCATCAGGATTGGTATGAGATATATAATGCGTCCAGGTAATTCGGAGTGGTCGGTTAGTTCCAGTACCAGATGTATAATCCGAGCCATATACCCCGCCATGTGATGATCAGGCTCATGAATATAAAAAAAGCCATAAAGGAAATGTCAACATCGAATTTCTTGTAGGGATCAAGATAGGTGTGGTATTTGTGGCTATATATCACTTTTGTGGTAGAGCCCACAGTGGTACTGCGAAACCATCTTGACCCAGCCACAATATAGATCGGGACATGCCCGTGCATGATCCCGATTTTACTTTTTGAGCCACGACTTCCGTTACTCCGGATTTTCTGTATGACAGGAACTTCTATAAGTGCCCCGGTTTGTTTCGTTTGTAGTTCTGTTTGATAACCGCGGTAAATGTTGATTGCGATTAACACCACAACAGCCAGTATCAATGGCCATAACCAGAACTCCCTTTTCTCCTGCCAGAATCTGCTATCTCGAAATAAGAATTCCCCAATCATTTCCGCTGTAGACTTTATATTTTTCTGAAAAGCTACCCATGTTCACACCCAGTGAAAAGTTGAGCAAACTATTGAAATAGCCAACATCTTCACCTTCCGGTACATCTCCAAAAGTATTAACATAAGTAACTTTATCCTCATACACCTTGCGCTCACCATGCAAAACGGTCACATTTATTTTCTCTCCCATCTTTACGTTCAATCTGGCGAAAGTTTCCTTGTCGATGTTGGTCCATATGTTACCATACTGAATATCCAAAACAGGAATATTACCACGTACTCTGCCTTCGGAAAACGAGGGCTTTTGATAAGAAATAGACTCGACTTTGCCCGGAAGCTTTGGGCCAACTTTTTCAAAAGAGATCGTTTTGGAGGCCAGACGTGCGGCGGTGTAGGCGTATACATCCCTACCATGAAATGTGTATGAAGCCAGGGAGTTTTTCCGTCGGTTATTGGCTTCGTCAATTTCCCGTACTTCCTGAATACCGAGCTGCTCGGCTACGAGTGTGAGTGTGCCGTTGTCGGGAGTTACGAAATAATGACCTGATTTCGTGAGCAGCACCACTGATTTCCGTGTGGTGCCCACACCCGGATCCACTACTGACACAAACACAGTTCTCGCCGGCCAGTAGGGGGCCGTTTGCATCAGGCGATAAGCCGCTTCCCAGATGTTGTAGGCCGGAATCTCATGTGTAAGGTCATACATGCGAATATCCGGCGAAACCCCGGCCGCAACGCCTTTCATAGCTGCTACAGCTCCGTCCTTCAACCCGAAATCGGATTGGAAAACAAGCATATTGTTCTGGGCAGAGGCGGCACTCAGGATTGCTGAAAGCAGATAGGTGAGTAAGTAGCGCATGGTGTTTTCGGGTGTCGTGAGGAAATGGTCAGGTTTTGTTCAAGCATTGTCTTGTGTGGACAGGGATTGTTGAAGTTACTTGATGCGGACAATTTGAACAAGGGAAATTTAGTGTAAGAGGTTTTATACCTGGACTGAAGATACATTGGGAAGGTGCAGCGCACCGTAATAAAGATGGTTCCTACCATGGAATTTCGCCAGTTGAAGGATTAGTTTCTTCACTGAAAAATTGACCTGTCGGGCCGTCTTGGTCAATCAATGCATATTTCACAATACGTTTCGCTGCATCTTCTATTTCACCTCCATTATTTCCTGTGAAATCCGTTTTGGTATACCCAGGACACACCGCATTGACCTTAAAAGCCGTATTGCGCAATTCATAAGCCAGATGGACTGTATACATATTCAAAGCGGCTTTGGATGACGCGTATACTGCGTATTTAGCATAATCGTAAGCAGGCCAGTCGGGGTTGCTTTGCAGAGAAAGTGAAGCTACACTCGTACTTACGTTGACAATTCTCGGCGCATCGGATCTCCGCAAAAGATCAATAAAAGCCTTTGTGACGCTGGCCGTACCTATGACATTGGTGTGAAAGGCTGCAGCGAATTCGTCCGGGCTTGCTTCCAGAGCCGTGTAAGGAGCGCTGCCTCCATTGATACCCGCATTATTGATCAGTATATCCAAAACAGACGTTCTTGAGCCGATTGCCTCTCTTGCTACTTTGACCTCAATTTCATCCGTAATGTCCACGTGTACGGCTTCAACCCGGGAGAAGCCGTTGGATTTTAATTTTTCAACAGCTTGTAAGCCGTTGCGTAAATCCCGGCTTCCGAGATAAACGTAAAATCCCTGTTGCAGTAATTGTTTTGCAGTTTCGAACCCTATTCCTTTGTTGGCTCCGGTAATGAGTGCTGATTTCATTTGTTTCATTTTTAAATTGATGAAGCAAAATTGCAGCGTATCAAAATGGGATTTTTTACCAAATGGTAAATTCGGATTACCGGATATTTTTCCGGATCCTGCTCAGCGATTGTTGCGTTACGCCCAGGTACGAAGCAATGTAGACAAGCGGAATGCGATTGGTAAGCGCTGGGTAATTGTCAATAAATTCCAGATAGCGGGTAGTGGCGTCCTGTGAAATGACAGGCCCATTTCTGGATTTCTTGTACATACAAAGCTGCACCATTTTGTTTTTGATAGCGTCCCAGCCGACAATCGTTTGCGAGAGTTCTTCCCAGGCTTGTTTTGAAAATACAATGAGTTTACAATCCGTACATGCCTGGATGTACTCCGATGAAGCGGCATTCAGATCAAAATTGATATAATCGGCTACCAGACTATTTTCGCTGATAAAACAACGCGTGATTTCCTCTCCCTTGTTGTTGTAATAACAGCCCCGCAACACACCTTCCACCACAAAACCCACCTGCCGCGGAATATGCCCCGCCTCCGAAAAATAAGCATCTTTCCGAAACTCCATCTCCGTAGCTTTTCTGGTGATGAGTTCGATTTGCTGAGGCCTCAGGTTGCCGAATTGTAGGATGTATTCTGTAAGTTGTTTCATTAGGGGCTGAAGGGATTTGGGATTAGATAATAGCCACTTTTCAAATACTCAGCCGTTTTACCCCCGATTGCAAATCGGGGCGAACGGGCAATGTATTGATATAGTATAGTGAGCGAAGGTGCAGAGCACTGCGATATTTGTAGCAGTTAAATAAGAAACAAAGTTCCCTCACTCCTTCAACGCCTTTGCATCCAACTTCCGAATCATATCCTTTTTATTAAACAATAATCTCCATACGGCGAACGGCGTTTCCTGGGTAGGCATACAGGCTTTGCAGACGGGGCTTTCGGCGGTAGCGGGGACGTTGTAGACGATGAGGGTGTCATTTAGTTGTTGTACGTTGTCGGTCACTGCTGCCTTGGCTTTTGCACTATACAGGTAGGCTTCCAGCAGTTCTTTTTCTTTTGGATTGAGGTCTTTATTGGTGATATCTACTTCTCCCAATAGCTGAATATGTACACCGTATTCTTTTTCCATGGCGCTGATGAGCGGGATTTGGGATAGGTCTTTGCAGTAGGCTGTCGCTTTTTCAGGATTGGCGGCCAGTTCTTTCTCAAGAGTCTTTTCTGTGATTTTGGATATTTTTTTACCCCATTCGTCGATGGTATAGATCAGCTGGGTGGTGGTCACGCGCTTGATCTGCGACGCCTTGATCTCCCTGGAAAGTTCTTTGGTATTTTCAAGCCGCTTTGCCTGGCAGCCGCTGAGGATGGCCAGCACTGCTACGGTATAAGCAAAAGACCGTATAAACTCGTATTTTGGATATTTCATGATGACAGAATTTGAACAATAATATGCGATGCAAAGGTGGTTATTTTGGCTCTTAATCCTTATTTCCCAGACCGGAAGATTTCATTCACGCTGTCATTCAGCATTCAAAACTGAATATTCCTTATCTTTGTGCCCCAAATGGGCATGCCCCAAGATACCATATTATCATGCTAGATAAATTAGAAGCTATAAAGGAGCGTTTCGAAGAGGTTTCGCAACAAATCATCCAACCTGAGATCGTTTCGGATTCTACCCGCTATTCCAAAATTAGTAAGGAATACAAGGACCTGGGTAAGATCGTTGATAAATATACCATTTACCAGAAACTGCAAAAAGATATTGCAGGAACCAAGGAGCTGATTGATAACGAGAAGGATGAGGATTTAAGGGAAATGGCCAAGGAGGAACTCAATGAGCTTAATCCAAAAATGGAGATCCTTGAACAGGAAATCAAGGAGTTGCTTATTCCAAAAGATCCTAATGACAGCCGTAATATCATTCTCGAAGTTCGGGGTGGGACAGGTGGTGATGAAGCTGCCATATTCGCTGGTGATTTGTTCCGCATGTACCAACGGTTTTTTGAGAAAATGGGTTGGCGTACATCTATCATGGATTTTACGGAAGGTACCAACGGAGGTTATAAAGAGATCATCGTGAAGGTGGAGGGTGAAGATGTATATGGAAAGATGAAATTTGAATCCGGAGTACATCGCGTGCAGCGTGTTCCGCAAACGGAATCTCAGGGACGTATCCATACTTCCGCAGCATCAGTAGCCGTATTGCCTGAGGCAGAAGAAGTCGACGTACAAATCAATATGGGCGATGTGAGGATCGATACTTTTATGTCGTCGGGAGCGGGTGGACAGTCGGTAAACACTACGTACTCAGCGGTACGTCTGACGCACATTCCGTCGGGTCTGGTGGTGAGCTGCCAGGACGAACGTTCTCAGCTGAAAAACAAAGACAGGGCTTTGAGCGTACTGCGTTCACGTTTGTATGAAATAGAGCTTAAAAAACATAACGACGCGATCAGTTCACAACGTAAGACGATGGTGGGAAGTGGCGACCGTTCCGATAAGATCCGTACCTATAACTATCCGCAGAGCCGGATTACCGATCACCGCATTGGTTACACCGTGTACAATCTTCCTGCTGTAATGGAAGGAGACATTGCCGAATTTATCGAAAGACTGCGTATCGCTGAAAATGCGGAAAGAATGCAGGAGGGCGAAGCGGTTTAATTTACTTAAGGCGACGGACTTTTGAGATAACCCTGTAAGGGTTTAATATGAATAGCCCCGGATGAAAATCCGGGGTCATGAAATTTTAGTCACAAACCCGCAACCCTGTAAGGGTTGAACCAACTATTACCGCGCCGGGTACAATCCCGGATACGTCTTTCCTTTATACGTTTCGAAAGGCTCCTTTTTGTGGTAATCTTCTCCGAAAAACGTAATCACCTCATGGAACTCCTTCGCTTTCATATAGCCTGGTAAAGGCTGTATCATCTGAAACTGGTCATCCAGAAAAACCGTGGTAGGGTAACTTGGCTGATTGTTGGTGAGTGCCAGCGCCAGTTCGTGCGTACGGCCCTGCGACACAAATTTTTTATACCCAATCGTAATCGCTTCCTTCTGCTCGGCATTTAGTTTGACAGCGTAGTATTTTTTATTGATATAGTCGACAACCGCTTTGTTTTTAAAAGTTTCCTTGTCCATTACCTTGCACCAACCACACCAGTCAGTATACACATCAATCAGAATCTTGCGTGGCTCCGACTTCATTTTGGTATAAGCCTGTTCGATCGTCAGCCATTGAATGGCGTCTGCCGGTTTTTCTGCTACATCAGAACGGAAGCCCGTTAGGACTGCAATTACCAGAATAATGAGCGGATAGATGGAAAACTGCTTTTTCATGTTGATAACTTGTACGTATAGGTGGATAACGCAGATTTTATTGAATTAATTGGCTGATGGCCTGGGATTCATCCATGAACCTGGTTTTTAGCTCGGACAGGCTCATACCTGCTTGGTTTTAGCCAGTGATACCATAATCCCTCCTGCAATAATAAGCCCCATACCAGCCAGCGAAGAAATGGATGGGAAAGCTTCTCCCATGAAAAAACCGATCAGCACAGAGAAAAGGATATTGGAATAGCCAATGGCGGCAACCCGTCCGGCCTTATCGTAGCTGAACGATTGTGTAAGCATTTTCTGTCCTATCAAAGCCGTCAATCCCAATGCAAGAAAAGCGAGCCATTGGCCGGCGGTTTCAGGCCATTTGAATGTACCGATCAGGAAATCCAGCCCGTCCATTGGAAAATAGGTTCCAACCAGCATGGAGATAATCGGCATCAGTATGCCACTCAGCATAAAAGATAAAATAATAGCGCGGGAATCATACACCCAGCCAAGTTGGCGGATCGAGACATACGAGATCGCAGTCAATACTGCATTACCAAGTCCGAGCACATTGTCCCGCCACAGCAGCGAAAGATCAGGCCTGAAGACAAGCAGTATACCACTAAAACCAATGAAAATAGCCGCCCATTCTCTTTTGTTCAGCGTTTCTCCTATGAGCAGCCAGGATAGCAGGGCGAGGAAAATAGGATAAGTATATTGATAGGTGGATGCACGTCCAAGGCCCAGCGTCTGGATGGCGTAAAACAGCAGGTATAGCGAAAGCGTACCTACAATACCGCGAAAAATCAATAGTCCGAGTTTACCACCTCCTTTTTGTTCTAATGGCCGATTACGGATACTTGATAAAATGAATATAACCCCGACAATGTTCCTGAAAAATACAAGCTGTACTATATGGAATTCTTTTCCGATATGCTTGGATATAGCTGAAGTAAGCGAAAAGAAAAATGCCGCTCCAAGCATCAGGATAATGCCTTTCTGAGATTCTGGGAAAGTAAAGCGGTTGTCGGCTGTGGCAGTCAAGGGAAATAAGATTTTTACAAAGATAGAGATTAGGTTACACAGAGGTGTACGGAGACAAAAAGAGAATCGCAGAGTTTACCTTTTTAAAATGCCGTGAGGCATGTAATATTGGTAGCAAGGTTGGGGTGCAGATTTCCTTAAAGTGCCGTCAGGTATGCAACATCGGTAGAGAAATAGTTCCCTGGTATTTGATATTACATCCCTGACGGGATTTAGATGTAATTACCGCAACCGCTCAGATTTCTACCAACATTACATCGCTACGCGATTTTATGTAACAGGGAATTTCTATCTAATGTACTCAGGGGTACTGCTCAGACGACAAAATGCAATCACTACTACGAGGTAAGTATTACGTTACACAGACGTACATAGAGATGAAAATAGATGCACAGAGTTTATACTTCCAATCGGATCTTTCTCACTTGCTAATCAGATTTTCTCTGTGGCTCTCTGTGTAATCACTATTACAAGATAAATCTTAGTTTCGTGTAAGCTCCTCAATATTCACTACTTTTGTATTGTTTTGGTGCTATGCTCTCTAAATGAGAAAGAAGCTTAAAAGGGAATTTCGTTTAATGCGAAAGCTGTCCCCGCAACTGTACAGTCCATCAAAGATGAATCTGCATCTTCGTAGCCACTGGAGACAATGAATGAAAGAATGAGCGAATGATAGAATTATTATCTCGTTCGGTTTTTTTCTTTTGACAATGCTCCGGGAAGGCAACAGATCATCGGACTGAGCCAGGAGACCTGCCTGAACACATCTTGTGATACAACGGCTTTCGGAGGAAGAGCCGGATTATGGTATTTCTATCTGGTTTAAAGGTGTTTAAAATGGTTGGTTTTTATGTTTGTCTGCTGTGTGTAATTGGCTGTGCTCTTTCGTACCAGTCTTTTGCTCAAAAGGATTCTATTGTCCTTGCTCCTGCTATAGTAAGGGGAACGGCTCCGGAGCGCTTTATGAGCGGATTGAAATTGCAGAAAATTGATTCGGTTACGCTTATGCAGTTCAGATTTCAGAATCTGGCTGATATACTGGCTTACAATACAGCTCTTGCTTTTAAAAACTACGGTCCGGGTGCGCTCACTACTGTTTCCTTTCGCGGAACCTCTGCCAATCATACCGCGCTATTGTGGAATGGCCTCAATATCAATTCTCCAACTTTAGGGCAGTCCGATTTTTCCACCATTCCCGTTGCCGGTTTTGACCAGCTTGCTGTTCAGTATGGTTCCGCTGCGAGTATAGTCGGGACAGACGCAGTAGGTGGAAGTATTTTACTGAATAGTGCAGCTCCTGCACAGGGTTTCAGCGTGTCAATAGGCAGGCAGCAGGAGAGTTTTCGAAATAGTCAGACGCAGGTATTTGCCAAATATGGTACAGCGATGGGCAACTGGACTGTTTCAGGAAAAACAGCTATCTATTATGGTAGTATGAAAAACAGTTTCCCTGAGCCTTTACGCCAGGGTGTGCCGCTGCTGCCGACCCGTACTTTTCAGAAAGGTCTTGTACAGGACATTTTCCTTCGTTCAAACAATAACCACGAATTATCTGCCCATGTGTGGCTTACCGACAATGCCCTGACGATCAACCCTCAAAATGAGGCCGGGAGAGAACTCACCCAAACAGCGGCATACCGGACCATGCTGAAATACCAATGGAATGATTTTTCGGTGCGGACTTCCTGGGTGCGGGATATCATCGACTATGCTACGGGTGATTATTCTAATCTGGATCATGCCGTCACGGACAAGCTGGGAAGCAGAATCGAGAAGGATTTTTATTGGAATGTGGGAAATGCAGGGACTATACAGATGAAGAGCGGAGGCGAATTTACCCATTTTCGGACGAGGGTTGCCGGATACGAACGCCCTGAAATTACAGAGAACCGGGGTGATCTCTTTATACTTACACGCTGGGAAACGGCATCAGGTCTTTTGGTATCTGCGAATCTTCGACAGGCGTTTGTGACAGGTTTCCAGCCACCGTTTACACCTTCTTTGGGAGCCGAATATCCGCTGATACGGACGAGTAGATACACACTGAGGGTAAAAGGATCGCTCGCCCGAAGCTACCGCGTTCCTACACTCAACGAACGTTATTGGAAAGCGTTGGGCAATCCTGATATCAAACCTGAAAGTGGTTTTAACAAAGAGGTTGGTTTAGAGCAGCAATATGTAGCTGGTCATCAATTGTTTAATTTTTCAGCAACAGCCTATCATAATCGTATCAAAAACTGGAGTTACTGGAATCCCGGTAATAGTTTCAGAGTAGAGAATCTGCATGAAGTGCTGGCGAGAGGAATAGAGTTACAGGCAGGCTGGAACGCTGCTTTAGGCAGAATCAAAACAGGCGCAAAGGTGAATTACACCTACACCCGCAGTTCTCAGGAAAAGGTATACGACGCCTACGCAGTAGATATTGTAGGCAAGCAGCTAACGTACACGCCCAAGCATTCAGGTAATGTCAATTTATTCGGAGCGTACCGGAATTTCCGCCTTTCCGGCCAGTTGCTGGCTGTGAGCAGGAGATTTACGCGCACCGATAATTCGTTATATCTGGATAGTTATATACTGGCTAATATTTTGGCAGAAACCAATTGTAATTTCGGCAATATGCAACTTCGGGTGCAAGGGCAGGTGAATAACATCAGTAATACCTTCTACCTGAATGTAAGAAGCAACGCCATGCCGGGAAGAAGTTTTGCTGTTAATTTACTTTTGAGTTACAGATCTTCTGCTGTGAAGTCAGCAGGAAGCTGAATGAGAAACATCAACATTATAAATCACCATCAGAACACCGGTGAAAACCGGATGAATCAGTAAATTTGAACATGAATATGAAAAAACAACTTACTAAGGGCATTTTAGCCGCTTCACTGTCTTTTTTAGTCTGGTCCTGTAACCAAAGCGATCCCGCACCAAAAGGCGATTATGTGGATGGCGTTTTTGTAACGACATTAGGAAACTGGTCGGATAACAATGGAAGCTTATCATTCTTTAAGCGAGAAAAAAGAGAGGCGGATCTGGACGTATATGCAACCGTAAACGGGGGAAATCTAAAGGGTGGAGCTCAGGGCTATGCGTTTATGGAAGGCAAAGGTGCTATTGCCGTGGATAATAGTGCTGCAGGGCAGGATAAAGTGGAGATTGTGGATGCCAATACCATGGAGAAAATAGCTTCGATTGGTGCTCCTGATATTGAAAATCCAATGCGCGTGGCTTTCGCAAGTTCGTCGAAGTTGTATGTTTCCTGCTGGGGAACTAACAGTGATTATGCTTATTCAACAGGGTATATCGCAGTGATTGATCTCAATACCAATAGGGTTACGAAAAAGATCAATATTGCCAAAGGGCCAAAAGATGTTTTGGTTCATGCCGGTAAATTATATGTAGGAACTACTGATTATACGAATGGAAAGACTCTTACAGTCATTGATATCAACACAGATGAAATCGTGAAAACGGTAGAATTTGACGGTGCTCCTTCACCGATTGGAATCGATGCAAATGGCTTGCTTTGGGTAGGTGCTGGTCGCAGTATTTCAAAAGTGAGCCTGGATACTTATGCAAAAGGAACACTGAATGCAGGTAACGATATTTCCAAATTGGTGGCTAACATGACTTTCAGCCTGGACAAAAGGACGATATTCTTTATGCTGACTTCTGATTTTGGTACAAAAGGTCAGGTATATAAAGTAAGCATAGATGATTCAGTAATTGATGTTTCTAAGCCATTTATCAATAGGAACTTTACAGGACTAAATGTAGATCCGAAACAAGGATTGATTTATGCAGGCGTCACGCCTTCTTATGTGCAGTCGGGTTACGCGGTTCGTTACCGTACGGACGGATCAGTTGTAGATTCAGTTAAAGTAGGGGCTAATCCAATTGGATTCGTATTCAGATAAGCCTGAAGATTTAGGTAATACAGAGTTTGAGCGATCTGTCGGGTATTTCCCGGCGGATCGCTTTTTTTGTTAGCGACCCGGTTTTCGCGGATCAGTCCCGGTCTGTACGGCATCGCCGGACTGAACGGTTGATCCAGTGCTATCCGTTCAGCCTGACTTCGTCATGCAGACCGGGTCTCGCAGACCGAGTCGCGAAGACCGGGTCTCGCAGACCGGCGTGAAGTTCTCACCCAAACTTTTGCTCATTCAAATCAGTTATTGGTATCTTCGTCGTTGTCAATATATTCGGAAATGAACAGGTCAGTATAGTGAATAGCTCAACAATTCCAGGTAGAATCTTCCTTTTTGGTTTTCTTCTTTTCCATTTTCATTTTGCGAAAGCGCAACAACCCGCTACTTCGGGTCCGGCCTGGCTCAAAGAATACTCCGAGCACCAGAAGTATGGAGATATATTTGTAGTCAAAAAAATTGATGTAAACTGTCGGGACTATGCTTCTTTCCTGGTTGATAGAAATGGCAAAAAGCTAACCCCGGCTTATCGGGATATAGGTGAGTTCTCGAACGGTCTGGCCGAGTTTGTACCCATGGAAGCTAATGCATCCAAACAGGGTTTACATGGATTTATTGATAAAAAAGGAAAGGTAGTTGTAGAGCCTATATATTTGGGTACAGATAAATACTACCAGGGAAAAACCTGGGTAATGTATCAAACTGGTAAGCAATACGGACTCTCTTATATTGACACCACCGGCAAAGAAATTTACAGGATACCCATTGAAAAATTCAAAGATGACTTTCTGATTTCAAAAGCGACAGTTGATTTCGTCTGTAACCGCGATACGAAAGAGGACATTATCTGGTGGAAGAAAAAAGAGCTTTATCTGCTCAACTGGAATTTTAGTCCTTATATAGAAAAGGAGATCAAAGAAGCCAAAGGGATATACCATTTCCTGTACAAAGGGAAGTATGGGATTATCGATAAGAATATGATTTTGCGTATTCCGGTTGCACTGGATGATATTGATCCGGAATATAAATTCTCAGGTCAGGGTATGGAGCGGGTGAGATACGGTGACCGTTACGGATTCATCAATGTATTTACCGGAGAGATGATCACGGGCTTTGAATTTACAGATACACGCAAACCTACTGCCGGATTATTCTGGGTCAAAAAGAATAACAAGTGGGGCTGTATTGATAAAACCGGTAAGGTTCGGATTCCCTTTTTATATGATGAAGCCAGTGGTTTCACAGCGGAAGACAGAGCTGCGGTGGCTATCAACGGAAAGTTCGGGCATATTGACAAAACCGGGAAAGTCCGTACTCCTCTGAAATATGAGTTCGCTTCCTATTTTCAGAATGGCCTTTCCATGGTAAGAATGAATGAAACCTATGGCTATATCAATGTTGACAATGAGTTGGTAGGACGCGATGATTATGCACATGCATTGCCATTTAACCAGAAAACAACTACCGCCGACAGGAACGGTATCCGGTACGAACTGAGCCTGGACGGTTCGGAAAAGTTTATAGGCTTCTCATTTATGTGGAATGCTGTATTTATCCTGATTGCAGTAGTGCTATTCATTCTTTTGAACAGCTATATATTCAGAAAAGTGCAGAAAAGAAAAACCCGCTAAGCGTTGAAACTTACCGGGTTTTAAATCTATATCGTTTTATTTAAAAAATCCTTCAGGATCAGGCCTTTTAGCCTTTAGCAATTCTATAAAATCAAGGTTGATCTGACTGAAATCCAGCTTACGTCCGTGATGCAAATGTACCCACGCTTCATCTGGTTGATCCAGATTGTAGTGTACGAGCGCGAGATTGTACTGCCCGAGCGCATAGGTTGAATCCAGACTGACGGCGTGCTTCAATACAGTAGCAGCTTCGTTAAGTTCTTCCTTTCTGTTAGTCAACTCGTACAATTTCAGATCTACAGTTGCCAGGTCAACCAAAAGAGGTACGTTATCCCCTTGCAGATCCACTCCACGGCTTAGCATTCTTTTCGCATCTACCCAGTTCTGACGTTGGTAGGATACTACTCCAAGGCCCCAGTATGTTTCAACATTCTTATCATTCAGCAAATTAGCCAGATTAAAACGGTAACATGCAGTATCAAGAGAACCTTCCTGAAGATATTCCCAGGCCCGCGCAGAAAAAAAGCTGCTGGCTTCAGTACGGCTGGAAAAGGATTTGTCGCACTCACTCAAAAATTGAATTTCTTCACCAATCTGTTCAGATGTCTTACTGAGTTCTCCGAAAAGAGGCAAAACTCGTCTTTCTTTTAATTCCAAAGGCTTTTTTGCAGCCACATTGGTATCAGAAGATTGACCTGCACTGGCCAGGTGAGTTTGTTGGGCCGAACTTAACGCAGGTAATAAAAGGGCAAGCCAAAAAATAAAAGAATCTTTCATAAAGCTTTAATAGAGAAACAGGTTTTCTATTGTCCAAGATAAACGGAATAATCCGATTTGTATTGTATTATTTTCTTTTGGATCGTCCGGTTGAATTATTCCGTGTTCCGGGGTTACGATTGCGGGACTTTTGATTTTTTGCAACGCTCTTCATGGCGGGTCGGTAAACCTTCTTCTTTTCATGGAACGCTCCCAGGAATGTCGGATCTTCTTTCCTTTTCTGGTTGTCGATCTCACGTAACATATCCTGGCGTTCAGGCGCAGGAGTAGGTGCAATATCTACCTCATCCGGCAGTTCTGTTCTCGGAATTTCCATCCGGATCATCTTTTCGATTTTCTTGATATGGTATTCATCGGCCATCGTAGCAAACGTAATAGCATGGCCAACATGGTTAGCACGACCAGTCCGGCCTATACGGTGCACGTAGTCTTCATATATTAATGGAACGTCGAAGTTGATCACATGACTTACTTCTGTGATATCAATTCCGCGGGCTACCACATCTGTCGCTACCATTACCCGCACTGAACCTTCGCGGAATGCTTCCATGGAATTAATACGTGTATTTTGTCCCTTGTTGGCATGGATCACACGTAAATCGTCTTCTGCAACAACTTTTCTGTCCAGAAACTGATATACCAGCGTGGCAACTTCGCGGCTGCGGGTAAAAATCAGTATCCTGCTGAACGTCTCAATATCTGCAAGCAAATGGTTGAGTAAATTGATTTTCGTTCGGAAGTTAGGTAATTCATATAAGCTCTGAGAAACCATTTCTGCCGTTGTTGACTGTGGAGTCACCTCAATGCGTGTAGGAAATTCCAGGAACTCATATGAAAGATTTTCAACCTTGTCTGAGAAAGTGGCAGAGAACAGCATATTCTGTCTTTTTCTTGGGATAATCTCCAATACGCGGCGTATCTGAGGCATAAAGCCCATGTCCATCATTTTGTCCGCCTCATCCAGAATCATGACGTTGAGGTACTTTACAACAATCTCTTCTTTCAAGTAAAGATCCATAAAACGCCCTGGTGTGGCTACGATAATGTCAACGCCTTTCCTGAGGGCTTCTATCTGCGATTTTGCTCCTACGCCGCCGTACAGCACGACTGTACGTATGTCGGTATATTTACTCAGCTGCAAAATAGCTTCTGAGATCTGCATGGCAAGTTCACGTGTGGGTGCAAATATCAAGGCACGCGGATCATTCCCCTGCGCATATTTAATGCGCATCAGCAATGGCAGCGTATAGGCTGCCGTTTTCCCCGTTCCTGTTTGTGCGATTCCTAAAATATCCTGTCCGGATAGTGCAAGCGGGATAGCCTGTTCCTGAATGGGTGTAGGCTGGGTATATCCCGCTTCTTCAATAGCATTGAGTAATTGACGGTTAAGTTTAAACTGCTCAAAATTGTTTTCCGTAGTCTGCATGACACAAAGGTACGAAAACTATGTCAGCTAAGGGAAATTACGGCTGTACAGACTCCTCTACCATGGCCGCGCTCCCTACAAAAATAGGCGACCGCTGATGTCCTGATGTAGGCACAATATCCAAAATGGCACCGAAACCGTCACTGGCTTTTCCCCCCGATTTTTCAGCAATGAAGGCTAAAGGATAGCATTCGTATAGTAATCGCAGTTTGCCCTTGGGGTCTTTTTTGGTGGCTGGATAAAGATATATTCCGCCTTTCAGAAGATTTCGGTGAAAGTCACCCACCAGGGAGCCTATATAGCGTGCGCTGTAACCGCGCTGTTTGCAGTTGTCCAGGTATTTCTGAACCGATGGGAGGTAGCTATAGTAATTTCCTTCATTAATGGAGAATATCGTACCGTTGTTGGGAGAAGAGATATTTTTATGCGAAAGGATGAATTCGCCGAGAGACTGATCCAGCGTAAATCCGTTGACTCCATCTCCGGTTGAGAATACGAGCATGGTTGAAGAACCATAAAGGATATAACCCGCTGCTACCTGCTTGCGTCCGCCCTGTAAAAAATCTTCCATTGTTGCCGGAGAGTCGGTAGGAGTAACCCTTCTGTATATAGAGAATATGGTTCCGATGGAAACATTGACATCAATATTTGATGAACCATCCAACGGGTCCATCGCTACTACATATTTGCCATGGTCATTTCCTGTATAAATAATTTCTTCTTCCTCTTCTGAAAGAATAGCGCAAACCTCACCACCATTTTTCAGGGCTCTGATAAAACGTATATTGGCAACAATATCCAGTTTCTGCTGGTTCTCACCCTGCACATTCTCAGTTCCGTTACCTCCTGCTATGTCTACGAGTCCGGCTCTGTTGATTTCGCGGTTAATGATTTTGCCGGCAATGGCGATATCGCGCAGGAGTTGAGACAGTTCTCCTGTGGCATAGGGAAAAGCACTCTGGCTTGCCATAATGAAACGGTCAAGGGTAACACCAACAGGCAACGCAAGTTCTTGTGCAGTTTTAGAGGTCATAGTAAATAATGATCATGGATCTAGTACGATTTAGGAAATTTACTACGCAGATCATCATATTTCAAAACAGCATTACCTATTAATTTTTTTTAAAAATGAATATTATTTTACCTCAATCAATTAGTGGTATAATCCTAAGGGAGAGATAGTTGAAATTTCGTCACTTTGTACTTTTTCTATTTATTTACAACAGTTTACAGGTCCGTCGTTCGTAGATATTTAAGGCAAGCCCGGATCTCAGTATAGGAGTAAGCATCCCCCAATGCTGCCTTCGCTTCTCCCAGTGTCGACTGCCTGTGCTCACTGAGATAGGACGTAATAGCGTTTACTTTTTCCGAAGGATATAGTGAGAAAATATCAAGTTCTTCTGTTTCGATGAAATGAATCAGGTGGGTTTCGATGGTGGAAAGCGTAAGATTTCTTTCAACAGCAATCTCCTCCATCATTTTTCCGTCCATGAATAACTGAAGACTTATACGTTTGGTATCTGTTTTTTCTTTTTTGACAGGTGAAATTGTTTCTGTTTCCTGTAACTCAGATATGGTGATGTCGTTATCATCGCAGTAAGTTTTTACGATGTCTAATACTGCCTGTCCGTATTGTTTTACTTTGGTTTTTCCAATTCCTTTTATTCTTGCCAGTTCCTTTAAGTTGGTGGGTAACACCTCAGAAATTTCCAATAGTGTTTTCATAGGCATCACCAGGTAGTCCAGCACATTGTGCTCAGCTGCCATATCTTTTCTCCATGTTTTCAGTAAAGTATAAAGCCCGGGATTTGCAACATTTTGCGGTGAAGCGGTATGTCTGGACGTTTCTCCTGAATCTTTCTTCGCTTTGAAATCAATGTCTGCATTGGCTTTTGCACGTAAATAGGCATCTGTCGTAAAACCTTCCAAAGAAGCATTGATGCAGGCACTTTTGATCGCCAAAGATTTAGTAAGCATTTCCAATGCCTGTTGTGCAGATTTTTTAACCGCAGTGTTATCGGTCTCGATGTCCAGCTTTTCGATTTCAGGATGCAGATATCCATTGACCTTATCTGAAAAATATCTGATTGCCTTTTCAAATCTATCCTTTAATACCGGATTCTCTTCAGGGAGCGCCGATTCCGTCATGAGCTGGTTCAGTTGATGTCTGAATTTTTCACCAACAGTAAAGATTTCTTTTTCAAAGTTTTCGCGAGCCTGCCTCACGACGGAAAGCAGCGCAGGATTCAATACGGTTTCATGATCATCAAGAATTTTGATAAGCTGAAAAAAGCCTCGTCTTGTCTCGTTGAAATCAAAGAGTTCCAATAATAGAGAACGCTGAAATTCAAATTTAGCATTGAGAAGCTGTCGGCTGTCTGGCGGATTATTACTCGCATCACGGGAATAAGCCGCCACCGTTCCATCCGTTTTGACGCTCGATGATCCGATTTTGGTACTTAATACCATGCCTTCAAAACTCTTACATCTGCTTAAAGCAACATAAACCTGTCCGTGTGCAAAAGATGCGTTTGCGTCAATAATTGCTTTTTCGAAAGTGAGTCCCTGACTTTTATGAATCGTAATCGCCCAGGCAAGTTTGAGCGGATACTGGACAAAACTGCCGATCACGATTTCGTCAATTTCTTTTGTTTCTTCATTCAATGCATATTTCACATTTCGCCATTCGGCCCTTTCCACTTCTATTTCGCCGTATTCATCCTTGCATTTGACATAGATAGCGTCAGAGTCTATTCTGGCAACCTGTCCTATTTTTCCGTTATAGAATAGCTTTTCTCTGGAAATATCATTCTTCACAAACATCACCTGTGCACCAACCCTCAGCTCCAGGTTTTGTTCGGTTGGGTACGACATCGCCGGGAAGTCGCCCGTTATTTCTGCTTTGAAATAGCGTGATTTGGTAGTCAGCTCTTGCAGCTTGACAGCATTGATGTTCTGTGCGCTTGCATTATGTGTTGTGAGCGTAATGTATCCATCGTCGTCAGCTGGCTTGAAATTCGGGACATAACGCTGATTGAGTTTGCCGAGTGTTTCAGAATCCAGTTTGTTCTCCCGGACACGATTGAGCAGGTCGATGAAGGTGGTGTCCGATTGCCGGTATATATGTGTCAGTTCTATGCGTACCGGATTTGTTTTTTGCAATGCATGACTGCTGAAAAAGAAAATCGTATCGTAGTAATTTCTCAGCATGCTCCATTCCTCATCTTTGATCACAGGCGAGAGCTGATGCAAATCTCCTATCATCAACAATTGTATACCACCAAAAGGTTGGTTACGGTCTTTGTATTTGCGCAGCACCTCGTCAATCCCATCCAGCATATCGGCCCGCACCATACTGATCTCGTCAATCACCAGCAAGTCGAGACTTTTAATGAGGTTAATGCGTTCCTTGCTGAATTTGTGCACACTGGCCGTTGCCATAAAGCTCTCAGGAATATGCGGGCCAAACGGAAGCTGAAAAAAGGAATGTATGGTTACTCCGCCCGCATTGATAGCCGCTACACCAGTGGGGGCCACAATTGCCATACGTTTATGGAGTGTCTTCTTGAGATTGTGCAGGAAAGTGGTTTTGCCTGTTCCGGCCTTTCCCGTCAGGAACACATTCTTATTGGTATAGTGCATGAATTCAGCAGCGAGCTGAAGAGGTGTGTTTTGTTCCATTTTATTGTGGGGCAAATTATGAAGTGCATTTACACAAAAGTAAGATTTATGTCAAAAATGCTGGTGGAAATCTGGCTTTTTAATGTGGGGATCCATCGTTATATTGCATATCTACCTTAATACTACTTACCTCCCAATTAGATGATGAAGAAACTGATCTCCTTTTGTATATCTCTTCTGCTGACATTTCCGTCTGTACGGGCTCAAAGTATCCCGGGATCCTGGGCTGGAATGCTGAAAATCCCCAACGGACAAATTAATATCATTTTTAATATCAGTAAGGAAGAGGGTAATCATCAGGTTGCTATGGATATTCCGGCTCAGAATGTGAGGGGAATGAAAGCCAATTCAGTAACGGTTGAAGAGAGAAAGATGACTGTTAATTTCGATCTGATTAAATCCGTATATGTCGGAGAGTTGAGTAACGACAGTACCATCACTGGCGAATGGCAACAGAACGGCTTTAAGTTTCCGCTGGTTTTTAACAAACATGCTTTGGCACAAATAGGGCCTAAGCGACCTCAAACTCCTCAGCCACCTTTTCCGTATTCAGAGAAAAAAGTCAGATTTGAGAATGAAAAAGCGGGAGTCACACTGGGCGGGACACTAACCATACCCAATGGGAACGGGACTTTTCCGGCGGTCATACTGGTGAGTGGTTCTGGTCCGCAAAACCGTGACTCGGAATTATTTGGTCATAAACCATTCGCGGTCATTGCCGATCACTTGAGCCGTAACGGAATTGCTGTACTGAGATATGACGACAGGGGCGTGGGCACATCAACAGGTGACTTCGGCAAAGCAACTACCTACGATTTCGCCGAAGATGCAGCCGCTGCGCTGGAATATCTGAGAAAAGAAGAAAAAGTACGTCATAGTAAGGTAGGGTTAATAGGGCACAGTGAAGGAGGCCTGATTGGACCTATCGTAGCTTCGGGCAAGAACCGTCCTGATTTTTTGGTATTGCTGGCAGCGCCCGGGATGGAAATTGATCAGCTGATGCTGGAGCAGATACGATTAACAAGTAGTACGTCGGGAGCTTCACCAGATCTGTTAAAGTTATATAATGATACCAACTCAAAGGTTTATACACTGATTAAAAGTGGGCCAGTGACCGATACTATCAAAAAGAAGATAGAGGATCTTTTTGTTTCTCATCTTACCACAATTGGAAAAGGAACAATGAGTGAGGACGTGATCATGAAACAGGCACAGCAATTAACAGGACAGATGGCTTCGCCCTGGTTTGTTACTTTTTTGAACCAAAAACCCAAGGAGTATCTGGCAAAAATTACCGGTCCGGTATTGGCATTGAATGGCAGCAAAGATTTACAGGTTCCCGCCAAACAAAATCTGGAAGGGATTCGGGAAATAGTAGGGAAAAACAAAAAGGCCAAACTTACTGCACAAGATCTGCCAGGACTGAATCATTTATTCCAGACAGCCAATACAGGAAGCGTATCGGAATATGGTGAAATTGAAGAGACCTTTTCACCCACCGCGCTTAACATTATTACTGACTGGATTTTATTAAGATAAACAAATCAACACATTGAAAATATGTTGTACGTTGCCCTTGGATTATCATTCGTTTTCTTTTCCCTTGGTTTTATTCTGACAGAGAATAACGCGAAGTATATGCTCGCCGGTTATAATACCATGACTGAGGTTCAGAGAGCAAAAATTGATATTGTTGCATACCTCAGGTTTTTTAAACGCTTTCATATCTTTCTTGGTGTATCGCTGTTTGCGGGGACAGTACTACTGAGTCTGGTGAATAATAACTGGGCAAGTATGTTTATGACTTCTTATCCATTGGCAGCCTATGCATATATGATTTTGAAGGGCGGGGCGATGTTTCAGGTTTCAAAAAGTAATACAGTCATCTCATATGGAGTGGCAGCACTGCTGGTTGTGTTAGCATCAGCCATTGCGATCATGGGAATGAAAGATTATAATAGCAGTGAGCTGGTACTAACCAACAACGAATTAAAAATTACCGGATCCTTCGGTATGTCTTTGAAAAAAGAAGAAATACGACAAAACATAATTGTTGACCAACTTCCTGAAACGGGATTTCTTCTGCAAAAAGTCAATGGCTTTGCAGGTGGGGATTATGCTAAGGGCCGTTTCAAATTGAAAGACAGGCGTGTTGTATGGCTTTATATCAATCGGAAAGTGACACCTCTCTTACATTTATCGACAGAGAAAGGAGATGTGTATTATAATGCAGATGATAGGGATATCAGAGAATTAAATGCTGAAATTACCAAATGGAGGGGAATCTGAAATTATTAGATAGTGCTATGTTAATCAATCGGTTAGCTCTTGTTTTGTTTTTTACTTTCGTATTGTTTTCCATTGGCTTTGGTCAGAAAAAAATACAGGTTACTGAAGCGAAACAAGCTGTCGCGGTAGATAAGGATCATTTTTATGTGATCAATAACAGTACAATTCAGAAATATCGTAAAGCAGATGCCAGGCTGGTCCTCTCGTGGGATGGATCCGAGCAGGGTATCAAACACCTGAATAGCGGTGTCGTAATCAAAGGAAAATTATATTGTGCCAACTCGAATTACCCTGAGATTCCTATGGCCAGCTCTGTCGAGATATTCGATGTGAAGTCCTTAAAGCATATTGGAAACCATAGCTTCGGAATTAATAATCATGGTTCTCTCACATGGATTGATCAGAAAGACGGTTTCTGGTATATTGGTTTTGCGCACTATGGTGGTAAGGAAGCGAGTGAGGGCAGAGATGTGCGTTGGACTTCCCTGGCTAAATACTCTCAGGACTGGAAGGAAGTGGAGTCATGGGTATTTCCCGAAAATATCATTGCCCTGTTTACTCCAAAAAGTAATTCCGGCGGAGCGTTTGGAAAGGATGGAATGCTATATATGACTGGTCATGACCGTCCTGAGATTTATGTGATGCGTATTCCGACTCAGGGTTTTATATTGGAACATAGCAGGACGATACCGGTTGCTATACATGGCCAGGGAATCGCAGTAGATCGGAGCGTGAAAAATAAACTGATCATTTATGGAATCGACCGGGCTGAACGTAAGGTCGTAGTGGAAGAAATAAAATAGCCCCGGCACAACTTGGTCCGAGGCTACTTTATTTACTCTGCTGCTTGTGAAACAACAATATATTTTTTTACTGCATCTTCAAACCCGGGAAGCAATGTTAAATCTGCGCCCCAGAGATCTGCATCGGAAAGTACCTGGTGAGCCAGGTCGAGCGGAGAAGCTGCATTTTTCCATTTCTCGTCAAAGTAGGCAGCGGAGTCGCAGCGAATAGAATACAGCTCGCCGTTTCTTTCTCCGTAAAATCCACCATCTTTATGTAGCATAGGCTTCATAAACTGCAGGAATGCTGCGAAACCTTTGGCAAATAAGTCCGGTGCAGTATTGGAATTTTTGTAATGGTTCAAAAGGGTAGGTACATTCCGCATTTTCATTTTGGCGGTGTACTGAACTGTGATATCTATCAGTTGATGTCTGATGAAAGGATTACGGAAACGATCAAGTACCTTGCCTCCGAAGTCCTCAGCAACGCTTAATTCAAGCTCATAAGGAATAGCAGGAGCCAGTTCTTTCAGCATCACACCGGCGATATAATCTGCTGTCTCAGGATTTTCCATGGCTTCGCGTACAGTGTTCTCACCATGCAGATAGCAAAGTCCTGATGCAAGTGTATGTGTTCCGTTCAACAGTCGCAATTTAAGCTCTCTGAAGAGATCAATGTTGGGAGCAATGACAACACCTTTGTCGGCGGGGGCAAACGATAGTACAGACTGTACTTTATCGTCACCTTCAATGGCCCACAGGCTATACACTTCTGAAACGATCAGTAAATCGTCTCTGAACCCATGTTTTTCCGAGAGTTCAGACACTGTTGTCGCATCCGGCTTACCTGGCACAATGCGGTCTACAAGAGAATTACAGAAATGATTATTGAATTCCAGCCATTCTGTAAATGCCTCTCCAAGATCGTGGCGCTTAGCATGTTCGAGTACTATTTCACGCAACTTCGTTCCGTTGCCTACGATAAGTTCCGTAGGTACGATTACCATACCTGATTCTGCCGAACCGCTAAAGGTTTTGTAGCGCTCGTAAAGGTAAGCAGTCAGTTTGCCGGGAAATGATACCGGAGGAGACGCCAACAAATTGTCATCAACTAATTGGATTCCGACTTCTGTAGTATTGGAGATGGCTATTTTGATATCCGGATTCCTTGCACATTCCAGAATCTGCTCCCAGCTATCCGCCGCAGCAAGCGTACGACTGATCGCCGTGTTAATCACAATTTCGTCCACCTGCTCTCCGTTGTCGATTCCGCGGATGCTATGTGAAAACACATTTTTCTGCTCGGAAAACGCATCTGTTCCACCTGTATTGGTAGATTTGACTACAACGATCCGTCCGTTGAAAATGCCCTGCTGATTGGCTTTATTGACGAAAAAATCGGGCAAGCCACGAAGTAGCACACCTGTTCCAAACTGGATTATTTTTTCGGGTAAAGCAAGAAGTTGTGTATGGCCTGGCAGTAAGTCAGGGCGTTGGTCCAGAAGTTCCGGAGATAGTTGTGGTAGAGACATTTGACGGTAATTCGTGTTTAGAAATGAGACGCAGGTTTTAAAATGATACCCTTAAATCAGTATTACGACAAATCAGTATTGATTTACCAGGGATCTTTACTTATCACCAACGCACTACTTTGATTATGGTTTACCCACTTAATTAAGACGATACACTTTCCAATCATTGCCACCCAAACGCATCCAGTTTCGATAATTAATAAGCTTTACGATCTTTGGTTGCGGGTCATACACCATCTGTAACTCCTTGTTACTCTTTAATAGTGACTCTGAATCCATTACGACAAAGCCCAATGTGTCTCCTTTAACCTCCAAAAATGAGCGTATCTCCGGAGTCATGTCACGTGCAATGACATGATGATCACTTTTATAAAATCGTTGGGTAATATCCTTTGAACCGTCATTTAAAGCATAATAGAAGCGTGGATCTTGCTGATAAATCACAATAGGTTGCTTAGGAAGCGTTCGGATAAATTTCCAGATTTCGGTGGAGTTATCAACCGGAGAAGAGGAAGTAGCGACAAAAGCGAATGCATTGATCAACACCAGTGGTAATACGATGACTGATAAAACAACTTCGTTTTTGTTCAGTATTTTGATTTTCTGTAATGCCGCCAGCAGGATAAATGGTACAAAAGGCAGGGCAGGGTAAAGGAAGCGGGTTTCTTTGTGCGAAATCAGAAAGTGAATAAAGACAAACGGAAAAAATACCCAGGTTACCGGATGTTTAAATTTTGCAAAAAAGAATATCGATATAAGCAATAGAATACTGCCGTTCAAAATCACCATGTACTTACTGAAGTCAATTTTGCTCAGATACCACCACCAGGGCTCCACGCCGAACGAGGCCGCTTTTCCTTCCATCAGATTCACATAAAAGTAATTCCACGCGCTGGATACCCACTCGCCGTAAAACCAGTAATCAAGTAGAATTCCGAAAAACAAAACGCAGAGGAATGCACCCAACATTGAAATCCAGTATGGAAGACTCCGGAATTGAAAGATAAGTAACCATAGACCTAATCCTGCAATCATGATGGCCGACTGGTACCTGAAAAGGAACGAGATACCAAATAGAAATCCAGCTACAACAGCATTTTTAATAGAAATGCCTGCAATCGGGTTTTTTCTGATGTATGGATACAGGTAGCTAAAAGCCAGGATGTAAAAACAAGAGCTCCAATTTTCTGATGAATATCTGACACCTGTGAGCGGAAAAATATAAAGAAAGAAAGAGAATATACAAAAAAGCCATTTGAGTACAGGTGTTTTGATTTCGGGCTTTAGTGTTTGATAAAGTCTGGAAATACAATAAATGAAAAATGCCGCACTGATCAACCGCAGCAAAAATACCTGTGAAAAGGGATCAGAAATTTTTATAAAACTGAAAAAGTGAAGTAACGCTATTGTAATTGCTGGCTGAATAGTGGGCCTCAATCTTGCTTCAAACTCCCATGGCAGAGACTTTGCATCCACATAACCCATTTTATAATGGGCAAATTCCAGGATCTGAAAGTGTTCGTCGTGATGAAGACAACCCGCTATGACATAGGCTGCCAGACTGTATAAAAGAAGTATAAGAATAAAAGAGAATACCGGATAACTTTTTTGCATTTTGTTTATAACCTGAAATAGTAGCTATGCATGTTTTACAGATACACGGCTACACAGTAATTAATTTCAAAAGGTCTTTGAGATGATGACTAACTGTACACCGGCGCCATTTTCTGATCATTGACAGAATGGCCATCGATATGGTTTAAGAAGCTGCAAATTAACATCAAATCAATATCTCCATTGGTATATTTTAGAGAAAACATGACTGGTATATTCACCAGACAAAGACGGCCAACACGGAATGCTGCAAAAAATGTCCCTGGATATAGCATGTTGACTATACTCAGGGACATTTAAAAAATTTATAATGAAGCTTTACAGGCTATACGACCTGTACCGTTAGTCCACTATCTTCTTTCTCGCTTTTCTCATCAGGAAAGACAAATTGTATTGCATTATTTACTTTTTCTGGTAAAAGTGCGATAGCCAATACTTCATCGATCTGATCCACATAGTGGAATGAGAGATCTTTAATGTAGTTCTTAGGTACTTCTTCAACATCCTTGCGGTTCTTAACGCAAAGAATAATTTCTTTGACACCAGCACGGCGGGCAGCAAGAATTTTTTCTTTCACACCTCCTACCGGAAGAACTTTACCCCTGAGTGTGATCTCTCCTGTCATGGCCAGGTATGGCTTTATTCTTCTTTGTGTAAAGATTGAAGCCATTGAAGTCACCATCGTTACACCGGCAGAAGGTCCGTCTTTGGGAACAGCACCGGCAGGAACGTGTACGTGCAGGTCATAATGGTTGAAGATACGGTAGTCAATTCCCATGCGATCCGCATTGGCTTTCAGATAAGAAAGTGCGGCTACTGCCGATTCTTTCATCACATCTCCCAACTGACCGGAAAGGGTTAATCCGCCTTTTCCGCGACTCAGACTTGTTTCTATAAATAAAATCTCACCGCCTACCGATGTCCAGGCCAAACCTGTCACTACGCCGGCAAAATCATTATCCTGATACAGGTCTTTATCGAAAATCTCTGCACCCAGATATTTTTCAATATGATCCGTTTTGACTGTTTTAGGATAATCCTCATCCATCGCAACCGACTTAGCAATTTTCCTGACCACGGCTCCTACTTTCTGTTCCAGATTTCTGACGCCTGACTCACGGGTGTAACCTTCTATGATTTTCGTCAGCGCAGCGTCATCTACCTTGATATCCGTTGCTTTCAGACCATGGTCTTTACGTTGTTTAGGAACCAGGTATCTTTTAGCTATCTGCAGTTTTTCCTCAATGGTGTAACCAGTCATTTCAATAATCTCCATACGGTCGCGCAGTGCCGGATGAATGGTATCCAATGAGTTCGCAGTAGCTACGAACAATACCTTTGACAGGTCATATTCAACTTCCAGATAATTATCTGTGAAAGACGAATTCTGTTCAGGATCCAATACCTCCAATAATGCGGATGAAGGATCACCACGGTAGTCGGAACTCACTTTGTCAATTTCATCCAGAATAAAAACAGGATTGGCAGAACCGGCCTTTTTGATATTCTGAATAATTTTGCCGGGCATAGCACCAATATAGGTTTTACGGTGTCCGCGGATTTCCGCTTCGTCGTGTACACCACCCAAGGCCATACGGATATACTCGCGGTTCAGTGCTTTGGCTATAGATTTTCCCAACGAGGTTTTACCAACTCCCGGAGGGCCATAAAGACACAAAATAGGTGCTTTTAAATTTCCTTTCAGTTTAAGAACGGCCAGGTATTCGATAATACGTTCTTTTACTTTTTCCAGGCCAAAGTGATCGGAATCTAATACTTTCTGCGCTCTCGTAAGATCGAAATTATCTTTCGTGTATTGTGCCCACGGCAAATCCACCAGGTTTTCCAGGTAATTCATGGTTACCGGGTATTCGGGTGCCATCGGATTAATCCGTTGCAGTTTGCTAAGCTCTTTCTCGAAATGCGCTTTTACGTTATCCGGCCATTTTTTCAGGCTTGCTTTCAATCTGATCTCATCCAGATCCCGTTCCGGACTATCCATGCCCAGTTCATCATGCAAGACCTTGATCTGCTGACGAAGGAAGTAGTCGCGCTGTTGCTGATCAATATCCGAACTTGCTTTGGACTGGATTTCTCTTTTCAGTTCAAGCATTTCGATTTCCCGCATCATAAACTGAAGCAGAAGTGTAGCCTGTTTCTGTGCATTTTTTTCTTCAAGAAGCCGTTGCTTGTCAGCCACTTCTACATTGATATTGGAAGAAAGAAAGTGCAAAAGAAATACAGGACTTTCGATATTATCCAATGCAATACGTGCCTCCTGGGGGATCTCGGGATTGAGGCGCATAATTTTGTGAGCACCATCTCTCAAAGATTGCAAAAGTGCCTTTGATTCTTTTTTCGAAGAAGCAATGGGTGTATCTGTAATCGGTTCTATCTCAGCGGTGATGTAGGGATCTTCGCTGATAATGGATTTAATCTCAAAACGCTGTCTGCCCTGAACAATAATCGTCACATTCCCATCAGGTAGCGTAATCATTTTCAAGATTTGAGCAACAGTCCCGATTTTGTACAGATCTTCGGCTGAAGGATCTTCCTTGTTAGGCTTTTCCTGTGTTACAGCTCCTAGAATACGCAGATTGATATCAGAATTACGGTAAATCTTTTTTACCAATCTGATGGCTTTCTGGCGTACTACGGTTACAGGAATTACCATTCCCGGGAAGAGTACAGTTTGCCTGATCGGTAATATTGCTAATTCATTAGGCAGTTCAAGCGGTTCATCGGATCCCTCAGGGCCTCCGAGAGGTACTATTTCAAGACTATCCATATCCGAATCGGACATTAATAGTCGACTATATAAGTCAGAAGGTTCAAATTTCATAGGCGGTCTGTCAAAATGACAGAAAAATCAAGTCCCAATGTATAAATAATGACTTTCAAAAGAAAGGGAATATAAAACAAAATAGCCATGCCATAGTTCAATATGTCAGGTATTTGTAATTTAAGTATTTATAGGATATGTACAAGTTGTGACTTCTTATACATATACGTTTTTTTTCCGGCGGGTGTTGTGATATTAACCATATTTACCTGATCGTCAAATGTTTCAGTCAATATGCTGTTCTGTAGTTTATATCCTTTGACCGGTAACTGAATAGGAATTTCGATATATATCCATGTCGCGTCGTCTTCCTGTTGTTTTCCTATGTATTGGAGTTGAGCCATTTCTTGTCGGGCATTGGATAATAACAGGTTTTTGGATATGTAGGATGAAACAAATGTATCATTTGCATCACCATCTTTAACAGTAAAGCGTCTGTTGCCATTGGTAGCTCCCAGCGCTTTTTCCAGGTCATCTGTGAAGATTCTGACACTTAATTCAAATACCTTGGATGCAGAATTGTACTGCATCTGCGTGACGCTTACGTGATAGTCGTGCGGCTGAATTGCTGAGAAGAATAAAAATACAGTAACGATCAGCATTGGCATCTGCATCGCACGAAAGAAGGAAGGAGAAAAGTAACCAGTCTTAAAACCGGTTCCTTTATATCCTTCCTTCTTTTCTTTGTGCCTCATGCTATTTTAAAAAATCACTTTCCAAACATCATTGAAAATCGCAAATGCCATCAGTCCTAGCAGTAATACCATTCCTACTTTCTGTGCATTTTCGAGGAAAACATCAGAAGGTTTACGTCCGGAAATAATTTCATAGGTCAGAATTACCGCATGGCCACCGTCAAGAGCAGGAATAGGCAACGCATTCATAAATGCAAGAACCATAGACAAAAGCCCCGTTAAGCGCCAGAATTTATGCCAGTCCCATATACCTCCGAACATACGTGCAATACCAATAGGTCCGCTTAGTGCCTTGGAAGCAGAAACTTCCCCGCGGAAGATTTTACCAAACCCTTTAATGTTGGTATATACCACACCAAATGCTTCCTTGGTTCCCTCCGCTATCGCTTCCGGCAAGGTATACTCAATGATCGTAAAGTTCAGCAAGGGTTGAGATGCGAATCCGATGGTGCCGTCAGGCGTTACATCCACTTTGAATGTTTTTTGTTCAGCACCTCTCTGTACAGTAATGGTAGAAGTTTTTCCTTTCAGTTTTTGTAAACTGGTCTGGAGTTCGTCGAAAAGCTGAATATTTGTTCCATCCACAGCAATGATTTTATCGTTAGCTTTTAAGCCAGCCTTATCTGCGTTGGATCCGGGTGCAATATCCGCAATCTTGAATGGAGTACGAGGAACCAGAAATGTCCCCTTTTCATCGCGTTCAGACAAGGTCTCAATTAGATTGTTAGGAATATCAATCTGTACTTCTTCCCCGTTCCTGTCAACAGTGTAAGAACTGTTGGATCCCATAAGCACTTCAGGGCTTATAATTGCCCGGAAGTCTTCATATGATTTGTTGTTGACTCTAACAATTTTATCTCCGGTTTTCAGGCCTATTTCCTGTGCAAGCGGGCTCGCAACGACACCGTATTTGTTCAGCTCTTCGCGTGACAATATTTGTTCGCCCTCATTATATGCCATCACGACGAAGATGAAAATACCGACAATTACATTGACGATAATACCGCCAAGCATCACAATGAGACGTTGCCAGGCTGGTTTCGAGCGAAATTCCCAGGGCTGTGGCTCTGACGTCATAGCGGCGGTGTCCATCGATTCATCAATCATTCCTGATATTTTGACAAATCCGCCTAACGGTATAGCTCCGATACCGTATTCTGTTTCACCTTTTTGTATACTGAATATTTTGGGAGGAAACCCTATGTAAAACTTCTCAACCCTCATTCCAAACATTTTTGCGGCTGCCATGTGACCCCATTCATGCAAACCTACCAGAATTGACAACCCCAGAATGAGCTGTCCGGCCATAACTAAAACTTCAAGGGCACCCGGCCACCAACTTTGTAATCCTTCCAAAAGTGACAATCCCAATACGAACTGTCCCGCCATCATTAGTATCATTCAGATTTTTTGTAAGCGTTATTTATAATTTTGTTAAAGGTATTAATTCACTCCCGTTTTATGCGTACGAATGATTCAGTAATCGATCAAACGTAATTATAGCTGGTAAAGTTACGTAAAACCACGGATATCATTCGGTTTGCTTCTGATTGTCGCATGTTACCATGGCCAGACGATCTTATTTGATTACTTTTCCGGTTCCATATCAATCCCCATCATTTTCATGAGTTCTGAGGCATTGAAACTTTTACATATTCCTTCATGAAGTTTATAATCAAAGTGCAGCTTGCCATCTTCAACGTCGGAACGGAAATGGAAGTTTTGAACGTAATCCTTTTCGGCTCCCCACTGGCCCAGTTCAAGGTCATGTGTAGAGACCAGGCCTGAAGCATTTTTCGGGTGTAATTGCCGGATGAGCGCCTCAGCACCGCGATGTCTGTCGGCTGAGTTGGTTCCTTTCAGGATTTCATCAAGCATATAAAATACGGGAGTCTGATTATTTTCTTCGGCCATCTGAATGAGCTGTCGTAATCTCTTTAATTCGGCATAAAATGAAGAGGTATTTTCTTCCAGGGAATCCTGCGTACGCATACTGCTGAAAACCCTCACAGGTGAGCAGGCAAACCGATCTGCAGAAACGACACAACCTACCTGTGCCAGTACGATGTTAAGACCGATGGTACGTAAAAATGTACTTTTTCCCGACATATTGGATCCGGTTATCAATACAGTTTGACCGGTACCTTTCATGGTAAAACTATTACTGATCCTTTTCTCCTTCGGAATAAGCGGATGCCCCATGTTAACTGCCTCAATGCGAACGTCGTTCTCCCAGGTTACGGTAGGAGTGGTGTATTCAGGATGGGCAAAGGCATGGCCTGACAAACTGATCATGGCTTCTGTATCGGCTAATACATCCAGCCAGCTATATAAATGGGTATGGTGTAAGGCTTTCCATTTTTCCAGTCTGGCGATGCACTGTAAATCCCAAAGCGTAGGGATGCCCACAAAGAGCGAAAAGAATACATTATTGCGGTAATCAAGCTTTTCGAAAAGATTTCCGGCTTCTTGAATCGCTTTCGATGATCCTTTTATAAGTACTTTACGTTCATTCCACCATTTGGTATGGTATGGGGCTGTTTCAGCCTGAGAAAGAAGTTCTGAATAGGCAGTGAGTGTAAAGCCGAGTGCTGTGGTGCGATTGGTAATGGATTGTACAGTAGCCTGAAATCTTTTTAGTAACACCAGATGCCATCCAAGGCTAACAAGTACAACCCAGCCAGGAATCAGATTAATCATCGCCAGAATGGCAATAACCAGTGTCAATAATGGCCAGTATTTCCATTTCAGGGAAGTGCTCAATTCATCAGCTAACTGCTCTGAAACCCAACTTCGGAAAGCGCCTACCTGTTGTGCTGCATGTTCATGAAGGAGGGCCGTTGCTTCCCATTTTTGCTGTATTTCAGGTTTTTTACTCCATTCAGCTGAGGTTTCCTGCCGCATCAGAATTTCTTCAAGAGAAGCATGGTTTTTAAGCCAGCTGGCAATACGCTTACTTCCCTCAGAAGTGCGGGTACGGTTGAGTAAGCGATAAAGCGAGTACTCACCAAAAACATCTATATCGGCGGAGTAGCTATGTTCTTTTTGCTGATAATGCACACCCGTGTCGGCCCTTTTGAACTGGAAATTGAGTCTTGCCAGTTCATCTTCGTTAACGCTCTGCAGGTTTTTTTGAAAATCTCTTTCTCTTTTTGCAGCTTGTTGTTGCTTCATCAGAACAAAAAAAGCAATAATTAACATCGCAATAACAAAGCTCAGCCAGTTTTCACCGGTTCTGTTAAGTATCCAAATGAGTGAGATAACGCCAAGGAATACAAGAATACGTGTGAAGGCCAGTGTATTAAAACGCTGTCCCGCAATTTTTCCCGCTTGGACTGCTTTTTCAATTTCCTCTTTAAAAAAATCGGAAGGAATGTGCTTAGGAGATTCTTTTTGATTCATTATAGGGTTTCAGTTGCTTCAAATTGAAGTTTAATCAGACTCGCATAAAGTCCGTTATCGATAAGGGAAAGTTGCTGATGGGTACCGGATTCAGCAATTTGTCCTTCGCGGATCACGTAAATCTGATCCACTTTACGAATGGTAGCAAGACGATGCGCAATGACGATGGTCGTTCTGTTTTTCATTAGTTCGTCCAAAGCGATCTGTACCAGTTTTTCAGATTCTGCATCCAGAGAGCTCGTTGCTTCGTCCAATATGAGAATTTTCGGATCTTTTAGAATGGCTCTTGCAATGGCAATACGTTGCCTTTGTCCACCTGATAATTTTATACCCCTTTCGCCGACGATCGTTTCCATCTTTTCCGGAAATGACTCAATAAATTCCAGCGCATGAGCCCTGCGTGCAGCATCATACACTTCTTCAGGCGTAGCGGATGGTTTTCCATATAGAATATTTTCCCGGATTGTACCGCCAAAGAGCATGACTTCCTGCGGAACTACAGCAATGTTTTTACGCATTTCTGAAATGCCGTATTCCGTGAGTGGTTTGCCGTCCACCAGAATTTGGCCCGATTTATAGTCATAAAAGCGTAATAAAAGCTGAATAATCGTTGATTTTCCTGCACCGCTGTAACCAACAAGTGCTATTTTTTCTCCTGCCTGAATATCAAACGTGATGCCTTTCAATACAGGAAGATCCTGGCGGGACGGATAAGAAAAATGCACATTCTGATAACTGATATGTCCATCGATTTTAGCAGCAGGCATATGAGCTGTTTGTTCGTACTGAATTTCAGGATCTTCTTCAAGAATTTCAAACAGCCTTTCCGAAGCTCCCACAGTTTTGTTGATTTGTGCGTACAAATCCCCCATTCCACTGATGGATGCACCGATAAAGGTTGTATATAAGATAAATGTGAACAGATCTGCCAGATTCATTTCTCCTCCCTGCACCAAGCCAGCTCCAAACCATACTACACCCACAATACCTCCAAACAAAGCCAGAATGACAAAAGAAGCAAAGCCACCTCTGAACTTCGCCGCATACAATGAGAGATTCACAACACGGTTCAGAATGGTTACATATCGGTTTATTTCGAGATGTTCATTGGTAAAAGCCTTCACAACATTTACAGACTGAAATGTCTCTTCAGCTACCACATTGGCTGCAGCAAGTTCATCTTGTGCCCTTTTAGAGAGTCGGCGCATGTGTCTGCCGAAGAAAACGGAAGCGATGACCAGAAACGGAAAAGTGGCAAGCATAAACAGCGTTAGCTTCCAGGAAGTATAAAATAAAATCCCAACTCCGACGATCAGGGTGGCGATCTGCCTGAAAAGCTCAGCGATGGTAAATGACAGCAAACCCTGAAGTTGTGAAATATCTGAAGTAATCCTACTGGTAAGTTCTCCTACACGCTTTTGTTCCAGGTACTTAATAGGAAGCGTCACGATTCTGCTAAAAACATCACTACGGATATTGAGCATTGATTTTTCGCTGACCAGCGTAAACAGATATATCCTGAAATAGGAGAATACAGCCTGTAAAATGAGTATGACGAACAGTAGTGCAGTTACCTGGTTGATGCTGTACAGGGATTTTCCCTCAATGACTTCAATAATATTCCCAACCAGCTTAGGAAAAGCCAGTGAAGTAGCTGTGGATAAAATCAAAAAGAGCATTCCGGCAGCAAATAATCCTTTGTAAGGAAGTATATACCGGAATAATTTAATGGTAATTTTTAATCCGTCCCAACTTATTTTCTTTATTGCAAAAGGAGATTTAGTCTCCAGGTTAATCTCACTATCAGCCATTTTAAGCAGTCTTCTTGAGGAATATGCCAGCAGCTGAATTTTCAAGCTATTGATTTACACAGCGCTGGGTTTAACATGTCAAAAATACGTAAATATTGTCAAGTTCATTAAGGAATGGGATGTACGGTAGAGTCAATTGAAACGTAAAAGGATAATATAGTTGTTAGTATGATCTATCCACAGGCTCTGTTTCTTATCGAGTCACCAGATGTATCGCAATGAATAGACGAAAGTACCTCCTTTATAAATTGATTGTATTCGTATCACTGATTGGGCTACCGTATAGTGTAAATGGTCAGCCCGTAATCGCTATTCAAGACGCGGTAGATCAGCATATTTTTACAGGCAGAGAGATCGAATACCTGGAAGACAAGTCCGGCAACTACCGTTTTGAAGATGTAAAATCGGAAGCAGGGGTGTATACCTTTCAATCGCTATCCAAGAGTACTCCACAGAACTACAATCTGGGCTCGGTGTACTGGTATAAAATACGGATTGCTCATAATCCTGAAAGTTCGAAAAACTGGATACTTGAATTTTTTGACCAAACCATTGATGACATCACCATTTACCTGCCGGATAAAGATGGAAACTATGAAAAGCGTGTAACCGGTGACCGGTATCCCTTCAGTCAGCGGGAATACATGCACAAAAATTTTGAGGTTAATATTGCTAATCAGGAAGCCTATTCAGGAACCTATTATTTGCGTATTAAGTCACACCAGCGAGCGGATGTGATCGTTGTGCTTCGCTCTGCAGGCCGTTTTATACAGTATGCGCTGGATGAATACTTTATTTTCGGTATTTTCTATGGAATGGTACTGGTCTTCAGTTTTTACAATCTGATGATGTTTATTGCCGTTCGACAGCTTCAGTATCTGTACTATGTGCTGTATAATCTGAGCGTCGGACTTTTTGAAATGTGTATTGATGGAGTGGCCTATCAGTACTTATGGCCTAATGCCCCTCAGTGGAATCAGTATGCCTACGGAATTGCGCTGTTTGGCGTCAGTATTTTTGCACTTCAGTTCACCAGAGCACTTTTATATACACGTCGGAAAGCACCAAAACTCGACAAGTTCATTGTGATGGTGATGGTGGCTCGAACAATTTTATTTATTGTTTGTCTTCTTTTTAATAAAGATTGGTTCAGCTATAAGTTCCTCGAACTGGTTCCGCTGGCAGTAGCTTTTTATTCAGGGATTTATATTTACAGACAAGGGTATCGTCCTGCACGATTCTTTGTTTTAGGATATGCTTTTTTATCACTGGGGTTTATTCACAAACTATTACTGATGCTCCATGTGGAGGGTATTAATTTCGGTGTAATTACATACTATAGCCTCAGTATATGTTTTGTTCTGGAAATGATATTCCTTTCGTTCGCGATTGGTGATAAGGTACGGATTCTGAAAAAGAAAAAAGACAGAGCACAACGGGAAATGATCAGACAAATGACGCTTACCGAAAAACTGAAAGATTCATTGAATACGAAGCTGGAATCCCAGGTGAAAGACAGGACAAAGGAGGTATTTGAGAAGTCGGTGATTATAGAAGAAAAGAATAGAGAATTAACAGAAATGAACCTGCTGCTCAAACAGCAAAAGGAAGAAATAGAGCAAATGAATGCATTGCTGGCTCATGATAATGAGGAGCTGCAAACCAATGTAGTGAAGGTTACAAGAGCCAGGGTGATGTCTGCGGAAGTGGATTTTGAAGAATTCAGTAAAATTTATCCCGATAACGACAGTTGTTTTAAATTCCTGAGTGGTATAAAATGGGGAGCCTCCAGCTTCGAATGCCGTAAATGCGGGCATGATCATTTTTTTCATGGACATAGTTCCTATAGCCGCCGTTGCGCGAGATGTGATTATGACGAATCAGTGATTGCACATACCATTTTTCAAAATACCCGGATTCCCATTAATAAGGCATTCTATATGGTATTTTTAATCTATACCACCAAGGGGAAAATTTCATCTCACAAGCTCTCTGAAATTCTGTCTATTCGCCAGAGTACTTGCTGGGCTTATGCAAGTCGAATCAAAAAAGTGATGCAGGACAGGAAGAAGGAGCTGGCTTCATTGAAGAACGCAGAAGGGTGGAGTAAACTCATCCTGGATCATTCCGTCGAACCGGTTGCTAAAGAATAGATGCGCTTTCTGTTCATCTTAGGTTGAATTATTTCTTTTTTTAGTTTGATTATAGGCGGCTGCGATCCGTATCAGTACTTCTGTTGCTTCACTAACTATCTGCCATCTTAGCGCTTGTATATCAGTCGTGTTGGCTAGAAATAGCTACGGTGTTAAACCGTATCATTATTTATACAACTATCTGTTTATCAGTAATTTGTATTAAATTTTATTTGCAAAATAACTAAAACCAGGTGAAATTTGCTGCATGGAAATATCCTAGATTTTATAGAATAAATTACCATTATTAATCTAACAATTTATGGGAAAGCGAGTTACGTTTTTTATTGCCATGCTTTTCGTGATAACCAGCTTCGTGCATGCGCAGGATGTCGTTGTAAAGGGCATTATTAAAGATCAGCAGAATCAGGCACTTCCCGGAGCGAGTGTTGTGGTAAAAGGATCGCAGGCCGGCACGGTAGCGGATGTAGATGGGAACTACTCTTTAACTGTACCGAGTAGTCAGGCTGTTTTGGTGTTCTCATTTATCGGCTACGGATCGCAGGAAGTGACAGTCGGTAATCAGACAGAGATCAATGCCACGCTTACCGCAGATCAACGGAGCCTGGATGAAGTGGTGGTGATCGGATACGGAACTCAAAAGAGAGGTGACGTGACAACATCCATCGCTTCGGTCAATACGAAAGATATTGAAGAGCGTCCTATTCTTCAGGCTGCTCAGGCACTTCAGGGAAAAGCTGCAGGGGTGCAGGTGACGCAGCCATCAGGTAAGCCAGGTGCTGCGTTGTCTATTCGGGTACGTGGAGCTACGTCGGTACAAGCCGGTAATGAGCCATTGTATGTGATTGACGGAGTTCCTACAATGGATACCCGGGATCTGAATGTGAATGATATCGAAAGTATGCAGGTATTGAAAGATGCGTCGTCTGCTGCTATTTATGGAGCACGAGCATCCAACGGGGTTGTAATCATTACCACAAAGAGAGGTAAGGCGAATCAGTCGCAGGTAAGCTTCGGGGCTTATTATGGTATCGCAAACGTTGCTAAGAAAATCGATGTGCTCAATCCCCAGCAGTACGCCGATTTAATGAACGATATGGGCAATAATGTAACTGTGGGCAGTGAAACAACAGATTGGAATAAAGAAGTATTCACTACCGGACATAACCAGAACTATCAATTGTCTTTCTCAGGTGGTACAGACAAAAACAAATATTTTGTTTCCGGTGCTATCACTAAAGATGACGGGATCATTAAGCCCGCGAGTTACAAACGTTATACTTTCAGAGCCAATCTGGATAATCAGATTAAAAGCTGGTTCAAACTTACCACGAACTTCAGCTATGCCAATGCCTCAATCCGCGATGTGAAAGACAATAGCAACGCAGGGCGTAATGCGGTGGTTCTTGGTGCGCTTGGTGCTCCGCCAACGATGGGTATTTACACAGAACATCCTGTCAGAGGAACCATTTTTACTACAAATCCTTTGAAAGCAGGTTGGGATAATCCGTTTGCTGCGATGTACGGCCCTACACAAGGCACAAAAGACAATCGTATTTTTGGTAATGTCATTGGTGACATTACGCTGGCAAAAGGGCTCTTTATTCGATCCAATTTCGGGGTTGATTATATGAATCACTCTAATGACTACTACCTGGATCCCTACAGAACAACAGAAGGATGGGGAAGTGAAGGCAGCACGCATGGTTTTGCCAATGCGACGAGAAGCAACTCTTTTACTTACCTGTGGGAAAATACCGTAAACTATGAAAAGAGCTGGTCGAAACACAATTTGTCGGCATTAGCAGGAACAACGGTTCAGAAAAATAACTGGAATAATTCCTATATAGCAGGGCGCGATTTCCCGGCAGACGGTATTGTCAAAACAATCAATGCAGCTAACGAAATCACAAACGCCTATACAGAGCAGTCGGAGTGGTTCCTGAATTCCTATCTGGGACGATTGATGTATAACTTCGACAGCAAATATCTGATCACTGCCAACTTTCGTGCAGATGGGTCTTCTAAACTGGCCCGAGGAAATCAATGGGGTTTCTTTCCATCGGTATCTGCCGGATGGCGTATTTCTGCAGAACCGTTTATGGAGGACGTAAAGTTTATTAATGACTTGAAACTGCGTGGGGGCTGGGGACAAAATGGTAATCAGGAAGGCTTGTCGAATTATGCATCTTACGGTCTGAACAGCTACACGCGTCGTACTCCGACAAATCCGCCATCAGGACCAGCGGTAACCCGCCCTTCATATGCTCCAAATCCGGACTTGAGATGGGAGACGACCACGCAGACGAACATTGGATTAGATGTGAGTATGTTACAGGGTAAAATTACAGTTGCATTGGATGCCTATCTGAAAAAGACGAATGATCTGTTGCTGAACGTACCGCTTCCTAATACAACAGGTTACAGCTACATACCACGTAACTCCGGTAAACTTGAAAATAAAGGGTTAGAGATGGTGTTATCCACAGTCAATTTTGATAAGAATGATTTTCAGTGGACAACTGATTTTAATATTGCTTTCAACCGTAATAAAATCACAGAACTGCAGCTCAGCAAAGTGTACCGCTATGCAGATGTAGAAGGGAGAAGTGACCAGATTATTATTCTACAGGAAGGCGCTTCCTTGGGAACCTTCTACGGATATATTTCAGATGGCGTGAATCCGGAAACCGGAGATATCATGTATCGTGATGTGAACGGCGACGGTGAATTTACACCTCAGGATCGTACGATATTAGGATCTGCGCAGCCGAAATTTACGTATGGGATGAACAACAACCTTACTTATAAGGATTTCAGTCTGTCGTTCCTGTTCCAGGGATCGCAAGGTAATAAAGCTTTTAATGCATCCCGCCTGGAAACGGAGGGTATGTATGACAGTAAAAACCAGTCAGTGGAAGTATTGAGACGTTGGCAAAATCCTGGTGACATTACCGATATTCCACGTGCTACGGATGGAAATGTCAATAACTCGCTGATCTCTTCACGTTTTGTGGAAGATGCTTCTTTTCTGAGACTCAAAAGTACAACGCTCTCCTACAACCTGAATAAGGATTGGGCAAGCAAAATCAGAATGAGTCGCGCATCCATATATGTAACTGCCCAAAATTTGTTCACGATCACAAAATACAAAGGGTTTGATCCGGAGGTGAATGCATTTACTTCAAGCGGAGCAACATTGGGGATAGACTATGGTACATATCCTATATCACGCGCATTCATTTTGGGTCTCAATGTTCAGTTTTAATCGAGAGAATTCATGAAAAGATTAAGTTATATAGCCATTTTATTGGGGTCTGCTACTATCCTGCCTTCCTGCCAGGATCAGCTCGACCTTCAGCCCATATCTCAAACTGTAGTTGGCAACGATGGTACAGGTACTGCCGGCTCTTCTATTACGAACGCAGCCACAGCCGAATCAGCACTTGCAGGCGCTTATGCTATTTTCCGGAATGGATCTGCAGAGTATTATGTCATGGATTACTTCATCATGGGCGATGGCCGGTCCGACAACTCCTATGCCGGTGCAGACAACGCTGCGTGGTTTGAAGTAGATGAATTCAGGATTCTTTCTACCAATGCAGTAGCTGCACGCGACTGGAGTTATCTCTACAACCATATTGCCAGTGCAAATGCTATTATCAACAATGTGCTGAAAGTGACTGATACGGCGCTTACTGCTGAACGGAAAGCACAGATGGTGGGAGAGGCGAAATTCATGAGAGCAAGAGCATACTTTGACCTGGTACGTCTGTATGGGAATGTTCCCTTGGTTGTGGATGAATTGCCAACCATAACGTCTTCCAATATTGAAGAGATTTATGATCAGCTTTTTCCTTCCAGAACGTCTTCGGACGAAGTATACGCTCAGATCATCAAAGATCTGGATGAGGCAGCTACAACAGTTCCGAAATCAGGGCCTAATAAAATGACCGTAACGCCGGGAGCTGTGTATACGCTGTTGGCGAAGGTACATGCCACTAAACAGGATTGGGCGAAAGTGAAAACCAATACCGATGCCGTGATTGCGCTGGGTTATTCTTTGTTGCCAAATTTTGAGCAACTCTGGGATGGAAATCATGAAAATAGTGCTGAAGCTATTTTTGAACTGAATTTTACTGACTGGGCAACTGGTGGTAACTGGGGATCTTCGATGTTTTATGGAACAGACTGGAAGAAATTCAATACTCCTTCTAATGATCTGGTAAAAGCCTACGATGACGAAAAGGATGTAGTCCGCAAGGCCTCCACCATTTTTACTGCAAATGTTACCGGGAAATGGTCTGACAGATACTGGCCGCTGACTAACTTCCCGTTCGCGTATAAAATGCGTAAAACAGATGCTTCTCAAAATATCATTATGTATCGCTTTGCGGATGTCTTGCTTTTAAAAGCAGAAGCACTGAATGAAACCGGCGATTTGGCTGGTGCGAAAACGGTATTAAATCAGGTCCGTACCCGCGCTAAGTTACCTGCTAATACTTCGGCAGATCAGGCTTCTTTACGCCTTGCTATAGAAAAAGAACGTCGTCTGGAACTTGCTTTTGAAGGGCATCGCTGGTTTGATCTGGTGAGAACCGGACGTGCAATCCCAGTAATGCAGGCTGTAAAAGACGGGAATGGAAACAGCCTAAACTACAGTCTGAACGAAGCTAAACTGCTTTTACCTATTCCTCAGGTAGAAATGGATAAAAATGCCAGCCTTGTACAAAATCAGGGATATTAACTACATCTACTTGGGCGCATTGGTTTCACACATCATGTAAAACCAATGCGCCCATTCATTTTAAATTGACATGATGAGAAAATTAACATGGCTTTCCGGATTATGTTTAAGCATACTGGTCCAGGCATGCTCAGCAAATACGCCGGATGAGGCTACACAACAACCCATCACAGATAACGGAGATAAAGCGACCGTCTGGGTTACGAACGGTTCGCAGGCTAAGCTGTTACAACAAGACAATCCTGTCAGTATTATCAATGGTAATAATGCGGGTGCATCTGCCAATCAGATCAAAATTGACTTCAATACAAAATTGCAGGAAATAGAAGGTTTTGGCGCTGCCCTCACCGGTTCGTCTGCATACCTTCTTAGCAAGAAAATGGGTGCTGATCAACGCGAAGCACTTTTGAAAGATTTGTTTGATGTAAAAGAAGGTATAGGCATCAGCTATTTACGGGTAACAATGGGAGCATCCGATTTTTCATTAGAAGACTTCACATACAATGATCTGGCGGCAGGGCAAACGGATCCGGAGCTGGCAAAGTTTTCAATCGCGAAAGATCAGGATGATCTTGTTCCGATGCTTAAGGAGATTTTAAAGTTACAGCCAGAAATACGTATTATGGCTACGCCCTGGTCGGCTCCCGCCTGGATGAAATCCAATGGGAAGCTGGCAGGTGGTAATCTCAAACCGGAATGGTACCCGTCGTTTGCCAAGTATTTTGTGAAATATCTGGATGCATACAAGAAGGAAGGAATACCTATTGATGCCATTTCCGTTCAAAATGAGCCTTTACATGAGGCGGCGTATCCATCCATGAATATGGATGCAGCGGCACAGAATGTTTTTATCAGAGATCATCTTGGTCCGCTTTTCAATGCAAATGCAATCAAAGCTAAAATTTTACTTTACGATCACAATTGGGATCGTCCCGATTATCCCATTACGATATTGAGTGATGCTAAAACCAATTCCTTCGTTACCGGATCTGCTTTTCATGCATACGGGGGCAGTGTATCAGCGATGAGCGAGGTGCACGATAAATTTCCTGACAAGGGACTTTATTTTACTGAGATATCAGGAGGACGTTGGGCTACCAATTTTTCTGACAATCTAAAATGGAATATGTCTAACATTTTTATAGGGACCACCAATAACTGGTCGAAAAATGCACTGCTGTGGAACTTGGCCTTAGATGACAACGATGGTCCGAAAAATAAAGGCTGTGACAATTGCAGAGGTGTTGTAACGATATCCGCAAATGGCACAGTTACTAAAAACGTAGAGTATTACACCCTTGCGCATATGTCGAAATTTGTAAAGCCTGGTGCATTCAGGGTTCAATCTGACAAATTCACATCTACCAGCAAGCTGGAAAGTGTAGCATTCCTGAATACAGATGGCAGCAAAGTACTGGTTGTGTTAAATCAAAGCTCTGAAAGTCAAAAAATTTCCGTAGCTGATAGTACAAAAAGCTATAACTATACAATTGAGCCGAATTCGGTGGCTTCAATTGTCTGGAAATAGAATATATTTTCTATTGAAAATTATAGCCTGTTTTGCTTATCTGCAAGGCAGGCTCTTCTTTTGATAATTCATGAATAATATCTTTTTGCCGGGATTGCGTCCGAATCAAGCTAACAGCAGGGATTTCAATATACTTAGTGATAATCCAGGCGATACCTATACAGATTGCAATACAGAAAAGAATGGCTGCATATACATTCATCCCAAAGCTTTTAAATGTTTCTATCAATTGGATACCAATATACTGGTGTAGCAGATAAAGACTGTAAGATATTTTACCTAAGAAAAGTAATGGTTTAATATTGAGGAAAGTGAGCTTGCCAAAAACAAAAAGGGTGAAAATGATATGATACAAGATAATCACCAAGGCATGTTCAGCCTGTCCTATAAAATGCATGGTCATTCCGCCTTTATCATGTAAATAAACAGACGCCAGTATACATATAACACATGTAGCAATGTAGCCAGGTTTCCAGGATTCGAATTTAATCTTAAAAAAGACAATACCTGATAAGAATAGTGGAAAGTGGTTGATCAACTGTATCTTACGCAGAGTGAAATCATACATACCCTGGTAGTAGTTTGCAAAAAAATGAAATGTCACGATCGCAGCAACACAGAATAAGCCGATGGTAATAATATTTTGTAACCTTCCACTCAGAAAAACCATCAATATCCAGATGTAAAAAATAAGCTCAACCAGCAAAGTCCAGTAAGATCCATCTAGATTTTCTATGCCAAAATATATAGGGAACATGGTCAGGTTCGCGAATACATTTGAAAGCTTAAAGGAACCTGGCTCGTAGATAAGAATGAAGGTGGCAGTGAGTAGAACACATGCCCAGTAGGTGGGGTAAAGTCTGGAAAAGCGGCTTCGCACAAAGTATTTCCAGTGACTGGTTTTGGTATCTATAGTCAGGAATATGACAAATCCGCTGATCATAAAGAATATATCTACTCCGGTAACTCCATAACTAAATTGCCATCCAAGATCCGAGGCATTTCGGTTAATGGTGAAATGGAATAGAACTACAGCCAATGCGGCCATACCTCTTATAGCGTCAAGTTCGAGTAGACGATTTTTCATAAGTATAGTAGTGTGTCAAACTTATCGACTTGCTTTGTGAAGCAGATACGATTATTATGTTGTCAAATCTAATAATATCTTATGAAATTCAAAAGTTTAAAGCGTCATTTTTGTGTTATGTATCAGGCAGTTACTTGAAAAAACGTATACGAGTCATCTTTTTCGCCTTTTTCTTACCGGCGCTTTTTTTCTGACCACCTTTTTTCTTACTACAGGTTTCTCTACTTCCGGCTCTTCAGCAAATTCCTCTTCGCGGTCAACTTCTACGTTTTCGACTGTACTTTCTATACCCATGGATGTGCCAGGTCTATATGGATATGGCAGAGTAGTACGAAGGGCTTCAGCCACGTTAGTTGTTTTGTCAATGGCTTTCAATCTAAAAGAATAGGAGTACCCTTTCGGCTTAATTCTGTAACTCTCATGTACGCTTGGCGACCAGCTGTTATCTCCACCCAGGCCCATCTGAGCCAGATCCAGATTAACAACCGTCACATTCCCCCGTTCCAATAGTGCTTTCGGAGTTTTGGCACGTTGTAGCGATTCGTCGGTATAGTCATGAACATTCACATTGAAAAGAGAATCACTGATCGCCAGCAGGCCCGCCCCCTCAGCATTGGTAATTACAGCATATCGCACATCAGTTTTATTTCCGTTTTCCTGTGGATATATGTACGGGAAATGCTGTGCGGCAACTTCCCCGGCATATATGCCGGTTCTGGCTGAGGTCTTTCTGTCTGCATAAGTTTCAAAGGGTCCTTTACCAAACCACTGCAACTTGCTGTAAGAGGATGGCATTTGAAATTGCATACCCATTTTAGCAACAAGTGGCCAGTCTTCGGTTGGGGAAAAAGTGTTGTGTACATGTATATCGCCGGTTGCGTATACCGTGTAAGTCGTATTTACCTGAATCCTGCTAAGCTGTGCGCCAAGTATCTGGCTCATTATCACCCGTGTTGCGTGCGAGTTAATCCGTTCTGTTTTTATATCGCAGGACAATAATTTCAGACTATCCAGACCAGCTTTACGCCAGATCGAAGCAAAACTTTGTTCTCCTCCACCTTCATCATTGTTGGTTGGCACCCGCCAGAAATTTGGAAACAGGCCTTTTTCCAGCATTTCGTCTTTTTTATTTTTAAAAGATACCATTCTGCCTTCCCGTTTATCAAACGTCACTGAGAAAAATTGTCCGGTGATCATCAGTCTGCTGGCGTTGAGCTGGGTGATGCGCAAGGCTGTATTTTCGGTCAGCGAGAGCATGGGTTTTAATGGTGTAGCAACAGCTATGGGTGTCTGTTGCCATGCAACTTCGTGACCTTTGGACGCCCAGGTTTGTTCTGTCTTCAGAACCAGACTCAGATTAAGAAAATACTCGTTGCCAGCTGCTGTAGAGGCTGGCAATTCGTAAGGTATAGTGATTTGCTGGGTTTGCCTTGGTAATGCATTCAGGTTGGTAACATTTCCTTTTGAAATAATTTGGCCGTTTTCCTGAACCGACCAGTTCAGGTCAAACTTGTTTAAAGATGTAAAATCATAATTATTTCTGATCAGCACCGTTTTTTGGCCTTGCCGCAATGTATCCGGCATCTCAAAACGGACATGTTGATAGATTTTTTTGACTTCATTGATTTCCGGTTGCAGAACACGATCAGGATTTACCAATCCGTCACCTGCGTCAGCGCCATCAATCCGATTGTAAAACTCCCAGTAATGGCTTCCATCCTGTCTTTTTAATTTTAGACCCTGGTCCACCCAATCCCAGATGAATCCGCCTTGCATGGTGGGATATCTTTCAATGACATCCCAGTATTCTTTCAGATTCCCGATGCTATTGCCCATTCCATGTGCATATTCACAGATGATAAGTGGGCGTGTTTTATCCTGACGTACCAAATCTATCATATCACTGGTTGATGGATACATCACCGAAATAATATCGAAATGATTCAAGCTATTAGGCTTATAGTTTTTTCTTCCTTCATAGTGAATAGGGCGGTCAGGATCTGCAAGACGTAAATAATCTGCCATGGCAGTGAAGTTTTCACCCATTCCTGATTCATTTCCCAGCGACCAGATGATCACAGAGGGATGGTTTTTATCCCGGTCGAGCATGGCCTTTCCTCTTTCTATAAATGCGGTACGCCATTCGGGTTTGTCAGCCAGTATGATGTTTTGCTGCCAGAGTCCGTGACTTTCAATATTGGCTTCATCCATCACATAAATACCATATTCATCGCAGAGGTGATACCATTCCGATACATTGGGATAGTGAGAAGTACGGACTGCATTGATGTTATGTTGTTTCATCAGTTTGATATCTCTGATCATGGATTCCCTGCTGATGACACGTCCGGTTTCCGGATCAAATTCATGTCTGTTCACTCCCTTGATCGTCACAGCTTTCCCATTGATCAGAAGCTGTCCACCCTTAGTTTTTATCGAACGAAAGCCAACCTGCTGGCTTATAGCCTCTACGGTTATACCATCCGGAGTGAGCAGCTGAACAGTAAGTTTATATAAATTGGGCGTTTCAGCACTCCATTTTAAAGGGTTTTCTACCGGCATTTCAATACGAAAGGACTTTTCCTGAAAACCATCAAGATCATATACCGATTGACTGACAGGATTCGCTGCTACATTACCCTTGGCATCGTACAGTGAAAATAACATCTGATGGGCCTGTAACGGCGGCGTACGGAAGTTTTTGATAAATGCTGCTACTTTCAGCGTCGCGTGTTCGTATCGTTCATCAAGAATTGTGTTGATACTTACATCCGTAATAATTGCCTGAGATCGAACCAGTAAATTAACATCCCTGAAAATGCCGGCTAAGCGCCAGAAATCCTGATCTTCCAGGTAGCTGCCATCAGACCAGTTGATGACCTGTACTGCTAAATGATTAACACCTGTTCTAACATCATCAGTAATATTAAACTCAAAAGGTGTCATACTATCTTCGTGATAGCCGATCGCCTCTCCATTGAGCCATACGTAACATGCAGATGCAACACCTCCAAAATGAATAAAAATCGATTTGTCTGCGATGTCATCAGACAATGTAAAAGTCGTCCGATACATACCAACTGAATTGGTATCAGCAGAAATTTTGGGAGGGGTAGCAGGAAATGGATATTTGATATTCGAAAATACGGGTTTATCGTATGGGAGGCCTTCACGTGCGGCTACTACCTGCCAGTGAGAGGGAACAGGTATATCGTCCCATGAAGCTGTATTTACCGAAGGATTGTAAAAGCCAGACATTGCTTTGGAAGGATGTGACGCCCATTTAAACTTCCATGTACCGTTCAATGATGTAACAAACGGGGATTTTTGTCCTCTGAGTATTGCGCTCTTTTCATCCGGATACGGAATGAAATCGGCGTGAACTCTTTCGGTATTCACTTTCACAATTCCCGGATCCTGCCATTCGGGAATTGCTTGTGAAAAGGCAAATTCCAGTGAGATCAATAAGAAAAGGAAAGCAAATGATATACGTGTAAAGAACGTAGGGAAAATCATATTTTTATATGGGAAGAGACGAGCTGGTCTTGAAAAATAGTTTATTGCAACTAGAAAATGTTCGACTCTCAAAATTAGGTATAATCAAAATAAACTGCCTGAAATAGGACGTACAAATGAAGTTTTATTTCCATAATGCTTTAATTTGTTCACGTGATTTAAATCTTACTTATGCTGTTAGCTGTTGACGTCGGAAATACTGACACCGTTTTCGGACTTTATGATTCGGGTACCTGGAGTAATGTATGGCGCATGCGCTCGCAAACTCAGGAAAATGAAACGTACTATGAATCAAGGCTGAGGCTTCATTTTCTGGAGGCCGGGTTATGGTTCGGAGATGTTGAAACGGTAGTTTTGAGCAGTGTTGTTCCCGCAATGACACCGATTATTCAAAAGATGCTGAGATCATTGTTTGGAGATGCGATTATTACAGTAGGTCCGGGCATTTTTCCGGATCTGAGTATCGCCATTGATCATCCCCACGAAATTGGTGCAGATCTTATTGCAAATGCTGTGGCGGTGATGTCGCGCTATCAACAGAACTGTGTCGTGGTGGACTTCGGTACAGCATTGACTTTTACAACCGTATCAGCACAGGGACAGATTCTAGGTGTCGCTATTCTACCAGGACTTGCCACTGCGGTGAGAGCGTTGTTTACGGATACAGCTCAGTTGCCGGAAGTGCCCTTAAAGCTTCCTGCTTCCGCAATCGGGAAGAATACAACCGAAGCAATCCAGGCTGGAATATTATTGGGATATGAAGGTTTGGTTAAATCGCTTATTCAGCGTATACGTGCTGAATTGGGGGGTGAATGTATTGCTGTAGCAACAGGGGGGCTTTCATCTATTATTGAAACTTTGCAGAACGAATTTATCGAAATCGATACGCAACTCACGTTGGATGGTTTGAGGATTATCGGAGAGAAAATACAAGGAAATCATGTTTAGCCCTATCGCAAAAGCTATGAAAATAAAAAAAGGACTTTCTGTTTTATATGTATCCGTTTTGTTGTCAGGCTGTGTAACACATAACATTGCTTATCATACGAATGAAAGGATCAAACAGGTCAATATCGGTATGACCAAAAGTGAAGTCATCGGTATTTTAGGCCAAAAATACATGATCTCATCCTCTTCCAAGGATGAAAAAGGAAACCCAACGGAAGTACTAGCTTATAAAAGTGACAGCTCGGAAGAGTACAAGCTCAAATTCACTAATGATAAATTGATTGAGTGGAATAGGGAACACATCAATCAATATATAGTTCCGGATCAGGCGCCGGTTATCGTAAAGTAATACTAAACAGGATTTCTGAAGTCGCCGCTTTTAATTTCTTTCAAGTTCTCTACGGACTGATTATAAAGGTAAGTCCAGCAAGGAATTATCATATTATTTTTCATTAATACCGGAACTATGACACGGAGATAAAGACTCTGACTCTTATCTTCGGTAATGTCTTCATATTCGTCTAGTTCGGCGAGCAAATCCGATTCAGTAGGGAGTCTGTAAACTTCGCCATATACGCTTGTCGATGCAGCCGGCAGATACAGCGCACCTGGATACCAGCTCACAGCATATAACATTCCGGGAAATGATCCGTTACCTTCCCAGGTAGAAAATCGATACAGCTTTCTTGAAAAATCGTTGGTGAATCCTTGCATTAGTGTACCATAAACGAACAGATGATCACAGGTTTCAGTCATAACAGAAATGGATTGATGCTTTTATTTAAATTTGTATTATAGAATTTTTCTATTCTACTATATAATCTGTCCTACTCTGATAGGATTAAAATTGGTATTTTTCCTATATTTACACATAATGCTCTTCATCTTACGATACAATTATGTACGATAAAAATCTCGGGACAAAGCAAAAAGCCTTAAAAATCAATCTGGATCGTCGCATTTACGGCTCTTTTGCTGAAATTGGTGCAGGACAGGAGACGGCAGCTTATTTCTTCAAGGCAGGTGGAGCTTCAGGCACGGTTGCAAAAACCATGTCGGCTTATGATATGACATTCAGTGATGCCATTTACGGTATTGAAGAAGGTGGCAGATATGTAGTAGAGTCCAGGTTGATGAAAATGCTCAACAGGGAATATAACCTGGTAGAAAAGCGGCTCTCAGAAAAGAGAGGCACAGAAAGTCAGTTTTTTGCATTTGCCAATACTGTAGTTGCGCTTAACTTTCAGAAAACCAACGAATCGCATGGCTGGATTGGTCTTCAATTCCAACTAACGCCCGGCGGACCTACCAACTATGTAGTGATCCACGTTCGGATGCGTGACAATGAAAACCTGCTGCAGCAACAGGCGCTGGGCATTATCGGAGTGAATCTGATGTACGGTTGCTTTTATTATTATAAATCGCCGGAAACGTTGCTACTATCATTGATGGATGATCTCACAACAGAACGTATTGAGATTGATATGGTGCGTTTTAGCGGGCCGGACTTTGTGAAGGTAGATAACCGTCTGATGAGTCTGCGTCTTGTTAAAAATGGTTTCACAGATGCTGCACTTTTCGGAAGTGACGGAGGTGTTCTTCAACCATCTGAAGCTTTATATAAAAAGCATATTCTGATGATGCGCGGACGGTTACGTCCCATTACCAATGTTCATATTGATTTGATTTCAAATGGTCAGCGTCAGTTTCTTGCTGAACCGGATGTAGATGAATCAAAAGTTGTACTGATCTCGGAGCTGACTTTGCATAACCTGAAAGCAGGTGACCGTGTCATTGATGAAAAGGACTTTCTGGATCGTGTAGATATTCTCTGTTCTTTGGGGCACATGGTAATGATCTCAAATCACCATGAGTATTTCCGTCTGATGGCTTATCTTTCACGACTCACCAAGCTAAAAGTTGGTTTGTTGCTGGGTAGTCCAAGTTTACAGGATATTTTCGAAGAGAAGCATTACGAGTTTTTGCCGGGAGGTATTCTGGAATCATTTGCCACCCTATTCAGCCGCAAAGTGAAACTGTTTATTTATCCAACACTTCAGGCAGATGGCTCGGTATACAGTTGCGAAAATTTTGTGGTACCTGATCACCTGCGACCGCTGTTTCAATATTTGGTTGTGAATGATAAGATAGAAGATATCAGAAACTTCAATAAGGAACACATGCACATTACAACCGACAGTGTGCTTGATAAAATCAAACGCGGAGAACCGGGTTGGGATCAACTCGTTCCTGAAAATGTAGCGAAGATGATTAAAGAAAAGTTACTCTTCGGTTTGCCGTCTGAAGATAATTATCTGGATACTGTCAAACAGATACATCAGGCAGTAGGAAATTTATAAATAAAAGTTTGTCTCTGATTTTTATCAAAACCGGCATGGGTAATCGCTCTTGCCGGTTTTTGCATTTAATTTCTACAAATAAATTTTCTACCTGCAAAACAGCACAATCATGGATGTTTATACAATTGTATAAAATTACAAATTAATTGTATTATTCAATAAGGGGGTGATGGGCTAAGTTCCGTCTGTCTGGTTGTAAGTCTATATTTCCTAACACCCATCTTTATGCAAAACGATCCTTCGATTTCCCGTAGAAAGTTTATCAAAAATTCCACAGGCGCGGCACTCGCACTTTCGATTCCTTATATCATTCCTGCAAAAGCTTTCGGTGCCAACGATCGTGTTCGTGTGGCAGTACTGGGTGTAAATGGCCGTGGACAAAATCACATTTCGGGTTACAGTAAATTGAGTAATGTGGAGGTGGCTACTCTGTGTGATCCTGACAATGTTATTTTACAAAAGAGAGCACAGGAGTTTACGGAGAAGACAGGGAAAAAAGTAAAAACGGAAATAGATCTGCGTAAGGTTTTTGAAGATAAATCCATTGACGTGGTCAGTATAGCGACGCCTAATCACTGGCATGCGCTGGCAGCCATATGGGCTTGCCAGGCTGGTAAGGATGTGTATGTAGAAAAACCGGGAACACATAATCTGCATGAAGGAAGAAAGTTGATAGAAGCTGCACATAAATACAAACGTGTGGTGCAGCATGGCGTACAGCTCAGAAGTTCTGAAGCATTAAAAGAAGCAGTTAAACATATGCGTGACGGTTTGATTGGGAATGTGTACATGGCACGTGGTCTGGTGTACAAATGGAGACCGGATGTAGGAGACAAAGGAACTTCAAAAATACCTGAAGGATTAAACTATGACCTGTGGACTGGTCCTGCGGAAATGAAGCCGTTTTCTGAAAACTATGTGCATTACAACTGGCATTGGTACTGGAACTACGGTAACGGTGATATTGGGAACCAGGGGATCCATGAAACGGATATGTGCATGTGGGGACTTGGCGTGGATACTTTCCCTGAAAAGATCACTTCATCCGGTGGTAAGTTCCTTTGGAATGATGCCAAGGAAACACCTGAATTATTGACATCATCTTTTGTATATCCTAAGGAAAAAAAGATCATTGAGTTTGAAGTGCGTCCCTGGATGACCAATGAAGAAGGAGGGGTAGGAATTGGAAACATTTTTTACGGAAGTGAAGGATATCTGGTTGTGAAAGGATATGACTATTATGAAACCTTTTTAGGTAAGGATAAGAAACCAGGGCCGACCCGTAAGGCTGGCGGAGATCATTATAAAAACTTTATTGATGCCGTAGTGGCACGGGATCCTGCCATGTGCAACGGACCAGTTGAAACGGCGCATCTTTCTTCCGGATTAGCGCATTTAGGGAACATAGCCTACCGCACCGGCAGAGCGCTGACTTTCGATCCTAAAACGGAGAAGTTTGTCGGGGACAACGATGCCAATAAGTACCTGACAAGAAATTACCGAGCGCCGTATTCTTTGCCGGCAACAGTTTAAAATAGATGTGTTTAGTATCACAATTTAGCCTGGGTTTTACTCAGGCTAATTTTTTTTAGGCTTATGGAAGCATCTTCTTTCCAAAAATGAGCGGGCTTCAGGAATTAAATTTCTCTTATGAATGGTCCGAGTTTATCTCCTTTTTTTGAATGTATAAGAATATTCCTCTACAGCAAGTGTATCTGAAGATCTGCCAGACCTTATGAAATTCTCGTTGAATTCATTAAATATATTACCGCCATAATAATATGAAGGTGGTAGCTCTGCTTCTGCTACCAAAGGATCGAAATAGAAATAGTCTGTCGGATTGGGGGTATTAGCAGTAATTGTTTTATAGTTGAAAACAGATAAATGGAGTTGAGTGTAGTTCCCGCGGGCAACCATGAAACTATTCACGCGAATGTTTCCATTGTAGACTAATTCGGGAGATTCATCGCTGTACTTATACAGGTTTTTAATCATGTTATAGGAGGTGGCTGGAAGAATGATCTTATTTTTTGATTTGAAAATAAACAGATCATTCTTTTTCTCTATAGAATATACTCTGTCTGCAGACCCAAAGTGTAGGGTGTCTGGACTGATAAATGTTATTTTTTCATCACTGACTACTACGCTGTCTTTGATTCCAAATCCTTCATGCCTGTTTATAAAGCTGTTTATAACAGCCTGGTTTTTTATTTCTACACCACCGGCAAATAAACGAACCCCCGATTTTTTATTTATTTTAGAAATATAAAGATCCGAAGGGAATATAATTATATGGTCTGCCTCAATGTCTGTTTTTCTGCAGCTAATCGATGAAATTATTAATAACAGCAAGAATAATTTTTTCATAAAATATTTCCGAAGGGTTCAAATTGTAAAGTTAGTAAAAACAAAAGGTGTCTGACCATCAAGCCAGACACCTTTGTGTTATTCTGTAGTCTTATTCCAACCTACAATGTCGAAAAATCAAATGTTTCCAGATACTTCGTCGTGAAATTTCCTGATTTAAAGCCAGGATCATCCATCAGTTTGATATGGAATGGTATTGTTGTCTTAATTCCTTCAATCACAAATTCCTGCAATGCCCTTTTCATACGGGTAAGTACCTCTTCACGGGATTGTCCGCTTACGATCAGTTTCGCAATCATGGAATCGTAGTTAGGCGGAATGGTATAGCCTGTATACACATGGCTGTCGATACGAACACCGTGACCTCCCGGGAAGTGCAAATTGGTAATTTTACCTGGCGACGGGCGGAAACCATTTGCAGGATCTTCCGCATTGATACGGCATTCCATGGCATATAGTTTCGGCGTATAGTTAACACCTGAAATCGGTTCTCCGGCAGCTACTTTAATTTGCTCCTTAATCAGGTCGAAATCAGTTACTTCTTCCGTAATCGGATGCTCTACCTGAATACGTGTGTTCATTTCCATGAAGAAGAACTCACCGAATTTATCAACGAGGAACTCAATCGTTCCTGCTCCTTCGTAACCAATAGCCTGTGCTCCCTTGATGGCAGCAGCACCCATTTTTTCACGAAGTTCAGGGGTAATGATTGGAGAAGGAGTTTCCTCTACCAGTTTCTGATGACGGCGCTGTATAGAGCAATCACGTTCAGAAAGGTGGCAAACTTTGCCATACTGATCTCCGATAATCTGGATCTCAATGTGACGTGGTTCTACAACAAATTTTTCTAGGTATAAGCCGTCATTTCCGAATGCAGCGGCAGATTCTGTACGGGCATCGTTCCATGCCTTTTCAAATTCATCCGGTTTGTTGATCACGCGCATACCACGACCACCTCCTCCGGCTGTTGCCTTCACAATAACAGGGTAACCAATTCCTTCTGCAAGCCTTTTACCTTGTTCCACAGATTCAAGCAATCCTTCTGATCCCGGAACAACAGGAACGCCAGCTGCAATCATCGTTGCTTTTGCAGTTGCCTTATCGCCCATTCCATTGATCTGAGCTGCGGTAGCACCAATAAACTTGATGCCGTAATCAGCACAGATTTGAGAAAATTCTGCATTTTCAGACAAAAATCCGTATCCCGGGTGAATTGCATCCGCACCGGTAACTTCTGCTGCTGAAATAATATTTTGGATGCTCAGATAAGACTGACGGCTTGGAGGAGGACCTATACAAACGGCCTCATCCGCAAAACGTACGTGCAGGCTGTCACGGTCGGCTGTTGAATAAACAGCTACCGTTTTAATGCCCATTTCACGGCAAGTCCTGATAATTCTGAGGGCGATTTCGCCCCTGTTGGCAATGAGTATCTTTTTAAACATGAAAATCAATTAAGTTTTACAGATCATTCATTGCCTTATACAGGCTCTACAAGGAATAGCGGTTGGTCAAACTCAACAGGCGTTGCATTTTCAACCAGTACCTTTACAATTTTTCCTGAAATTTCAGATTCGATCTCATTGAAGAGTTTCATAGCCTCGATCACACAAACAGGCTTACCTGGCTTCACCTCATCTCCTACGCTCACAAATACGGGAGTTTCAGGGCTTGAAGCACGATAGAAAGTTCCAATCATAGGAGACTTGATCGTGATCAGGTTTGAAGAAGTGGTAGTCTCTGCAGGAACAGGAGCTTGTGCAGCACTAGGAGTAGCAGATTGTTGTGCTGGAGCAGCCTGAGGTGCTGTAGCTACATGTGCAGGGACCTGAGGAGCTGACGCGTATACTACAGGAGCCGATGCAAATCTTTTTACCTTGATCTTTAATTCGTTCGTTTCAATATTTACTTCATCCAGACCAGACTGAGCGATGAAGTCGATTAGTTTTTGAATTTCTTTGGTTTCCATTTACAGAGTTTTTAACAGTGAAGCAATTGCTGAATAAATCCTGTTGCCAGGCTTAATTCATACCACACTAAAAAATGAAATTATGATTTAACGCGTTCTACGTAGTCGTAAGTACGTGTATCTACTTTGATTTTCTGGCCCTCTTCGATAAACAAAGGAACCATAATTCTTGCGCCGGTCTCTACCTCAATCGCCTTTTTAGGAGAGTTAGCTGTATCACCTTTCAGCCCTGGCTCCGAGTAAGTAACAACCAACTCAACGAAAGGTGGCAATTCACAAAGCAACGCAGCATCTGTTTCAGTATTAATCAGGATTTCAACTTCCTGCCCGTCTTTCATCAGATCGGCATTGGTGATCAATTTTTCATCGATCAATACCTGATCAAAAGTTTCGGAATTCATAAAGTTGAATCCTACGTCATCTTTGTACAGGAACTGAAATTTGTGGCGTTCCACTCGTACCGGGCTGATCGTAGCACCTGATGAGAACGTATTATCCAATACTTTACCGGATGTAAGGCTTTTCAGTTTTGTACGAACAAAAGCATTTCCTTTGCCAGGTTTCACATGTTGAAATTCAATAACCTGAAAAAGATCATGGTTAAAGTTTATCACCAGTCCGTTACGCAAATCTGCTGTAGTTGCCATTTTAAATCAATAAATAATTCGAAATTGTGTTAATCAAAAATGCAGGTATTCTGTGCTAAACTATGCACCGATAGCCCACTTTAAATATACTGATCCCCAAGTAAATCCACCGCCAAAGGCAGAAAGGATCAGGTTGTCACCTTTTTTTAGCTGAGATTCGTAGTCCCAAAGACATAATGGGATTGTAGCTGCAGTTGTATTTCCGTATTTCTGTATATTCATCATTACTTTATCCATACTCACACCCATCCTGTTGGCTGTCGCTTCAATAATCCTGCGATTGGCCTGGTGTGGAACCAACCACGCCACGTCCTGACTCGTCAGGTTGTTTCTCTCCATAATTTCTGCGGATACATCAGCCATGTTGGTCACAGCGAATTTGAATACCTGCGCTCCATCCTGAAAAACATGATGCCACCGGTTGTCTATAGTCTCATGTGTGGGAGGAAAACGGCTTCCACCTGCTTTCTGATGGAGATATGGATAACCAACACCATCAGAACGGATAATAGAATCCTGAATTCCATACCCTTCAGTATCTGGCTCAAGTAAAACAGCTCCCGCACCGTCGCCAAAAAGAATACAGGTTTTGCGATCCGTATAATCCGTTATTGCGGACATTTTATCCGAGCCGACAATTACGATTTTTTTATATTTTCCGGTCTCAATAAACTGAGATCCCAGTGTAAGTGCATAAACAAAACCTGAACACGCAGCCTGAATGTCAAAGCTCCCCACATTACGGATACCAACCATGTCGCATATCAGGTTAGCTGTGCAGGGAAAAATGAAATCAGGAGTTGTAGTTGCGCAAATCAGCAGATCAATTTCTTCAGGTGCAGTATTAGTTTTTGTTAATAATCCTCTTACTGCCTCCGCACCCATGTGAGAACTTCCCAAGCCCTCACCTTTGAGGATACGCCTTTCTTTGATACCCGTACGGCTAACAATCCATTCATCATTCGTTGCGACCATTGTCTCTAATTCGGCATTGGTCAGAATGTAGTCAGGCACATACCCTTGTATTCCTGTAATCGAGGCTCTAATTTGGGTCATGGTTCAATTATAACAATCATAATCCGGTTGGATTGTGGTAAAAGACAGTATTGTTTTAATGGTGTAAGCGTGTCAATCATCGTTATTTAGTTAAGTGCCTGTGCAATATGCAGATAAGCTTTTGACTTTACCTGTTTGTATGCCCAGCCAATCATATTTCTGATGGCTAATGGAGATGAAATTCCATGCGCAATCATTACATTTCCGTTTACTCCGATGATCGGACTTCCACCGATTGACTCATAGTTTGTCTGGTCTATAAAGTCATCATGAATACCTCGTTTATGCATGATATCATAAAGCGATTCGCCCAGTTTGAACAGAATATTGCCCGTGAAACCATCAGTTACGATGACATCAGCTTTGTTATTGAAAAGGTCCTTACCTTCAATATTACCAATAAAATTGATTTTTTTGTTTGCTTTCAGCAGGGGATATGTAGCCTGGGCTGTAAGAGAACCTTTCTGTTCTTCCTCCCCTATATTCATGAGGGCAACACGTGGGTTTTCGATCTGAAAAGTGTGCTGCGCAAAGAGAGAGCCGATTTCACCAAATTGAGATAATACCTCAGGTTTACAATCCGCATTGGCGCCAATGTCAAGCATAATGGCAAGACCGCCAGCTACCTGAGGGACAAAACCTGCAATGGCTGGGCGTAAAATCCCTTCAATTGCTTTGATGCTGAAAAGGGCTCCTACATGCATTGCGCCGGTGTTGCCTGCGCTACAGAATATATCTACTTCCTTTTCCTTAAGAAGCCGGAAGCCTATTCCGATACTGGAATTTGGTTTTTGTGAAAGTGCTTTGGTGGGATGTTCGCCCATTTCAATAACATCTTCCGCATGAACTATATCAATATTAACAGGAGTGAAGTTATTTTGTTTAAAAATATCCAAAATAAGATTCTCCCTGCCGATCAACACGATCCGAGCTTCCGATGGTAGTTCCGAAGCGGCCTGTATCACCCCTTCAACAATGGCTTGTGGAGCTAAATCTCCCCCCATAGCATCTACCGCAATTTTCATTTACACGCAGTTATTTTATACAAATAAGTTTAGAAATCTAAGGTGTAAATTTAGCAGTTGTGCCTTAGTAAAAAAGAATTTCGCAACAACTTTTATACGGTTGTTGCGAAATTGATATCTTCACTGGTAAAAATTAAACCGTTTTCGAGTAATTTTCAACCACTACTTTTCCTCTGTATACCAGATTGCCCTCGTGTACGTGCGCACGGTGCAACTGGTGAATTTCACCTGTTGAAGCGTCAACTCCTAATTGCTTACCAGTTAGGAAGTCATGAGCTCTGCGTGTATCGCGACGGGTTTTGGAAATTTTCCGCTTAGGATGTGCCATGATGCTTTATGTTCTTTGTTAATTTTCGATATTGAAACTCTTACTATATATAGTGGCCGGCTTGGCTTTAACTATTCTCCTTTTAATTTTTTCAATGCTTCCCAACGCGGGTCAACCGGTTCATCTTCATGATCACTCTCTTCATCAACCGGTTCTTCTGATGAATACACCAATACAACCTCTTCTTCGTCGTCAGAAAATGCCTCGTCTTCAGGCGTCCTCAGGTTTGGATGTATTTTCTTTACAGGCAGAGACAGCGCTATAAACTCGAAAACATACTTCGCAAGGTTAATGCGATTGGTGTTTCTGCTTATAATTTCAATCTCATCTGTCAACTCCTGGTTGTGATCGCCGAACTTAAGTATGAGCTTTTCGTCCGAAACAAACTGCTCTTCATAAGGTTCGAGGCTCCGATCACAGATAAGATTCACGGTTCCCTGAGTATGAAAACGAAGCTGAATCATCGTCGCAGATTTATTCAACTCTATATGCGTTTTGAAGTTACCCTGGTCAATTATATCCTGATCCAGTTCTTCAAAAAACGCATCACCTGATTCTATGTCATAGTCATACCGTTTGTCTTCCAAACCGTAAATGTCTATGTTGTATTTACTTAGCTCTTTCACTATTTCTGACAAAAGGACTGCAAAGGTAGTGTGTTTTCATATCAATAAAAAAAACTACGGGTCTTTTTTATTGATTTATTGCCGGAATCTTCGGGACAATACCAATGAACAGGCAAATGGTAAACAAATACCTTCTGAAAAATGATTGTATATTGATTTCCGGATATGCCGCATGGCGAGCCGGACAAGTAAAAGTTACACTTTCTTCGCCGGATTGCCAAAGTAGGTTGCCTTGGCCGGCACATTTTCAATCACTACAGATCCTGCACCAATACGAGCATTTTTTCCTATTTCAATACCGGCTACTATAATGGCGCCTGATCCGATGAAGGCTCCATCTCCGATTTTGACGCGATCATTGATGATAGCACCGCTTCCAATTGTCACGAAGTTGCCCACTTGCACCCATGTATCCAGTATTGAGGCGGCTTGCACAAGGCAATGGTTACCTATTTTAGACTTAGGTCCGATTGTCACACGTGCAGCAACGAGGTTTCCATGACCGATTTCTGCCATTTCCGAAATGACTGCAGTATCATGTATAGCATTCACCGGCATTATTTTGCGGTCTTCTACCAGTGTTTCCACAATGCGCTCACGCACAGATCTTTCTCCTATGGCTACAAATGCCTCACATTTTTCACCTACTATGTTTAGAAAGCCCGAGTCATCTGTATCCCCCAGTACACTTACATCAGAAAACTCCTGACCGTGCAATTCTTTCTTGTCATCCAGAAGGCCATACACCAATACATTGTTACGTCTGAATATATCCAGTGCCTGCACACCTATATCTCCTGCACCAAAAATTAAAACCGGGTTTTCCATGTATTGTTATCGTAATGTATCAGTAATAAATAAAAGCCTGTTTTAATGGCTTATGCAAAATTATAAAAAGGTTACTCTTATAATGATAGGTTGTCCCAAAAACAAACCATGTGGTGAAATGTTATTGCCAAAATCATCAATCTGCCGGTTGTAGTTAAAATTGTAGAGTGCCGATAAATGCACACCTTTGATGAACCGCCCCCCGGTTTGTTGCGTGTAGGCGGCACCCAGCAGTGGAGAAACTATCCATGCTCTCGTATCATACTTTTGAAAGGTGTCTTTTTCCACATTCAACGTTTCAATTTCTCCTATTATGTTAATCATAGGGGCAACTGCATACATGGTAAAGGCCCTTCCACCATAGTATATCGCATTTGTTCCGAAAAATCTCGAATTAAAATACATGCCCGTTATACCTACTCCTGCCACCCATTTTTCGGTGAGTTCGTAACCCACCATGGGGGATAAGTTAATATTAGTAATCGTTCCAAGGCTTAATCCGAAACTTCCGCCCAATCTTAGGCGCTCTTTAAATGAACTGTTCTTTAAAGATGAAAGCGGCTTCTTTTCTGGTATTACCTTTTTTTCTATAGGCGGTATTTCCTCTCTTTCCCTTCGCTCACCTTTCAATGAATCGGGGCGATAATATTCATCCGTCTGAGCGAATAACTGAGTTGCCGAAATAAGGACTGCGGTAATAAAGCATGATAGGAGGATTTTAATTTTCATCTAATAATGTGTTTATTTATATAATTGTACGTTTAACGTAAAAAAGCCGGAGTTTGGTTTGTCAATTCGGTTTTCCTCCTTTAATCCAGTTTTTTTATTGTATGCATTATCATATTTCTGTTAGCGATCCTTCTACCCATTTTCTGACAATCACTTATACAATACCTCATATTGATAGTGATTTTATAGAAATCCAGCTTCCTGCGTGGAGGCCCGGGCGCTACGAAATTCAGAATTTTGCCAAAAATATTCAATTTATTGAAGCGATTTCGAAAACAGGCCAGAAACTACCACTGAATAAAGTGACAAAGGATCGCTGGCGTTTGGAAACAAAGGGGGAGGATGAGGTCCGGGTGAATTATACCTATTACGCTGTCATTCAGAATGCAGGCAGTAGTTATATAGATGAGACCCTCTGGTATCTCAATTTTATTAATTTCTGTATGTACACGGAGGGAAGGATATCTGATTCTTATGAAGTATTCCTCGATCTCCCGGATGGTTATGAAATAGCATGTGGCTTATCGTCCGTTTCAGAAAATACTTTGGTAGCAAATGACTTTTATGAATTAGTCGACAGTCCATTGCTGGCCTCTCTGAGTTTGCAAAAATGTAGCTATCTGGTGGAAGGAGTGCAGTTCCACATTTGGATGCATGGAAATCTGAAGCCCAACTGGAAACGGATTGAGCGGGATTTCAGGAGATTTTCACAGGAACAGATTGCGACCATGAAAGAATTTCCTGAACAGGAATACCATTTCCTGAACCTGATTTTGCCAACTGCTTTTTACCATGGGGTAGAGCATCGCAATTCTACTATGATTGTGTTGGGACCCGACGATGAAGGAGAAGGATTGTACACGGATTTGCTTGGTGTAAGTAGTCATGAGCTGTTTCATGCCTGGAATATTATCCGGATTCGTCCCAAAGAGATGCTGCCGTATGATTTTACCAGAGAAAATTACTTTGCAACTTGTTTTGTCGCCGAGGGATGTACAACGTATTACGGCGATTTGTTTCTGAAACGATCCGGCGTGTTTACCCAGGAAGCCTATATCAAAGAGCTGCAAGTATATATGAAAAGGCATTTTGAGCATAGCGGAGGAGCTAGCCAGTCATTGGTGGAATCTTCGTTTGATTTATGGCTGGACGGGTACGAAAAGGGTATTCCTGATCGTAAGGTTTCGGTGTACCACAAAGGAGCACTGGTAGCGCTGATTCTTGACCTATATATCAGGAAGAAAACAGATCACGCTCAATCTTTGGATGATATCATGCGGTTACTCTGGTTGAGATTCGGAAAACCATTTACCGGGTATACGATTCAGGATTACATTGATATTGCGGAGGAAGTAGCAGGAGAGTCCCTTGAATGGTATTGGCAGGACTGTATTTATGGAAATACACCTCTTGAAGATAGATTGAATGAAGCACTGTCATTTATAGGACTGCAAATGACGACTTTCAGCAATGGGAATATCCAGCTCAATGAGCTGGATGATTTTAAAGCGGGTCTGCAGAGAGAGAAATGGTTAGCAACATCACAGCCGAATTCTGAACAAGATGAAGAAGAATAAAACTCTTCGTTACTTTTTACCTAGAATATCCTGTAGTGCTGATCCCGGATCTGTAAACTCATACCTGAAGTTAGTATCCTTTTCTATACGTTCATTAATCAGATAGCTGCTACCTAATACTACATTGGCCATTTCTCCGAAAACCCATTCAAGTGCAAAAGCAGGAACATTTGGCATCCATTGGGGACGATCCAATGCTTTACAGATCAATTTGGTCAGATGTGCATTAGTGACAGGGTTTGGCGCAATGGCGTTGTAGGCACCTTCCCAGGTTTGGTTTTCCATTGCCTCCATATACATTCTGCATAAATCATCCAGATGAATCCACGATATCCATTGTTTGCCTGAACCCAAAGGAGCACCAAAGCCAAATCGGGCAGGCTGAGCCATCTTGGCAAGCGCACCGCCATCTTCACTCAATACAATCCCGGTTCTTAGTTTAACAGTGCGGACACCTGTTTGCGCAATGAGATCAGCGGCTTTTTCCCATTCCACGGTAACATGAGAAAGGAAGTCGTTCCCAGGTGGATCCTTTTCTGTGTTCTGCTTATTTCCGGAATTCTCCCCGTAATAACTGCTTCCGGAGGCTGATACAAAGGATTCTAAAGAGATATGGTCTTCTTTAAGCTTTCGGGTAATCAGCTCAATGGGTTTAATCCGGCTGTCAATGATGATCTTTTTGCGCTTTTCAGTCCAGCGTTCATCTGCTACGCCGGCACCAGCCAGATGGATAAGGTGACTTATGTTGGCAAGTGCGCCGTTTTCTATGTAATCTTTTTCTGTATCGTACTCATATACTTTTACCGACGGGATCTGTTTTTTACTTCTGCTGAGAATAGCAACCTCATAACCTTTTTGAAGCAGTAGCTCGGTCAGACGTTTTCCGATAAGGCCGGTCCCTCCGGTGATAAGTACTTTTTGTCCCATTACACTTAAATTAAGAAGATGTAAGAAGAAGCTTACAAAAGGTATACCATTAGCCTATTATTCAATGGCTTTTATCGTATTGCTTTCCTTGGGTGGCTCTTGTTCAATCGCCTTGGTTACTCTTTCAATCATGCTTTCCAGTGATTCATCGGGAAGAAAATGCATCGGTTCTTTAAAGTGAACAGTCAGCTTGGTATTTCGCTTTTTGAATCTTAACCCCTTTTTGTCAAAAGCCCTTCGGAAGCCGTTAATGACAACAGGAATGACAATGGGTTGATGATCCTTGATGAGATGTGCGGTACCTTTCCTTATTGGCGCATAGGGTTTGGTGGTTCCTTGAGGAAAACTTACTACCCATCCATGATCCAGTCCCATGCCGATCTTGTCCTGGGCGGAGTTGTCCAGCTGCCGCTTTACATTTTCGCCATTGGCGCGCCATGATCTTTCAATAGTGATCGCTCCGCCAATACTGAATAACTTTGGAAGTATTCCTTCTTTCATTGTTTCCGAAGCAGCTACATAATAGCATCGTGCTCTGGGCGAAAGCAAATAAAATGGTGGAGAGATGGTATCCTTATATCCCCATTTTGCTGCGCAGAAAATATGGTAGAATGCAATTACATCTGCAAAGTAAGTCTGATGATTGGAAAGAAATAATACACCATGATCCGGGAGATTCAGAAGCTGGTCGGCACCCTTGATCTGAATCTTATTTACTGCCGTATACCGGTAATAGGTAAACCAGCCGATGATAAAAATAAAGAAGCGTTTAATGGCGAGGTAATTGCCAAACGGATCTTTTTCAAAGAGACCAAAAAAATCAAGTCGGATCAGCCAGCGGGGAAGTAAACTGAATGTGGTTTTCTTTTTGTTCATCATCTCTTCAAATGCCTGTCGGATATTATTCACGCAGGAAACATGTTCATAACCAGCGAAGGTAATAAATAATAGCTTTCTGTTCTTTAATCATCGCAAAGAGTTACTCCCTATATTGGATGACGTATATTAGGTACTTCTGGCATGATTCTTTGAGAATACACTCAGACTTGTTTAATTTGGCAAAACTTACAAGCAACACACCACCTAATACTTATATGAAAAGGAAAGTACAATTACAGCTTCTGAGCGGCATTCTGGCTGTAGGTATGCTATCGGGCTGCTCTAAAAATCCGGTAACAGGTAAGAAGGAAATTATTTTAATGTCGAAGGAGAAGGAGCTGGCAATAGGGGCAGAATCGCATCCGGCGGTTGTCGCTTCCATGGGTTTATATGACGATAAAAATCTGCAGTCTTTTATTAATGATAAAGGGAATGCAATGGGTAAGATTTCACATCGCCCGGAGCTGGATTATAAATTCTATATTGTAGATTCTCCGGTTGTAAATGCTTTCGCAGTTCCAGGTGGGTATGTGTATTTTACACGGGGTATCATGGCTCATTTTAACAACGAAGCTGAATTTGCCGGGGTGTTAGGCCATGAAATCGGTCACGTTACGGCGCGCCACTCTGCCCGTCAGCAGACGTCGCAAATTATTGGTCAGGTTGGATTGATGGCCGGAATGGTGCTTTCTCCGCAAATCAGGAGTATGGGCGACCAGGCAGCTCAGGCTGTTCAGGCACTTTTTCTGAGTTATAGCCGCGATCATGAAACAGAATCAGATAAAATTGGTGTGGGATATTCCAGTAAGATCGGATACGATGCGCATGAGATGGCTGACTTTTTTGGTACACTAAAAAGAATCAGTGCCAAAAGCGGACAGAGTATCCCAACTTTCCAGTCGACGCACCCAGATCCGGGCGATCGTCAGAAAAAAGTCCAGGCCTTGGCTACCGAGTATCAGAAAACTACTCCGGGAAACTATGCTATCAACCGGGATCAGTACCTTAAGAGAATTGATGGTATCATTTACGGTGAAGATCCAAAACAAGGCTTTGTTGAGAATAACCAGTTTTACCACCCCGAGTTAAAGCTGCAATTCCCTGTACCGTCAGGATGGCAGTATGATAACACACCTGCGCAGTTTCAGATGGCTGCCAAGGATGGCAAATCAATGATGCTGTTTACAATGGCAGAAGGGAAGTCATTAGATGAAGCTGCTCAGGCGGTTATAAAAAATTACAATTTGCAGGTCGCAGAGAATAATAAGGTTACCATTAATGGAAACCAGGCTATTGCGCTGATTTCGACGCAGGCTGGTCAGCAGGGCCAGCAACAGACAGCTGAGACAACCACCAAAGTCGCTAGTTGGCTGATTCAGTACGGTGGCAATATTTATGCTATGCATGGAGTAGCTACAGCAGCTACCTTCAACAATCATCTGAATCAATTTAAGACTGTGGCACAGGGGTTCAAATCTGTTAGTGATGGAAATATATTAAACCGTCAGCCTGAGCGAATCAGGATTAAAACTGTACAGCGTAACGGAACACTACAGGAAACGCTGAAAGACTACAATATGCCTGACAGTAAACTTGGCGACCTTGCCATACTCAACGGAATGGAACTCAACAGCCGGGTTGAGAAAGGAATGTTAATCAAAACACTGGGTAGGTAATTCCGGCCAAAATAAGCTTTTATGTCGACCCCGCTGTGTTTCTTCACGGCGGGGTTTTTTCATTGATCATCAAAATAAACCATTCATCAAAAAATTACATTTACATATTTGGTTGATGTATCAACTTATTTTACATTTGTAGCACAATCATTCACCATGACATTTAATGGAAGAAATAAATAAGATCAGAGAGGAGATGCGTAATTCCCTTCAGTTTAAGCTGGGAAATGTGACCAGGCTGGTATTTAAAAAAATGAACTCGGCGCTGGTTGCAGAAGGTATTCCTGTGCAGGCAGAGCAGATACCGATTCTGATGGTTGTGTATTTCAAAGAGGATAATATTACGCAACAGGATATAGCTAATATTTTACAGAAGGATAAGGCTGGTATACAGCGGTCTGTACAAAGTTTACATAAGGATGGCTTTCTGAAGATAGAAAGTGATATAGAGGATAAAAGAAAGAACCTGATATCGGTAACAGCAAGCGGTAAGTTTGTGTGTGAGAAAATACAGACACTTGCAATTGGTTTTCATCGACAGATTATGGAGCACTATACAGCAGAGGAACAAAAGACCTTTCTTTCTTTTCTGAACAGGATGGAAACAATAATCGAAAAAGTAAATGTTTAAATTAATAGTTGATATATCACCAGTAGACCTATCAACCAAATACAATAATAGCCACAGAAAATACCAATGAAATGAAAAAGAATCGGATTGCTTTAATCCTGGGTTTAATGGCTTTCTCTCATTCACTTTTTGCTCAGACAAAATTAAGTCTTAAACAGTGTATTGAGTACGGGCTGAAAAATAATGGGAATGTAAAGATTGGAAAGATTAAAGAAGGCATTGCCACGCAGCAGGGAAGAGAAGCATTGGCGGGCTACCTGCCTCAGGTGAATGCCTCCGGTGCTCTTGATGACAACATCAAGCTGCAATCCACTGTATTGCCTGCAAGTTTTACAGGGGGTACTGAAGACGTTCGTGTGGCACTGGGAACAAAGTATTCCACCAACGTAAGCGCACAGGCAGAGCAGGTGGTGTTTGATCAGTCGCTGCTAACGGGTTTGAGAGCGAATAAGCCTAACGTTAAAAATGCAGAGCTGAATTCTCAAAATATCCGGGAAAGCATCATTTATAATGTTGCAAATGATTATTACCAGGTTTTTGTAACGACACAGCAGATCGAATTACTCAAAGACAATCTGGATAAAACCAGACAAATACTGGGAACATTGCAACTGCAGCTGGATAATGGTGTGATCAAAAAGGTGGATTACGACCGTACAAAGGTAAGTCTGAATAACATTCAGTCCCAGCTTACACTGGCAGAGAATAACTTGTCATTGGCCGAGAATCAGCTTAAACTGGATATGGGTATGCCCATGGCGGAACAAATTGAACTGACAGACAACCCTCTGAACAAACCGTTTCAGGTATATGAGCCAGGGCAGTTTGATCCTGCAAACCTGAGCGCTTATAAAATGCAGCAGGTTAATATGCAATTGCAGAATATCGAAAAGGACCGGATCAAGGCTGGATATCTCCCCAAGCTATCTGTTTATGGTCGTTATGGTGTGCAGGCATTGGGCAACAGCCTGGGAGCTTCCTGGAACAACTGGTTCAGTTTCGGAGCTATCGGCTTAAAAGTAACTATTCCCATCTTCGACAGTTTCAGAAGAGATGCGCAGTACCGGCAGGCCGATTTAAACCTGATGACACAGCAGGAACAGTTGAAACTGAACATACAGGGTTATGAATTTCAAAACAATAATGCGACCACCCAACTTCAAAAGGCAAGGTTAAATCTGGCAAACGACGAGTCAAATGTGACACTTGCCAAAGAGGTGTATGATGTGACGACGCTTCAGTACAGGGGAGGAACTATACCACTTTCGGATTTGCTGAATGCCGAAACTTCTTATAAGGAGGCACAAAGTAATTATATCAATTCTATGCTGAGCTACTATCAGGCACAATTGGGGATTGAGCAGTCGCAAGGATCTTTAATTAGTTTCTATTCAGAATTACCATAATTGAATCAATCATCAAACAATATAAAACAGCACAGGATTCTACGAGCCTGATCATTTGCTAAATGTTATAACATCATGAAAAGAAAAATCATCATCATCAGTTCAATTGCCATTATCGGTATTCTGATTGGTTTCAGACTGGTGGCTAATAAGTCGAAGATTGATTCGAAAAATAAAATGCCGGAAAAAACGGGGATAAGTATTCCGGTTACGGTAGCTACGGTTTCAGAAGGAAGTACGGATCAGCAACTGGTACGTACAGGAAACCTTATTCCTTTCAAACAGGCGGAGATCATGGCTACTTCAGCTGGAAAAGTTATGGCTGTAAAATATGAGCTGGGTTCTTATGTATCGAAAGGTGCGGCCATTGTAAGTGTCGACAGTCGTTTGAAACAACTTTCGCTCGAAGCAACAGAGCTGAACATTACCAAACTGAAGAAGGATACCGATCGCTACACCAAATTACTGGCAGGGAACGCAGCAACAGAAATTCAGGTGAATGATACGAAATACAACTATGAAAATGCGCTGAATCAGGCGGAACAGATTAAACAGCAAATCAATGATGCATCCGTAGTAGCACCCATCAGTGGCCGTATCATTAAAAAGAATATCGAGCCAGGAGAATTTGTGAATGTAGGGACTTCTCTGGGAACGATCATGGACGTGGCCCGTCTGAAAGTACAGGTAATGGTCAGCGAGGGCGACGTGTACAGACTTAAGGAAGGTCAGCATGTACAAGTGAAGACGGACATTTATCCGGATAAGACCATTGACGGTGTCATTTCATACATTGCGCCACAAGGTGATGAATCGCACAATTATCCTGTGGAAATCGTCATTCAAAATACCAATCAGTTGAGAGCAGGCACTTTTGTAACTGTTTCGTTCTTACAAAAAACCAGTCACCAGGCGTTGCTGATTCCCCGTAGTTCGCTGGTTGAGAGCATCAGAAATCCATACGTATATGTGATGGAGAATAAGGTAGCCAAAAAGCGGAAAATTGAAGTCGGGCGTGAGCTAGGAGATAAGATTGAAGTTTTGTCAGGACTTACATCCGGAGAAACAGTCATCACAACGGGTCAGATTAATATTAGTGAAGGAGCAACAGTTATGGTTGCCAAGTAATTTTCTCTCATAGAAAAAACGATTTAATATGTCAATTACAGAAGTAGCCGTAAAAAGACCGCTCTTCATTACAGTGATATTTACTGTGTTGATCCTGTTCGGTGTAATAAGCTATAAGCAGCTGTCATACAACTTATTGCCTAAATTTGAGGCAAATGTTGTCAGCGTGATGACAACCTACCGCGGAGCAGCTGCGGATGAGGTTGAGACCAATGTTACCAAGCATATTGAAGATGCGGTATCAGCAATAGAAGGATTGGATAAAATCAACTCTACATCTCAGGAAGGTGTGTCGTCGGTAATTATCCAATTGAAACAGGGGGTGAGCGTAGATCTTGCGCAGCAGGAGGCGCAAAGAAAAGTGGAACAGGCAATTTCTTTATTACCTGATGACGCCGACCGTCCGGTGATCAACAAATTCTCGACAGACGAAATTCCGGTATTGCGGATGGGTGTTACAGCGAATTTGTCGCCGTCGGCCTTGTTTGATTTGCTTGATGACAAGTTAAAACCACAGCTTTCCAATGTTACAGGCGTAGGTCAAGTAACGATTATTGGTGGAACGGAGCGTCAGATCCAGGTAAACGTAAGCCAGGAAAAGCTGAGAGCTTATAAAATGTCGATCGGTCAGGTATCTCAGGCCGTTAATAGCGCGAATACATCCTATCCTGCCGGACAGGTGAAAACACAGGACGACCAGCTTTCGATTCGTTTTGATGCCAAATTGACTACCGTTGATAATCTTCGTAATATCATCATCGGCCGTTCTGCGACAGGTGGAGATGTGTTTCTGAAAGATGTTGCCGAAGTAGTAGACGGTATTGCAGATCAGACGGCGGTAAACCACATCAACGGTCGCCCGTCGGTTGCACTACAAATTCAGAAACAGTCCGACGCAAATGCGGTGGATGTAAGTCAGCTGACCCGGGAAAGACTGACCAGTCTGGAGAAACAATATGCTTCTGTTGATCTTAAATTCAATATAGCTTCTGACCAGTCCATTTATACACTGGCCTCTGCAGATGCAGTGGTATTTGACCTTGGTTTAGCGGTATTGATCGTATCCATCGTGATGCTGATGTTCCTGCACAGTTTCCGCAGTTCTATGTTTATCCTGGTCTCATTGCCGTCATCAATGATCCCGACTTTCATTCTGATGAGCGCACTAGGGTTCTCGCTGAACCTGATGACCCTGATGGCACTTTCACTGGTAGTCGGTATTCTTGTTGATGACTCGATTGTGGTATTGGAAAATATCAACCGCCACATGGAAATGGGTAAAAACAAGAGACAGGCAGCACTCGATGGACGTAGTGAAATCGGATTTACCGCTTTGGCGATTACCCTGGTGGACGTCGTGGTATTCGTGCCGCTTGCACTTACATCCGGACTGATCGGTAATATATTAAGAGAATTCTCGCTGGTCGTTGTATTTTCCACATTGATGAGTTTGTTGGTATCCTTCACACTTACACCGTTGTTGGCTTCACGCTTCGGTAAAATTGAAGTACTGAACAAAGACAGCCTGTGGGGTAGAATGAACATCGCCTTTGAAAATTTCCTGGATGGAATCAAAGAGGAATACGGAAGAATACTGACGTGGGTACTTGGTCATAAAAGGTATATTTTCATCCTATCACTCACGTTGATCATTGGGGCAATCGCATTGGTTCCGGGTGGGTTTGTAGGTGCAGCTTTTATGCAGCAGAGCGACCGGGGTGAACTGGACGTGACGATTGAGATGGCTCCGACCGTATCCGTTTACCAGACCAACCAGGTAACACAGCAGGTTGAAAAGCTGCTTCTGGACAAGAAAGAAGTTACGAACGTGTTTAGTAATGTCGGTTACAGTAACACGGGATTAGGGTCAACCTCTAACAGCAATATCGCGAGCATCACCGTAAAAATGGTGGATAAAAAAGAAAGAGCGATTTCTGCAGAAGATTTTGGTATAGCCATTCAGGAGGAAATTTTGAAGATACCAGGAGTGAAGGTAACCGTAAGTCCGACATCTATTACAGGTAATGCCAGCCAGGCTCCAATCCAGGTTGCTGTGAAGGGAACGGATATGACGCTCATCAGAAAGACGGCTGCGCAGGTAAAAGACATTGTTGCTTCCGTACCAGGTACACAAAACGTGGATTACTCCGTAGATGATCCGAAACCGGAAATTGGTGTTTCGCTGGATCGTGACAAAATGGCCCAGCTGGGGATCAATGCTACAGAAGTAGGTGTGGCTCTTCAAACTGCATTTCGTGGAGACGACCGGTCGAAGTTTAAACAAAATGGAAAGGAATACGATATCATGATCAGTCTGGATAAGTTTGATCGATCCAAAGCAGAGGATATCAGTCGCCTTACATTTGTCAATACAAAAGGACAAACCTTTGAGTTGTCTCAGTTTGCCACGGTAAAAGAAGGAATGGGAGAAAGTGTATTGCAACGTATAGACCGCTTGTCTTCGATTTCTGTAAATTCTCAGGCGATTGGCCGTCCTTCCGGTTCTATCGGAGCCGATATTCAGAAAAAGATGGAAACGTTCAAACTTCCTGACGGTATATCTATTGAGTATGGCGGAGATCTGAAAAACCAGGCAGATGCGTTCGGGAGTCTTGGAGTGGCTCTGATACTAGGTATTGTGCTGATCTACCTGATCATGGTGGCTTTGTACGAAAGTTTGGTGTATCCGTTCGTAGTACTGTTCTCTATTCCGGTTGCATTGGTAGGAGCACTTACAGCATTGGCACTAACGATGGAAAGTCTTACTATTTTCTCTATTGTGGGTATGATCATGCTATTGGGGCTCGTTGCGAAGAATGCGATTCTGATCGTCGATTTTACCAATCAGTTGAAGGAAGAAGGACACGGTCTGAAAGCAGCATTGATTGAAGCGGGTAAAGAACGTTTACGTCCGATTTTGATGACCACTATCGCCATGGTGGCAGGTATGCTTCCGATAGCGCTTGCATCAGGAGATGGAGCCGAAGTGAAAAACGGTATGGCGTGGGTAATTATTGGTGGTCTTACGAGTTCTTTGCTCCTGACGTTGTTCCTGGTTCCGGCTGTATACTATGTTGTGGATAAGTTAAAAGAGCGCTTTGCAAAAAAGTCGAAGAAAGATAAGCAAAAAGAAGAAGAGTTTGCTCTGGAGGCGTAAGTATAGATTGGATAATAAAAATGAAAACGATGCTTGTTGATTCAGGCATCGTTTTCTGTTTTTAGGGTTGTTGGTATTGAGCTATAAATTGACAGGCTATTTAGTGGTCTGTATTTCAGACAGAATGTTTTGTATTGAGACCTTTAGTAAGGGAATTTTATTATGAACTATATCTCAGACTAACTCCAAATCAACACCGAAGTATTCATGACCCAGAAAATTTCTGAAACCAACTATTCGTCTCCACTCGACATATGGAAACTTCAGTTTCAGGTCATCGCTAATATGGTTAGCAGCTTCACCAATAATTTCTAATTGTTGCTCAACAGCGAATCGTACAAGGTGATCTTCATAAAGATCTTGTTTGGCTTTATTATTTAGGAAACTCTCAATGTAAGCAATAGCTTACATTACATGCAAAAGTCGGATCAGATCCGCGTTAGCTCCTTTCATAAATCATTCTTTTCTCCTTTTCAATATGAGGCTTTACAAACGGAGAAAGGCCATTTGAACTCACAAGATCGACTCTGGTATTTAGAATAGTTGAAAGCTCTTCCTGCATTTCCATAAACAGAAAATAGTCGGCACCGTTTTCATAATCCAAATCGACAAGGATATCAAGATCACTTTGCTCGCTTTGCTCATTTCTGGCAAAGGATCCAAAAACATAAGCACGTTTCACAGGCTTGGATGAAAAGTATTCTGTAGCCTTTTGAATTAGTTGTTTCATGATACCTTAATTACAGAAGCAAGATACAAAACCTTTCATTATCAATGCTTAATGTACATGATCACTTCTTTGCGAACTCCGCTTTCCCGCTATCCAGGAATTTAGCGAAACTGGTTGCGCTGCGATCATAGTTTTTAGGAGCTACCAATAGGTTTCCTTCATGATCTACAAGGCAATAATGAGGTTGTGCATTGTTGTTGTATTTCACAATCTGAAGATCTGCATTCTGTGCACCGATTGTCTTTTTGACTTTATTGTCATAAGAGGAAGTGTACCATTCTGCTTCCGGTAATTCAGTTTTGTCATCTACATATAAAGCTACAATCACATAGTCATTCTGAAGTCTTTTCAATACTTCTGGCTCCGGCCACACGCGTGCTTCCATTTCACGGCAGTTTACACAACCATGTCCGGTGAAATCTATAAAAACTGGTTTGTTGACTTTTTTAGCATGAGCCAACGCCTCTTTCAGATCAAAGAAACCATCCAGATCATGTGGTAAGTGGAACAAATCTCCGTACTTCTTCGAAACAGTTGAAGTCTCTTTTGGAGTACCCACCGCTCTTTTGCTCAAATCAAAATCAATTGTGGACTGTGGCGGCAGATAGCCGGCAAGGGCTTTTAAGGGAGCACCCCACATGCCGGGAATCATATAAATCACAAATGTGAATGTTACAATGGACAACAGAAGGCGAGGGACACTCACTTTTTCCAATGGAGAATCATGTGGTGTTCTGATTTTGCCCAACAGGTAAAATCCTAGCAAACCGAAAATGGCGATCCAGAATGCCAGATAAACCTCGCGGTCGAGCAGTCTCCAGTGATATACCTGATCTGCAATACTGAAAAACTTAAGTGCCAGGGCAAGTTCCAGAAAGCCTAAAACCACCTTTACCGTGTTGAGCCACCCACCTGATTTTGGTAATGATTTTAACCACTGCGGAAATAGTGCAAATAATGTGAATGGAATCGCAAAAGCAGCCGAAAATGCCGCCATGCCTATAATGGGTTTCACAACTTCCCCACCCGCAGAGGCAACCAAAAGACTTCCTACAATAGGGCCTGTGCAGGAAAATGAAACAAGTACAAGCGTGAATGCCATGAAGAAAACACCTGCATAACCACCTCTGTCGGCACGTGCATCCATTTTATTTACAAAGCCGCTAGGCAATACAATCTCAAACAAGCCGAGAAAAGACAGACCAAAGACAAAGAAAATAGCAAAGAACAGCAGATTGGGTGCCCAGTGCGTACTCAGGAAATTGGCAAAGGCAGGGCCGTTAACACGTGATACTACGGTTCCGATCAGTGTATAGATAAGGATTATAGAAATGCCATAAACCAGGGCTTTTACCTTTCCACCTTCCTGATTGGTAAAATAACTTACCGTCATCGGAATAATCGGAAATACGCATGGCGTAAGTAGCGCTACTAAACCGGAAAGAAAAGCGGCCAGTGCGAAACCCCATAGTGAACTGTCTCCGGTGCTTTCATTGGTATTAGTATCACTTTGGATTGTGGATACAGCTGTACTTGAGTCTGTTTTGGCGGCAAGCGAATCATTTTTCTCTGTTTCCACTGAAGCAGTACTGGTGCTATCCGTGGCAACAGTTTCGGTTACTGCAGATGTGGGTTCAGTGCTTTCAACCGTATTTGTTGTAACTCCGGCTACCACTTTCAAGCCTTTAAATTCAAAATCCTGGTTACCGGGAATGCAAAGACCTGATGTGTGACTACACGTCTGATATTCAGAACTTCCTTTGATAACGGGATTATCCTCTAAAATCTTTATCGTTTGTTTAAAGACAGCTTTTTTGTCGAAGTAGCGTACATTTCCTCCCCAGATCTCCTCAAACTTCTGCTTCGGGTTTTGAGGTTTGAGTTTTCCAATCACTTCAAAACTTTTGTTTTTTTCGAATGTGAAGGTAGTCAGCATTGGTCCCAGATCCGGATCAAAATCAGACGAATAGATGTACCAGTCGTTGTCCAGAACGGCGGTGAAAACCAAATCCACTGTTTCACCCTTTTTTACTTCACTTTTTGAAAAAGTATAAGTCCAGTGTGCTTTGTCTTTCTGGATTCCTTGGGCCAGTGAGAGGTTACCGGCGAACGCAAATAGAGTGAGGAAAAATAAAAAATATCGGTTCATATGTTATACTGGATTAGCGTCAGGACAGACACTGGACATTTTAAAAAGTAAACTTATGGCATATTGTCCTGATCTCAGTATTTCAACGTTATTTTCATGAAAAAATTCATTGCTGGTCTCCTGCACGCCGGGAATATGGTAATTATACCACTGGGAGTTGTGCAGACATGACAGATGAATTATTTCATTTTCTAGTTAGGTACACATCCATTAACTTTGGCGGTTCAGAAACAGCATAAACCGCAAACCATGCCGCAGCCTTTATACGTAGTCAAAATCGGAGGAAATGTAATCGATAATCCGGAAGCCAGCACACGCTTTATAAAAAGCTTTGCTGCTCTTGGTGCCAACAGGATACTGGTACATGGAGGTGGAAAGGTCGCCACCCAAATGGCTTCCCGTCTGCAGATAGAAACCCAGATGGTGGATGGTCGCCGGATTACAAACAAAGCAATGCTCGATGTAGTAACTATGGTATACGGAGGACTGGTCAACAAGAATGTCGTGGCACAACTACAGTCGTATGGCTGTAATGCCATTGGCCTTACAGGTGCGGATGGAGGCATCATACGTTCTGTTAAAAGACCGGTTAAAACAATTGATTATGGCTTTGTCGGAGATATTGAGGAAGTAAACGGACAACAAATTGCAGCATTGCTTGCAAGCAGCCTCATTCCCGTCATCGCTCCGTTGACGTATAGTTCTGAAGGGTTACTCCTGAACACGAATGCTGATACTATGGCGTCGGCAACTGCAGTCGCTATGGCGAAAACCAGCGATGTAAAGTTGATCTATTGTTTTGAAAAGAGAGGTGTTTTAACAGATGTAGATGACGATGATTCTGTAATTTCATCCATCACTCCCGAAACTTATGCACATTACCTCGACTCAGGGGTGATCAATAAAGGGATGATTCCGAAGCTTGACAATGCATTTGCAGCCCTGGAGCAAGGCGTTTCACAGGTTATTATTTGTCATGCGGATGAATTAGAACGTGCTATATACGGTGAGGCTGGTACGACGCTATCGATGAGTTGATAACGTAGACATATAGCAAACTACCGATAGTCGTATTTACAGAATAAATAGTTTTTAATTTTTTTTAAAATTAAATAACTTATTATTTTGCTGTCCGTAAATCACTGACATCATGCTGTTTCGATCATACCTAAGTCTGGTATTCTGTTTTTTTGCAAAAGTGTGCCTGGCTCAGGCCGTTGAATTTTATAAAGACATACAACCGATTATTCATCATAATTGTGTTCCATGCCACAGAACCGGGGAAGCAGCTCCATTTCCGCTTATTACTTATGACGATGTAAACAAGCGTTCCAAGTTCATCAAAAAAGTAGTCAATAGCAGGTACATGCCCCCATGGAAAGCAGACAACCATTTTAATACCTTCGCTAATGATCGCTCTTTAAGTGAAAATGATATTGATAAAATTGTGAAGTGGGTAGACTCGGGAACGCCTAAAGGTAAACCGAATCTGGCGCGGGAAAAAGAGTTGCAGGGGAGAGTCTCTGCCGGAACTGCCTACAAAAGAAAGCCGGACCTATCGCTTAAAATGAAGGAAGCGTATCCGGTAAAAGGTGATGGCGTCGAGCGCTTTGTTATGTTCAAAATACCATTCGAACTAGGGCAGGAAGCTAATGTGGAGGCGATAGAATTTATATCGAATAATAAGAAGTTAATTCACCATGCCAACTTTGCGATACATCCTGTTGAAGATACATCCATTGACCTGAATAATACGGTTGATGCGGTAGATTTAAATGGCCCCTCCGCTGATAAATATTATGAATGGTTGAAGTATAAGCAGTCAATGACGTATTATGGAGGATGGATTCCTGGAACTACAGTTGAAACTTATCCTGTAGATATGGGATGGGTTATGCCAAAACGGGGTGTAATCCTTCTCACAGTTCATTTTGCGCCTGCTTCTCTGGATGCTGAAAGTTTGGATGGGGTGAACATTTTCTTTAAAAAAAGTCCGATTAAGCGAAAAGTAAAAGTAATTAGTCTGGGATCAGGGGGAATAGGAGAAAGGGATATATCACCTCCTTTTATGATCTTTGGTAATGAAGTGAAATCGTTTCGTTTAAGAGTTGCCAATAATCAGCCAGATGTTTCACTTCTGTACGCATGGCCACACATGCATATGTTGGGCAAAGAATTTAAAGCGTATGCGACAACAACAACAGGCGATACGATAAAGCTCGTCCATATTCCCTCATGGGATTTCCGCTGGCAGGAAATATACAGGTATAAAAAACCGCTATTGTTGCCCAAAGGAGCAGTAGTCCATATTGAAGGTACCTATGATAACACATCGGATAACCCTATGAACCCCCGTAATCCACCAGAACTCGTTACATCAACAGGGAATATGCGGAGCGACCAGGAAATGCTGACTTTACTCATGATGTATGTTGAGCGGGAAGCCAACGACGATTCGCTGGTATTTGAATGGGATTAGTGAACAAAATCATGGAAACAATTTGTCGCGTATGAGAAAAATTTACTTTTACTTTTTCTACCTGGTTTCATTTTCTGCTTATTCACAGACCCTCTTTACTCAGTTATCTTCAAAAGATACAAAGGTGAGTTTTGTTAATAAAATTGTAGAAAACGATTCTTTGCACATTTTCAGATATGAATATCTTTATAATGGAAATGGAATCGGAATCGGAGACTTTGATAATGATGGTTTGCCTGATATTTTCATATCCGGCAACACAGTACCGAACAAGCTCTACCTTAATAAGTCGGCTAATGGCAAAATCCTGTTCGATGACATATCCAAAAAAGCGAGGGTCGAGGGCAACGGAACCTGGTCAACTGGGGTAAGTGTAGCGGATATAAACGGCGACGGCCTACTGGACGTCTATGTGTGCCATTCCGGGTTCTATTGGAAATTGTCTGACCGCAATAACGAACTTTTTATCAACCAGGGCATAAAAAACGGAGTGCCTGTTTTCAAAGAAATGGCCGTTGACGTAGGTTTAAATGCAATCGGATCTCAGTCTACCCAGGCTGCTTTTTTTGATTATGATCAGGATGGCGATCTGGATATGTTTTTGCTGAATCACTCTAATCATAGCGTTAATCCATTTTTGAACACCAGGGAAATGCGGGCTACCCCTAATCCTTATTATGGCAACAGGCTGTTCGAAAATGTCAGTGATAATGGGAAGCTAAAATTTAAGGATGTTACTGCTAAGGCCGGGATAATCAATAATGCCCTGAACTTTGGCCTGAGTGTGGTGGTATCTGATATCAATCAGGATGGTTGGCCGGATCTCTATACAACCAGTGATTACACGGAAGTAGATTGTTATTATGTGAACAACAAAAACGGAACATTTACCGAATCACTGAGAAAGTCATTTTCTCACGTGTCAAAGTTTTCAATGGGTGCCGACGTCGCTGATTTTAATAATGACGGACGCCCGGATGTGCTGACACTTGACATGTTACCGGAAGATAATCACAGGCAAAAACTTTTAAAGGGCCCGGACATCTACGATCAGTATCATTTGCTCATTGATAGTGGCTATTACCATCAGAATATGAGGAATATGCTTCAGTTAAATCGTGGAGCCGATACGGAGGGCAATGTGAAGTTCAGCGAAATAGGTCAGCTTTCAGGCATATCTAACACAGACTGGAGCTGGGCGGGACTAATGGCCGATTTTGACAATGACGGATGGAAGGATATTTTGATCACCAATGGATATTTAAGAGATTTTACAAATATGGATTTTCTTAAATATACGGTTGCAGATGAACAAATGAAAGAGGTGGCCAAAGGAAACCTTGATTTCAAAACGTATGGTCTGGTGAAAAAGATGCCTTCCAATAAGCTTCGCAATTATTTGTTCCGAAATGTACAGGGCGAATCAGGGAATTATGCATTTGAAAATGTTTCTGAAGGGTGGGGATTCGTGACTTCAAGTGTATCAAACGCTGCTGCTTATGCCGATTTTGATAGAGATGGAGATCTGGATATTATTATTTCTAATGTCAATGAGCCAGTGAGCGTTTACCAGAACAATTCCGACGGTAAAGGTTTGACAATCAAGCTGGAAGGAGTCGGTTCAAACACTGGTGCCCTGGGAAGCAAGGTTTGGGTATACAGTGCCGGGCAACCACAATATGCAGAGCTTTATCCTGTTCGGGGATATCAGTCAACTGTAACTGCTGACCTGCATTTTGGTATAGGGAAATCGCAGAAGGTCGATTCTGTAAGGGTGCTATGGCCTGGAGGGAAGATATCAACAATTACTAATCCGGAGAAGACAGTGCTGTACTTGAAGGAATCAGATGCTATTGAAACCAAGTCGGGCGTTTTAACCAATCCATCCGGAAAAATCTTTGAAAAGATATCTGCGAATTCGATAGGAATTGATTTTATTCATCAAGAAAACGAGTTTGTAGATTTTAAGGTAGAAGTGTTGCTTCCGTATCAGCTTTCCAAAATGGGGCCGGCTTTGGCTAAGGCTGATGTGAACGGTGATGGGCGTGAGGATGTCTTTTTTGGCGGTGCTTCCGGACAACCCGGTATACTTTATTTGCAAAATCCAGATGGTACTTTCCATACAGCGAGTGCTCAGCCGTGGCGCGGTAATGTGGTTTGTGAAGAGGTTGCAGCCCATTTTTTTGATGCGGACAATGACGGCGATCTCGATTTGTATGTAGCAAGCGGGGGTAATGAATTTGAGGACCAGGCTCCTGAATATCGTGATCACCTGTATGTCAATAAAGGGAATGGTATCTTCGAGGATGGCTTTCTGGCGTTGCCGTCCATGAAAAATCCAAAGCAGTGTGTACAAAGTGCAGATATTGATGGAGATGGAGATATGGATCTTTTTATTGGCGGAAGAGCGATTCCCGGTGCATTTCCCCAAGCAGGCAGAAGCTATATATTAAGAAATGATTCGAAGGACAATAAACCGAAATTTTCCGATGTGACAAGTGATTGGAGTACAGACCTTTTGAGTCCCGGAATGGTCACATCCGCTGCATTTATAGATTTAAATAATGATAAAAAACCAGACCTCTTATTGACAGGAGACTGGATGAAGATCAGAACTTTTAAAAACAACGGAGCCAAGTTTGAAGAGATTAAACCAGCTGAACTAGATAATACGGAAGGAATGTGGGCTACTATCTATCCTGCGGATCTGGATGGTGACGGTGACATGGATTTTGTATTGGGAAATTGTGGAAGGAACAGCCAGTACCAGGCAAGTGAGGAAAAGCCTTTGAAACTTTATTATGCGGATTTTGACGCAAACGGTATTGTGGATCCTGTGCTTACTTATTTTATCGGCGACAAAAGCTATCCCATGTTTTCAAGAGATGAGATGCTTGATCAGATGGTATTTTTAAAAAGAAAGTATACCTCTTACGCGTCATACGCTGATGCGACGATGAATGATATTTTCGGCAAGGACATAGTTGATAAAAGTCCGGTTTTAAAATGTAAAGAAATGTCTAGCCTGATACTCGAAAACATGGGAGATTTTACATTTGTAATACACTTCCTGCCTGAGGAAGTACAGTTTTCCAGAGTTAGCGGAGTTGTTGCCACGGATGTTGACCAGGATGGAAAGGCAGATTTGATATTTAGCGGTAATTTTTCTCCATATCGCGTTCAGCTGGGGCCGTGCGATGCATCGGTAGGATCTGTTTTGAGACAGATAAGCCCTTTCAAATTTGAAACGCTCGAACCTGTAAATACCGGCTTTTGGGCAACGGGTGACATTCGAAATATGATGATGCTGGATAGTAATCGTATAGTACTTACCGTTAATGACAGTTCGCCTCTTGTATTTAATTTCAGCCCTGCCAGATGATTGACAAAATTTTCATAAGAATATGTTTGAAATACTTTGCATACCTGCAGTGTATTATCTTATTTCTTTATTCTATTTGCTTTGCACAACCTTCACCGCGACTCTTACAGCGTGCTGAAAGAAACCTGACGAGAACCATTGTCCATGATATATTCTCACCACCCGTTGCCAGCAGAATCTATTTGTATGCAAATGCAGCTGCTTATGAAACACTGATTGCAGGAACAAATGGGGGGCTTAGTTTGTATAGTAAGGTGTCTCATTTTCCTAATTGTGCAAACATTCCAAAACCTGCTAATATCAATTATGAGCTTGCAGCTGTACATGCATTTTTCAGAACGGGCGGAAAACTTGTATTCTCAGAACATTTAATGGAAGATAGTATCCGGGTGATTTTGAATGACTTTCATGAAATGGATTCTCAGCGATATGCACAATCCATAAAGTTTGGAGAAGCCGTAAGCGATAGTATTTTAAAATGGGCTACGGGTGATAATTATGCACTAACCAGGAAAAAGCGAAGGTATTCATATGCAAAGAAACCAGGAAAATGGAGTCCTACACCTCCCGGATATATTGACGCTGTCGAGCCTTATTGGAGCCAGATAAGGCCGGTAGTTCTTGATTCTGCCTCTCAGTTTCGGCCAACCTCGCCTCCGGTATTTAGTACGGATAGCTCAAGTAATTTTATGAAGGAGGTAGTAGAAGTATACAACGTGGGCCGGAACATGGATAAGGAGAAAATACTAATAGCCAGTTTTTGGGATTGTAACCCATTCTATCTGAACACACAAGGACATCTTAATTTTGCTACTAAGAAGCTTTCGCCGGGGGGGCACTGGATTTCTATTGCCGGGCAAGCCGCTGAAATTTCAGGAGCAGATTGGATTACAACAAGTAAGGCATATACACTTACATCTATAGCGCTGTTTGATGGATTTATTAGCTGCTGGGATGAAAAGTACCATAGCCAGATGATACGTCCGGAGACAGTCATTAATTCTTATATTGATGAAAAGTGGAGACCTATGTTGCAAACACCACCTTTTCCAGAGTATACAAGTGGGCACAGTGTAATTTCAACGTCGGCGGCGATTGTCTTAACAGCCGTGTTTGGTGATCAATTTTCATTCGATGACAACACCGAAGTTAGCTACGGACTTCCGATAAGACATTTCAGTTCTTTCAATCGGGCAGCTGCCGAAGCCGGAATAAGTCGACTTTACGGTGGCATACATTATCGGTCGGCCATTGAGCACGGCCAAATTCAAGGAGAAAAGGTCGGAAAAATAATATTAGCCAAACTGGGTTTAAACTAAATGGAGCTGCTAAAAACATTATATTACCTGTTTATTAATTTTTTTTAATAAATATTCTCCATTTGTTAAAAATGTTTCTATTTTTGACACTATAAATCCTCCTTATGATATCCGCCAATTCTATCTCGAAAATCAGAATTAGGAAATTATTTGTCGGGGCTATTAAGGAATTATAGTGTTTTGTTTAATCTTTTAGTCATTTTACCAAATTAACCATGAGACAAAAGTCTACTAGTTACAATTTTTTGGTAATACTGTTTCTACTTCTCGCGGGAAGTACCTGGAGTATTGCACAAGATAGAAAAGCCGTCACCGGAACGGTTGTGGATAAAGATCAAAATCCATTGCCTGGGGTGAACTATCTTATTAAAGGTTCCAACAATGGAGGATCGACCGATGCGAACGGGAAATTTACGGTTAACGTGACCTCTGCAAATGCTGTTCTTGTATTCTCCTCTATTGGTTTTGTTACAAAGGAAGTAACAGTAGGAAATTCATCGCAGCTGTCAGTATCGCTTGAAGAAGATACTAAAAATCTTGATGAAGCAGTCGTAATCGGTTTTGGGATGCCTACTGAAACACGAAAACTGGCATTCTCTGCTCAGAGCATTCAAGGCCAGGATCTCACACGTGCAAATAATGCCAACATGGTGAATGCATTACAGGGTAAAATAGCAGGTGTAATGATCAATCAGGGAACAGGTGGACCTATGTCATCTTCTCGTATACGTATTCGTGGTAATGCATCTCTGAGTCCTAATACGCAGCCACTTTTTGTTGTGGATGGCGTTCTGATTCGTCCTGGAACTTCCGGTGCTGACTCCTGGGGTGCTGGTCAGGATTTCGGTAACATCATGAAGAACATAAACCCTGACAACATTGAGTCCATGACAGTTCTCAAGGGTTCTGCTGCGAGTTCACTATATGGCTCTGAGGCACTTAATGGTGTTGTGGTAGTGACGACCAAAAAAGGACGTACAGATAAAGGATTAGGTGTGACATATAATCACACGTCAACATTTGAGACTGCTTACCGGTTTTTAGATTTGCAGAATCGATTTGGTGCAGGAAGAAGTAATGAATTTATTACAGGTGCGGATGGTGTTCCTGAAATTGACAGACCTAATTATTTCTGGTCTTATGGTCCGGAAATGAAAGGGCAAACTGTGAGAGACCTGGATGGAAGAATGGTAGAATACAAGCCGAACGATCCGCTAAGCTTTTTTCAGACTGGTAAATACATCAACCATAATGTTGCGATTGAAGGAGGAAATGATCGCAGTTCATTTAGAGCATCCTTTTCAACGTTGAAAAATACGTCGATTATGCCTGCAGGTACTGAATTGAAAAGAAATAACTTCAATATCAGAGGAACTCAGAAGATCGGAAAAATTTTAAGTCTGGATGTAAGCGCAGACTATACAGATAATAATATGATTAATCCAATCAGACAAGGAGGTAATTACAATCCGGTATTCCGTTTTGTATATCAGCGTCCAAGATCGATGGATATCAACTATTGGGCAAACAATTATCTGGATCCTGTTGCCGGTGGTCGTCGTCAGGGTACAGCCGATCCGTACGGTATTTCTGAATTTATGTTCCAGACGTTCCAATATACTCAGGCAAGAAATGAGAAGGTATTTCGTGGTAACATAGACTTGAATGGTACTATTACCGAAGAGTTGAAGTTTCTTATTCGTGGTAACGTTCAAACTGAGCTTTATACAGGAAATAATAAGAACCGTGGAGATGGTGTAGGTTTCGCTGGTGGTGAGTACGGAGAATATACAGAAAACTCAAACCAGTCTCGCTTCCAGGGATTATTGATGTTCAACAAACAGCTCAGCGAAGATTTTAACCTGAGTTTGAATGCAGGAGGAGAAACCAACCGTGTAAATGGAGGCAGATATTTTAAAGCCAGAACTGACGGAGGTTTGAGAGTGCCTGATGTATTTACGCTGGCTAATACAGGAAATGTATTAGTCTATGAAAACCGATTAAACCCTTCCAGACGCATTGATGCAGTATATGCTTATGGAGATTTGACCTATAAAGATGCTTTAACGTTAAGTGCCAGTTTCCGGAATGACTGGTCATCTACATTAACTTATGCAGATGGAACAGGGGATCATACGTACTCATACCCATCGGTTGGTTTGGCATGGATCGCAACAGAATCTATCAAAACGTTACCCACATGGTTATCATTTGGTAAGTTAAGAGCGAGTTTAGGCTATACCGGTGGTGATACTGAAGCATGGTCTACAAACCAAACAGGAAATTATTCCCCTCTGGGAACATATACGGACGCAAACGGTCAGATTATTAACAGGTCAGGTTTCAATGCTGACAGAGGTAATACATTGCCGAATTATGGTCTGAAAAACAGATTGGCCCGTGAAATCGAATTCGGTGCAGATGTCCGCTTCTTTAATAATCGTCTGAGCTTCGACGTTTCGGTGTACAACAAAATTACTAGAAACGAGATTCTTAGCCTGGCTACGACGCCTGAGTCTGGTGTAAGCAGCCAGCTTGTAAATGCAGGAAGAATTCAAAATAAGGGTGTTGAATTTCTGATATCTGCTTCACCTGTAAAGAATGACAAATTCGAGTGGAATACAAGTATCAATTTTTCTCGCAACAGAAATAAGGTGCTTGAATTGGTTGAAGGAACTGACACCTATACATTATCAAACGGTTTCGGCGCAGATGTGTCGTCTGTTGCTCGCGTCGGTAAGGATTATGGTACAATCGTTACTTCTTATGCCTATGCTACTTATGAGTCTTCTGATCCGGCGACCAATGGCAAAAAGGTGATAGGTGCTAACAGTGGAGCAAGCGGTGGTATTGCTTATCTTAGAAGCGGTGCGTATGGACAAGGCTCTAAGGAATTGGGAACTGTAATGGAAAATTTCCTTGCGAGTAGTATCAACTCATTCCGCTATGGAAACTTTACAGCTACTGTGCAGGCAGATGCAAAGATAGGAGGTCTTATGACGTCAGCCACCCACCAGTACGGTGGTTCTCAGGGAGCGTTTGCATATAGCTTGCCAGGACGTAATACAGAACTTGGAGGCGTTAGCTTTACTGATGCGCAAGGTGTATCACGTACAGATGGTATTGTTCCTGATGCCGTTCTTGCTAATGGTTTTATGGTTCAGGTGGACGGTGCTCCTAAGGATCTGGGAGGTATGTTGTTTGCAGATGCAGTGGAAGCTGGATACGTTAAACCTATCCGTGCAGACTTTTATTATAACAACCTTACCAATTGGGGAGCGGGTATCCGTGAATTTTCAACATTTGAAAACTCCTGGGTATCTCTTCGCGAAGTATCTGTAGGCTATAACGTGCCGGCAAGTCTGTTGAATAAAGCAAGGGTTCAGTCGCTTCGTGTAAGTTTGGTAGGTCGTAATCTTGGATATCTGTACAGGACTGCAAAAGATGGTATCAATCCTGAGGGACTTTATAGCAACAGGGCAGGGGAGTTTATGGAATATGGTGGACTACCATTTTCCCGTAACCTTGGTGTCTCTGTAAATATCGGACTGTAACAAAATATCCATTCTTTACAGCAGATTTTTTAAAAACGAAATAATATGAAAGTTATAAAAAACAGTATTTTACTTCTCGCATTGGCAACAGCCTTCCAGGCTTGTGACAAGCAAGATTTTGTTGACGTTAATAAGAGCCCTGATGCACTGGGTTCGGTACCACCGCAAAACCAGTTCCTGAATGCGATCATAAAGATGAACGAAACCGACTTTGATGCGTTCTATGAACACTATCGTCGGGTGATGCCCTGGATGCAATACACAACCGGGCTAAACGGAAATGAAGGACCCTATACTCAAAACTGGGACAACTTCACACAGCGTTACGGTCGCTTGTACAATGGTGTAGGAGATAATCTAAATGATGTTGAAATGCTGGTAAGTAAGCTCAGTGCAGAAGAACAACCACGTTACGTCAACATGATTAAAATTGCAAATATTGTGAAAGCGTATTATGCATTTTATGTGTCGGATATTTATGGAAGTATTCCTTATTCAGAGGCATTTGAAGGTCGTTATGGCGGTACTTTACAACCCAAATACGACTCTCAGCAAGTACTGTTTGCCACACTTGATGCCGAACTAAAAGCCGCAATTGCTACATTGAAACAGACACCAAGTGTGAGTCAGGTGAACTTGGGGAACAATGATCAGTACTATGCGGGGGACGCTCAAAAATGGGTGAAAGCTGCAAATGCATTGAGATTACGCATAGCCATGCGTGTGAAAAAGGCGAATGCAGCCGCTGCAAATGCTATTATAACAGAAGTTCTCGCTTCTCCTGCGACAGATTTTATGGAATCCAATGCAGATGGGTGGGTATTTAAGGCCAATGCAGCATTTACCGGAACGGGTACAGGCGGAAACAGAAATCCAAGTGAATTGAGAGCTCCAAAGCCTATGGTCGACTTTATGTGGGAGAAAAAGGATCCGCGTATTGATGCTTTCTTTACTCCAAACGGTTACTCGCAGACTAATATCAATCTTCTTATAGCTGCTGGTCAGTTACCGGCTGGAACAACAGTCCCTACCCGGAGATATGTTGGAAGCTTGACCAGCCCAGACGAAGCTGCTACAACAGAGAATATTCGCCGTTTTTACACGACCAAGAGAGTCGTTTCGGGAACTTCAGAAATACAGGTGGATACACTATCCTTCATACAGCCACGTCTTTTCAGTGCAGGCTATGCTGTAAGTGGTACTAATGGAACCGGGTTTTCATACTTACCCGTGATAACTTACGCCGATTACTGCTTTATGCGCGCTGAATTGGCGTTATCCGGCATGGGTTCAGGAACAGCGAAAGAATGGTACGACAAAGGTGTAGTGAGTTCAATCCGCTGGTATGATGAAGTAGGTACTGGTTCTCAGCTAACAAACTATACCGCCGTTACCCAAGCGGAAATTGATGCTTACATGTTACAGCCTGGCGTTGCATTCGATGCTGCAAAAGGATTGGATCAGATCGCAAGTCAGAGTTACCTGAACTTTATGAAACAGGCTCCGGAAGGATGGGCACTATGGAAACGTACAGGTTACCCCAACCCAACATCCGTTGTGCCGCTTCCGGTGGTAAGAAGTTTGAATGTTACACTGGTTATACCCAGAAGAGCACCTCTGAATTTGATTACAGATACGGATCCTAATGTTGAAAATAAAAGAGCGGCTTACGCAGAGATGGCGACGCTACCTGGTTTTGGTAGCAATCCAGCCGATGCAACCGGCCGTGTTTGGTGGGACAGACCGTAATTTTTAGGGATTTAGTGGTTGAAAATGAAAAAGAGGCAAGCCAACCGGCTTGCCTCTTTTTCATTTTAAGGAGTGTGAATTCGTATGGTTATTTTACCCTTTGTTGCATCGCCGGGAATAAATACGAACTGATGCTTGGTTCCATCGCCTTCTTCTGTTTGAAATTTATATGAAACAGAATCATTGAATATAATCGTATGTTTCGGCCATTCTTTTCTATTCTCAATATTAAAATCATAAGGTATTGGATAAAAATAGGCAATTTCAACACATCCGTTAATATCTCCCGACATTGTTATTTCTTTATCAACCTCCGAATGTCGGGTATGTGTCACATAGGTAAAGCGCCGCTCTTTTGTCATATCTGTAATTTCAAAAACAGTATCTTTTTCTTTACAGGAAGTTAGATACAAAATAAGGTATATAGCCAGGCTTACCTTGCTTTGTTTATTAATCACATTTTTCAGATACATTGTTTGAAATTTTTGACATAAGGGCATGTGCTGTGTAGGAACTAAATTTAGCTGGTTGCTCATTTATGTCAGTCATTAATTAGACATCCTACTGCTTGTGTTTTTCTTTTTAATATGCTATTGCCTTTCAAGTGAGCCTCAATAGCATCCCTGAGATAAAATTCACTTGGTTTGGATCTGTTTTTCCCTAACGCAACATACCAGTTGTCAATCGCTCCCTGGTAACTAACTACACCATTTTCATCTAATAGCACTACCTCCGGCATCACTGTGGCTCGGTACTGACGGGTTTTAAAATGATCTTTATCTGTAAAGCCTCGGAAACTAGCCTTGTATTTATTCAGAAACTGCTTTATTTCTCTATCTGTGACCGTGTAAACAGGAAAATAGGATTCAAACTGAATGCCCTTTATACTATACTCCTCTGATAGTTGTTTCAACACCGGCATGTATGATTGCGAAACAGGACATTCTGTATCTAAAAAAACAATCACTTTTAGGGAATTGGGCATAGTTGTACTCTGGCTTTGTACATGTGTGCTGACAAAGCATAGTAACAAAACCCCAACTATTGATTTAGCGCAAAAAGTCATAAGGAGGCTTACTTAGTCAATTCCTTGAGAGCCACTTCCACCTTTTTAAATCCAAACGAGTCAATTTCCCGCTTCATTCTTGCTGCGATCTCCTTGTTTTGAAGATTGCCAATACTGCCTTCATGTGTATGTGCAAGTTCACGTGGCGCTTTGTAGCTTCCGTCTGCGATTTCGGCGCCTACCTGCTTGTAAGCATCTCTGAAAGGTACGCCATTGATCACCAGCTCATTTACACGTTCTACGCTGAATAGCAGATCGTATTTGGCATCGTCGAGCAGATTCTGTTTTACTTTGATATTTTCCAGCATAAACGTAGCAATGTCAAGGCAGTCCAGTATTTCATCGAAAGCAGGCATTAGTATTTCTTTCAATAGCTGCATATCGCGGTGGTAGCCCGAAGGCAAGTTGCTCAATACCATCGTTACTTCCATGGGCAGTGCTTTCATCCGGTTTGTTTTGGCACGAAGCAATTCGGCTACATCCGGATTTTTTTTGTGCGGCATGATACTGCTGCCGGTTGTCAGGTCATCCGGTAATATGAGGAAGCCGAAATTCTGACTGTTATATAAGCACACATCCATCGCCAGTCGGGAAACGGTTGCAGCAAGTGAAGATATAGCTGTAAGTGCAGCCTGCTCTGTTCTTCCCCGACTCATCTGAGCGTACACCACATTATGATGCATGCCTTCAAATCCCAGTAATTCTGTCGTCATCTGCCGGTTGAGGGGAAAGGATGAGCCATAACCGGCTCCGGATCCTAGTGGATTGCGATTGGCAAGTCGGTAAGCAGCATGAAGCTGAATTACATCGTCGATCAGTCCTTCAGCATACGCACCAAACCACAATCCAAATGAGGAAGGCATGGCGATTTGAAGATGGGTGTATCCTGGAAGAAGGTCGTTCTTGTGTTCTTCTGATTTTTTAGAAAGTATCGAAAATAGCTTTTCAGTCGCTTTAACAACTTCAAAAAGGCGGTGACGCGTGTAAAGTTTCATGTCCACCAGCACCTGATCGTTGCGGGAACGCCCGCTATGAATCTTTTTACCTGTGTCTCCCAGTTTACGGGTCAGCATGAGTTCCACCTGCGAATGCACATCCTCTACGCCGTCTTCAATGGTAAATTCACCTTTTTGAATCTCACCGTAAATTTCTTTTAATACTTCTCGGAGCGATGATAGTTCATCGGAAGTGAGCAGATCGATTGATTCCAGCATGGTAGCATGCGCCAGGTTGCCCAACACATCGAACTCCGCCAGATGGAGATCCATTTCGCGGTCCTTCCCTACAGTGAAACGATCAATTTTAACAGACGTTACGGTATTTTCTTTTTGCCAAAGTTTCAAGATGCAGCAGTTGAATGGGTGATTGAGGTAAATTCCTCATTTATTCCTGTGCAAATTTACATGGTACGGTGAAATTTCCGGCTTAGAATTAGAAAGAAGTTATGGTTTCAATCGATCATCCGGCGAATTGCGACAAATCGCTTCTGGTAGTAATCAGCATCAAGAAGATCGTAGCGGATGCCGCCTTTAAATGCAGAATGGATAAACTTTACGTAGGAAGGCGTAACCTCTGTAATGATCCCAACATGACCTACTTGCGCACTCTTTGTACTCTGTCCTTTGAAAAATATAAGATCACCCGGCTTAGCCTGTGGTAAATCTATCAAGGTACCCTTTTTAGCCTGTGCAGCACTGGAATGTGGCAAGGAAATATCCCATTTATCAAAACAATATCTCACAAAGCCTGAGCAGTCAAAACCTTTTTTTGAAGATCCTCCGGAACGGTAAGGAATGTGTAAATGCCTGGTGGCAAAAGATACCAGAGACTCGATAGGGTTCAGGGTATCAGCTGAAACGGTAGGTTGTTTTTTATTTTGGGCAACTGAGGGGCTGGTAGTAGCGGCGAATAATAGGGTAACAAAAAAAATAAAGCGTCCAATCGATAATTGCATCAGGGATTCAGGTTGGTTCAGAATATAAAAATTCTCAGCAGCAGAAAATATTGCCTTTTGTAATTTTATCTATGTTTTGTAAAACTAACGATCATTTTTTGATTTATTTTATTTTAAGTTTAGTTCTTTTTGGCTACTTTTATGTAATTGATTGAATGTTAGGAAGTAGGATATTTCTCATGAAAGTAAAGGTTTAATGACTGGCAGAGCTAGAAGATTTCCTTCATTACGCGCCGGTTTTTTTCATACTTTTGTGGCTTCCAAACGGAGTAAATTAATAAAACGTTTCTTCATGAATACCACCGACCGTTATCTGCAGCGCGGCGTATCAGCATCCAAAGAAGATGTGCACAAGGCAATTGAAAACATTGATAAAGGGCTGTATCCAAAGGCTTTTTGTAAGATAGTACCGGATACGCTGGGCGGTGATCCGGAGTATTGTACGATCATGCATGCGGATGGCGCAGGTACAAAAACATCGCTTGCTTATTTGTATTGGAAAGAAACGGGTGATATTTCTGTGTGGAAAGGCATTGCTCAGGATGCCATCGTCATGAACACCGATGATCTTTTGTGTGTAGGAGCTACAGGTCCGATGCTATATTCGTCTACTATCGACAGAAATAAAAACCGGATTCCTGGCGAAGTCATCGCCGAGGTAATCAACGGTGCTGAAGAAGTGCTGGACATGCTCCGTGGCTATGGCGTAGAGATATATAGTACCGGTGGAGAAACTGCTGACGTAGGTGACCTGGTAAAAACGGTGACGGTGAATAGCACAGTGATCGCGAGAATGAAGCGTTCCGAAGTCATAGATAATGCCAATATACAAGCTGGTGATGTGATCGTAGGACTTGCTTCTTACGGACAGGCCAACTACGAAACATCCTATAATGGCGGAATGGGTAGTAATGGGCTTACATCCGCAAGGCATGATGTGCTGGGCAAATACCTTGCAAGCAAATATCCTGAAAGTTTTGATTCTGAAGTGAGCGAAGATCTGATCTACAGCGGCACGAAAAACCTGACGGATGCGGTAGAAGGTACACCGCTTAACGTGGGTCAACTTGTTCTTTCTCCTACCCGTACATATGCTCCCGTTGCGAAAGCGTTGTTGGATGAGTTACGTTCTCAGATACACGGTATGGTGCATTGCAGCGGTGGTGCTCAGACTAAAATTCTGCATTTTGTTGATAATCTGCATATTATTAAAGATAACCTGCTGCCGATTCCTCCTTTGTTTAAACTGATTCAAGAAGAAAGCGGTACAAGCTGGCAGGAAATGTATAAGGTCTTCAACATGGGACACAGACTGGAGATTTATTTGTCTGCTGAACATGCTGACAGAGTGATAGAAATTTCTAAATCATTTGGTATTGACGCGCAGATCATTGGCCGTGTAGAAGCGTCTGATGAGAAAAAACTCACCATTAAAACGGAGACAGGAACGTATTACTACTAAATCTGTCTCTATTGAGATTATAAAAAATGGGGCGAAGCTGAACATAAGCTTGCGCCCCATTTTATTTTGGCGTAAATATATTTGCTGACTAAGAGACAGATTACTTCATCAGCATGAATAATGAACTCCCGAAAGGACCTTTCTTGAGTACAGTCTGTTCGACCTTCATAACCGAATGCAGCAGGTTATTGATAAAGTCACCCGGGTACTTGACATCTGAATCAACCTCGGAAATATTGATGTCTCCCTTTTTGATCTGATATTTCTGAAATTGACGTACTAACCAGATCGGAATCGAAAGGGCGAAAGGCCAATAGGTGGAAAAGTGGATGGATAATCCGGCTTGACTGGTATATTTCAGGAAATCACTGAGCACAAATCTGCGTGAACTGCCAACCGCCAGATCATGTGTTCCTGAAAAAGCTTCAAATGCATGGATGTTGATCAGAATGATGCCGTTCGGTTTTAATCTCTTTCTGAAAATGGCAAGTGTGTTTATAATTTCTTTGTCGGTCAGAAAATACAAAGCATCATTACAGCATATAACATCATACTTTTCCTGAGGACGAAAATCTCCGGCCTGTCTCAAGTCTCCATGACCCACATCCAAATCTCTTTCCAGAGAAAAATCAACAGCATGTGAAGAATAATCAAATCCGGAGGTATTTGTAAACCCCTGCTCTTTCAGGAAGGAAAGTAATCCCCCTGTGCCACAACCCGCATCCAAAAGTTTAATGCTTTTATTTTGTATGCCAAAATGTTTATCAATTTGTGTTAAAACCTTCTGATGAAGGATTTTATACCACCACAACTTTCGTTCAACATCATACATTCTCTGGTATTCGAGCCGGTTGTCTATCATTGTATTTCGGAGCTGTTGTATTTGATTACATACTGCGGCTGTCCACTCTGAGCCATGAAACTCTTGCCAATGTATTCACCTAATACGCTCAGTAATGTACACTGCATGCCGCCAATAAAAATGAACGCTGCAGTCACCACCTGCCATCCTTTAGGATCCGGGCCGATAAGCCATTGACCTAATAGGAAAACCAGTAAAAGTGCGCCCAGTCCGAATAGTCCTAACCCGAGCGGCATAAAAAGCCTGATAGGCAACGCTGAATAGCAGAATAGAATATTCAGGAAGAGCGATATAAGTTTACGCCAGGTGTAGTTGGAAGCTCCTTCTTCGCGTTTCTGATGCGAAACCTGCACTTTCCCAATGTTATTGGTGATCCGAAAGATCAGTCCGTCTATATAGGGATAAGGACCTTTATATTTGATGATTTCGTGTACAACTTCTCTTCTAATTAATTTGAAGCTTGAAAGATACAAGTCTTTGGGTTTATTAAGCAGATAGCTGGTTATCCAGTTTACAATCTTGCTCCCAAAATTTCGGTGGCGGGCATGTTGCTTTTTTGCATAATAGGTATATACCACGTCATACTGTCCGGTTTCTGCTTTTTCAAGAAGCTTTAATATTTCTTCAGGCGGATTCTGAAAGTCATCGTCAATCATCACGCAATATTCTCCCTGGGACCAGTTCAAGCCACACATGACTGCATTGAATTCACCATAATTTCGCCGGAGCGACAGAAAGTGAACATTCGGGTATTCAACAGCAAGTCTCCGGCATACTGCCTCGGATGCATCCCTGCTGTTGTCATTAATAAGTACGATTTCAAAGTAAATATCAGATAACGCTGACTGCAGACGCTGCACCAATGCTGCGATTGAAGATTCACTGTTGTATACAGGTATTACAACGGATAGTTTCATGGCTGTGTATGCCCGGAAGTAAATGTGTTGATTGCATCAATAATACGTGTAACTTCTTCATCTGTAAGCATCGGGTGCAAAGGCAAGCTTACTACCTCCCGATGAATCTTTTCGGTAATGGGCAGGCGGAGCGCAGCCAGCTCTTCGTAGGCATTTTGCTTATGTATGGGCAGCGGATAATGCACGTTGGTCTGAACGCCGTGGCTTTCAAGATGCGCTACGAGTGCGGCTCTGTCCGGGTGCCGTACCACAAACAGGTGCCAGGCATCCTCTTCGATCCTGTCAGCAGGAGGTAATACCAGTCCCTGTGTTTTTATTTCGTTGAGATAACGTCGTGCTATATCTCTTCTTCTTTGATTATCATTGTCCAGAGATGGCAGCTTTACATTGAGTATGGCTGCCTGTATTTCGTCCAAACGGCTGTTTACACCTTTGTATTCATTTTTATACCGCTCTTTCGATCCGTAATTTCGCAGAAATGTGATCTTTTGTGCGAGAGTACTATCGGAAGTGGTAACGGCACCGGCATCACCCAATGCACCCAGGTTTTTGGTAGGATAAAAACTGAAAGCGGTTGCATCAGCAATACTTCCGACTTTTCTGCCCTCATACGTTGCTCCATGTGCCTGCGCAGCATCGGTAATTACTTTCAGATTATGCCTGCGGGCTATATCCAGAATTGCATCCATTTCACAGCTCCGACCATAAAGATCTACTGTTATAATCGCTTTTGTATTGGCGTTAATCCGCTCTTCTATTAATTCGGGATTCAGTAGCATGGTATCGGGATCCGGTTCTACCAGTATAGCTGTAAGTCCAAGATAGGATACGGGAAGAACAGAAGCGATATAAGTATTTGCCGGAACGATGACTTCGCTGCCAATGGGGAAATCGAAAGCTTTCAGGATTAGCGTAATAGCATCCAACCCGTTGGCTACGCCAATGCAATGGGATGATTCACAATAGGAAGCAAATGCCTGTTCAAAATGGCTCAGCTCTTTTCCTAGAATATACCAGCCGGAACGTAAAACGCGCAAAGTTGCAAGTTCAATCGCTTCCTGGTAAGGCGCATTGATCTGATTCAGATCTAAAAAGGGAATCATGAGAAACTGGTTCGGTATAGTAGGTATGGTGAGATGCTGAAAACTGAGTATTTGCTGAATAAGCTGATGTATACATGCAAATAACAGATTACTGATCGATCCGGGTCATTGATACCATAGTAGAATAGGATATCACAGGTTCTGTTTTTCGGAACGATGAGTTTGCCCGTGTTTAAACCAAACAGATTTGGCTTAACAAATTTTGGCATATTTTAATTTTGTTAGGGAATGATTTGGCATGTTCTTCGCATTGGCTTCTTACCGCATACCAACGTCAGAAGTTACCTGTGAATCACTTGGTAAATGTATTCTGTTTATATGGTAATTTCTAAACAGGCGTAATAATTTTATTGAAAATGGAAAATTTTCAAAATAATGTATGCTTGGGGTGACAAATAAGTTTACCTCAACAATAGATATTGTGCTATTTATACGTGACTTGTTACGAATAAATTTGACGCTATGAAAAAAGGAGCAATTATTGCCAGCTTGGGATTATTTTGCTGCCTTCTTCAGTTTGTTCAACTTTCAGATAAGTCTGAATTTCCTGCTGCAACTCCTCCACATGGCTTATGATTCCCACAATACGGTTCTCTTTACGGAGCGATTTCAATGTTTCGAAAACCGTCTGCAGGGCATTTTTATCCAAGGATCCGAAACCTTCATCCAAAAAGAAGAAATTATGTTTCGATTCATTTCTGATATGTATATGATCCGCCAGAGCAAGGGCCAGAGAAAGGGCCGCCTGAAATTTCTGGCCGCCTGACAGTGTTTTCAATAACCGCATGTGTCCGCCATTCAGCAAATCCCGGACCCAGAAGCTATTTCCTTCTCCCAATTCCAGGTGCAATTGCTGGTGGGTCATTTGATGAAAGCGGTGGTTGGCAGCCTGAATAAGGTTTTGCAAATAAATACTGGAAGCATAATCTACAAATCCGCTTGACCTGAAAAGTTTTGCCAGATCATCCAGATGTGCTTTTCTGATTTTAAGCTTCTCTGTTTCCATAAGGAGATTTGTCTTCCTGATGAAGTCCTCGTTCAACTTTTTAAGGAGTCCTTCTAAACGCCCTTCTTCTTTTCGCAATTCACTGAGACTGGCCTCGAGGGCCTGTTTTTCGGTTATCAGTAACTGATGTGTTTCCGTATGGTAGTGCTTGTCCTGGTTTTCCTGTTTTAATTTTTCCAGTTCATGCTTTACTGTACTTAACCCCGACTTGTATGCATCTATTTCCTGCCTTTCCTTGTGGGTATCAATCGGGTTTTGAAGGATTGTTTCTACAACATCTTCTGATGAGAATTGAAATTGAGCCAGTTGTTCATGCAATGAATTCCTGACCTGTGTAATTTCCTGCTGATGGTTTTCAATTGCCCTTACAAGTGTTGCCTGGCCGCCTGATATAACGTTTTTCTCTTTTTCATCCCTATCGATTTGTGCGACAGTCGATTCGTAAAGCTGTTTGATATCCGCATACGAAGTTCTGAGTGCTGCGGTTTTTTCTGTGATTGCAGATTCAGCTATGTTATTCCATTCCTCCAACTTCACCTGAGTAAGCTGACCAGAAAGTGTAGAGGCCATACTATCCGCCTGAAGTATCTTATTTCTGATCTCGTTCAGCGGCTTTTCGAACTTTTCAGTTTTTTCCTCCACCGCCATTTCCAGTTCAGCAGTTTTGGATTTGATCCTGACCTCAGCATCTCTGATCTGTTTTTGAAGATGCTCCATACGGGTTAACTCTTTCTCAAAACTCCCCCTGTTTTCTCTCTCGAATTTTTCCCATACGAATAGCAATTCGTGCGCTTTGATACGATCTCTAATTTCAGAATAGCGGTTTCTGATGCTATTTTTCTGTTTTTCGATATTCTCAAGGAGGGAAAAATCCTTTTGCACGTCAGCCTGAAATCTGCGTAAAGAATCCTCCATCTTTTGAAGCTGCTGTCTGCGATTGTTTTTCTGATCAATCTGCTCGGATAGATTTTCGTCCTGATGTACAATAGAGGGATGGTGTTCGGATCCGCAAAGAGGGCAGGGGGCTCCTTCTGCCAAATCAGACGCGTACTGGTTCAGCGCAATTTGTGTCTGGATGCGAAGCATCTGTTTGGAGATGTCTTCCTTTTCTTCTTCACTTGCTGTCAGGTATTTTGTAATTGCTATATCTATTGCTTCCGGCTCTGACTGGCCCGTAATCCCGAGACTGAAAAAGTCTGCGGCTTTCTGTATTTTTGCGGCCAGTTTTTCCAAGATTGCTGCATGTTCTGCCTTCAGGTCGTCTGCTTCCTTAAGCAGGGCCTTTTTATTTTGCTCTATTTCATCAGATGTGGCAAACCATGCCTTGATCTGGCTCAGTATATGAATATCAATCAACTGGGTTTTATGCTGATCGTTTTCTGCTTCCAGCGCTTTCTTATCTTTCTGTAAAATAGCAAGTGAAACTTCCTTTTCTTTCAACCGAACCTCGCCCTGCTGTAAAGTATTATTTAGTCCGGTCAGCTGCTCAGCTAATTTTTTGATCTGATTTACTTTTTCGAATTCTTCCGCCAGATCAATGAGTTCCTGACGTTTTTCATAAGGTTCTCTCAGACTTACCTGCGTTTCTTTTTGTTTAATTAATGCATCGTTCAGCTCTTTTTCCCGAAGTGCATGCTGTGCAAAGGTGGTCTTGTCTCGGGTGAGTGCAGAGTTTAAAGATTTTTGCTGATCCAGCAATGTCTTGAAATGAATAGAGCAGATTTCAAATAGTCTTAGCTTCTCTTCTCTTTCCTGAATCTGTGCTTTCCGGGAATCGAGAACGATGAGCTGGTCATTCAGAATCTTTATTTTTTCAAAAGCCAGTTTTAGCAACTGCATTTGATCGAGTTCGGCAGTAAGTATGACAAGCTTTCCATTTAATTCCTGAATTGTACTCAGAACCGATTGTCTCAGCTTGTCTTCCACATCGATCGTTTGTTGATCTACCTCCGCAACCGCCTGTAGCTGACCCGCCAGATTGGATAATTCGAGGTCATTTTGCTTGCTGAGCGTGCCTACTTTCCGGCTCAGGTCGTACTTTTCCAATTGGAAAAGCTCTTTCATCATGCGTGTCCGTTCTGCGTCTTTCAGTTCGATAAATTCCTGGAAACGTCCCTGAGGGATAATGATCGTTCTTCTGAAATTGTCATAGCTGAGACCAATGATGTTTTCCGAAGTTTCATGCTCGGATAGCGGAACCCAGTTTCCGTCTGTGAGTATATATGCCTTTCGTTCGAAGGTTTTGACCTCCTTGAAGTTTTTGCTGTTCCTTTTACCCTTGACAGTAAAACGATAATGGTCAGCCTTCTTGCCGGCTACACATTCGAAATCAATGAGCAACTCATCGGATCGCAGGTTCATCATGTTGTACGTACGATCGTCCCCGGCTTTGTTGAGTCGTTCTGTATCACCGTACAAAGCAAATGTGATGGCTTCGAGTATAGAAGATTTTCCGCTTCCTACCGATCCGAATATACCAAACAAAGAAGCATCAGTAAGTGCATCAAAATGGATTTCCTGTTCGGTTTGGTAAGAATATAAACCTTTAATTTTGAGGTATTTTGGAATCATAGTAGAGCGGTTGGCTTTCAGCTTTTGGCGGGGCCGCCCAGGCTATCGGCACCATGAGGGTTTAAATGAAATTGGAAAGATGCTACTCAGAAAGATTTGAGGTCGATGGCTGAGTGTCGATAGCCGACAGCCCCAGCAACAGATCGTCCAGATAAGTCCTGTCGTTACTAAGCCTTGGTACCTTGTTTTGTCCACCTAATTTTTTTCTTTTGCCCATCCAGGAATAGAATGTGCCGGCAGGTACAAAGTGGACGAGCGGCTCAACGAGTGCCATGTCTTTATATCGTTTGGCATCATAGTCTGAATTGATTTCACGAAGCGATTTATCCAGAATGGCGATGAAGGCCTGACGGTCCTCCGGTTCTTTATTGAACTCGATAATCCATTCATGTCCCCCTCGCGATCCGTCCCCCATATACACGGGGCCGGCGGTGTAGTTGGCAACCTGTGAATCCGTTTCCTGTGCTGCTATTTTTACGGCATGATCTGCATTTTCCACAATTACTTCTTCCCCAAATGCATTGATGAAGTGTTTGGTACGGCCACTTACTTTCAGCCTGAACGGATATTTAGATGTGAATTTCACTGTATCTCCGATCAAATACCGCCAAAGTCCTGCATTGGTTGAGATCACCAACGCATAATTGACACCGGTTTCCACCTCATCCAGCAACAGTGCTTTTGGATGTGGTTTGCCCACTTCATCCATGGGTATAAACTCATAGAATATACCATAATCAAGCATCAAGAGCATTTCTCCTACCCGGCTCAGGTCATCCTGTATGGCAAAGAATCCTTCCGAAGCACTGTAGGTTTCCAGGTAAGTAACCTGATCAGAAGGGAAGTATTTGCTTGTGAACAAATCGCGGTAGGGTTCGAAGGATACGGCTCCATGAACGAAAACCTCAAAATCGGGCCATACTTCGAGCATATTGCTCTTCTTGGTCCGTTCCAGAATCTGATCCAGCAGTACGATGGTCCAGGTAGGTACACCAAGAATGCTGGTCACATTTTCATGGGAGCATATGGACGCCATTTTGTCCAGCTTACTTTCCCAATGGTCCATGAGTGCGACTTCCAAAGGAGGCGTTCTCATAAATTCCCCCCATGCCGGCAGGTTTTGCATGATCACGGCGGATACATCGCCTACCTGTGTATAGTCATCAAAAGGATTGGCATGTAAGGTGCCGCCGATAGACAAGCCCTTGCCGTCAAAGACGCGGGTCTCGGGACGGTTGTGGATTAGTAAGGTCATCATGTCCTTACCACCTTCGTAATGGCAGTCCTCCAGTGCTTCCGGTGAAACAGGCAGGTATTTGCTACGTGCGTTGGTGGTACCGGATGATTTGGAAAACCATTCGATAGGCGATGGCCAGAGCACATTGGGCTCACCTTTTAATACACGTTCTATATATGGATAAAGCTCTTCGTATGAAGAAACCGGAACCTGATCCTGAAATTCTTTGACGGATTTGATCTGGCCATAGTTATGCCTTGAACCCCATTCCGTATAACGAGCCGTTTCGATAAGCTCAGAAAAAATACGTTGCTGGGTTTCAACCGGATTCTTCATAAACTGCTCGATCCTTTCAAAGCGTCGCTTCAAAAACCAGACAGTCATATCATTCACCAGCTTCATAACACGTTCGGTTGGATATTGAATTATAAATTCTGTAAAAATAGCAATAAAAACGGTGAGAGAACAGATTGCTTCTGTTTCCCTCACCGGTTAATATCTGTTTTAATATACTAAGTCCTGGAACTGAACTTTCTGTACAAGAAAAGAAGTAGAACTGCGCCAAGTATTGCGATAAACAAGCTTCCGATATCAAAGCCGTCCACTTTTCCGTAACCGAACAGTGATGATATCCAACCTCCGACAACGGCTCCTGCAATACCTATCAGAATGGTGACAATAAAACCACCAGGATCTTTTCCCGGGTGAAGTGCTTTGGCAATGGCTCCTGCAAGAAGCCCTACGATAATCCAGGTTAAAATACCCATGTGTGTTTAGTTTTTATTGTGAAAGTACAGTTGTGAATATACAAAAACTTTGCCTGACACAATGTGCTGAAAATCTGGGTAAGTTCTGAGGGATTTTACCTATCGAAGAACATATTGCTTCCTGCTGCTTTACTGGTGACAGAAGAGCTGATTTCCTGATAAACCGGTGTGCTTTCAGTAACTCGGCCTCGGGCCAGGGGACTACCTGTGATCATAGATAAAGCTTTGTTCAACAGCGGATCACGTAAACTCCCGTAAGCATATAGTTTTGATCCTTCAATCACAGATGCAGTAGGGGTAAAGCCCACGGAATAGTCAGACTGTTTGAGGCTATTGAAAGATTTTGTAACAATTGGTTGCATGCCCCACTTGATTCCCTTGTCTTTACCAGTAATCGTAATAGATCCCACATTTTTACCATATGTTACGTCACCCACCAGCGTTACGTTCATAAAAGGCTTAAGACCATTGATCAGTAATTCGCTCGCTGATGCAGAGTTTTTGGAAGTGATAATAACCAGATTATTAAGGCTCTGACCTATATTCTGAGATTTAGTCTGAAATTTCTCATAGAAGAAACTAGCGCCGTATTGCTTCTCTAGAGCGGGCGTCACCGTAGCATTATATTCTTTATAATAAAATATATCGTTGTTGGTTACTTTCCCGATCAAACTTGCAAGATTGGTAGCAGAACTCACATAACCTCCTCCATTGTAACGCAAATCCAGGATGAGAGAATTGACACCGGAGCTTTTGAATTTGGCAAAAATGCCATCCAGTTTCTGATCATAAGCCTTGGAACCACTGACGCTGTCAGGACCGGGTACAAACTGATGGTAAACGATGTAGCCGATTTTGTCGGAGCCGTATTGGTAAGTCGTGTCATAGTGTATAGGATCCTCCTGTAAGTCGAGCTTGGCTGCCTCTTTTTGAGTTGTACCCTCCGTAATCACGCCGGCATCACTGATAGAACCGACCGTGAATTTCAGTGGTCCGTCTCCCCTGAGAAGACTATTGTAGTTGGTTGTGGTCAACTTCTGCCCATCAATATGTGTAAAAATATCTCCTCTTTTGAAGCCGGCTTTGGCAGCAGGGGAGCCAGGAAGTGTGTAGAGGACTATTCCGACGACATTGGAGCTGCCGGAAGGATAAATAACTAACCGGTAATCAAGACCAGTTGTTTTTGTATTTCCGTTCAATGATGATGTGAGTTCATCAGCACTTTCCTGTATCCATGAGAAGCGGTCGCCATTCGGGTTTGACGTACGGTCGTATTTAAATAACAGTGAACTGAAAAACGCCGAAGGTCCCTGCGACATATCAGGGCTAGCCGGGATTTTATCGTTCCAGTAATACCAATACTTCATATTTGAAAGGATCCAGTCATTTGTTTGACTGTCAGTAGCCGGCTCTACTGTCTTGTCTTTACATGCATACAGCAGTGGCAATAGTACCAGTGATATAATAATTCTTTTCAATAGCATTTTTCTATGCATTATAATTTATAAAAACCTCAGAAATAATATCGCATGCGTGGTTCATCTGTGCTTCATTGATGACAAGCGGAGGTGCAAATCGGATTTTATTGCCGTGGGTGGGTTTACATAGTAAACCCTGTTCCATCATTTTGTAACATAGATTCATAGCTGTGGGGCTATCTTCTGTATCCCTGATCACGATGGCGTTCAGCAAACCTTTGCCTCTGACCAGTTCAATCAGGTCACATTGCGCCTGAAGTGCCTCCATGCGCGACCTGAAAAGAGTACCCATTGCTTCAGCGTTTTCAGCCAGCTTCTCTTCTTCTACGACTTGCAAAGCAGCTATGGTAACTGCACACGCAAGTGGATTGCCTCCATAGGTTGAGCCGTGCTCGCCGGGCGCGATAGTCAGCATGATCTCGTTATCTGCAAGAGCCGCAGATACAGGCATGGTTCCCCCCGAAAGCGCTTTTCCTAATACCAATATGTCCGGTTTTACATCTTCCCAGTCGCATGCCAGCCTTTTGCCCGTTCTGCCGATTCCGGTCTGTACCTCATCAGCAATAAAAAGGACATTGTATTTTGTGCAAAGTTCACGTACCCCTCTCAGGTAACCTTCCTTTGGAACGACTACTCCGGCTTCTCCCTGGATAGGCTCGACCATGAAACCGGCAATGTCGGGATCGGTACGAAATGCATTTTCCAGCGCATCAAGATCGTCATACGGAATGATCACTACACCGGGTAAAAAGGGGCCATAGTCATCAGTACTGGATGGATCGGTAGAAGATGAAATGGCAGCCAGCGTTCTGCCCCAGAAATTGCCGGAAGCGTATACTGTCTTTGCCTTATCAGGTTCAATACCTTTTACTTTATAAGCCCATTTACGGGTTAGTTTCAGAGCCGTTTCGCCTCCTTCAACCCCGCTGTTCATCATCAGTACCTTATCATAACCAAAATACTTGCAGAGAAACTCTTCACATTCACCAAGCTTGTCGTTATAAAAAGCACGTGACGTCAGCGTCAGTTTTTGCGCCTGGGTTATCATTGCCTGCACAATTTTCGGATGGCAATGTCCCTGGCTCACGGCACTGTATGCAGAAAGGAAATCCAGATATTGCTTTCCATCAACATCCCATACATACACGCCGAGTCCCTTGGAAAGAACCACCGGCATGGGCTTATAATTATGAGCGCCATATCGGTATTCAAGTTCTATTGCCTGTTGAGATGTGTTCATGAATGTATCGGTAGGATGAGCCATTAAATATACGCTTTTGAAATGAAGTTGGATTTGCTAAGTAAAAATACGGAAAAGTTAACGGTTTGAAATGTATGAAAGGTTTTCTAAATCATATAACGAAGCTTCAATATATACAATATCAATTTCAGTGTTGATTCCTCAGCTAATGTAATCTACCTTTGCAACAGAATCTCATAGGGGTGCCCAACCGAACGGGCTGAGATCATACCCATAACACCTGATCCGGGTAATGCCGGCGTAGGGAGAGAAAGCTTAAATGAACAGAAAAAGAAGGTTAAAAACTTTCAGATCAGTACCATTCTTAGCTGTTATCGAATCTTTATTTTAATCATCGAGGATAGGTGGCCCCTGCCTGTTCGTAACCATTATGATCGCTATGCGAAACGTTACGGCCTGTCTGTTTGTGCTGTTATTGACTACAACTACCATTTCACGGGTTTACGCCCAAAAAACCATTGCCGGTAGAATCACTGATGCTGCCGATGGCAAGCCGCTGCCCGGTGCTACCGTTCGTGCAGGAGAGATCCGCGGTACGGCTACAGACAAGCAGGGGAATTTTTCTTTGAAGGATATAGCTGAGAACATTGCAGAACTTCAGGTATCCTATGTAGGGTATCAGTCTGTGAAGCTTGCATTGGAAACAGGGAGCAGAAGTATTGAAATTAAACTAGACAAAAGTACATACCAGGCGGATGAGGTGATCGTCAGTGCTACCCGTGTAAATGACAAGACAGGGATGGCTTACACCAACGTAAGTACAGAATCGATAGAGAAGCAAAACCTCGGTCAGGATTTACCTGTATTGCTGAATTTCACTCCTTCACTGGTCAGTACAAGCGATGCCGGAGCAGGAATAGGATATACGGGAATTCGTATCCGTGGTTCGGATGCGACCCGGATCAACGTTACTGTCAATGGTATTCCTTATAATGATGCAGAAAGTCAGGGTGTATTCTGGGTGAATATGCCTGATTTTGCTTCTTCTGTAAATAGTGTTCAGATACAGCGCGGGGTAGGTACATCTACCAACGGAGCGGGCGCATTCGGTGCCAGTGTTAATATCAGTACCAATACTTTCAGAGAGGAATCCTATGCTGAGCTGAACAACTCTTTCGGTTCGTTCAATACTTTTCGGAATACCATCAAACTGGGCACCGGATTGATGAATAATAAATTTTCCGTAGATGGCAGATTGTCTCGTATTTCATCGGATGGCTTTGTGGACAGGGCATCTTCTAATCTTCATTCGTACTACCTTTCAGGTGCATATTACGGTAAAAAGAGTTTTGTCAGAGCGAATGTGTTTTCCGGAAGAGAAAGAACATATCAGTCCTGGAATGGAGTGCCTGAAGCAAAGCTGAGAGGCGATCGTCAGGGAATTCTGGATTTCATAGAACGTAACGGATTAGGTGAAGCGGATGCTGAAAACCTGCTTACTTCCGGTGATCGGACCTACAATTCCTACACTTATAAAAATGAGGTAGACAATTACCGTCAGGATCATTATCAGCTTGTAACTTCACATACATTGAGTGACAAGGTTACGCTGAACCTGAACGCATTTCTGGTAAGAGGTCTTGGACATTATGAGCAGTTCAGAGCCAATGACGAATACAGTAAATATAATCTGCCTAATGTCATAATCGGAGCCGATACATTGGAAAGTACGGATATCATCAGAAGAAGATGGCTTGATAACTACTTTTATGGGACTACATTCTCCCTGGATTATAACAGTTTCAAAAAGCTGACTGCCAGCTTTGGCGGAGGCCTGAATCACTATGACGGAGATCACTACGGACAGATTATCTGGGCCCGTAATGCAGGTAATGTATCCAGTGAACATCAGTATTATGAAAATAAGGGCATAAAGAAAGACTTTAACCTTTACGGGAAAGTGTACTATCAGTTTACCGATAAGCTGAATGCCTTTGCTGATATCCAGTTCCGTGCTGTAAGTCACTCTATTCATGGCAGAGACAACGATCAACTCTTGCACGATGTGGATCAGCAATATCATTTCCTGAATCCCAAAGCTGGACTTACCTATCAGCTGGCTCCTCAGGCATCGGTATATGCGTCATATAGCCTGGGTAACAGAGAGCCAAACCGGGACGATTTTACATTTGCAACTGCTAATCTTTTTCCGGAGCATGAAACGATGCATAATATAGAAGCAGGTGTGCGTACACAAAAAGGCAAGTGGGCTTTTGCTGCGAATTATTATCTGATGAGCTATAACAATCAGTTGGTGCTCACTGGACAAATTAATGACGTGGGTAATGCAATTCGTGTTAATGTTCCGAAAAGTTACCGTATGGGCCTTGAGCTGGAAGGTGCAGTAGTTTTTAATCAATACCTGAAATGGAATGCCAATGCTACTTTCAGCAGAAATAAGATTAAAGATTTTACCGAATACGTGATTGACTACGATACCTATGAGTACCGCACGATCAGTCATGGTCAGACAGATATTTCTTTTTCTCCGAATGTGATCGTGGGCAGTCAGTTTACTCTCAGTCCCAAAAAGAATGTGGAGCTGGCTTTATTGACTAAATATGTGAGCAAACAATACCTGGATAATACATCGGACGAAACCAGGAAACTGGATGGCTATTTCACCAATGATCTGCGGTTGACCTGGTCGGTTCAGCCGAGCTGGATGAAGGAAATATCTTTCAATTTGCTGGTCAATAATATTTTCAACGAAAGATATGAGTCCAACGGATATACCTACGGATTCTTTTCCGGAGGTGTACAGACCCGGGAAAACTTCTACTTCCCACAGGCCGGGACCAACTTTTTGGTAGGGGTTAATTTTAAATTTTGATTTTTTGGGGTTGAACGCAGAGTAAAGGAGTTTGGCACAGAGTTTCGCAGAGTTTATCATGTATAATTCTGCTGAATTTTAATGTGACTCTGTGTTGTTAAAAACATTTGTGATTCCAACGTATTTTGACTTTTAAGTGTCTGATTGGAAGTATAAGATCAGGCACTTAAATGGATCCAAATGAAAAATCTATTCTTATTTACAGTTTTATTGACTATACTCTCAGCTTGCAAAAAAGATGCAGAACCAGAGGTGGCGAAGTTTGATTCAGAAAAATTTCCACAAAAGTGGCGATTGTATTCTGCACAAGGTAGAAGCATAGCAAATAGTCCGATATTGAAAGGCTCTGATTTAAATATGCAGGAGTTTTACATTCTTTATGCAGATGGTACGGCAAGTAAGACGAGGGAAGCGAATGGAACTGCGAAAACGATACAAGGGAAATTTAGATTTACAGAAGTCGATTCACAGAAATTTTTGGAAGTCACCTACGAAACCAGGGGTGAATTAGTTGATAATTGTTATGCTACGCCCGTTGAACAGTTATATGTCAAATCCAAAAGCGAAATACAAGGAATAACAGCCATGTGTGATAGGGCTCACCTTGTGTATACCCGAACCGAATAAAGCAATAATCTAAATCAGCGAAACTCCGCGCCAAACTCCCTAGAACTCTGCGTTTAAATAAGACACACACTCATTCAAAAAACTTCCTGAACTCTGCGTTTAAATTTTTTCAGCCTACCTTTGCGGCATGAATCTGAAAAATGACCTTTTATTACGTGCTGCACGGGGTGAGAAAACCGAGCGCACTCCTGTTTGGATGATGCGTCAGGCAGGCCGTATTTTGGCTGAATACCGCGCAGTTCGTGAAAAAGCAGGTAGTTTTATCAAACTGGCCACTACACCGGAAATGGCGGCAGAAGTTACCCTTCAGCCTGTAGATTTGCTGGGTGTGGATGCGGCTATTATCTTTTCTGATATCCTGGTGATACCCGAAGCCATGGGATTGCCGTATGAGATGATTGAGCAGCGTGGACCGGTTTTTCCAAGGACGGTACATACGCTTTCTGATCTGGATTCGCTGCATGTGGCCGAGCCGGAAGTGGATCTGAAGTATGTCATTGATGCAATCAAGCTGACCAAACAAGGTCTGGAAAACCGCGTTCCTCTAATTGGTTTCGCCGGAGCACCTTTCACTATTTTCTGTTATATGACAGAAGGAAAGGGATCCAAGACTTTCTCGGTTGCTAAAAAGCATCTGTATGCAGATCCTGAATTCTCGCATTTGCTACTTCAGAAAATAACAGATAGTACGATTGCTTACCTTAAAGCGCAGATTATTGCGGGTGCTGATCTTGTACAGATCTTTGATTCATGGGCAGGTATCCTGTCTCCTGAACAATACAAAATTTTCTCCTTACCCTACATCAAGCAGATCTGTGATGCCATCACAGAAGTACCTGTTACTGTTTTTGCTAAAGGAGCATTCTTCGCCAGAGAAGAGATCGGGCAATTAAGCTGCTCGGTAGTGGGGCTTGACTGGAACATGGATATTGCTGAATCCAGAAAACTGATCCCAAACAAGACACTTCAGGGAAATCTTGATCCGTGCGTATTGTATGCATCTTATGATCAGATCAAGCTGGAAGTGAAGAAGATGGTGAATCAGTTTGGTACACAACGGTACATCGCAAACCTTGGTCACGGAGTATATCCTGATACCGATCCGGATAAAGTACGCTGCTTCATTGAATCTGTGAAGGAGTATTCTTCATAGAGAAAAGGGGACACAGAGAGCCACGGAGTTTAAGGTGAGTTGCACAGAGTATTATTTCTGTATATAATACAACGAAAAAACAACTTTCTCTGTGGCTCTCTTTTTAATAACTCTGTGCTCCTCTGTGTAACCTCAAATTCCAGCCCATGCCCAACTCCCCATCCCCCCAAACAAAATGCGTCTTTCTTGACAGAGATGGCGTATTAAACGAAGAGCTTGGAAATTATATAACCAAAATAGATGACCTCATCATTCCGGAAGGTGTACCTGGGGCATTAAAAGCATTGAAGGCTGCCGGGTATCTGCTTATTGTCATTACCAATCAGGCGGGTATTGCCAAAGGGCTATATGGCCCCGAGCTGGTATATGCCATTCACGAGAAGATGCAGGAAGCTGCGGATTATGTTATGGACGATTTATATTTCTGTCCTTACCATCCCGAATTTTCGGGTAAATCCTTATCCAGGAAACCGGATTCACTGCTGATTGAGAAGGCGATTGCAAAATACAATATAGATGCATCCCAATCCTGGATGGTGGGTGACCGTGGAAGGGATATGCTTGCAGGTAAAAAAGTGGAATTGCACACCATACAGATCTTGTCAGAGCATGAAACGCTGGTTGGAGATCATGGTGTTGCCAATCTGGCCGAAGCCGCTGCAATGATTCTGAAACAGGCTTCTTAAACCCTTTCCGCCTGAGTAGGTGCCGCTTTTTGAACAGACCCGTATGCAGGGCACGCATGTTTTGTACATGAAGCAAAAGCGAAAGTACCAGCAACTGCAAGAAGGAAGAATAATTTTCTCATCAGGTATCAATTGTTAGATGTGACTGTAAAGTTATTAAAAAAGTTCTTTGAATGAGCGTTTTCGCATGACTAATAACGAACTCATTCAAAGAACTTTATATAAGATATCAGATTTTTGTTTCGATCAACTCTTCCTCCTGCTGTTCCGCCTCTTGTTCGGTTCTGTTACGATTTTCTTCTGCTGAAACATACGATTCGTCTTTAAAACCCAAAAGTCTTAGCATTGAATCACTGTTTTGCTCAGTTGCAAAAACACGTGTGGTAATGCGTCCTTCCTCATCACGGTCCACAAGAACATGTTTCGGAGCCGGAATAAGACAATGCTGAATACCACCATATCCACCCAGCGACTCCTGATAAGCACCTGTATGGAAAAACCCAATGTATTGTGGCTCATCATCTTCATAAATCGGAAGATACAAGTCGGCACTGTGCATTTCACTGTTATAGAAATCCTGAGAATCACAGGTTAATCCCCCAAGATTGACTTTCTGATAAGGACTATCCCAGTTGTTGATCGGCATCATGATATACTTCTGATTCATACCCCATGAGTCAGGAAGTTGTGTAATAAATGAGCCGTTGATCATGTACCAAAGCTCTTTATCATTCTGAAGTTTCTTATCGATTACTTCATAAATCACCGCTCCGCTTTCGCCAACCGTATAGCTGCCAAACTCTGTAAAGATGTGAGGAGCCGGCACATTGTTCTTGTTACAGATCCACTGAATATTTTCAACAATCTCATCAATCATCTGTTGATAATCATATCCTGTAGACAAGGATGTCTGAATAGGAAGACCACCACCGATATCAATTGAATCCAGATCCGGACAGATCTTTTTCATTTCACAGTACTTGAACATGAAGCGTGTTAATTCACTCCAGTAATAAGCACTGTCTTTGATACCTGTATTGATAAAGAAGTGAAGCATTTTTAGCTTAAACTTCGGATTAGGCGCTATTTTTTCCTTGTAGAGTTCGTTTACATCGTTGTAGCGGATACCAAGGCGTGATGTATAGAAAGCAAAATTAGGCTCTTCGTCCGTGGCGATGCGGATACCCAAATTCATGGAATCAGCGGTTACCAGGTTTTCATACGCTTCGATTTCCCGAAGGTTATCCAGGATAGGAATGCAATTGAACCCTTCGTTGATCAGTTCACTCAGATATTGCGTATAAAGCGGACGTTTATATCCGTTGGCAAGAATATAAGTCGATTTGCTCACCTTCCCACGCCTGTACAACTCACGAATAATAGGTATGTCGAAAGAAGAAGAAGTTTCCAGGTGGATGTTATGCTTCAGTGCTTCTTCCAGAACAAAACTAAAGTGGGATGACTTGGTACAATAGCAGTAGGTGTAGCTCCCTTTGTAATTATGCCTTTTGAAGGCATTCTTGAAAAACATATTCGCATTTCCGATATGCTCTCCGATTTTGGGGAGATAGTTTAATTTTAACGGCGTACCATGCTCCTTGATGATGTCCATCAATGGTACATTGTTGAACAGCAATTCATTATTGTCAACGTTAAACTCCATAGTCGGGAACTCGAACGTTTGCTGAATCAGGTCAATGTAGCTTTTCATCTATTGTTGTTTGCGGACTGTTTAAAATGGTGAGTTACTGAATACAATATGCCTAGAACTTTTTTTCACTGCTTTTTAGTGCCCTTATACAGTCGATTTATTGAAATGATAATATATGATGGGCCATTTGAGAAAAAGACTGGAAAATTGCTTAGAATATGTGTCAATTCCAAACACCAATTTTTTATAAATCATTCCGAAAAATAAAAGGTTTGTGCAAGGTAGCAACGCACTTATCCCTGAAAACACATGGCTCATCATTTTTCGGTTGTGCCAGATATTCATTCCAAATTACTTTGGCTGTGGCTATCCGATGTTGGTCGAAGTCCGGCTATAGATTTTAAACTTTTCTATAGATGATTATTGACTTATAAATTCTTTATAAAATTATATTTACCTGCTTTTGTATTTGTGAATTGAGTCTTTTCTGTTTTTGCAGATAATACGGTTTATATAAATTTGTTGTCTCAGGAGCAGTCTGTTTCACAGGAGTTTATCTTGTAATAGACGGTAATTTGAGGTTTATGCTTTTGGAATCACATCGCCATTTCAGAAAACTTAAAATATTTTGAAAGTTTCCATAGTTTTTATCATTCGAAAACTACAACTTTGCGAGGTGAAAGAGAGAATTGTAAAATCAGCATTGAACCTGTTTTGGCGTTACGGGATACGCAGCGTAACGATGGATGATATTGCCAAAGATCTGGGCATATCAAAAAGAACCATTTATCAACATTATTCTGACAAGGAAGCTATTCTTAAAGTAGTGATTCAGGAGGAACTCAGCTCGCAAAAATGTGATATGGAACAACTCGATGATATCGGGAATCCCATTGAGCAGATGATCGAGGGTACCAACCAGATGAGAGTAGCCATGGCCAATATGAATCCGGCTTTAATTTATGATTTGAAGAAATATTATCCTGAATCCTGGGCTCTTTTCGAAAGTCATAAAGACGAATTTATTATCAAAGGTATCAGAGATAATATGCAGCAGGGAATGGCGGAAGGTTATTACAGAGCAGATATTGATGTAGATGTGCTTTCTCTTTTACGCATTCAGGAATTTGAAATTGCCTTTGACCCAACCATTTTTCCTCCGGATAAATTTCATATGATGCGTGTACAGATGCAGTTCGTACACCATTTTCTGAGAGGAATTATGACAGAAAAAGGATTTGCTTATTACAACACCATTAAAGAAAAATCAGTAATCGAATTTTAACACCCATGAAAAATGAACAATTAATACGCAGCTGTTTATTCATGCTGGCGATCTGTCTGAGTATCGTCCCATCGCGGGCTCAGGACAACGATTTTACCCTGGAAGAAGCGGTGGATTATGCGATAAAAAACAATATCAACATCAAAAATGCACAGCTGGATGCCGTTTCGGCCGAAGCCAGGATTGGGGAGATCAGGGCTGCGGGGTTGCCCCAGCTGAGTGCCAATGCTAATATTACGGACAATATTATCATTCAGCGCTTCTTCCTTCCCCCCGGTGGTTTTGGTGATCCGTCCGTTCCTGCTACAGGAGAACCTGTTGCTATTGAATTCGGTGTAAAGAAGCAGGGATCTGTATCTGCTACATTGAATCAGCTGATCTTTAATGGCTCCTACTTTATAGGTTTGAAGGCAGCAGCTACCTATCGTGAACTGGCTCAGAAAAGTACGGTTCAATCAAAGGTAAACGTAGCAGAAGCAGTCACAAAAGCTTATTATTCCGTGCAGGTCGCTGTTGAAAAAGCGAAAGTGTTGGATTATAACATCAGTCGGATAGATACCCTGATGCGTGAAACCAAAGCAATGAATGAGAGCGGTTTTGTCGAACTTTTAGATGTGAACAGGCTGGAAGTACAACAGAATAATTTGCTGACAGAACGCCAGAAGGTGCAGAACCTCATTGAACTCAGCTATACACTACTGAAGTATCAGATGGGCATGGCTTTGGATCAGCCTCTGAAACTTTCAGATACGATTGACAGTGTAAATCTGGATCAGCTAAGATCAGAAACGGCTCAGGCAGCGGTTAATTATGAAAACAGGATAGAATACTCGCTGTTGAATACACAGGAAAAGCTGGCAGGCCTGGATATAAGGAATATCCGCGCTGGTTATTTGCCTAGTCTTTCTGCATCTGTAGGGTATGGACACAATGCCGGTGCAAACACCTATGCAGATCTTTTTACTATGAAATGGTTCAATAATTCTGTCGTTGCTCTGAATCTGAACATTCCGATCTTCGATGGCTTTACTAAGCGCTATCAGGTAGAGCAAAAGAAAATAGCATTAGACAGGGTTAAGAATGGTCAGACTTTATTAAAACAATCCATTGACCTTGAAGCAAGCCAGGCGGGAATCAATATCAAAAATGCTTTTGCAACACTGGAAACCCAGAAGCGGAACCTGGATCTGGCTCAGGAAATTGTACGTGTGTCTAAAATCAAGTACAAAGAGGGAGTGGGTTCCAACATTGAAGTGATCAATGCAGAATCTGATTTCAAGGAAGCTCAAACCAATTACTTCGCGGCTTTGTACGATCTGATGATTGCGAAAGTCGATCTGAGTAAAGCAAAAGGAGAACTCTATAATGATTAATTATTAAGGGTTAATTATTAATTCATCATTTACCATTAACACTTAACAATTAAGAAAAGACACTACATATCTATATCATGAAAAGAAATATTCTATTAATCACCACAATAGCTGCTTTTCTGGCGGCATGCTCAGGAGAAAAAAAAGAAGGGCTGGAAGGGAAAAGAGAAGAACTGACCAAGCTTAAAGCGGAACAGAGCGAGAACGATCAGAAGATAAAGGCACTCGAATCTGAAATCGCCAAACTGGATACGACAAAAAGACAAGAAACGAATATTAAGATCGTCACTGTTCAGCCGCTTGCAAAAGGTACGTTGAGCCATTATGTAGAACTGCAAGGATCTATTGATGCCAAAAACAGTGTTTTGGTTACACCAAAATCGGGTGGTTCGGTGACTGCGGTATATGTGCGTGAAGGCGACCAGGTGAAGGCCGGAAGTGTATTGGCGAAAGTGGACGACAGCATTCTGCGTGAAACGATCGAGGAACTTAACAGTTCACTGGCTCTGGCGAACACGGTTTATAACAAACAGAAAAACCTTTGGGATCAGAAAATAGGTACTGAACTGCAGTTCCTGCAGGCACAAAACAACAAAGAAGGACTTGAAAGAAAGCTGGCAACGCTGAATGCACAACTTTCTCAATCCAAAATTGTATCACCTATTTCAGGTGTTGTGGATCAGGTGAATATCAAAATCGGCGAATCGGCTGCGCCGGGAGTTGGGGTGTTCAGGGTTGTCAATCTTGGAAATCTGAAAGTCGTTGCAAAAGTATCGGATACCTACGCGGCGAGTGTGAAACGTGGAGACGAGATTCTGATCGGCTTTCCTGACCTGCAGAAGGATTATAAGGCAAAGGTCTCTTTCGTGAGTACTACGGTTGATCCGCTCAGCCGCACCTTTACCATTGAAGCCAATCTTCCTTCCAATCCTGCTTTGAAACCAAATATGGTTGCCAAAGTGCAGATCAACGATGCAACCAAAAAGGATGCGCTTATTGTGGATCAGAATATCATTCAAGGTACTGAAAAAGGACAAGTGGTATACGTGGCTGTGGAAGAAGGTGGTAAAAAAGTGGCCAAATCGAAGCTGGTTAAAACAGGTTTGATCTACAACGGGAAAATAGAAATTACGGAAGGCTTACAAGAAGGAGACCAAATCATTACTACCGGATATCAGGAAGTTTCTGATGGTCAGACGATCTCGTATTAACGTATAGGGCTTGGGGCACAGGGCAGGGGACCACCTCAGCCCACAGCTCTCTGCACATTCAAACATTTAACTTTCAGTATACTCATGAAATTTGAAGATCATAAAACCCTCAGTTTTACCAACTGGTGCGTAGAGAATCGGACGACGATTTACATCTTTACGTTTATCATCACGTTGACAGGCTTTGTGGTATACAACAACCTGCCCAAGGAGCAGTTTCCGGATATCAAAATACCGCAGATCTATATCAATACGGTGTATTTTGGTACGGCTCCTGCGGATGTGGAGAATACGATTAATAAACCCATTGAAAAGCAGTTAAAATCGATCAATGGTGTCAAGCATATCAAATCCAATGCATTACAGGATGTATCAGTAATTCTGGTAGAATTTACGCCGGATGTGGAGGTCTCGGATGCCTTGCAAAGGGTACGTGATGCCATTGATAAAGCCAAGCAGGATTTGCCGCAGGAACTGGATTCAGGGCCAACAGCTCAGGATGTAAACTTTTCGGAATTCCCGATCATGAACATCAACCTGGCAGGTAATTACTCGCTGAAGCAATTGAAGGAATATGCGGAAGATTTACAGGATGCGATTGAAGCCATGCCGGAGATCAGCCGTGTCGATATTGTGGGAGCGTTGAACCGCGAAATTCAGATCAACCTGGATTTGCCACGTATGCAGTCAACCGGACTTACTTTTTATGACATTCAGACAGCCGTTCAAAGTGAAAACATCAACGTTTCCGGCGGTGATCTAAAAGTGGGTCAGGTGCGTCGTACACTTCGTGTAAAAGGAGAGTTTCTGGACATGACGCAATTGTCAAATCTGCGTATCCGTACGTCTACGGGAGCCGTCGTAAGGCTTGGTGATGTGGCGGAAGTTGTAGACAGCTTTGAGGAACAACTCGACTTTGCCCGTTTGGATGACAAGTCCGTTATCACACTCAATGTGATCAAAAGAGCCGGTGCCAACCTGGTGAAGGCTGCCGACGATATTGAGGTGATTATTGATAAAATGAAAGAAACCGAATTGCCATCCGGACTGGATATTCGGATCACAGCCGATCAGTCGGAGCGTACCCGTGCGGATCTGCACGAGTTGATCAATACCGTTATCATCGGTTTCATCTTTGTGGTATTGGTTCTGATGTTCTTCATGGGTATCCGTGATGCTATTTTCATCGGACTATCGGTGCCCCTTTCTGCCTTGGTGGCCTTTATGCTTATGCCGGTATTAGGTCCTGCGATCGGAACGGCATTTACCTTGAATACAATCGTGCTTTTTGCCTTCCTGCTCGGAATTGGTCTCGTGGTGGATGATGCCATTGTGGTCATTGAAAACACCCACAGGCTATTTAACAATCACAAAGACTGGACAATCCAGCAAGCTGTGAAAGCAGCGGCAGGAGAGGTGTTTGTGCCGGTACTGTCCGGTACGCTTACGACCATTGCACCGTTTTTCCCGTTGTTATTCTGGCCGGGTATCGTAGGGGACTTTATGAAGTTCCTGCCGCTTACGCTGATCCTGACTCTGATGTCGTCTCTTTTCGTGGCTTATGTGATCAATCCGGTTTTTGCGGTATCGTTCATGGGACGTCATGAGGATGAAAAGGAGAAACACGACACCAGTATTAAAGCCATCATGCGGCCTCTCATTATCTTGGGAGTACTGGCGGTGATCGGTTATTTTATAGATCGTGGCGTCGGTAACTTCTTCGTTATCCTGCTTGCTCTGTACGTGTTCAACCATTATATCCTTACACCCAAAATATTGGTTCCTTTCCAGGATAGATTGTTGCCTGCACTTAAGCGCAACTATAAAGGGTTGATTACCTGGCTGATTAAGGGTTACAGACCCGTGGCGGCGATCATATCGATGGTAGTGCTCTTGTTTGCCACTTTTGTGATTGTGGGTATTGCCAAGCCGGAAGTTACTTTCTTCCCAAGCGGAGATCCCGATTACATTTATGTGTACAATAAACTGCCTGCAGGCACCGATGCGCTTACAACAGATTCAGTAACGAGAATCATTGAAAAAAGGGTTTTTACGGTATTGAAAAATGAAAAAGCGATGAATATCGTGAACTCCGTGATTGCCAATGTGGGTAAAAACGCGGGTGATCCTAATAACCCTGACCGTTCTGCTACACCTCACAAATCAAAAGTGACAGTTGCTTTTGTGAAGAGTGAGGACCGTGACGGGCGCTCTACCCAGGAACTGCTTACCAAAGTACGGAATGCTGTGAGCGGCATACCGGGAACGGAAATTTCCGTTGAACGTGAGAGCACAGGTCCGCCAACGGGAAAACCGATTTCGATAGAAATTTCGGGTGACGAATTTGAGACTTTGCAGACACTTGAAAAAGATCTTCTGCAGAAAGTACAGCAGTCGGGTATACAAGGTATTGATCAGCTGAAATCAGATTTGGTAACCAATAAGCCGGAAATCACGATTGATATTGACCGTGAGAAAGCGCAGCGTGAAGGGATTAGTTCTTCACAGATCGCACTCGCCATCCGGACAGCCCTGTTTGGTTTGGAAGTGTCAAAGTTCCGTGACGTGAAAGATGAGTATCCGATCATGGTCCGTTTGAAAAAAGATGACCGTCAGCAGATCGAACAACTATTGAGTTTGAATATTGTGTACCGCGATATGAACTCCGGCGGAGCGTTGCGCCAGGTACCGATTACGTCAGTAGCTAATATCTCCTATACATCTACGTTCAGTCAGATTAACCGGAAAGACCAGCAGCGGATCGTCATTTTGAGCTCAGATGTCTTGCCTGGCTACAATGCCAACGAAATTGTTGCCCAGATACAGACTTTGCTAACTGATGTGAAAGTGCCAAGTGGCTACACTGTTAAAATGGGTGGAGAGCAGGAAGACCAGGCGGAATCTATGAACTTCCTTACCGGTGCATTCGGAGCAGCCATTTTGCTGATCTATCTGATCCTGGCGACACAGTTCAACTCCGTTGTAAAACCGCTTATTATATTCTTTACCATTGTACTGTCGCTGATCGGGGTATTGCTGGGCTTTGTGATTTTTGACAAAACCTTCTCCGTGATCATGTCCGGTGTTGGTATTATTGCCCTGGCTGGTATCGTTGTGAAGAACGGGATTCTGCTCATCGAATTTATTGACGAGCTTCGTGAGCGTGGTTATCCCTTGCGTGACGCCATCATTGAAGGCGGAGCGATACGTCTGACTCCGGTGTTACTTACCGCATCGGCAGCTGTATTGGGACTGATACCACTGGCATTCGGTCTGACGCTTGACTTTGTAGGACTGTTCAGGTATTTTGAGCCGAATTTTGTTACCGGCGGAGCCAGTTCCGTATTCTGGAACATCCTCGCCTGGACTATCATCATGGGTCTTACTTTCTCAACGGTACTGACATTGCTGCTTGTGCCGTGTATGTACTACGTCAACGAGCGGATCAGAGACAAGTGGTTCCGTAAAGGAAAGCAGGAAGTGATTAATCCTAATTGGAGAAACGAGAGTATCTGATGCGGTTTATTGTCTAAACGCAGAGTTTTATGAGCGACCCGGTCTGCGCGACCCGGTCTAGGCGACCCCGTCTAGGCGACGCGGTCTGCATGGCGCAGCCAGGCTGAACGCTAAGCAGAAACCAGATCAGAAATACAGTAAATATCAAAAACGGGAGTTGCTTTATACAGAGCAATTCCCGTTTTTACTTGAACCCTATTTTGTAGCCAAATTTGTGTCAGGAAAATCTTTCGCACAAATAGTCATTTTTCCAAAAGATCATTAGATTTGCAGCCCGGAAGAGAGGAAGCATCTTCTTATCGTTTCTGCTCCTTCAAAATACCACGGGATGTGGCGCAGCTGGGGGCGCCTAGTCGGGGACACCTAGTCCGGTAGCGTGCTTGCATGGGGTGCATGGAATATAATTAGTTAACACGGGATGTGGCGCAGCTCGGTAGCGTGCTTGCATGGGGTGCAAGAGGTCGCAGGTTCAAATCCTGTCATCCCGACACTGATTATCAGACACTTACAAGTTAATTGTAAGTGTCTTTTTTTGTAGTGGGGTTAAAATTACACTTAGCTGCAAGTAAGTACAGATCAAAAAAGTTAACTTGTTTATTTTGCGATTCTGCTATATTTTTGAACAGCCTGATTAAAAACCCGTTTGTACCCTCTAACTTGTCGAATGAGACTTGGTTCATCTAAAATTAAGCTTGCCTTCTTAATATAAGAAATATAATTACTGCGTAAGCTTTTTTCTGATCGTTTAATCTTTATCCGATGATTTCCCAACTGACTTTTAATTAAGAATTTTTTATTCCGTTGGACTTTCGTCTTTTTTAAAGATACCTGCGAGTACAATTTTTTTAACTGGCTTCTGTATAAAATAAAATGCTCATTAGGATTTTCAGTCATTGCATTCTTCGCTCTTCTCGCTTTCCTTTTAACAGAGAATATCATTCTGCGGTAAAATCTGGCAAGGTTCGCTGACTTCACTAATGTCTTATCGCCATAAAACTCAAATCCTAAATAACTTATTGGATAATTCAGTCTAGATCTATCCTTATCAAGTTTAATTGAAGTTAATTTGTTAGTTCCTTGTATGTCAGGCATATAACGAAACATGAATCTGTCAGTTTTTTCTGGGCTAATTTCAACTTTACTTTCTTTGATTGCATCCAAAATGAATTGTTCTAAAAATTCTGCATCAGCAGGTTTACAAACAACAACTATATCATCCGAATACCTCCTGTAAAAACCAGATAATTCACTAACAACCTTTTCTTTCAATTTTAAATCAAAATCCAGAAGATACAGATTTGCTAAAGTAGCACTTATTGGCAGACCTTGTGGGATACCAACTGGTTTGCCTTGCTTATTCCGAAATGGGTACTTGTGAATCTTTAATTTTCCAGACTTTATGTGATCTCGAAATTCCTTTGGTGACTCGTAAAAAGCAAAAACACCATTGTTATTACGAATTTCACTAAGCCTCTTCTCATCGAAACCTTTTCTTTGACCGTTTACTCGACCCTTTAAACGGAGATCATCTAATAAAATATACGAGAAACGCGTAGAAGCTGTAAAAACATTATAATGATCAGATGGAAGCTGAGAAACGCCTATTAAAGTCGCCCATTTCTTTTTCAACAACTCGTGATCGATCGAACTGAAATAACTCTTTATATCAAACATTAAAACAACACACGATTCGGCCCCTGCTTGTTTGATGTGGTCGAAAACCTCTCCAGCAAAGTGTATGGTACTTTTGTTTGTATTGCTAGTTTCAGATTTTATCCGTCTGTAAGCGATTATGCATTTAGATAAACTTAGATCATTTTGTAAGCGACTTTCATATAATGCCTGCAAGCTATCCGCATAATAACCAAAAATTAAAGAGTCGAAATGCGAAGCATAATGCAAAGGCCTAACTTTCTCACTTCGTTTATGCTGGCCTTCCGGTGTGCGATAAGAGTGATAGCGTCCAGCTAAATCATTAATTTTCTTAAATCGCCTTTCCTTTATAACTGAATGGATTAAAGGGAAAAATGCATACTTAGCCACAAACCTAGGGTTCATAACTTTTCCAACTAGCACATGGCGATTAGCAACCACATCGAGTTGTGGGGTAAGGTGGAGATAACCACGCGCCTTTAGCCAAGGAATTTCAGCGCCCTTTTTTAGAAAATAAGGTCTTGCAATCACGGTGTAACAGAGTTTACGACAACATACGCTCCAAAGGAGTTAGACCATTACCCAAGTTCTTGAGTCACACATATTTTGAATTCTGTAACAAAGCTGAAATCAACCAGAAACAAATCATCTAAATCAATGACACATCTCTTATCTTTCGTTATCTTTGCTACCTTTACAATATTCCTCACAGGTTATATTCCTTTAACAGGGATAAATCAATCCGTGCTCAACGCAATACTCACTTTCGTGGTAAACGCTGCTCGGGTGTTCCTTAACCGTTCAGAGTGTAACTGTAATCGGAATTTGTTGCCTGATCAATCTACCACAATTGGCAATTGCCAGTAGCTTTCTACTTCTTAAGCAAATCGCTTTATAGTCCAAACTAGTTGTTGCCTTCTTCATGATTTGCAAGACCAATTACAAATATATTATTTTTTGGATTATATTTGATATGTAACTCATCTATCAGAATAAAATGACTAATACCAGCGGTATACAAAACAGCGATGCTACAGATATCACTATTGGCTCAATAGTAGCTTTACAGACACATCCTTACACCAATTCGGATAGTAGTATTATCATTAGTGGTGATACTACTCACATCTCACCTTTAATGGTTGTGATCGAAATACAAAAGACCTGGAAAACTACGCATGATGAGCATACCGGTGTCAAGCAAGATGAATTGCAGCTTAAATGTCTATACTACTCTAACAAAGATCAGTTAGAAGAGATATGGTTATCTTCTAATTTGCTTAAAGTAATAAAAAAAGAAGAGTGTAAAAACTTTATCGAGGAAAAAAGTAGTAGCGACCTTAAAATACTCAATGGCCTATTTGTGGGGCGACAGGCGGTAATAAGCACTTTGCACTTTGAACTTAAAAAAAGAAAAAGTTATCTACGAACGGAAAGTGATAATCTGGATAGTAAAAAGATTAGCATTGAAGGTCTGCTCACATATCTAAGTCCAGTTATGCAAATAACAGAAATACGAAGGTATGATCATAAAGACGCATTATATGATGCGAGATCTGGAAAGCAAAAACGTTATGTATCAAGTTGGGTTGCAAAATGTAAGTGGTTTAATTCTGAATCCGGTAAATTTCATGAGAAATTCATTTCCGTAGACGCATTACAACTATTACCAGTAATAAATCCGTCCACGATAGAAAATTTACAATTTGATATTTTGGATGGGCTCTATCTCCCTGTTACAAAGGAAAGTGGATCTACACGCGTTATAAAGCCTAAGAACATATACTATCGAAGTGGATTTTATTATTTGGAGTACTATGATTTTATTTCAAATCGTATTAGGGAGTCAAAAATTGAAAAGAATGAACAATACGCGACTAATATGAATACCTACTTTTTAGAGCGCCATCCTGAATTTAGTTTTGCGGACGGAGTGGTTATAACATCTTCACAGCGGAAAGAAAATATGATAAGCTCCATATCGCGGGCAAAGACTAATAAGAACTTTATTAGATTAGAATATAAAAATCACCACGAGATTCTCACCATTCGAACCTTGGATGAATTTGAAGTAATTACAATCGAGGATGATGGTAATCAGATACAGTATTTAACTGGATATTGCTATTTAAGAAAAGAGACAAGAACATTTCGAATCGATAGAATCCAAAAATTAGAAGTCTTAGATGCCAAGTATGTTTAGATAACATTAATCGTTACTCCTTCGTTGGGCGTAGCCTTTAAATTACGTCTGGGGAGCATTGTTACTTTCACAGTTGTGCTTAGTTTTCACACTGGTCACAAGAAATATCTTACCATCTGCGAAAGTAATTCAGAGTAAAATGGATTGTTGAAAACATACTGTAAAATAGGGTTTTAGAAAGATAAAACCAGGCCTACCGCCACAGACTTTAAATTATTCTGATTGGCAGTTTTGCAAACTACGAATAACGGTGTTTCATCTCAATTTTGCTTGCCTGTAAGTATACAATCTGTCTTTTTTAACAGTAGTTTCCTGCTCCTTCTTCTTTTCAGTAGTTCTGTTATTTGTAGCACTAGTAATGTAATTCAGATAAGCTGCAGACAGAAATATAAGCACCAGATTACCAATAACTTTCATATCTCATGTCCAGATTCCTATTGCCCATTATATCACTCTTCATCACGTTCACATCATTCTCCCAAAGCAAAAAATCCACCAACTTTCCTGATGGAACCAAAATTCCGGCCTGGTTTTTGGATTCTACAAAGCTCAAACTGGCCGATCTGGGAGAGCAGTTTGATATTACAAAACATGGTGTTTCCGGTGATAGCAATGTGGTGCAGACCGCCGCGATCCAGAAAGTGATTGATCAGGCGCATGCGCGTGGGGGCGGGGTGATCGTGGTGCCGAAGGGTACTTTTCTGAGCGGAGCCTTGTTCTTTAAACCGAATACACATCTGTATGTTTCGGAAGGTGCGGTGCTGAAGGGCTCGGATAACATCGCCGATTACCCGATCATGCCTTCACGCATGGAAGGGCAAAATCTGGATTATTTCCCTGCTTTGGTGAATGCGTATGGCGTGAATAAGTTTTCTATCTCGGGCACTGGGACGATTGACGGAAACGGATTGAATTACTGGAAGGCGTTCTGGCAGCGTAGAAAAGAAAATCCGAAATGTACCAACCTGGAAGTGTCACGACCGCGACTGGTATTTATCTGGAAAAGCGACGATGTACAGGTACAGGATGTGCGGCTGCAGAACTCCGGTTTCTGGACCAGCCATTACTATCAGTGTAACAATATCAAAATCCTGAATGTACGCATCACTGCCCCACATGAACCGATCAAAGCACCCAGTACGGATGCGATAGACCTGGACGTATGTAACAATGTACTGATTAAGGGTTGCTACCTGGCGGTCAATGACGATGCGATTGCGCTGAAAGGCGGGAAAGGACCTTATGCCGATAAAGATCCGGGTAACGGAGGTAATTCCAATATTATCATTGAAGATTCGGAATTCGGATTTTGCCATGCTGCCCTCACCAGCGGCAGCGAGGCCATTCATAACAAGAACGTGGTGATGCGCGACTGCCATATTACCAATGCAGTACGGGTTCTGTGGCTTAAAATGCGCCCGGATACACCTCAGAAATATGAATATATCAGTGTTGAAAACGTAGATGGTTATGCACAAAGTCTCATTTACGTGAAACCATGGACTCAGTTTTTCGATCTGAAAGGCAGAAAGGATGCACCCCTTTCTTATAGCGATAATATTACGCTAAAGAACATCAAACTTACATGTGATGTATTTTTTGACGTAAAGCCTGGTGAGTACGACCGGTTGTCGAAATTTAACTTTGAAAACCTGGACATTACAGCCAAAAATGATGCGTTCGATAAAGAGGTCGTGCAGGGTTTTAAGGTGAAGAATGTGAAGGTCAATAATAAGCACTTACAGTAGCAGCGAAAGCATGCCCGGAAACACGAAAGCCCCGGATCTGTCATCAAGGACGGCTTCGGGGCTTTTCAATATTGTACGATATGGAATATTATACCAGGGTCACACCTTCAGGTACGGGTGGATCGCCGGCTGCTACCGATGTATATTCGAGCTGCAGTTTCTTTCCGGAAGCCTCTGCTTCTTCCAGCAATTCAAAAGTTTTTCGTTCTCCCAAAATCAACAATGCCTGAAACAACACGCCGGCATAGTTGTACTCTTCGCTTCCGGGACCTTTTTCTTTTCCCAGGTCATTGTAGTGTCCAAACAGGTCTTTTCCTTTTCCCATAGTTGTTCAGGTGATGTTAAAGGTGGATGTATAACTTTCGCTGCTTCAGTCAGTAAAGCAAATCAGCGTGTGGGTTCTACTGCTAACAATGCCTTTTGGCTGCATTCTCCGTTGAGATAGTCAACCGCCATTTTTGCAATGGAGAGCGATTGCCCGGCTTCCAGCATCAGGTCAATCTTTTCATAGCTCTTTACATTTCCTGTGAGAATCTTGATCGCCTCCCGATAACCGTTTTTCATGCCGAGGTTATCCTTATTACTGGTAGTCGGGTGCTGTAATTTGCGAGAAATCATCTGTATGGTTTCCTCGATCTGGTCTTCCGACGGAGTGGTATGTTCGTAATCTTTTTGCTCTGATGAGTTCATAATGCAAAATATCAAAACCGCTGTTATTTCTTCTATAAATCGTAAAAATTCATGCCGTTAAGCTGATTGGCGCAACGAAGGAGCTCAGGGAGAATGGAATTGCTGAAAAATTTAATTTTGTCTAAAAATTGTTTTATTCTATTTATCCGGAATTTTATTTGGTAAATCTTACATTGTCTGATAGTTGTGTTTGATAGAAGTTGGAAGTGAAAAATAGTTACATTTGAGATATTAATTATTTCAACAACTATAGTATTGTATGAAAAGACTTTGTTACGCTTTACTCTTCCTTTATCCCTCCTTATTATTGGCGCAGGATGTCGATCAGGCTGCTCTTGCTAAAATTAAAAAAGAAGGACTTGAAAACTCAAAAGTAAAAGAAATTGCCCACCAGCTCACGGATGTAACAGGCCCAAGGCTTACTAATTCTCCCGGTTTCCAGCGTGCTGCGGAATGGTCTGTCAAACAGCTAAAAGACTGGGGGCTGAAAAATGCAAGTCTTCAGGAATGGGGCGAATTCGGAAAGGGATGGCAGGTGGAGAAAAGTTACCTGGCCATGACCAAACCCTACTACATGCCCTTTATTGGCATTCCGAAAGCGTGGACGGCTGGTACAAACGGTGCGCTTACAGGTGAGGTAGTGGTGGTCGATATCCAGAATGAGGATGACCTGAAAAAGTACGCAGGCGGCAACTTGAAAGGCAAGGTGGTTTTGACCAGAAGTACGGCCGATACCGATCCTACGTTTAGACCTGATGCAACCCGTTACACGGCGGAGGATCTTGAAAAAATGACCAATTCTCAACCTTTTGGGCAAAGTAGTTTCAATCCGGAGCAAATGGAGCGGTTGCTGAAAATGCGTTCGTTCAGAAGCAAGGTGGATAGCACTTTGAAAACGCAGGGAATCAAACTGGAACTGGCTGGTCGTACGGGCAAGCACGGAACCTTCTTTACCAGTAACGGTGCATCGTACAAAGGTGATTCACCCATTGCCGGTCCCGCTTTTGAAATCGCACCTGAACATGCAGGACTGATTGCCCGCCTGGCAGAAAGTGGTATTCCTGTGACGATTGAGGCGGAATCAAAAACCACTTTTTACGATAAAAACCTGAAAACGGGAAATGTGATTGCTGAAATTCCGGGATCAGATCCGAAATTAAAAGATGAAATCGTAATGCTGGGTGGTCATCTCGATTCATGGCATAGTGCTACCGGCGCTACGGACAATGCGGCTGGCTGTACCGTCATGATGGAAGCAGTACGTATTCTTCAGGCATCAGGTCTTAAACCAAAAAGAACCATCCGCATTGCGCTATGGTCTGGCGAAGAGCAAGGTTTGCATGGCTCACGTAATTATGTGAAAAATACGTTTGGCGACCCGCAAACGATGAAATTGCTACCGGCTCACGAAAAGTTGTCGGCTTATTACAATATTGATAACGGTACAGGTCGAATCCGCGGGATTTATCTTCAGGGCAATGAAGGGCCTCGCGCTGTTTTCGAAAAGTGGCTTGGAGAGTTCAAAGATATTATTGACAACCCGACTGTTACTTCGCGCAATACCGGAGGTACCGATCACCAGAGCTTTGATGCAGTAGGATTACCTGGTTTCCAGTTTATTCAGGATGGTATAGAGTACAATACCCGTACACACCATACCAACGTGGATACTTACGAAAGACTCGTTATGGATGACCTGAAACAGATGGCGACAGTAGTAGCAGCGTTTGTTTACAATACTGCACAGATGGATCAGAAAATTCCAAGAAAAGAACTTCCGAAGCCACGCACGGCAACGGGTGTAAGCAGATAAATGATTTTGTTCAACAAAAGAAAAATGGCAACCGGGGTTTTATCTCTCGTTGCCATTTTTTTGTTTTAGGTATTCAGTTTGATTACCTAAATATCCTTCTCAAAATACAAGTGAAAGTAAATCGCAGCACCAAAATTGGTCGAATCGGTTGAAACAAGCCTGTAGCCTGCTGCTGCGTATTCATCCAGCTTGATCTGTATTTCTTCCTTCGATTTCTTTGCAATGTGCTCCGAATCGAGCGTTAATTTGGAATAGAAAATCAGTGACTCTACTTTGTATTCTTTCATTGGTTGGATTGTATGTGGGATATGTAAGTCTATGCTTCTGTTTGGGGTTCTTTTTAGCTCATTACCTCAGCGCCTCAATTTCAGCCACTGATTTTGGCAGATGTTTGCCCAGAATCCTGTGGCCGGTTTCTGTGATGACGATATCATCTTCGATCCTGATGCCCGTAAAATCACGGAATGATTCCAGTTTGTTGTAGTCGATAAACTGAGCAAGTTTATTCTCCGCTTTCCAGCGGTCAATCAGCGTAGGGATAAAGTACAATCCGGGTTCTACGGTAACTACAAAACCAGGTTCTAAGGCGCGACCCAAACGAAGTGATTTCCATCCGAATGTGGTTCCTTTTTTCAGCTCATCGGTATAACCCACATATTGTTCTCCCAGATTCTCCATATCATGTACGTCCATACCCATCATATGTCCGAGTCCGCATTGGAAGAAAAGTGTATGTACATCGTGGGCTACCGCTTCTGCCGGATCTCCCTTAATAATACCCACAGCTTTTAGTCCTTCCAATAATTTGGTAGATGCCAGTGTATGCAGATCTTTGAACAGAACTCCTGGTTTAGCAGCAGCTATCGCCGATTCTTCAGCATTCAGTACAATTTCGTACATCTCTTTCTGAAGTGTCGTAAACGTTTTGCCTGTTGGGATGGTTCTCGTCAGGTCTCCGCAATAGCGCAATGCTGTTTCGGCGCCGGCATCGCACAACGACAATTGTCCGTCGAACATGGCAAGGTCACGCGTATGCGTGTGCAAAATTTCTCCGTTCACCGTCAGGATAATAGGATAGGATATATCTCCGCCTTGGCCGATAGCGATGCTTTGTAGCTGTCCGGCAACTTGTTTTTCAGTCAGGCCTGGTTGGGTGATACGCATGAATTCCAGATGCATATCCACGGAGGTATTCACTGCCTTTTCAATTTCAGCAATTTCTTCCTCCGATTTGTACGAGCGCATTGCTACAACCGCCTTGATAAAAGTCACAGAAGCTTTTTCACTCGCAGCTGCTGGCACAACTCCAAGCCATTCCTGTAATTTCAGATAATGTTCTCCGCGATAGGGGGGGAGGAAATGAACCTGCACAGATTTGGATTTTAGATACCCACCTGTAGCTGCCGAAGGTTTTACCTGGCTGATTCCAACTTTGGCCGCTTTCTCTGCCAGAGGCTCCTTTGGACCTGTCCACACGATATCATCAATGGTCAGTTCGTCACCGAAAATAATCTCCTGATCGTTGTCGATATCAATGACTGCCGTCAGTCCGGCTACATCCAGTCCGAAATAATACAGGAAAGTGCTATCCTGTCTGAAAGGATACACATTGTCGCGGTAGTTCATACCGGATTCATCATTGCCCAGGAAAAGCAGCACGCCGCTGCCTGCTTTTTGTTTTAATAGCCTGCGTCTCTGGATATAGGTTTCAGTTGAAAACATATAGGTTAAATGTTGAAATTCAGTTTAATTAATTTTTGTGTAATACGATGGTCGTCATAGAACGAGCCGGAATCTGAATTCCTTTTGCCACATTCTGCCCTTTTGTATATAACATATTTACATTTTTGTCTGCGGTGGTCAGGTAAGAATCGTATTCTTTACCAACTTTAGAATGGCTGATTTCAGGTTTCAGTTCCCTTGCGTCCGATGTATAGTTAATCGCTACAAGTACAATTTCCTTTTCGCCGTTATAAGCTGTCAGCATCACATCCTGCGCAATGTCAACAGGTTTTAAACTGTCATTTCTATCGATATTCAGCCTGTGCATACCCGGACGAACAAACCGGCTGTAGTGGCCCAGAGCCCATAGGTTCTTTGTGGCTGTTACGGTGCCATCGGTGTATTCTTTGTTGGCCGGATTGAGCGCGATTACATAGTAACGGGTATCAAACTCTGCGCTGCCAGGCTCCCAGCTATTCCAGAGCTGCCACGCTGCAGCATTGCCATACACCAAATCATCGTGGATCACCTTAGACAGGAAAAGTGCGCAATCAATCGCAGGGATTTTGTCTTTTTTACCTTCTTTGTAACCATCAGCAAGCATGGAATATTCGCTTTGCCAGAATGTAACGCCGTATCTGGAAGTGGTATCCGCCACATGTTGACGGACCGCAATACGGGCGCTATCCCCTTTGTCGGTGAAGTAACTGTGACCGGCCATAATCGGAGGAAGGTTTTTGAGATTACCCAAATAAGTTGGGCTGTTTTTTCCAAAGAAGGCCTGTATTTGTTTTGATGCTCCACCTGTTTTTCCATACATATAATCCAGCTGCGCAGCCTCTGATATCAGGATTTTGGATTTAGAATTGATGGCCGTCAAGGCACTGTCGAGCTTGGTAACAACCTGTGCCATTTCTTCATTGCGCCATGGAGACCCTTCCTGTTTGGCAGGTGCTCCTACAGGATGCGACCAGTCCCATTGGGGTTCATTGATCGGGCTAATGTACTTGAAATGAAGCCCTTCTTCATCGAAGTGTTTCAATACCGTTGCCAGAAATCCTGCATAAGCGGCATATTTATCGGGACGAAGATTAGATACATAATCTTTATCCGTTTTATAGCCCAATCCGTTTTTAGTAAACTGAACGGGAGGGGTATTGGAAAATGCAATCAGGTTTTCGACGCCATAAGCTTTTGCCTTTTTGGTAAACCATAAATAACCAGATTGTTTGGTCCAGTCATACCTACCGTCAGGATTCAGAAAGCTTTCAACCCGTTTCCGGAAATCGGAAATACCACTGCTATCGCCTTGCTCGGCGGTACCACCACCGATATTGAAACGCCAGGCCGATAATCCTATACCTTTAGGATTTCCTTTTGGATCCAGCTCCTTGCTGAATAGCCACTCTGCCATTTGCTCCCGGTTGTGTGTCGGCCAGTCTTTACCGATTCCCTCCGAAAACCATGCTCCTGCTGCCCCGAAGTTGTCGATTTTCTGAGCCTTATTATTTACATCAATGCTGATCGTAAGCGATTTCTTATTCTGAGCAAATGAAGAAGTAGAAACAAATAAAAATAAACAGATTTTTAAGTTCTTAAACATTGTAAAGGGGTTAGTTTAAAAGAGATTAATGCCCATAGCTATTAATATAAGTACCACAGCCCAGCCGGCAACTTGCAGTAATACTGAGTGTTTGTAATTTCCCATCAATCTTGATTTTCTACTTACAACAAGAAGTATAGAAAGCGCGATCGGGAGTACAAAACCATTAAGTGTGCCGACGAAGATGAGTATACTTACAGGCTTTCCGACAAATAAGAAAACGAGGGTTGAAACCAGTATGAAAGCAATTGTAAGATAGGTGTGGTATTTTTCAAGAACCGGATGGAACGACCTCACAAATGACACTGAAGTATATGCAGCTCCAACCACCGAAGTAATTGCTGCACACCAGATCATCAATCCGAACATTTGTCGGCCTATACTGCCCGCTGCACTCTCAAAAACGGAGGCTGTGGGATTATCGGGATTTATAGCAACTCCTGACATTACTACACCAAGCGTTGCCAGAAATAGCAAGTAGCGAATGGTTGCTGTGACCAGTATTCCTGTTGAGGCACTTTTGTTCACTGCCGGTAATGCTGCTTCTCCGGTTACGCCGGAATCCAGAAGACGATGAGCGCCGGCAAATGATATATAACCACCCACTGTACCTCCCACGAGTGTCAGGGTTGCGATGGCATCAAATTGTTCAGGAATGAAAGTATGGTGAACCGCCGACAACAGTGGAGGATGCGATGTGAAAGCCACGTATAGTATCAGGATGATCATCAGCAGACCGAGGATTTTGGAAAAACTATCCATCGCTTTTCCTGCTTCTTTGAACAGAAATATTCCGATTGCCATTGCAGCACTGCCCAAAGCGCCAATATGAACGGGTACGCCTGTCATCGCTTCTATACCCAAACCTGCTCCCGCCACATTGCCAATATTAAAAGCCAGTCCGCCGATAACGATCAGGAATGCGAGCAGATAACCCAGACCCGGCAGTAAGCCATTAGCCAGATCCTGCGCGCGTTTGCCAGATACTGTCACAATCTGCCAGATGTTGTATTGCACACAAAGGTCAATGATCACCGAAATCAAAATAATGAATCCGAAACTAGTAGTGAGCTGCTGTGTGAATACGGTGGTTTGCGTCAGAAATCCGGGCCCAACAGCCGAAGTAGCCATCAGGAACGCTGCGCCGAGAAGGGTTTTGGAAGATGATTTAGGCATGGGGGTTGGTTTGGCTTGGGTTTAGGTTTTGGGACACAGAGTTTCACAGAGGTAATATGTAGGTTCACAGAGATTTAATTAAAAAAATCTCTGTGTGTCTCTTATTTAACTCTGTGGTTCTCTGTGTAATCTCCTCAGTTATATTAATAAAAATCTCAGTGTATCTCTTGTTCAACTCTGTGTCTGTCTGTGTAACCTCCTCAATTCGCTGTAACCTTAACTCTCACGACCATATCCACCGCCGCCGGGTGTTTCTATCACTAAAATATCGTTGGCTTCTGCTTCGAAACTGCATATACCGGGTAGCTGAGCAGCTTCTCCTTTGCTGATTAGCGTATGCGTACCACATTTTCCGTTGCCTCCTCCTTCCATTCCATATGGCTCGTGTTTACGGTGCTGGCCCAGAAGCGTGACCTGCAATTTTTCTAAAAACTGTATCTTCCTGCTGATCCCGTCACCTCCTCTGAATTTCCCATCTCCGCCTGATCCTTTCCTGATTCCAAATTCAAGCAAACGTACCGGATACTTTCTTTCCAGCTGTTCCGGGTCGGTGATGCGGGTGTTGGTCATATGCTGGTGAACGGCAGACCGGCCATGGAAATCTGCTCCCGCTCCGGTTCCACCTCCGATGGTCTCATAGTATCCGAAGTTTTGATTTCCGAAAAGAAAGTTATTCATCGTTCCCTGGCTGCATGCGGCCAATCCGAAGGCTTTGAGTAAGGTATCAACCAGCCGCTGGCTCACTTCCGTATTGCCTCCCACTACAGCAGGACATAATAGCGGGTCATCCGAAAATTGCGGATGCAGAAAGCTATTGTCGGGCAGTATGATCTCTACCTGCTTCATCAGGCCATCGTTCAATGGTATTTTTTTGTTGACCAATAATCTCAGTACATACAGAATAGCGCTATGTAATATGGAAATATTGGCATTCAGGTTATGGGGATGAACAGCGGAAGTTTCTGTAAAAACAAAGATTTGCTTATCCGGCTGAATGTGAATTTTGACTGAAATACAATGATCGTCGTCCAGATATTCCTTCGCGCTGAATGTTTTGCCGGAAAAAGACTCCAGTTTTGTTTTAAGTTGAAATGCAGCACTTGTTTTTAGTAATTGCATGTATTTTTTGACTGTATCCAATCCATAGGTACCGGCTAGTTTCAGTAATTGTTCACTGCCATTCCTGAGTGCTGATAAACCGGCAACAATATCTGCTTCATTGGAGAGGAAATTTCTTGTCGGGTAATCTGCTTCGATAAAAAGTCTTTCAAGATTTTCCCGTTGGAATACACCTCCTTTAACCAAATACTGCGGAAGGATTACAACGCCCTCTTCTGCCAGACAAGTTGCATCAGGCGGCATAGAACCCGGCGTTTTTCCGCCTATTTCAGCATGATGAGCGCGATTGATCACATAACCGATACATGCTCCGGCATCTGTAAATACACCGGAGATCAATGTCACATCAGGTAAATGAGAGCCTCCGTATTTTGGATGATTGGTAATGATTACATCACCCGGACCTATGTCTATATAATCCATGACAAGCCTGCCACAAATTCCCATACTACCCAAATGCACAGGTATATGCTGTGCGTTTACCAGCAGATCGCCATCAGCATCCAGCAAAGCACATGAGAAATCGAGTCTTTCTTTTACGTTTACAGAGAAAGCAGTACGCTGCAATTGCGCCCCCATCTCTTCAGCTATCGCCTCAAATCTGTTGGTAAACAATTCCAGTGCTACTTCTTCTTTTTCTTCCGTTTCAGCAGATTGAACAGATGCAATATTAAACGCCGACGCGTCATTATTTTCCTGAATTACCAGCTCCCAGTTAGCAGGTACAAAAACCGTCGATGTTGCATTAAGCAATATGGAAGGCCCGGTGATTTTGTCTCCGGTTTGCAATACATCCCAGTCGAATATACGGACAGCCGTCGTATTGGAAGAAACAAAGGAGCTGACAGCTCGGTCCGAGAAAGCTTCAATTCCATTTGTAAGCTGATGCTGGATTTCAAATGCAGGCGCTTTTTCACAAACCTTTATTTTGATACTTTCCAGCTCGACAACCATATTTTCGGGATAATAGCCAAACTGATCCGTATACAATTTGCGGAAAGCTTCTATGGTGTTTTCTCCCAGCCAGTCTACACGGATTGTATTTTCCTGGCCGGCAAAACGAAGAAACAGAGAAACAAATACTGTTTCATATGCTGTAACCTGTTGTTCTGCCAGTATGTGGATTCCTTGTCTGATCAGCTCATCATTCCATTGTTCAATTTGTTCCGTTACCTCCGTAAACGGTTGCAAAATCTGTTTTGAAACAATGGTGCTGATCAATGATTCTCCTATTCCTGCAGCACTGAACAGACCGGCATCATAAGGAATGATCACATTTCTGATATCCAGCAGATCCGCCAGCTGGCAACAATGCAGACCGCCTGCCCCTCCAAACGTAATTAATGCATAATCGCCTGGATTTACCCCCTTTTCTACTGAAATCTTGCGGATTGCGTCAGCCATTTTCTCATTGGCAATACGTTCAAGTCCGGTCAGAATTTCCAGATCACTAAGGGTATTGCCACTGTTGGACTCGATTTCGTTTTTTAACTTTTGTAATGCTTTTTCAGCATCGTCGGTGCGAATGGGTATTCCGAACCGAGAGGCGTCCAGCTTTCCGAGCAGCAGATTTACATCTGTGATTGTAAGCGGACCGCCTGCTCCGTAACATGCAGGTCCCGGGGAAGCTCCTGCACTATCCGGACCTACTTGCAAAGTGAATCCGTCGAACCAGCATACCGATCCACCGCCAGCAGCTACTGTTTCAATGGCAAGTGTAGGATTATGGAATTCGATCCCGTCAATTTCTGTAATATATTTTAGCTCCGGTTGTCCGTCAATTCTTGCTACATCGGTACTGGTTCCGCCCATATCGAAGGTGAGGGCTTTCTCAATACCCCGCATGGCAGCCAGATTGGCCGCTGCAACCATGCCTCCGGCAGGACCGCTCAGTAAACTATCTTTTGCCGTGAATGCACTTAGTTCTGCCAGGCTTCCGGTACTGGTCATGATCTTTAAATCTCCGGAAAATTTCGATCTGATATTGTTCAGGTACTGATCAAGAATCGGATCCAGATAGGCATTGATGACTGCGGTTTGAGTTCTGCGCAAATAGTGTGAGAATGGAGAAAGTGCTGCTGAGGCAGATACATATTGATGTCCGTGCTGTCTGAATAGATCTGCAATCTGATTTTCATGCTGCTGATTGCGATAGGAGTGAAGCAATGAAATGGCAACCGACTGAAAGTTAATCAGCCTGTTTTCTTGGATCGGATCGAGATCGGGAGCGGTAATCACATGGCCGTCTGCATCCATTCTTTCATCTACTTCCAAAACCTCTGTGTATAACAAGGAAGGCTCTGGTATATGAAGCTGGAAAAGGGATGGTCGTTGCTGATTACCGATGTATAGTAAATCCTTGAAACCTTTTGTAACAACTAAAAGTGTTTTGGCGCCCTTCCTTTCAAGCAGTGCATTGGTTCCGCGCGTGGTTCCAAGTCGCATTTCTAATGGAGGCAACGGCTCGGATAAGGGTGTTTTCGTTAAAAGTCGGGCTGCCAGGACGGGTGCTTCTTCATTGGCATACAATTCAAAATCTGTCGGCTGCTCTATATGGAAGTCCTCACTGGAAGTCAAAATAAAATCCTGATGGGAAAGTGAAATCAGTTTGCTTGTACTTTTCCCGATTTGAAATAGGTAGCCCGCAAGCACATCGCCGCTATAATCCCATGGCGCGCGAAACCGGAATTGGCAAGGGGCTATCTTTTCAGTAATCGTTCCACGTAAACGTGAGGAACTGAGCACTTTGATCCGTATTTTTTCGCCTGCCGGATTGGTGGCCAGGCAGTCTGTGAAAGTTCCTCCGGTATCTATATTGATTTTCCAGACCGGGGTAGTTGAAGTTGACAAAATGGTAAAAATTTAGGATTTTCAGATCAGTCTTGCACGGAAGTCGCGGTGGTATTCTCTGGGCGATTTGCCTATCGTCTTTTTAAATACCCGATTGAAGTTGGTAACGTTGTCGAAACCGGTTTGGTAAGACACTTCGGAAAAACTGTCAAATTTTCCTGAAACAATCATTTTGCATGCTTCATTAACCCTCAGTTCATTCAGGAAACTGACAAAGGTTTTGTCGGTATGTTTTTTAAAATACCGGCAGAATGCCTGGGGTGTCAGGTTCGCTACTTCTGAAATCTCGTTCAGAGAAATATGATTTTTGTAGTTCGTAACCAGGTATTGGAAAATCTGGTCCATTCTTATTCCTTCTACTTCTGAGATAATATGCTCGCTGTTGTTGGTCGAAAGCGGTTGCATATTTCGGGCAATTGAGAATTGATGCAGCAGTGTAATAAACGATGCAACCCGCAAACTGTCTTTTGCCTGCATCACTTCTTTGATGATTGTTTTGATGGACTCAGCAGATTCCTGCGGAATTTGAAATCCGTTATGTAAGCCATCTACAAACTTTCTGATGCCGTTCATTTCCGGCAGATTCAGAATGTTGTTCATCAGCTGATGCGGATTGAAGAATATGGAAACAGAGTGGATTTGCTTCCCTTCTTCCGGATCAAAATAGACTTCATCATTTTTGAAAATATGAGACTGATTGGCTCCGATGATATAGACATCACCAGAGCCAAAGCGTTGCATATAATTTCCAGCAATAAGAATACCTGTTCCTTCAATGACCCATTCAATCTGCACTTCCCTGTGCCTGTGTAAGTGATTGTAGTAGTGCGGTAGAATATCCTCCTGTACTACAATTGTATTCTCTTTGGAAACCGGTATGGTAAACTGTACTACCTTCATTTTCTGAAAGGGGTTACACGGATAGCTTGTAAATCAAGATTGGTTTGTTAAAGTAAACAGTTTGATCAAAATTTACAATGAAATGATAAAACTGGTTTCTGATATGTTAAAAAATGATAAGTAGGGGACTGAGCTTTACCTATTTTGTATCATTTGTTGGTTTGAATGTAGGGCCAGTTCTGTGCATCCCAGCTCAGTTTTTCGATCCGAAGCTTTGATTTTCCTTTGTCTTTAGCATCATATCCGTGGAATACGAGGTAGTCCATATCATCAAAGGTATATACTGAATTATGTCCCACGCCGTGCCATTGCGTGTCGCCTTGTAACAGTAGTGTTCCTCCCCCTTTTTTCATAGGGACATTCTCCTTGTCAAGATAAGGACCTGTCAGTTTTTCCGAACGACCGACACGCATTTTGTAAGTGCTTTTTTCCCCTTTGCAACAATAATCGTAAGAAGCGAAGAGGTAATAAAATTTGCCCTTTTTGAAGATAAATGGTGCCTCAATAGCACCTACACCTGCCGATGAATCTGATTTTGATATGTTGCCTGGCACACTGGCGAGGGTATACCATTTTTGTGGAACTGCGATTTCCATGGCATTCTCATTTAAAGCAACAAGCTTGAGGCCATTCCAAAATGAGCCGAACGATAGCCATGGCTGTTTGTTTTCATCAATGATGAGATTCGGATCAATGGCATTCCATTCGTCTCTTCCGGGAACGGACTCTACCACTTTTCCATGGTCAGTCCACTTAAAGTTCGGATCGAGGGGATTAAGGGTTTTATTTGTTGCCAAACCTATACAAGATCCGTTTTTGCCAAATGTAGATATGGAATAATATAAATAATATTTTCCCTGATAAAAGGAAATATCCGGCGCCCAGATATGCCCCCTGAAACCAGGAACAGCCTTTAGTGCCCATTCAGGAGGTGTACTGAATACTGACTTTTCTTTTTTCCAGCCTTTCATGTCTTTGGACGACCATACACTGATTCCTCTTCCGGTCGCAAAGAGATAGTACGTGCCATTTTGCCTGATCATGACCGGGTCGTGAACAGGGACGTCTGTTAGCAAAGAATCCTGGGCGCGGGAAAAAGTAGCGCCCAGGATTGCAATGAACAGGAGAGCAATTTGCTTCACCATATTATTTCAGCATGATTTTTTGCGGAGTGCCAAATAACATTTCGCCCACGCCGGATGTTTTCACACCTATTCTTGCATATACATACTCGCGTCCGGCCAATGCGGTTGAAAGGGTAGCCGTCAAGGTGATCGGTTGAGACAAATTGATGATCTCTGCCGCCGGCTTTTGTACAGTACCTGCGTTGTTGTTCGGATCCACGATCATCGTCGTTCCGATATACAAATTCACACGTTCCAATGTACGGGAGGCGTCTACTTGTTTCAGATTGAAAGTAGCTGAAACTTTCCCCTCACTTTTGGAATAACTATCATTTTGAAAAACAAAATAAGGCTTCACAGGGACATCCAGCTCCTGCGTTCCGCGAAGCGATACAGCAATGGTGTCCGTGTTATCTACCCATGGACCATTGCCACGAAGGCGAACCAGTTTGTAATCGCCGTCAAACAGCGAAGCAGAGAAAGTCCCATCCTGTGCGATGTAGACAGGAATCTTGGTAAACAATTGGTAACCTCGTTGCCAGATTTCCAGCTGTACGCCGTTGGAACGTACATTCACCGGCTGACCTTCATAAACAACACGTCCCTTGAGAACAGATTTAGGTTCTGCCCGGTTGTCTTTTTCACAGGACGACATCAAGCCTGCTGTGATAACCGCTGCCAGTAACAGCTTTGTCGGAAGTATGAGTTTCTTTATCATGATTCAAGAGGATTAATGGAATGGATTCCGGATAATTTTAGGGTTGTTGTCAATCACAACCTGGTCGATGGATGAATAATAATTGCCCATCTGGAAGAAACGGGGAGCACGGAACCGTGGTGCCACCAGCTTATCATATACATATTTGTTATGTGTGGGATGTCCCGGACGAATTACACGGTAAGGATACAGCGCATAAATCACAGCATCCGGATTATTTGTATTTCCATTCCAGACTTCATGCGCTATTCTCCATCTTTTCAAGTCCCAGACACGATGATCCTCAAAAGCAAGTTCTACACGCCTTTCATTTTGCAACCTTTCGATGGTGAGTGCTTTGAGACTATTGGCACCGAAACCTGCGCGTTCGCGGACAGCGTTGACATACTTTAATGCATCAGCCGTTTTTCCGGTTTCCAGAGCGGCCTCACTCGCATTCAGGTATATTTCACCTAAACGGTAACGAATCCACCACATATCGCTGCGGATACCTCTGGTACTCGACATAGCTGCCTGATCCACGTACTTTCTCAGGTAGAAACCTGTGTTGCTGACTTCCGTCTGCGCGCGCTGTGGTCCTGAAGCACCTGTTAATAATCCTCCGTCATCATAAGTGGAACCAAGCGTATTGGATTCTACATTCTGGAAACTGTTAGTAGCGGCATTCCAAACTTTTACGCCAGCCTGAATCTGAACGGGTGTACCACGGAAGGTCGTGCCAGGATAGATGATTGTCCCATATAGACGCGCATCTTTATTCGCAAATGCTCCCTGCAGATTGTCATAATAAATGTAATCTGTGTTACCTGCATTTCTTGTTTTTAGCTCACCCGAAGTTCCGTCGAGATATTCATAGTCTTCAACAAGGTTCAGGGACGGAGTAATAGACGAGGATGAAAGGTTGTCTTCGCGTACGTTACGGGCGATGTTGTCGTAAGTGAAACCGTGACGTTTGTCTTTACTGATCAAAAAATCCTGTGCAAGAATAACCTCTCTGTTGGCAGACTTCTTGGTGATGGCCTCATAAAAATTCTCTCCGGCGTTCGGGTTGGTATTGTAAAGCTGATAAACCCCGCTATTGATAATTTCTTCAGATGCAGCCAACGACTGTGCATAATATCCGGCTGCTCTGGCAGCAGGTATTCCCACCTCTCCACCCGCAGTAGAAATAGGGGAGGACATACGGTTATTATACTTTGCGATAGAGGCAGCATACAACATCGCCCGGCTTTTCAGTGCCATGGCAGTGTACTTGTTGGCCCGGGTGTTACTGGTTCCGTTGCCTAGTGTCTCTTTAATCGCATCCAGCTCGGAAGCAATGAAATCGTATACTTCCTCTTCCTTATTTCGTGGCTGCTGTAATGCCTGGGGATTCCCATCAAAATTGTATATCAATTGTTTTGTAATGATAGGCACACCGCCCATTCTTTTCACCAGGTCGAAATACACCTGTGCACGCAGAAACCGAAATTCAGACGAAAATTGTGCTTTTTGACCAGCTGACAAAGAGGTGCCAAATTTTTCTATGTTTTCCAGAGCCAGGTTGATATCTCTGATCAGTCCATAATCCCATAGTCTCCATCTTTGAAATGCATAGGAAACTATGTTGTTTCTTGCATCGTCATTGTTGGACCACATCGCTTCGTCATAGGCGGCAAAGTCCTGCCAGCCTTCTTTGTTAGGAATGGCGGGATCCGTTGTGGAACCATTATTTAGATTGGTATGGTATGGGAGACGATCGTAATAGTTGGCCAAAAGCCCCGTGATCATTTTGGAATCGTTCCAAACCTGATCTTCCAGGATGATGTTTTGCGGCTTTCTGTCGAGCCATTCCTCTGCACATCCCGAAAGTGTCAGGATGGAAAAGGCCAGAATATATTTTGAAAATTTACGCATGACTGATTCGAATTAAAAAGTGATATTGAAACCTGCGTTAAACAGACGTTGCTGTGGATATACTAGCGCGTTTCCTGAAGAAATTTCCGGATCGATCTCGTATTTCTTCACATTGTCGATAGAGAACAGATTACTCGCATTGACATAAACACGAAGTCCGTTGCTTCCCAGTTTTTTGAAAATTTTCTGGTCGAAGTTATAACCCAGTTCAATGTTACGCAGGCGGATGTAACGAACGTTGGTAATCCAGAAATCGCTCTTACGGAAGTTGGCATGGCTGGAGTTGTCTTTGCGTAGCGCCGGATAAGTTCCGGGGACCCAAGCACTGTTCGGATCATACGGATCTTCACGGTGCCAGCGGTCTTCCAACATGAAGTGTGGAGAAGTACCATTGTTCTGATAAGGTATTTTTAATTCCCAGTTACGTTGAAAGCTTTGAAGTGATGCTCCGGCAAAATCCATAAATAGTTGGAAGCCTTTATACGAGATGCTGGTATTCAATGCAAAGCTGAGGTATGGGTTTGCTCCTTCTGCATAACCGATCGGACGTTCGTCAAGGACATTGATAATACCGTCTCCGTTTACGTCCTTATAGATAAAGTCTCCCGGAAGCTGTGTACGGTTCCCCTGTTCGTCATTATTGATCGGATGGCTTTCAATTTCCTGCTGCGACTGGAATTGCCCAACCACCTGATAACCCCAGTTGATGTTACCCCAACGATCCACATAGGAATCACGGTACTCATTGTAAGAGTTACCAAAGCGAGGTTTATAGAAATCAAGATCGCGGCGACGTGAAAGTGTTGCGTTGGCTCCGATGGTATAGTCAACCTGGCCTACTGAACTTTTGTAGGTCAAAACTCCCTCTACACCACGGTGTGTATCACTGTTCAGGTTTTCGTTCGGCAAAGTATAACCCACTTCGGAAGGAAGAAGAACGTCATAGCGAGCTGCAGGGAGTCCTTCGCGTTTTCTCTCGAAAATATCAAACTGACCATTCAACTTACCATCCAGGAATCCGAAGTCGATACCGAAGTTGGTAGAAACGTTGGTAATCCACGAAAGTGTCGTGATTGGTAAACCTCTTGGCCTCACACCAATATTATACTGTCCGTCGAAAATCGCGCTTCCCTGAAGGAAGTTATAACCTGGCAGGTAGCTGAATGGGGCAACAATAAACGGATCATTAGGCAGTGTTGCATTTCTGTCACTACCAGTACGTCCATATGAAGCACGTATCTTAAGATTACTAAATACATTCTCCAGTTTGCCTTTAAAAAATTCCTCTTCAGACAGTCTCCATCCTGCGGATACACCCGGGAAAAATCCGAAGCGCTTTCCGGGTGCATACAGGAAGGACCCGTCATATCTCCCTACAGCTTCAAACAGATACTTTTGCTTATAGTTATAGTTTACCCTTCCAATATATCCTGCACGTGCTTCTGTACTCCATTCATCCAGAAGATAATCCTGGTTCGCAAATGACATCAAGGGAATATAATTATTGGGCGGTACGGTGTGCACGATCATGTATGTATTTACATTGTCGGACTGCTCGTAGGCGGCTATGGCAGATATTTCGTGGTCACCAAAACTTTTGTTGTAACTCAGCTGAAACTGGGCGAAGCGGTCTACCACATTACGCTTGCGGCGTTCTCTCCATGGATTTTGGTTTCCTCCGCCCGGCACTACGTTGTAAGTATTCTTTTCTTCGTCGTAGGTATAAGCGTCATAAGTATATTCAAAACCGTCGAAGTCAAAATTACGGAACTGATAGGAGTAAGTACCTTTTGCTTTCAAACCGAACGCGAAATCGTATTCCGCATAAAAGTTCCCTTTTACAACACGATCAATCTCGTCAACGTATCCTGTAATATCTTTTTTGTACGTAGCAGGATTAACGTTTACGTTATGCGTTTGATTGATATAGTTTGGATTATCATTGGCATAAGGGCGCTCGGTAGGCCACATGGTGAAAATACTGAGGAACGGATTGAAGTAATCATCAAGCCCGGGAACACCCGCCTGTTGGCGATCTTCCAAACGGCCACTGATCTGCGCTCCGACTTTTAACTTTTTTGTGACATTGGATTCAATATTCGCCTGAATATTGGTTCTCTTAAATTTAAAATCCTCGATCAGCGCATCCTGACTTAAATGGCCCACAGAAAGGAAATAGCTGATTTTCTCGGTGCCACCGGAAACATTAGCATTCAGTGAATACTGAGGTACATTCGGGCGCATCACCATTTTGTAATAGTCGAAGCTCTGATAACCTTTTTCTGTACCGGCTTTCCATTTGGCCAGTTCTTCAGGTGTAACAGTAGGGGTACGTCCCTGATTTACATCCGATTCTACCAGTCCGCGCATGTGCTGGTAGGCATTGGCAGGTTTTGGATAGCGGGTGAAATTTTGTAAACCATAGTACCCTGAGATATTGATACGGGCAGGGCCATCCCCTGCTTTTCCTCTTTTGGTTGTTACAAGGATTACCCCATTTGCTGCACGCAGACCATAAATGGCAGCCGAAGCATCTTTCAGAATGGAGATACTCTCGATGTCATTCTGGCCCAGGTTGTTAAAGTTGGCTGCATCAGATGGAATACCATCAATGACATACAATGGCGTACCCATGTTACGAATCTGGATGCTGGTAGCATTTCCGGGACGAGCATCTGCTTTTCTTGCTGTGATACCCTGAACCCTGCCAACAAGTGCATCAGATGTTCCGATCGCAGGAGTACGGACAAGATCCCTGGCCTGTACGTTACCGACTGCACCGGTCAGTGTCGCGCTCGACTGCGTTCCGTAACCTACAACCACCACCTCTGTCAGATCCTCAGTACTGGGAACAAGTGTAACATTAAATTGAGTTTGTGTAGCGATATTAACATCCTGCGTGGTGTAACCGATGAAAGAAAATGTCAGCACCTGCGCGTCATCGTTGACGGTAATACTGAAATTTCCTTCGGTCGTAGTAGTGGTCCCCACTGTACTGCCTTTAACAACCACACTGACTCCCGGCAGTGGGTTGTTTTTTTCATCGACCACCTGACCTGTGAGGGTCTTATCAGCGGTACGATGACGTTTTGTAAAGGCAGTTGAAGGATCGGTTGCTGCCAAAGCAGCCGGCGCTTGCGGAAGCAGCATTCCGGATACCGCAATGGCAAGGAGAGGTTTGCAAAATCTCCGTATGGAGGCTTGTCGAATTAGGATCATAAGTTAAGTTTGGTTAGAGTTGATTCATTAAATTTGGTTAGATTACTTCGTTTTATTTCATAAAATATTTATTTAGTTATATTTTAAAAATGATAAGGCAATACGAATCCCAGCCGCCTAAGCAGATGGTTATTTATTGATGGAGGGGTTAAATATTCCGTATATCAGCTTGAACTGATATACGGAATGGTAATCATCGGACTCAAAAACTGCCTTTTCGCAGTAATTTTTGAGGTGTCTTGTTATTGTTTAACGACTTTCATCACACCGGTCATCAGTCTCCAGTGACCAGGGAAAGTACAAACGTATGGATAATCGCCTGCTACATCAGGAACTACAAAACGCAGACGGTATGTCTGGCCTGGGGTTACCAGTGGTGAAGCTGCAATGATCTGAGGAATAGCAGGAACATAGTTTTTCTCTGCTCCGTCCTTCGCAGTGATCATTTTGTCAGCAGCGTTACCGATGATGTTGGTTGATTTTGGCTTTCCAACAACAATGTTATGCTGCATGGCATCCGGGTTTTCGAATACAATTTCGACTGTTTTTCCAGCTACCGCCGTGAACTCAGTGATGTCGAACTTCATTTCCTCGCGAACCGCCTTGATCTTCACAATCTGTACATTAGGATCAACTGCAGCTTCTTCTTTCAAACCGTAAGATTCAAGCAGTGTACCAAAACGTGTGTTCAAGTCTTCCGGAATGTCGCTTTTGATAGATGCCAGAATGGTCTTGTCAGCATCGGTAGGCTTCTCTTTTCTTCTTGGGTTCCATGATCCGATTATACCTTTCAGGATTGCATTACGTCCTTGTGGGTCGAGCGTCTGAGCAGTTTTCATCAGATTGACAACTTCGCTTCCGCTCGCATAAGACGAATATCCACGGATTGCACGTTCAAGAGCAAAGTCTGAAACGCGATCCAAACGAAGTACTTCAAATGATTTACTTAGCGTATTGTTTTTGAAATCGTCTTTTTCAGGAACAACATTGTCCTGATCAATCGTAGCCGTTACATTCACTTTGCCTGCTTCATCAGAAGTAAAGTTGAACATGCTTTTCCATGGGCCATTGTTACCTTCTGTCAGTTTGATGGTTTCACCAGGGGCAATACCATTGGTTAATTGACGGCTGATATAGTTACTGTTCAGAGAACGGCTTCTGATACCTACATTCACCACAGGAACAACTCCCTTAGGAACAGCAACGCTTCCCTGATTAGTAATTTCAATCGTTACACGTGCATTCTCACGTACATAAGGAGTAGCAGGATCAATGGTGATATTGGTGATTGCCAATTCAGCAGTACCCTGTACTGTTACTTTACTTGTACCATGGTTGCTATGATCCATTCCTTCATGCGAAGCAGCAGCTTTGGTATCGGCTTTTGCAGATGACTGAGCAGAACCGGCTTTGCCTGCACGCTGAGCCAGATATTTAGTAAGCAATTTGCCATCTTGTGCATTCAATACCGCAGCAAATGCATCCGGCATCCAACGATCATCAGGTTGTGCGTAGGTATCCAGCAATCCAAGAATGGCAGTTTCTACTTTCGGCGTATATGGGATCTCAGAAAGCGCAAGTAGAGAATTCAATACTACCAGAGGCTCTTTATCGTGCAGTGCGTCTGCCGCCAACAGCAACTGAGCAGAGCCCGCAGTACGTGGTAACACCTGAACTGCAGTCTTACGAACGTCGTTCGATGGGTGCTTCACTGCTTCTGTAACCGCAGCAATTACGCTTGCATCGTCCATTGCGTTCAATCCGTGCAAAGTCCATAGCGCGTGAATAGCAGCCGTATTTAATCCCACTTCGTCAACTGATTTGTCTTTTACAAGCTCAACCAATTTACCCACTACGTCTTTGTTTCCGCGTTCCACAAGCAAACGTTGCGCATGTCTTCTCCAAAGCATATTGGTGTTTTTCAAAGTCGCTACCAGTTCGTCAGGACGACTTTTACTCAGTGCAAGTGGTTTGTAGGCAGGCGCTTTTTTGTAAGCCACCCGGTACAGACGACCATGTGTGAAATCTCTCAAAGGAGTTTCGTAAGCATTTCCTTTTCCATTTTCTGAACCTTTTGGAGTAGGGTTGTGCTGGATAATGTAGCTATACCAGTCAGCGATCCAAACGGCCCCGTCGGGACCAACTTCTGCAAATACAGGAGCTACCCATTCATCAGCGCCGGCAAGAAGGTTGAAACCAAGTTTATCTTCAAAATCGGTTCCTTTTTTCTCCATGATGTTCTGGTGCAGGATGTGTCCTGTTGGTTCTGAAACGAAAGCGACTTTGTTCCAGTACTTTTTAGGATATGCACGGGCAGTGTAGAAGTTATGTCCGGCTGCAGCTGTGAAACCACCGAAAACGTCAACCTGACGCACTTTTTCAGTTATAGGCTGCATGTCTTTATGCGTATCTGTGCTGCGGCTTCCGTTGTCTACACGGCTTTTTCCAAAATAACGGTTAGGAATGGCGCTATACCAACCGTGTGAATTGTTGGCTGTAGAGCCGAACAGATCACCTGCTTCATTGAAGCCCAATCCCCATGTGTTGTTGGAAGTTTTCGCAACTACTTCCATCTCAGTTCCATCCGGTTTGAAACGGAACAATGCTTGCCCGAAATCCAGAGAATCACCTTTCGCTAATTTTCCTTTAAAACCTGAATAACCTACTGAACCATATACCCAGTTGTCAAATCCATAGTGAAGGTTAGATGGTCCTGCATGCGTATCAAAAGTGCCGAATCCGCTAAACAGAATTTTCTTTACATCCGCTTTGTCGTCACCGTCTGTATCTTGTAAGAACAACATGTGAGGAGCTTGAGAAACAATCAGACCGCCATTTGCAAACACCATACCGGTAGGAATGCTCAGGTCATCTGAAAACTTCGTGAATTTATCTGCCTTACCATCACCATTGGTATCTTCGCAAATCAGGATATAGTCACTTCCGCCGGTATCTTTTCTTTCGTTAGGGTAATCCTTTGTGATCAGTACAAATAATCTGCCGCGTTCATCCCATGTCATGGCGATCGGGTGCATTACATCAGGCTCATGGGCAAAAATATCCAGTGTGAAATCAACAGGAATCTGAATGTGCTTTACTGATTCTTCCGGTGAAAGAGGAAGCTGCTGCAACTGCTGACCAGGACGTTGTTCATAGTTGGGAAGTACAGCAGAGCGGTATTCAAATGGCTTTGGAGCCAAAGCAGCCAATGCTTTTTTAGCATCGTCGTTCACCGCCCAGAGAATCCCTTTTTCAAGTAAATCCTGGAAACCTTTTGTCGCCCATGTGCGCTCGTCGTGACCGTAGGCTGTGTAGAAGACACGACCTTTTCCATGCGTACGTACCCAGGTATAAGGTTCGTTAGCACGTCCCGGCTTGTCTTTTTCCTGATCTGCCTGTACAATACGTTCAGTAAGCACGATGTTGTCTGGTTCCAGCAACTTGTGCAAATAGGTTTCATCTACCGTTTTGAATGGCTCAACACCAGCGATAGCCGGGTGGTCGGGCTTAATCCAAACAGGCTGAATGGTGTCGAAGGTATGTCTCCAGAACTGGCCGCCCATCAATTTGACGACGTCAGGGTTGTTACGGAAACAGTAAGATGCGCAATGGACAGGAATAAATCCTTTACCACTCGCTACGAAATCAAGTAATGATTTTGCCTGCTGCGGAGCAATAGAATCCCAGTTTGCAAAAAGCATCAGCGCATCGTATTTGCCCAGGGTTTCAGGGTTCAGGTCTTCCAGATCATCTGTGTAGGTGAAGTTGAAACCCTTAGGTCCCAAAGCTGCCATCAGTTGTGGAAGGCGCTCTGCAGGCTTGTGATGACCCACTTTGTCACCCATGAAGAGAATCTCCAGTCGACGCGCTTTTTTAGCGTCTTTGGAGGATTCTGCCGTCAAAGAAGCCTTTTGGGAAGAAGGTTGTACGGCACAGCCCAGCAGGACGAGACCGAATAAAAAGGATAAGGCTTTGGTTTTCATTTAAATAATTAAAATTGGTTCTTTCGGAATTACCCCATCCCTAACAAAGGAATGGGGTAGAGAATATCAAACGTTCTTAAAATCAGGCAGCTGAATCAAAGCTCCGCCTTGCATTGCCGACTCGTGTGCCAGAATTCCAACGCTTGTCCAGTTAGCAGATTGCGCTGCATTCGGGAAAGGCTCGCGATCTTCTATTAACGCTGTGATAAACTCATGTGCCAAATGTGGGTGTGATCCGCCGTGTCCACCACCTTGTACGAATGACAAGTGAGAATTATCATCTTTGTCGTAAACGCCTTTTCCTGTAAAATGCTGGATTTCCTTTGGTAGCAAATGTGCGTAATCAGGTGTTGGTACACGCTCAGCAATTTCGTGCTCAGGTTTTTTTGCTGTGTGGATCACCGGATTTTCACCTTCGATCAATGGCCATTCAAAAGACTTTTTGCTGCCGTATACTTCAAAGCTTTCGCGGTACTGACGTGCCACATCGAATAATGAACGGTATACATAAGCAGATAAGTCGCTATCCTTGAACTTGATATGAGCGGATTCAACTGCGAAGGGCGAGTTGTGAATCTTAACAAGATCTTCGCTGATTGTTCCTGAGCCAAAGCATGATACATATTCAGCTTCCAGTTTAAGTAATCCTGCAACAGGTCCTACACAGTGTGTAGCATAGTGCATGGGAGGAAGACCAGGCCAGTAGTCAGGCCATCCTTCCATATCCTGCTGGTGACTAGCCTTCAGGAACTGAACTTTACCAAGCTCACCTTTTTCGTATAGTTCTTTGGCAAACAGGAATTCACGTGCGTAAACCACTGTTTCCATCATCATGTATTTTTTGCCGGTTTCTTTAACGGCCTTCACAATTTCAAGGCAATCTTCTACACTGGTTGCCATTGGTACGGTACATGCCACATGTTTGCCGGCACGCAATGCTTTTAATGTCTGCTCTGCGTGGTTAGGAATTGGAGAGTTGATGTGTACCGCATCTACGTTAGGATCGGCCAGAAGGTCGTCGTAGCTGCTGTAACGCACATCGATACCATATTGGTCTCCGACAGCATTCATTTTCGATTCTGTACGCTGGCAAATCGCATACATGTTCGCATGAGGGTGCTGTTGATAAATGGGGATAAATTCGGCTCCGAAACCGAGACCAACAATGGCAACGTTAATTTTCTTAGACATATTTATTTAAGGTTAATGATTCTGGTACTGAGTATTTAGCGTGTGCGGTAGTTGGTAAGAATCCACTTAAATGGGTTGTAATTCTAACCAAATCGAATTTCGAATTTGGTTGTACTGTATAGGGTTGAATGGTAATACAATTTTAAAGCAAAATAGTGCTAAAAACTTTCTTTGTTTTGATTAGTAGTGGCTATATTTTGATCTGTTTTTTTATTCTGCTATTATTTTGGGCAAAATATTGACAGAAAGTAGGACATCATTATAAATTTTCATGAGATTAGCCAACGCAATAAGCCATATTTACTTTCTCGATATGATCAGACAGGGGACTGCCAGTGATGCGCCTCAGGTAGCGCCACTATTTATTCTTGCAATGGGGCATATAGCAGGAATCTTTGCTGATTCGGAACGCTATGAGGATGCCATTCCATTTTTTGAAAGTTTTTACAAAAGGTCTGATAACCAATATAGCTACGTTTTTACGCAGGTCTTTGAAGAAGAGCACATGATCATCGGATCAGTTACCGGCTATAATGGAGCAGATTTGCAGGTTTTGAGAGAGCCGATTCTTGATCAGATACGTAAGACAAAGCCTGGCTTTCTGCCCGATAATGAAACCGAAGCCGGTGAATATTACCTGGACTGCATCAATGTACACCCTGAGCATCAGGGAAAAGGTATAGGGCAGAAACTTATTCAAGCATTTTGTGACAGGGCCAAATCGCTCGGATACAACCGGGTAGGGTTAATAGTAGATATAGATAATCCACGAGCGCGCATGTTTTATGAAAAACAGGGATTTATGGTAGCGGGTCAGAAGCCGTTCATGGATCACTGGTACTTTCATATGGTCAAAGCTTTGTAATAAATTTAATCTGCTCAATCCAGTGACCAGCCATCCGTTAATAAAAATGAGTTGCAATTTTAGGATCAGAAAGCTTAGATCATGTTTTGAAGGTCCATCGGTACAAAAGCCTTATTGTACCGATGAAAGTATGTGCTGAAGCCATTCCGACATTTCAATCGCTGACTGATCTGTATTCCGGCTGTTCCAATCTCCCGTTTCATTCAATAAAATGGGGACATAAGCTTCCCTTTTGGAATCGTATTGATAAGCGTAAAAATGAGTCTGACCGTTATCCTTTCCTGTCTCGACTCTTTTGGTGTAATTGGCCGTTGAAAGCGCCGGAATTTTACTGGCAAAAGTTTTAAACTGTGCTGCATCGACTTTTATATCACTTGCGATCGTCTTTTCGAAATTCTGTCTGATCTGAGAGGAAGTGAGTATTTGACCCTTTGCATTACCTGCATCATTCCACGCAGCCGGGTTCGAATAAGTGCGTATACTGCCGGTATTGTCAACGATGAAACCTTTGCGTACGGGTTGCCAGGCGTTGTTGGTATGTATGACCTCAAAATATACTTCCTGAGTCAACAGATCAGCATCCTTGGTGGCTTCTATATCCTGCTCTGCACAAGCGAATAAAGTGGTCAGGAAAAGGACAAAAGCGTATATTCTTCCGGCTTTCATATCGTACAGCTTTTACACATAGATTTATAGATAGTAGTAGTTCACTCTTAAACATCGTTACAAGTTATTGAATAAAAGAGCAATTTTAAGTATCCGCCAGGCGCTTATTTAGCCAGTTGATGCAAATGTTCAATAATGTCTTTTGACGGAGTAGTTGTTTAAAATATTACAGTCAGGTTAAATCCGGATAGGCCTGAAGTATAATGCACTCCGTTCATCATTTTTTTGAAGTTACAGATGATTTTTTTAATTCAATAAATCCTTCCTAAAACTATTTTTGTAAAATATTATTGACCTGATTTGTAGATAGTTGTGTAGTATTGATTCTAATTTATTACAACTAGTTATTCTGAAGTAGAACAACTATGTAGGTTCTTAGCTTGATTAGTAGCTACATAGCACAGTTGCTATTGCTGTATTTATTTCTAATTTGGCGGTGTTACGCTTAGCCAAATTCTATGAGATACACTTTACAACTGACTTTAATACTATTACTGATTGCAGGAAAATCCTTCTCTCAGGATGCCGTACAAAATGAGATCAATGCCTTTGCTTCAAAAACAGGCGCTGTACCCACTATCGGTAAAGCTACGCAGTCTCTTAGCTTTATGCGCTTTCCGGCTACCAGAGCCATGAAGGTAAGTAGCAGCGGAGTGCCGAAAGACAAAGCCATGATTTTTTTGAAAGAGAATGCAGGATTATTCAAGGCCAAATGGGAAAATGAGGCATTTGTAGTAAAAGATAGTAAAAAAGATAAGCACGGCAGAGAACATGTGATCATGCAACAGCATGTGAACGGCGTTCCGGTTTTTGATGGCGTTCTGAAGTTTCACTTTAACCAGAGCTCCGATCTTACCTCACTTAACGGGAATTTCGTTGGCGTTTCCAAACTGAATACCGTTCCGTCAGTCAAATCTACTGAAGCTGAACAGCTGGCGATCAAACACGTTACAGGGCAGAAACTCGGAAATTTTACAGTACCTCTGCAAAGCAGTAAAAGTACACTGTATGTATTTCAAAAGGGACTGGCTCAAGGTTACAGGGGAGCGGTACATCTGGTATATGAGGTGGAAGTGGCGAATGGAGTTGATATCCGGGAGTTTGTCTATATAGATGCTCATACAAGGGAGATCGTGGAGCAGTTTGCCGGTATGCATAGTATTGACAGGAAATTGTATGAAACGTCCATATCTTCTGCTAACCTGAAATGGAAGGAATCTGATGGCATGGATGGTGCTGCATTTGCTTCATTAGATCAATGGCAAAAGTCGGAGGTGAAAAGTGCAGGACACATTTATAATCTGATGAAAAATACATTCGGATTTGTTTCCTATAATAATGCAGATGCAAGTATGATTACCATCAACAACAATCCGGATGTGAATTGTCCTAATGCAACCTGGAATGGCAGAGCAGCGAGTTTTTGTACAGGAACTGCATCCGATGATATTGTGGCACACGAATGGGCTCATGCTTACACGGAAAATACAAGTGGGCTGATCTATGCCTGGCAAACTGGTGCTATGAACGAATCCTACTCAGATATATGGGGTGAAACGGTAGATATGCTCAACAATTATATGGATGAGGATGAGAGTAGTGATTTCAGAACGGGTTGCGGAAGTTCTGCAAGATGGAAAATCGGAGAAAATGCTCCTGCCTTTAATCATGGATTACGTGATATGTGGAATCCTAACTGCTATGGTGATCCAGGTAAAGTGTCTGATCCTCAATATTGGTGTGCTTCTACTGACAATGGAGGGGTACATATCAATTCCGGTATTCTCAATCATGCTTTTGCGCTCCTTGTGGATGGCGGAACTTACAATGGACAAACGATAACGGGACTGGGACTGACGAAGGCTGCACACATTTTCTGGCGTGCTCAGTCGGAATACATGACGAGTACTACCGACTTTGCCGCTCAGGCGGATATTCTGGAAGCATCATTGGCTGATCTGATCGGTATCAATTTGCAGGGACTTTCGCTTAGTGAGGTACCAGCAGGGCCGTCAGGAGAGATCCTGACCGAAGCTGATGCTATCCAATTGAGTCGTGTGATTGCAGCAGTAGAGTTAAGAGGAACGAATGCCTGCGGATTCCAGGTGATGCTCAAGCCGGTATCGACACTGTGTTCGGGCGCAAATCAGGGTAATGCTATTTTTTTCGAAAACTTTGAATCAGGATTGGGTGAGTGGGCTGTATCAGCTACGGCTTCTAATCCGGCACAGTGGACAGAACGCCAATGGTTAATTCGTAACGGATTGCCCGGAGGACGTGAGGGAAAAGGTGCTTATGCAGTCAATTTTAAAGGAGGAGATTGTGTCAATAATTTTCAAAATGGGGTAATTAGTCTCAGAAGTCCGGTGATTACCATTCCTGCCAATACTGTTGGGCCGATTATGGCCGCTTTCGATCATTATGTGGCAACGGAGACCAATTACGACGGAGGTAATGTGAAGTATCGGATTAATAATGGAGAATGGCTTTTGGTGCCCTACACTGCTTTTACCGATAATCCTTACAATATCACTTTAGCTACTACAGGAGACAATCCGCTGAGAGGGCAACCTGGCTTTTCAGGCGCTAATCAGGGTTCTGTGGGCGGAAGCTGGGGGCAGAGCCGTATTAATCTCAGTGCGTTGAATCTTGTATCCGGGCAAACCATACAATTACGCTGGGACTTTGGAACTGATGGCTGCGGAGGATTGGACGGCTGGTATATTGATGATTTCAGAATTTATAACTGTTCAGCTCCATCGGTTCAGTTTGTGACAACAGCTACAACGGTGAATGAAGGAGAAGCCAATACGCCATCCGCATATCCCAATGAATGTCTGGAATATATAGAGAAAACGGTCAGTGTACAGATTAATGGCGTTCCGTCGCAACCTGTCACTGTAACGATTCATGCCCAGGGTACAGCGAAAATGGGTGAAACGGCCGATTATAGCTATTATCCAACCAGCTTTGTTTTGGAGGCTGGACGTCTTTCGCAGGATATTAAAGTCCGGATCTATAACGATGCATACATCGAAGACAACGAAACCTTTGTGCTCACCTATACACTCACAAGCCCGAATGGAGGAGATGCATTTCCTGAAACGTTTGGGCAAAGTCACACTTTTACTATTATAGACAATGATAAAATTCCGACATCAGTGAACAGTGTCCTGATGTCGGAGGATTTTGAAAGGGGCTTACCGGAAGGCTGGAATGTAGTAGGAGGAGGAGTATATCCTCAAACCTGGGCAGTCGTGAATCTGGGTACAGTGTGGCTGGACGCACTGAAACCTAAACTGCTATTTATCAACAGCGATGCTGCCGGTAGTGTCAATATGGATAAGGTTGTGGAGTCTGCTTCGTTCAATACTGCAGGGATGAGCAATATTGAATTATCTTTTCTGGAATATTTCTATGTATGGAAGATGGGATTTGCTGAAAAAGCGCTGGTGGATGTCTGGGATGGTACCACGTGGCGTAACATACTGACACAAACTGAAGCAAGCGGTACATCAGGCTCATGGACTTCTCCTGCAAAAAGAACCCTGCAAATTCCCGCTGAATATGGGAATCCTGGTATGAAAATAAGATTCAGGTATATAGCCAACTATGATTATTGGTGGGCAATAGATAATGTAAAACTTACAGCTGATTCTCCAAAACGGGTACAAACTGCCGTCATGGTTACACCCGATGTGCAGTATATGGGTGCAGGAGAAACTGTACAGTTTTTTGATCCGGGTACCGGAAATCTGGTGGCCCGTATCAATAATTTTGGTGATCATAACTATGGCTGTACGGCTGTTGCAGTCGACAGATCCGGGACAGATGCTGTGAGTTGGATGGGTGCTTATCAGGTGACCAACAAAACATTTAAGGTAACACCTAGGAATAATAATCCGGTAGGAAGTTATGAAATTACACTTTTTTATGGAGCTGCAGAACTTCCGAATTTTAATGGAAGCCATATCCGGTCAATGAGTAAAAGTAGTGATGGTATTGCGTCTGCAACCATCGATGGCATTGCTTATGCGCAGGTAAACGCTACTTATGTATTTAATACCGACTATGCTTTTACGTCTGTATTCCATACCGGTTTTTCCGGTTTCGCACTTTCAGACAGAGATTACAAAGAGACATCATTGCCGGTAACACTTTCTCATTTCTCCGGCAAGAATACAATTGAGGGGAACAGGCTGATCTGGGAAACGACATCCGAACAGCAAAATGATCGATTTGAGGTGGAGCGCTCCACGGATGGACGCATTTTCGAGCGCATAAGTGTAGTATCAGGTATCGGCAATTCAGCAATAACTCAGACTTATAAATTCATTGATCAGTATTTTAAATCTGCTTCCAATTATTACAGATTACGCCAGGTGGATAAGGATGGTAGTTTCACGCACAGCAAAATTATTTCAATAGATAATCAACAGCAGTCTGCCGTGGTGAAGTACTTTCCCAATCCGGTACAGTCGATTCTTTATATTGATGTAACAGATAGGGAAACAGCCTATTGGCATGTAAAACTGGTAGGTGTAACCGGGAGAGTTGTTTTAGATCATTCCAACGTGAAAGTGGTTAATGGCCAAATTACAGAGAACCTGGAAAAGTTGCCCACAGGCATGTATCAGGTGATTTTCTCAAACCATACTACTTCCCGTACTTTCTCAGTATTTAAACTTTAAACCCGACCCGAAGCGCTGCGCCGGCTTATCCATGAATGATGGATGAGCCGGCGCATTTTTTGCTTTTTTATGTCTAAATTGCTTTTTTAAATTTATTTAATTATTCCCTGTAAGATCCTTAACCTCATGATAAAAAGAAGAGATTTTATAAAAGCAGGCACTCTTGCTGTAGCAGGTATGGCAGTTCCCAATTGGTCGTTTTCACGCAATGCCCAGGATTTTCCGGTAGTGCGTATTGCGGCAGACCAGCGAAGTTTTAAGAGTGCAGCGGTAGAAGCTACAATTACGAGAATGAAAAAAGTAATCAAAGACCCGGAGCTTGCCTGGTTATTTGAAAACTGTTTCCCCAATACCATTGATACCACCGTTCATTATAAGCCTATCGATGGTAAACCTGACACATTTGTTATTACAGGTGATATTGATGCGATGTGGTTAAGAGATAGTACTGCCCAGGTTTGGCCGTATTTGCCATTGTTAAAAGAAGATCAGCAACTGAAGGATATGGTGGCAGGGCTTGTCCATCGCCAAACCAAATGCATTATTATTGATCCCTATGCCAATGCTTTTTATGACAAACCCAAAAAAAGCGAGTGGACTTCCGACCATACTGAAATGAAGCCTATGCTTCATGAAAGAAAATGGGAGTTGGATTCATTGTGTTATGCCATACGACTTGCATATCACTATTGGAAAACAACCGGAGATACCTCACCCTTCGACGAGGAGTGGTTGAAAGCAATGCGTTTGGTTTTGCAAACATGCAAAGAGCAACAAAGAAAAGAGAACCGCGGCCCATATAAGTTCGGTCGCACTACAGCATGGTCTACAGATACGGTTCCAGGCAACGGCTATGGTAATCCTATCAAGCCAAATGGGTTGATAGCAAGTACATTCAGGCCGTCAGATGATGCATCTCAATATCTGTTTTTTATACCTTCTAACTTTTTCGCGGTAGTTTCATTCAGACAGGTTGCCGAAATCCTGGATAAAACCGGGAAGGATGCGAAGTTATCTGCCGATTTCAAAGCACTTGCTACAGACGTAGAAAATGCACTTAAAAAGTATGCAGTTTACAACCACCCACAGTTTGGCAAAATTTATCCGTTTGAAGTGGATGGCTTTGGTAACTATCTGCTGATGGACGATGCCGGGATACCAGGGCTGATCAGTATGCCCTATCTGGGTGCGATGTCTGTAAAAGATCCTATCTATATCAACACTAGAAAATTTGTTCTGAGCGACTCTAATCCTTATTTCTTTAAAGGAAAAGCAGGGGAGGGTTTGGGTAGTCCGCATACGCTGGTCGATCAGATATGGCCAATGGGCATCATTGCCCGTGCGATCACATCTACAGATGAAAAGGAGATTGAAGCGCAACTTAAATTACTCAAGACAACGCATAATCATACCGGCTTTATGCATGAGTCATTTGATAAGGATGATCAGGCTAAATTTACCCGTAAATGGTTTGCATGGGTGAATACATTGTTCGGTGAACTGATCCTGAAACTGGAAAAAGAGCGCCCGCATTTACTGGCGAAGGTGTATTGATTTGCTAAGTAAAGATGCGCCTGGTTTTGCCACAGATACACAGATACGCACGAATTTCAGAATTCAATGCATTGGTGCTCATTCGTGTATCCGTGGCAAATTTTTTACTTCTAAGTATTTGCTACACAGAGATAGGCAGAGTTTACAAGAGAGCCATGGAGAAATAAACTAATCTCTGTGTCTCTCTTTTTTGTCTCCTTGGTTCTCTGTGTAATTTTTGCCCACGGAATCTATGACACCGAGTTCAAGTTCTAGCCACAGATACGCACGAATTTCAGAACTCAATGCATTGGTGCTCATTCGTGTATCCGTGGCAAATTTTCTTACCTAAAATCTCTGCGTCTCGTGGTTCTCTGTGTGAGCTCAAATACAAATATCATATAGAGTTTGCCACCTGACAGGTTGCACAGAGTATCTTGTCAGGATTGTATTTTTACTGTTTATGAAGGTGAAACTTTGCTTTTTCGCAGAAATTTTTTGGTTTCGGATGAAAGCAAACCCATTAAAGGTATCGGGAGAATTTGGACAGAGACATCGGCGTATTCAACTCAGGTCATCTTGAATAAAAATCCTGAAAAGGTTAGTGTTAAGAAAGGACAGGTATTTTACGCAGATCCGAAGCCATGGATTTTCGGAGGAAAATACGGAGAGGGCAGTGCGGATAAGAAGATGCCCGATCTGGAATTGAAAACGGGAGATAAGGTAGTAGTTATACCTGCTAAACGCAGGGTAGATAGTTCCTATGGCCAGGGAAGTGCACCATTGTACTATTGCGAATACAAACTTCCTGCGGATGTAGTTTCAGGTAATTATCAAGCGAGAATGATCTACGAAAATGGAGAAAGGTCGGCGCCGTGGTGGGCTTTGGTAAAGGTGAATTGATCGGGCGTAAGTAAAAGGAGCATAAATGCGGAGTGATATTTTCGCGTTCATGCTCATTCATTTTTTGAATAATAGTTATATCACACTTTTCTTCACAAGTATTTCAGGCTTGATCCTGTCAATTTTTATCAATCTCTTTTTCGCTTTCTTCTTTCCTTTCTTTTTACGTCCGAGCCATATAATTATTCCCGTTACTGGTAGACTCGCTGCTATAAATGAGGCGATGAAAGCAATGATTTTGGTCGGTAATCCCCACAGACTACCTGTGTGTATCGGGAACACAACCCTTCGCGCTTTAAATCCGGGTGTCTCATCTTTGTACAATCGGGTGGAAACCAGTAAGCCATCTGTTTTACTGAAATACAGAAAACTCACCACATTACTGATTGCCGCTGCATCATCTGTTTTGGCTATTGTGATACTGAGACTGTCTGCATCTAAAGTAGTGAAAGTTACTTTGCCAGGATTGGGCAGCAGTTTATGTGTTTCATTCAGTATTTGTTGATAGTGCGTAACAGACTTTCCTGTTAAAGGAAGTTGCGCAGGAGCCTCACGCTTTTGTTGGGGTTTGCCATCAAATGCGAGATAAATCAAATTGTTGACCCACTTGTAACTCCATACAAGTCCGGTCAACGCGATGAGAAATACGAATGGAAGCACATAAAAACCAAATACGGCATGCAAATCCCAGTTGAGACGTTTTGGTGAAGCATCCCATTTCACGGTAAATCGCTGCTTACGATTTTTGCGATTTGGCCACCACAATACCAATCCGGTGATCATAATCACCAGAAAACAAACGCATGATATTCCGGTGATAACTTTTCCTGTATCACCCATACATAAATACCGATGAAGCCGGAGAACCACTTCAAAAAAAGTATCATGTTCAGCGCGCGACCCGATTACTTGGCCGGTATAAGGATTGATTGCAACGGTGAGTAACTCCTTTTCCTTTTTACCCGGTTTGAATCCGAATAGAATACTCCTGTCGGCTTCTTTTTCAACAATGATACGGCTTAGTTTATTTTCAGGGAATTGTGCCTGAGCAAGATGGGTAAGTGTGTCGAGCGGCAGCCGGTTTTTGTTGTCAGGAACCGTCACAACATGGAACGACCTGTTAATCATCGGCTCCAGTTCTTCTTCAAAAACCAGAACGCAGCCGGTGAGCGCCACTGTAAAAACCACAAGGCTGGAGGAAATCCCCAGCCAAAGATGCAGTTGTGATGATATTTTTTTCAAAATGTTCTTCACAATATTGAGTTGTTCAATGGTGATAATTCCTGATCCCCTGTTTAAGAAGGATCAGGTTTTTGCTGCATTACCTAAAATGTATAGGAAACGGTCGCCATAAAGTTGCGTGGTGCTCCCGGGAATAACCTCAGGTAATCATATCCACCCACCCAGTATGTTTTATTAGCCAGGTTATTCAGGTTTACCTGAAATTTGAATTTATCAATATTGTAATAGATCCCTCCATTCAATATTACATAGCCGGGTAATGTTTGAGTCGTACTAATAGATACATTTCGCTCGGTTACAAAATTACCTCCCAACGCCAATCCAAAACCATTGAGTACCACGTTTGTAAATGTGTATTTGGTCCAGATACTTCCCTGATTCTTTGGCGCGTTGGGTTTTTGCTTACCAACCAGAACCTGATCTGCGGCCCGGGTGCCGGCATCGGTCAACTTTGCATTATTATAGCTGTAAGCTAATATCAGGCTCCAGTTTGGAAGGATATTCCCGGTTATATCAAATTCGGCACCTTTGGCTTTCTCTTCTCCAATCTGCACCAGAAGTTCAGGGCGCTCTGCCTCGTTAGCATTGTAAAGGGTGTTAGTTTGCGTGATGTTGTATACTGCAAGATTAGCAGTCAGTCGTCCATCGAACCATTCCGATTTCACACCTCCTTCAACCAGGCTGCTTCTGATCGGATCAAAAGGTCCTCCTGTAAGCGGATTGGCTTGCACCGCAGCATCCTGAGGGTTATATCCTTTTGTATAGGTTCCGTATAAATTGACGTTTTTATTAATCGTATATACCGCACCGATACGTGGAAGCAAAGCATGCTGAGCTACGTTGGTTTCATTGTTAGTGGTATATCCCTTTTTGTCGATGTAGGTGTCATAACGCAGTGCAAGTAAAATCTGCAGACGGTCGATTTTGACTTGCTCCTGCAGATACAAACCATGTAACTGATAGAAAACCGGAGTTGTGGCTGCATTGGCAACTACATTGTAAGTGTATTTGCTTGGATCTTCCATCTGATTATTCTGGAGTGTCAGATCGTAATGCGAGATATTTGGTCTCGGAATACTTCTAGTTACCCCATTCTCAACATAATTATAGAACAAATACTTTTCAGGTGTTTTAGCATTGTAGGCAGCAGCTCCTCCAGCTTTCAATAGATAGCCACTTGCAGTTTGCTGTCCTGATCCTTTCGGAGTATAGGATTGTATATAGTCGTAACCTGCCACCAGTTGATGTTCAGCCTTTCCGGTATTGAAATTGTGGTTGGCAAAAAGCGTAATATTATCCATAAACGATTTTGTTTTACGGATAAATACCTGTCTTGCTACAAGATTGGGAATGGCAGTGCCGGCGGAGTCGATCCCATTTACATTGCTACTGCGGTGTTCGAGCAAATCTTCGTTGTAGCCGGTTCTGAGATAGGCAACATTTAAGGACGTGTTTTGAGTAAACTGGTGGTTCAGGGATGTTGTGATCAGGTATGTCTCTTCATTCAGATAATCGTTCGCAGCATTCAGAGAGGTTTTGATGGAGCTGGAATAAAGATCATTCCCAATTACGGACTGACCGCGATCCAGTCTGCTTTTGGAATTATTGTACACCAGGTCAAAGTTGATACGTGTCTTTTGGGTGGGAAGGAATGAGACAGAAGGAGCGATAATCACATTTTTATCAAACTGCATATTCCTGAAACCCTGTGCATTCACATACCCGAGATTGAGTCTGTAAAGAAGCGTTTTTTCTTCATTCATCGGACCCGTAAAATCGGCAAGGGCACGTACTGTATTAAAACTCCCTGTCGTAAACGTCAATGATTTGCGGGGCGTCATCAATGGTTTTTTAGTCACTCTGTTGATGGTTCCGCCTGGAGATGTATTACCATATAATGCGGATGCGGCCCCTTTAACGACCTCTACCCTCTCCAGGTAATTCACCGGTGGCTGTTTCCAGAATCCCGAAAACGTACGTAAACCATTAAATAACTGCGTTGTGCTACCACCGTTCATACGAAAGCCGCGAATGGTAAGGTCATCATAAAAAGTAAACTGATTCACACCACTCATGTTTTTGACAGCGTCGCCCATGAGGAATGTTCCCTGATCATGCATCACCTCTTTGGTAATGTAAGAAATGGCCTGAGGTACTTCGCGAATGGGTGTTGCAGTACGGCTACCGATAAACGACAGGTCGTTCTTATAACTCGATCCTGAATTTCCTATTACGTCTACGGTTTGCAGGAGCCGGGCATCTTCATGCACTTCAAGCTGTATGGTAACGGTTTCTCCGTCTTTTACCTGCACCTGCTTTTCTATTTTCCTGAAACCTATTCCTGTTCCTATGATATGATAGCTACCCGCTTCCAGGTCCGAAAATTCAAATTCTCCTGTCGACGAGGTAACAGTACCTTTTCCTGTCTCTTTTAGGATGAGGTTGATCAGCTCTACCGGTTCGTTGGATGGTGATGTTATTTTTCCTTTCACAATTGCTGTTTGTGCGAATGCACCAGATAGCATCACTGCCAAAAGGAGTGTAAAAAGTAATCTCATATAAATATTTGTATTGGAGAAGTTGGTGTTAATGGCGCAAAAGTAGGCTTATTTAGACCAATACCAAATTAATTATTGATTAACTTTTTACGTTTGTGAGTCTCTTTTGGTTACAAAATTTATTTGTAAAGGATTGTATATGAGATTATTGTGAAATAGTTGAAAAAATCAATGAGTAAGGCAGGTACAGCCAAAAGCCACTGCCATTCATATAGAACAGCAGTGGCTTATCAGTTGCGGCTACTTTAAATTCAGATATTTGCCTTGATAAAAGAAAGACCATCTCGCATCAACTGCTCTTCTGAGTCGAACATTTTGCGCCAGATATTGGCAACCGGAAGTTTAGGGCTGAATGCCTCTATGCTGATCCAGCCGTCATAATTGATGTCCTTGATCGCCTTAAAAATGCCTTCCCAGTCTACATTACCTTTTCCGGGAGTTGAGCGATCGTTCTCAGATAATTGGATAAACGATATACGGTCTCCTGCTTTACGGATGGTATCACCGATATTTTTTTCTTCAATATTGGCATGGAATGTATCGAACATCATTTTGCAGTTAGGATGATTTACTTCATCCACAAACCTGATCAGTTCGTCTCCGCAGCTGGTCAGGTATAACTCAAATCGATTGAGATATTCCAACCCCAATGTAATGTCCAGGGATTCAGCGTAATCGGCTACTTCACGTATGCCTTCAATACCCCATTGCCATTCCTGCTGGGTAGCCGGCTGGCCCGTGAAAACGCCTAAAGCGGAATGATAAGGTCCCATTAGCTTGGTAGCGCCCAATACAAGAGAGCAATCAAGTGCACGCTTCAGGTGCTCAACTGTGTGACGCCTCATGGCAGGATCTGCACTGATAAGGTGTTCTTCAGGTCCGCAGATAGTGTCTGTTTCGCAGGCAAGGCCTAACTCATCCAGCTTTTTGCGGAATCCGAACCAGTGTTCGGGATTTGTATTAAAGATGGGTACTTCTACTCCATCAAAACCAATTTCCTTGATAAGTTCCAGTGTAGGAAACAGGCTTTCGTCAATTTGATTCCCCCAAAGGAGAAGATTCATGCTATATTTCATCAAAACTAATTTTGAACGGTAATGCTTGGCTTGCCGCTGTAGACAATAGGATTTAGTGATTTGTCAGCGTGTAGAAACGGACAATTTAACTTTGTACAATTTTACAGAGATATAATACCAATCAGTTTACCGCATTTGATTAGTATTGATTAAATTTTGATTGATCTCTATAAGGCCGGGCTTGTTAAGGGTATATCAACCCATAAAAAAACCGGGTCAGTACACTGAACCGGTTTTTCTTATTCTATTTTGGACGTACTATCTCGCTCTGCTGAATATCAACTGACTATCGTTGTTATAAAAAAGTACCAATCGGTTATTTGATTTCAAATCATACAAGTTTACCTGAGGTAAAGCGTTAACGAATAAATTCCCCCACGATGTCTCTTTCCTTTCGGTACCATCACCTCCCAAATGAATGGCATTCAACTGCGCTGTTTCGTAGAAGCCGGTAAGGTAATTTGTAGAAGAAGTAGCTTCAAGTTCACCCTTGTCTTTAAATGTTACGCTTACATCATACATACCGTTTTTAACTGCTGGGCGGTATATCGTGTCATTATTTTCTACAACACTTTCGAGTTGCCATTTACCTGTGAGTTCTTTTTCGCTGACGATAGTAGTTGCAGTTTTTCCACAACTCATAAGTGTTACAGCAGGGATCAATAATGTCAACAGTTTGAAGATTTTCGTCATGATGATAATGGTTCTTATAACTGATATAAAGGATTGTGCTTCTAACCTGATTATATAGGTTTAGCCCTGATTTTTCTGAGCATACTTATTGTAAAAATTATGCCAGTTTTACTCGAAAATCGCTGGTAGAGTAGAATATTAACGATAATAATTCGATTTTCTTCTACCTAACTTGCAATTCAGAATTAATATAAACCTCGTGGGACTGCTATACGTTCCCGCTTTATCTGGCATTTTACTCGTTTAAATCAATCGATTATACTGTTTTTTGATCTATATTTGTAATAAATAGCTGTAAATGATCAAAATAAAGGTGTTGTGATATGAAAGCTCCCATTCATAAAAATATAGAAAGCCAGGTAAGGACAGTTACTGTTCAGGAATTGAAAGAATCTCATTTTGATCCCAACTGGCATTTTCATCCACACTATCAGCTTTTCACTGTGATGGAGGGAACAGGTAAACGATTGATCGGTGATTCCATTCATACTTTTGAGCCCGGTGATACTGTATTCCTGGGACCTGATATTCCTCATCTTTGGAGAAGTGACTCCGATTATTTCAATGCAGACTCAGGTCTGAACACCCATGGTATAGTACTGTATTTTCAGGATGATTTTTTAGGAAAGGATTTTCTGGACCGACCAGAAATGCTTGCGCTTAAACAGCTGATGATTGATTCGAAAAGAGGAATTTCATATAAGGGAGCTTTGCGTGATCATGTACGGTCTGAGTTAGTCGGGATGCTACATGAAGAGGGTTTTCAGAGTGTGCTGCGTTTAATGACCTTGCTGAATAAATTGTCGCATGAAGAAGGTGGAACACCTATTGCGAGTTATGGATACGTTAATACTTACAAGATATCTGAAACGGAGCGTATGCAAAAGGTGCATAGTTACGTTCTTCAGCATTTTGCGCAGGAAATCAGGTTGGGCGATGTGGCGTCACTTGCAGGAATGAGCGAAGCCGCTTTTTGCAGGTATTTTAAAGCGCGTTCCAATAAAACCTTTATTGACTTCGTGAATGAGATCAGAATAGGACATGCTTGTAAGTTATTGCTGGAAGATCAATGGACTATCGCTCAAATCGCCTATGACAGTGGTTTTGACTCCTTATCCAATTTCAACAGGAATTTCAAAAGATATATAGGGCATACGCCGCGGGAATATAAGGGCAACTACTGATTATCCAGGAGAAAGCTTTTTATTTTAATTCATCTCAATTGGGTGGATGAAAACAGTATTAGCCAGAACTACTGCAATAATAGAGAGAGCATCATCTCAAAAAATAAACAACCTTCATGGAGGCCCACAAAGGTTGTTTCAATCCAGTTGATATCAGGGTCAACCTTTTACTTTATTCGTTCCGTATTTTCCTCTTTGAGGTCTTGATAAGGTCGCACTGGCTTCTTTATCACCGATAAAATCTTCTTTCTTTGGATCCCATTTTAGTTTTCTGCCCAATTTCATGGCTGTGTGAGCCAGAAGACATGCTGTGCAGGAGCGTTGTGCAATTTCTGCATGACTGATCGTTTGCTTGCCACTTTGAATGCTTTCGATCCAGTTTTGGTGTTGCTCCGGACTTTCATACAGGTGAATCTCTTTTTCGCCTATCACCGAACCCAAGATTTTTGGGTCACTGGCATAAAAAGCCTTGTTTTCTTTGGCAGTTGCGGCTGCTCCCGGGTCGGATGCCGTCACGCCTACATTACCGCGTGAAACAAATATCCATCCGTCAGTTCCTTCAAATTTTACTCCGTTCGGGTTAGTTCCGCCAATTTCCATCTCCACGCCGTTGGCATACTTGGCATTCACAAGGAAATCACCATGTACATCCCACAGTCCTGAACCTTTAGCCGGGAATGTAGCAGATCCTTCTATTTCGATCGGACCTGTTAGTTCTGTATCCATTCCCCAATGCGCAATATCAATATGGTGTGAGCCCCAGCCGGTGATCATACCAGCACCAAACTGTTCCAGCCGAAGCCATCCCGGACGTTCGTTAAACATATCAGTCTGTGAATGCACGCGATCCAGTGTGTAATACACTTCAGGAGTAGATCCCAGCCACATGTCATAGTTGAGGTTAGCAGGAACTGGCATTTGTGCCGGATTTCCACCGGCAGGGTCGCCAGGCAGGCCAACATATACTTTTTTCAGTTTACCGATACGTCCGTTTCTTACCAGTTCACAAGTCCGTTTGAATTGTGGCCATGGATTCATGGAACGTTGCTGGCTACCTAATTGGAATATCACTTTTTTCTTAATCACCATATCAGCCATCTGCCGACCCTCACGTATGGTGAGAGAAGTGGGCTTTTGCATATAAATATGTTTGCCGGCCGCCGCTGCTTCCATTGCCGGCTGGGCATGCCAGTGGTCAGGTGTACTGATGATGACTGCATCTATATCTTTCCTTCCCAGAATTTCATGGTAGTCTTCATAGGTTTTTACCTCCAGGTATTTGTCTTTTCCTGTACGCTCAGCATATTTCTTTTCGATCCATGCTTTGCCCTTTTCAAGCCGGACTTTGTCAAGATCTGCTACAGCAATCACATGGGCTGCTTCGTTCTTAATCACTTCCGGCAAGTCGTGTGAGGCTCCGATCCTTCCGAATCCGATCTGTCCGATCTGAATTTTATTGCTCGGTGCATTCTTCCCGAATACGCTTGCCGGCACAATAGTGGGGAACATACTTGCAGCAATGATACCCGCGGTACCCGTAGCTGCTTTTTTCAGGAAGTCTCTTCTGTTCTGATTGTTTTGTTCTGAGTTGTTCATGAGATCCGGGTTAAGTGCCAGCAATGCCGACTGTAGTCATCGACATTACTTATTTGTCCAATATCTGATTATGAGTAGATTTAGGCTCGTCAGTCGGGGATTTTGCATAAGCCTTACTGTAATTTCGGGGTTTCTGAGGCCCGATCGCCCATTCAATTCCTCCCAGAATATGTTTTCTGAGATCATCCTTTTCATAGTCCGTTTTTTCATGACCCAGAGAAGTATAGAACGCGCGACCTCCGTCGTATTCATGCCACCATACCGATGGGAATACACTTCCAAAAGTATCGAGTGCTTTCCCGGCCGGTTTTTCAATCGTAGTGTGATCATTTACAGCCAGCACATTCAGATTTACACTCATTTCTTTCAGAAAGTAGAATTCATCTTTTTCTCTTTTCCATTGTAACGGCAAATGCGCTAATGAAGGGTTTCTCTTATCAAGCACATTAACGGCAAATGCTTGTCCGGGTTCGTGCCAGAAGAACGTTCCTCCCAGTAATCCTTTAAACCATTTCCAGCTACGCTCAGTACCACATGCAGAATGTAATCCCACAAAGTTTCCGCCCGCCTGAATGTACCGCATCAGTGCCACGCGTTGAGCGTCGGTATCAAATACATTGTTATTGGTATTCGAAAAAATCAGCGCGTCATATTGTTTAAGATTATCATCTGTAAATAGTGCAGGATTATCACTTACATCCACCTTGAAACCATGTGTTTGACCCAACGCCTGGATTGCTGTAACAGAGTTTGCAATATTGTCATGTACATATCCCTGCCCATTTTTGGTATAGACCAAGACTTTGACCTTATTCCACCTGATCTTCTGGGCGGTTGCACTGCCGGCAGTAAAAAGTGTACAGATGAAGGTCAGGAATATAAATTGGCCAATCAGAACGGATTTTTTCATGAATTAACATTTCAAGGTTAGGAATATACTTTAGCTAAACCGGTAACTAAAAACCGATAGAATTGCCTCCGTCTACTGGCAAAGAAACTCCGGTAATAAACTTAGAAGCCGGAGAAGCAAGAAAAACGGCAGCCCAGCCAATATCATCCGGCTTTCCCCAGGTCGCCATCGGAGTACGATCCATGGCTTTGTCTCGGCGAGCTGGATCTCCGTTCATAGCGGTCAACATCATGGGTGTTTCTATGAAGCCCGGAGCAATTGCATTAACACGAACATTGTACGGAGAGAACTCCGTTGTGAGCGCTTTCACCATGCCTCCGATCGCAGATTTCGAGGCAGTGTAGGCCACCACTCTGTCGATTCCGTACAGTGCAGCCATGGACGTAATCATGATGACAGATCCACGTTTCCTTTCCACCATACGTTTCCCTACTTCACGTGTCATAGAGAACACAGCATGAAGGTTGGTCTGAATCACGCGGTCGAAATCCTCGTCTGTGACTTCAACAGCGTATTTTTTCATGTTGATACCGGCATTATTTACCAATATGTCAATGGGTCCATGCGCTTCTTCAATAGCTGCTACCAGGTTTGGAATGGTAGACAACTTTGTGATATCATTAACGAAATAGCTTACCTGGTCTCCAAGAATTCCAGCCGTTTCTTTCAATACATCTTCTCTTCTGCCAGTGATCACTACCTTTGCGCCGGCAGCTACCATGCATTGCGCAATATAAAAACCGATTCCACTTCCTCCCCCTGTAACTACTGCAAGTTGCCCTTCCAGAGAAAATGTTTGATGAAGAAGGTTTGGGTTTGCAGTCAGTTCGTTTTTAATCGTCATAGAAATATCTTTTAAATGCTTATAAATTAAAGGAGCGCCTTATCCCCAGCTCAAGACCCCGTAATTCAGCAAGCGCTTTGAGCCGGCCAATACCGGAATAACCGGGGTAGGTTCGTTTGTGAAGATCGTCCAGCATCTGAAAGCCATGATCGGGACGCATGGGTAATTGTGCCGCTTTTTTGCCTGACTTCCTCCGTTTTTCTTCTTCTTCTAAAAGTGCTTTTACGACTTCGTACATATCCACATCGCCGTTCAAATGCGGTGCTTCGTGAAAGTTTCTTGTACCCATTTCCCTTTTGGTAGTTCTGAGGTGTACAAAATGAATGCGGTCTCCGAACCGACGGATCATTCCGGCCAGGTCATTGTCCGGAAGTACACCGAGTGATCCGGTGCAAAAGGTGATGCCATTGGCTGTCACATCACTTGCCTGCATCAGTTCGGCCAGATCCGCTTCCGTACTTACAACACGGGGTAAGCCTAATAGTGATCGGGGAGGATCATCAGGATGAATACAAAGATTGACACCCAGTTCCTGAGCGTATGGAGCCACTTGCTGTATGAAGTAATAGAGATTCTGGCGAAGTATCTGGTCGTCTATATCGCGATAGGCATTCAGTAAATCTTGAAAGACAGCCAGGTCGAAAGCCTCTTCTGAGCCAGGCAATCCCAGCAAAACAGTATTGGTAAGCATACTTATTTCGTCAGCCATCATAGCTTCAAACTTCAACTGTGCTGATGCCCTGATCTCAGGTTCATAATCCTGTTCAGCATTTGGCCTTTTCAGAATGAACAGATCGAAAATGGCGAAATCTTCCCATACGAAACGTAATGTTTTATGTCCTTCGGAAAGGGTATAATCCAGCTGAGTTCTGGACCAGTCCAACACCGGCATGAAATTGTAGCATACTGTTGTGATACCTGCTTCTGCCAGGTTTTTCAAAGAAGCTTTGTAGTTTTCTATATAGCGATCCCGGGACGAAAGTCCTTTCTTTATGTCCTCATGCACTGGTAAGCTTTCCACAACCAACCAATGCAGGGGAGTCACTTTATTATTGTCATTCTCAATGATGCTGATTCTTTCCTGAATTGCCTCGGTTCCCCATACCTCACCAACGGGTATCTGATGTAATGCGCTTACAATACCGCTACATCCAGCCTGACGTATATCAGCAAGGGAAACCGGATCATTCGGGCCAAACCAACGCATGGTATGAATCATGTCAGACGATACTATTTAGTTTAATAATATAAAAATATTTGTTTTATTTTGCATTGTAACCGATTGCATAAACCTACATTTCTTATCTTCTTTGGATAAACAAGACATTGCAGTAAGAAATCGGGATATATACATGGACGCAATCGGTTGCAATATCCCTTACATTTGCCTTTGAATTTTTTATAAAAACCAAATACCTACCCGAATTACCCATGGAAAAGGAAGTAACTATTTATGATATCGCCAAAATCCTTAATTTATCTCCGGCAACCGTGAGCAGGGCCTTGAATGATCATCCGGCGATTAATAGTAAAACCAAGCTTTCCATTGCTAATAAAGCTGCCGAACTAGGTTATCGCTCCAATACATTCGCAAGTAATTTGCGACGGAAAAGTACGAGTACACTGGGTGTGATCGTGCCCCGGTTGGATAGTAGTTTTATGTCTGCTGTGCTTGCAGGCATGGAGGAGGTGGCGAATAAGGCAGGTTATAATTTGCTGATTAGTCAATCGCTGGAATCCTATAAGAAAGAAAAATCCAATGCGAAAACGATGTATAACAGTCGGGTTGACGGATTGTTGGTTTCTCTTGCTTATGATACAGAGGATTTTGAGCACTTTGAAAACTTCGTTAAAAAGCGCGTACCTGTATTATTTTTCGACCGCATCTTCAGCCATTCGGAATGTGCAACCATTGCGATCGACAATGAGCATGCGGGATATGAGGTGACGTCTCATCTGATTATGCAAGGTTGCAATCATATCATGCACATTACCGGCAACCTGAAAAGAAATGTGTATGTCGACAGGTTGAGTGGATACCGGAAGGCATTGCAATCACATGGAATAGCATTTGACGAGATTTTGGTGACAGAAACAGACCTTTCAAGAGAGGCAGGTAAGGCGGCTATTGATTATATGGAAAAGCTGCCTGTACGTCCTGATGCTATTTTTGTAGCCAACGATATTTGTGCGATCAGTTGTATACAGGAATTGAAACGGCGCGGTTACCGTATCCCGGAAGATATAGCCATTGCAGGATTTAACAATGATCCTGTTGCTCAGGTAGTGGAGCCAAGCCTTACCACGGTTTACTATCCCGGAAAGGAGATGGGTGAAATTGCTGTGAGAACGATGATCAACCACCTGACAGGAACTTCGGATATAGACCCTGCCAACAGCGTCGTATTACAGTCTGAATTGTTGATCAGAGATTCTTCCCGGAAATTGCAAAGAGAAGCACAGAATTAAGCCATGCTTCTTCTGTTTATCTGATCGTTTTAATAAAAATCTGTTGCGTGGCAGGCTTTCCGTCGGCTTGCTTTACGAGTCTGTTGAAAGCAATGGTTTTGCCGTCCGGTGACCATACGGTGTTGGTTGGAGCAATGAGGGTTGGGTTGGTAAGTTCAACAAAACGCTTTTCAAATTCTTCTGTGCCTGTTTTGCAAAGCATTATACTGCCATTCCAGATGTAGCTTACACTTTTGCCGTCCGGATGCCATCTTATGTTTCCGTTTACGTTGGAGTCATGATAAGTCAGTTGTGTCATTGCTCCGCCAATTGCCGGAATCAGAAAAACCTGTTGTATACCTGAAGTGTCATAAGCAAGAAAGGCCAGCATACTGCCGTCAGGTGACGAGCGGATTATTCCTGAACAGCCAGGTTTTACACTGCCGGTTGTGTGCGTAAGCCTTCGCTGTACGGTTCCTTTAGGTGGCGTTGGGAAACTGGTTGAAGTGCCTTCCAGAGGGCCGTTATCACCGGGTATGGTTATATCATCAGGAATATCTACGATGAAAACTTCTGAAACTTCGGTGCCGCTTTCTGTTTTTACAGTTCCCAAAAATGCTCTTGCAATTTGCCTTTTCCCATTTTTTAAATAACCGTTTTTTCCAACCCAGCTGTCACTTGCTGCATGGCTGATTTCATCGCTTCCGGGTTTCGGCACAGGTGTCACGCGTACCACCAATGCGCTGAACCACGTTCCTGATACATTTTCATCGGAACTGCTGACCTGAACTGGATTCCCCTTTTTTGATACGCCTATGGTTCTCAGATTATGGCTTTCTCCTGTGCTGTCTTCCAGGGCTTTTAGAATTGCATCGTTATATGTATATCCAATCCATTTTCCATCACCGCTCCATTCGTGCCTGTGTGTTCCTCCTCGTAGCGCGCCGGGCGTGAAAGGATATGTCACATCACGGGCATCCATGTATATGGGCTGATTCGGTTTTGCATCCTCTATGATTACACCTGTTCGTCTCCATTGCTGGTATGGGTTGTTTTTTGTACTGGTGGCAAGTCCATGAATGAATACGACAGCATGATTAACCGGACTGTAACTTACAGCTCCTGCACCCGGTCCCCAGGGCTGATTGTCTTCGATCTGAAACAGGATTCTCTTCTCGCCGGTAATAACATGTACTTTTTCAATTTTGGCTGATGCTGCAATTCCGCCTTCGTCCGTGCGGGTGTCGTAAACCAGCCAGGAACCGTCCGGAGAAAAATTATCATTGTTATCAAGATCGTGATGATAGGAAAGATCATGGGTGATCTGCTTCTCATCCGGCGGATAGGAACTCATAGCTGCTACAGTTAATAAAATGATCAGAAATGTTTTCAAAGTTACGGCAGACTTACTGATCGGAAAAGTGAAAAATAACTTTGTGACAAAGTCTATTTGTGTACCGGAGCACTGATAACGCCCAAGTATCTTCCCAGCCAGTAGGGGAGCAGCCATATATCCCCGGCGCTTTGCATTGATGTACCATTGCTGCTGTTACGGTCCAGGTTGAAAGTATTTCCGTTGTGTCTTTGAATAGGTCGCTCACTTGCGGGCAGTACTTCTTTGATTGTTTGTTTGCGGAAGTTGGGTTCAATCTTTTCGATATCCTTTCTGTGGCTGTTGCGGATTCGCCAGTCGATCATATCCATCGGATGTTCCTGCAGGTACCATATTGCTTCTTTGAGGTCAAACGTATCTGTTCCGGTGAGTGCCGTAAATATATTCCATGCACCTTCCTTTTCGGGTCTTTCTGCCTGCCAGTGATCTATAATTGTTTCTTTGTATCGGGCTTTGAGTGTATCATTCAGCGCATAACGGTACAATCCCCAATAGCCAAGGAAATACATCTCATCATCCGAATGGTTCCAGCCGTCCGACATGTGTTTGGCATGCGCTGTGGCATCTTCCGGCGCTTTGCCAATCAGCTCCATGGGACGCATCAGGTTTTCAAAATACCCGTGTTTGGTCATGAGTTCAAACGCTTTTTCCTTATACTTTTCCTTTTTAGTGAAATGATAGGCAGTCTGAAGCATTGCGATGATGTTGGAAGAATTCAGTTTCCGGTCACCCACATTTTCTGGGAAAGAGTTGACATAGTCAGGATTCCATTTTCCCCATAAGGTTGGTTTTCCATTGTAATCGATCATATACATATCATTTTTGACAATATGCGACATCAGCGTATCAATCATCGTGACCGCACGGTTTTTCAGGTCAGGATCCTGAACCAGTTCTGCCATAGCTCCGAATGCAAAAATATGTCCGATGGCTTCATCGCTGCTGGTTGTTGATTTCCAAACCCATTCTTTTTCTGGCGACTGTTGCCAAAATTCAGGATCTCCGAGCTCATTCACATGCCCTGCTCTTTCAAACGAACGGGCAGGAAAACCGGGAACCGGATTTACACTATACAATCTTTCCATTGCTTCCATGGATTCGCGGCAGTTTTGCAAGGCGGAGGAATCCTTGGTGACTGCATATTTGAATATTTCGGCACCGAGATACATTGAAGTCCATAACCCGTCATTGTCGGAATCTTCCATAAAACCTGTTGAAAGGTTGCCATGATCCATGCCACGGACGGTTGCATTAAATCCGTTTCTGATATGCAATTTGCGAACCTGACCTTCATAGAAAAGTGCTTTTTCTTCCAGCGTCATGTCTTTAAAATGAAGCTGTCCCAATCCGGCATTGGTAAGAAACAATACAGAGTTGCCCGGCCCCTTGGTGATTTGCTTTACATGGTTGCCTGGTAGCCAGCGTTCTCCGTTATAGTAATCATATTTCCCATCTGCACGAAGCGAGAAAGCGCCATCTGTAGAACCGAACCACAGCTTCTCGTCTATGACTCTTACTGATGAAATATTGGTAACAGGTAATTTCCTACGTATTTCACCTGCTTGCTTTTGCGAAACGATGTCATAGTCCAGGTATCCGTCAGTTGTCCCGATTACAGCAATAGTATTTTTTTTATAAAGGTCGAAGGAGGTGAAATCAGTGCCATCAAAAACCTTTTTCAGATTTTTCACAACCGGATCGAAAACGGAAAGTGTTCTACTTCCCAGAATCCAGAACTGACCATCGTTTGGATTGAATCGTATTTCGATCACCTTATCTCCGGACAAAGAGCCAGTCCAGGGAGCCTGATCCTGTTGCACCAGTTGCAGAGACTTGCCATCTGATACTAAAAAGCTGAAATTTTGTCCGCCTTCAAAAACGTTTGCATGGGGCAAGGTATGCCTGATAAATAATTTTCCTGCCCAGGCATTGGCAAAAACGACGGAGTCGCTCAGGTATACAAACTGATCCTGATAGCTGGTAACTCCTACAATTTTTTTGTCTTTTAAGAACCGATAGGACTGATCGGGTGCTATAGTGCCATGGTGTTGAAAATGACCATTGTAGGTATGCAGAAGGCCCTCTGCTGAGATGATCTTTATCAAACCATTTTTATCAGAAGCAGATTGGATAAGGTGCTGCCGGGTAGTATCTGAGTAATATTTAACACTATAATCCTGAATGAATGGCTTGTCTTCATGAATTGGCTGCATCACTGATTTAGAACAGGAAATGATACCTGCCATTGCCATAAGCAGAAGAGGGCTAATAAACTTTTGCATTGCTATATATTTATAAATTTTAGTGCAGGTGCATACCACCTTGCTATCTATTTGATCTTTGCCGGATCAACGACTACGTATTTGATCGATTTCTTACCTTTTTCAGGATGATGCGAATAGGAAAGATGAATGAAGCCATCATTACTTTGAACAAGGGATGGATAAGAGAAACCTCCTTTTTTAGTAGTATCGTCTTCCAATACCACTTTTGATTTCCAGGTTTTACCTTCATTATCTGACAAGAGCAGATTGAGTTTATACCGTCCATCATCAATGTCGTTACCCAGAAATGCCCAGCGGCCATCCTTTAAAACAAGAAGTTCTACACTGGCTGTATTTGGGATGTCTGTTTTCTTACTGGGCTCCCAGCTTTGCCCTCCGTCTGTTGACTCACTGATATGTACACGAGTCGGTGGATCACCACTGTCTCTCATATAGGCTACCAGGTTTCCATTTTTCCGGGCTACCACTGCAGGCTGAATGGGTCCTCGTCCTACCAGCGGCAGACCAGGTAGCCATGTATTTCCATCGTCTTTCGATATAGCCATCATAGATAAATTGTATCCGTCGGAATACAGCGGAAGAACAATTTTCCTGTCTTCCATAACCAAAGGTTTGATTCGTGTCATCCAGCCAATACTACGTTTGGAAGGATCTTTGGCTGCGTCCACAATCATTTCATCATATTTGGGAGCGTATCCTGCCCAGCCAGTTTTAGCTTCCGGGAGCTTTCTAAACTTCGCTGCCATCTCTTCTGCAAACTTCGCGTCTGGTTTGAGTAGGATGTTGTCCTGCCAGTTCCAAACCGGTGCTCCTTCTTTGAAATAGTCTGTGGATGTTCTCACTTTCAGAATCGATTGTTCCCAAAGATTGGCTTGTACGGCAATCCATACCAGAAACAGTTTTCCGGATTTGTTCAGAAAGAGTACCGGGTTACAATCAGGCAAGTGAGGTGTGTCGGCCATGAGGAATGGTGCAGACCATGTTTTTTGCCCTTTTTTTAGGCGTGCTCCCATAATGCGAACATCATCTTCCTTGCGTTCTCCGCTACCCTGAAACCAGGTGATGAGCATATCGCCGTTAGGAAGGTTCAACAGGCTGCTCGCATGCACATGCTGACCTTGATGCGGGAAAACGAGTGTTTGCTGTACAATTTGTGCATTTGCATTTGCAATGATGCTAATCAATATAATAACCAGGTATTTCTTCATTCTGTAATAATGACCGGAGATATGATGTGGTTTAGATTTTTGAACGCCAGGCAACAGGTTTTTAATCAATAGTTTACATTGAAAAGTAATGTGGTAAGTTTCTGATGCTGTGAAAAATCCGGAATCAGGATTTGAGCTCCGGCTTTTATAAGTCTCGGTCTTTTATCAGGATTATGACCAAAGCGTTGCTCTTCATTACTGGTAATGCCGATGGAAATCCCACCTGCGCGGTTACCTTCCCTGACTTCATCCGGACCATCACCAAAGACACCCAGCTCTTTGCCGTGGAGGTTATTATCGCGGATGATGTTTTCTATCACCATCTTTTTTGAAAACTTGGTATACTCTTTCAAAGCACCGTATATACCCCCATCGAACAGATCGGCATAACCCAGGACAGTTGCTTCGTTTTTGACATCATCCACATCGGTACCACTTGCCAGGTACATTCTTACACCTCTTTCTTTTAGTGATCGTAAAAATTGAACAGCACCTTTCAAAGTGAAATCTTCCTGTGACAGCTCACCGGATGTCAGCCTTTGCATCCGTTTTCCAACCATCTCCATCAAGGCGTCATTGTATATATCTTTATACCGGAACTTATCAAGAATCTGATCTTCCGGAACAAATCCGAATTCTCTTACCAGAGCCACCAGTCCCTCCATCTGATAAATGGTTTGTATGCCGGTGGTGTTATGGATGAACTCCTTTACGGTATGCTGTACGCCGAGATATATCTTTTGCTCAACAGTTTCATAATGCGCTCCGAGGATAGACTTCATCATGACGGGCTCCATAATAGTTTCCCAACCTTGCCGTAGCGTACTGATCGTTCCGTCGTGGTCGAATACTGCATGCCTGATATGTCCCATTTTCAACAAAACAGTCGGGTCGCACAGCTCAAATTCGGTATTAGCGATGAAGGAAGCGCTTCTTTCGTTGGTTGCCAGGTCAGGATTATAAATGAAATCAGGGTAACTGGCTATAGCCAGAATTTCATCCGCATTTGCAGTTCCGGTCGTAAAACGTTTTTGAACCGTTACAGCAGCGGCGAAATTTGCAAATTTGGTCGCTTCCTCAACACGAATTCCGGTAGCAAGACAAAGAGCCGTAGCGCTAACCACCGTATCTCCGGCTCCAACTGTATCTAATTTTCCTTTGAGCTGCAGTCCGGGTATATGATAATCGCCATGCGCATCAAAAGAAAGAATTCCTTTTTCACCACAGGTAACGATGACCGGTTTTTGCCTTATTCTAAAAATTTCACGGCCCCAATTTCTGAGGTCTGACAGGGAGGTCAGTTCGTTAAATTCCTTACCTGCCAGCGTTGCTATTTCCCTGTCGTTTGCTTTCAGGTAGGTTCCTTCAATGCGGCTGTTAAAATGACGGGAATCGAGAATGACAGTCTTTTCAGGATACTTTTTAAAAACAGCATTTACTTTATCAATAAACAAATCATTTGAAATACTTCCTGTAACCTGCTGATTAAAGATGAGCGCGTCACATTCCTGAAGTGCTTTTTCAATGGAAGCCAGAAGTAATTCATCGGTCTCTTCACTACGCTTGTTGTATCCGCCGAAGTCAATACGTGGTTGCTCTGATCCTTCCAGATGTCGCTTCAGATAACTGTAGGTATCAAAGTTGTCCTTTTGAATAAAAAGTGACTCAGTATCGGCGCCGGTATGCTGAAGTTGGGCAGTAAGTTCTCGTCCATGTATATCATCACCAATCGTACCAATCACTTGTATAGATGCAGGCTTTAAGGCTGCAATATTTGCCACTACATTGGCTGCTCCTCCTGGCGAGTAGTATTGCTTTCTTACTGTTTCAGTCATTAAGCCAGTTTCAACAGATATTTCGGATGCTGCCGGATCCATGATCCAGTAACAATCCAGACAAAAATCTCCGTATACGGCAATTTTAACAGAAGCTATTCCTTTAAGTATTTCTTCAATCTGACTTTGATCCATGGAGGTATCTTAAGTTGAGCTCTGAGTCTAAGAAAGAAACTCATTTGTACCTATATACTTGTAATGTAAAAAGGCAGGCTATTGAAGATGCTATAGAATGGGAGATTTGGAAAAAATAAAACGGTAACATGTACGGTGATTTTTAACAAGTCACCTATGTGAAATACCTTGATAATGAGCTTATATGATCCTGATACTAAATAATTGTTACTGATTTGTTAAATAAATGATCTTTGCGCAAAATGAAGATATTTTTACGCAAGTTGCGATTTGAAATCAAAAATCATCAGGTACATTTATCATCAGAAATTCATGACGCCGCACGAAAGAAAACATTGAAACTTTTTTCAATAGTAAAATTTAAGATTACGAATTGAGTGTTTTTTAATATTTTATATACAATCTGATGCATTTTTCATAATAGTGTTTTGTATAGAAATAAAACAGTTTCAGCTTATAAAATATAATTATTGTAAGATTAAAATAAACTATCTGATTGATTTTTAAGATTTGAAATATATCATTTTTAGATTAAATCCTTACTATCGTGGCCCATCCTGACGAGAATATCCTGACAAAAGTGACCCAAGGTGATGAAAATGCCTTTGCGGAATTGTATAACTATTATAAGTCGCCTGCACTCCGATTTACAACTTCCCTTCTGAAGGATGAAGAAGAAGCGGAAAACATGGTTCAGGATGTATTTCTGAAGATATGGATCAAGCGTGAGCAAATTAAACCGGAATACAATTTTAGCTCTTACTTATTTACCTGTCTGAGAAATATGGCTTTTGACTACTTCAAAAAAATGGAGAAAAGTGAGCAGCTCAGAAAACAGTTTATGGAAGGAATGATGCTGATCGCAGATGATGAAAGAGAAGAAAAGGAGAGAAGAATGAGTCTTTTGAATAATGCGGTAGAATCACTTTCTGTAAAGCGTAAAATGGTTCTAAAACTGAATATAGAAGAAGGTAAGTCTTATCAGGAAATTGCTGAATTCTTAAGAATCTCAAAAAACACAGTAAAAAATCAGTTAGTAAAAGCCAAGCAAATACTCCGTGATAAGATGGATGTTGCTACTGCCTGAAAAAGGTTAATAGTTATGAAATTGATGGTGATGCAATAGCTTCATTAAAAAAACCGGAAGCTGGCCAACTCCCGGTTTTTTTTGATTTTGTGTTTATGCCGGCAGTTGATTTTGCCTGCTTTTCCAAATAAAGAATAATCCCAATGCTACTGCCGGAATGCTTAATATCTGGCCCATATTCAACGCATAATCAGCTTCAAATGCTTCCTGATTTTCTTTAAGGAATTCATAGAGGAACCTGAGTGTAAATACCCACACGAAAAATATACCTACCAAAAGGCCACGTGGAGTCTTTGCCTTGTACTTATTCCATAATGCAAACAAAATAAAGAAAAGAACCAGACAGGTTATGGATTCATAAAGTTGTGCAGGATGCCTTGGATTTTGCGAAAATTCTGTGTTTTGAAGGAATATAAAACCCCAGGGCATATCTGTCAGTTTACCTACGATTTCATGGTTCATCAGATTGCCGAAGCGTATAAAACAACCTGTAAGCGCCACCAAAATAACGATTCTGTCAGCTACCCAAAGGAAAGTTTGCCCGGATGAAGTTCGTGATCTTGAATAAAGTAACAAACCGGTAATGATACCGATAATAGCTCCATGGCTGGCCAGACCGGCATACGGAGGCATAATCACTTCAAGAGGATTTTTAAACAAAACTTCGGGCTGGTAAAAAAGGAAATGACCTATACGGGCACCTAATACAGTTGAGATCACCATATACAATGTCAATGCATCAATATCTTCCTCAGGTTTACCTTCCTTTTTGAAAATATGGATCATGATCTGCTGGCCAATCAGGAAGCCGGCTGCAAACAGAAGTCCATACCAGCGAACCGGGAAAGGACCAAAGCCTGCTATTTCTGGTATTGTAAAAATTTCGGGATTGACATCCCAGATGATGTATGAAAGCATTTTATACGATGTTAATAAGCGATGTAGCTAAGGATGGCTGGATACTTTTACAAATATGAGTGAAAAATACGTATTGATTATACCTGTCGCATGATATTAAGAATGAGAACTCAAAACTTTTGCAGAACGTATGCCGGTGTATTTGCGTTGTGTAGCAGAAGTTTTAGCAACGTGGTCTATCTTGTTACAAGTCATAAGATGAAATTCATACTCATAGGATTGGTTCGTATATACCAAGGAGTGTTGTCTCCTTATTTACCTAATTCGTGCCGTTATACGCCTACCTGTTCGCAGTATATGATCCAGGCTGTTCAAAAATACGGCGTGGTCAAAGGAGGGTGGATGGGCTTGAAACGAATTGGCAGTTGTCATCCCTGGGGAGGTCACGGTCACGATCCTGTTCCGTAATTATTATCCGATTGCCACTTTTCTCAATATAGAATCGATAATGGATATCGTTCTGACATTATCTGCCTCTGCTTCATAGTTAAGCAAAATCCTGTGGTTCATAATGTCAGGAGCAAGTTCCTTGATGTCTTCGGGTAATACGTAATCTCTTCCTTCCAGATAAGCCATGGCTTTGGCTGCCCGGTTTAGATAGATGGTTGCACGGGGTGATACTCCAAACTGTATGTAACGTGCTTCGTCTCTCAGGCCATAATCCAGTGGACGACGTGTTGCGAAAACCAGTTCGATGATGTAGCGCTCCAACGTATCCGAAATGTTAACATTATTGACAGCGTTGCGAACTGCAAAAATATCTTCTTTATTGAGAATAGGCTTTATCTTGTAATCGTAGTTGATATCCGACATCCTCCGCATCACTTCCAATTCTTCCGCCTTCTCTAGATAATCAACATATACTTTCATCATAAACCTGTCAATCTGTGCTTCCGGAAGGGGATAGGTTCCTTCCTGTTCTACCGGATTTTGAGTAGCAAGAACGATAAACGGGCGATCCAGATGATACGTTTCATCACCTATGGTTACCTGTTTTTCCTGCATGGCCTCCAGCAGGGCAGATTGTACTTTGGCCGGGGAACGGTTTACTTCATCCGCCAGAATAATATTGGAGAATATGGGTCCCTTTTTTACTTCGTAATCACCAATCTTTGGTTTATAGATCATAGTACCGATCAAATCGGCAGGAAGCAAATCTGGTGTAAACTGGATTCTTTTAAATTCCAGATCCAGAACTCTGGCCATCGAATTAATCGTCAGGGTTTTGGCAAGTCCCGGAACTCCTTCCAGTAAAATATGTCCGCCGGTAAAAAGGCCAATCAAGAGTCGGTTAAGCAGTCGATCCTGCCCCACCACTACTTTTCCCAGTTCGTCGAGGACATCCTTTATTTTTTCTAAATACATGTTATTCTGTTTTAAGCATAACGACGATAGTTAATCCGCGTTTGCTTTTTTAATGCTCCCAAATAGCTCTTACGAACCTGTCTTTTCCATGTATATCCCTTAGAATCTCTACTTTTCGATAAGACCGTTCTTCAAAAACTTTCTTTGTTTCAAGTCCAAAATGCTCATTGATTTCTACATAGCATTTTCCTCCCTCTTTCAAATGGTGTTTACCGAAATCAGCTATAGCCTTATAAAACAATAACGGATCGTTATCTTCTACAAACAAAGCTTCATGTGGCTCGAATCGTAGTACGTTCGGGCGCATATGTTCCGCTTCAGAATAGGTAACGTATGGCGGATTGCTCACCAGACAGTCAAATTTGATCACGTTTCCCGGTAATGGGAAAGTTACATTCAGCATATCCTGCTTGGCAAATTGCACATCTGCAATAAGCTGACGGGCATTTTCACGTGCCACCTCAAGCGCTTCGTCAGATACGTCCCATGCATGCACGCTTACATGTGGAAGGAAGCGCGCCAGCACAATAGCAATACATCCACTACCGGTACCAATGTCGAGAATAGAAATATCCTTATCCGGTTCGGCATAATCCCGGGTTACCATGCGTACAAGTTCTTCTGTTTCCGGACGCGGAATAAGTACAGATGAAGATACTCTGAACTCCAGACCGCAGAATTCGGTAGAGCCAATAATATGCTGAACAGGTTCGCTGTTGTTAAGGCGGGATATAATGGAAAGCCAGTCGGGTTGCGCAGTCGTTTCAGGAATCGGTCTGTCCACAAGAACATCGATATTTCTCAAACGCATATAATGCTCCAATAGCATGAATGTGATCGCTTGCGCTTCTTTGTCGGGATATGCTGTAATGCCGCTTACAATATTTTTATATAGCTGACGTGCCGAAGTCATTTTTTATGAGTTTTTATTCCTAGGTCGGAAAGTTAACAAATTTAAAGAACTCCCGAAACTTGAGTTTGATGCCAACTTTGTATTTTTACCACTATGAACTCAGATATTCAATGGATGCAGCGCGCTTTGCAGTTGGCAGAATACGGCAGGGGAAGCGTTAGCCCGAACCCGATGGTAGGCTGTGTAATCGTACATGAAGGGAAAATTATAGGTGAAGGTTGGCACAGGCATTATGGTGGCCCGCATGCCGAAGTGAGGGCAGTAGAAGATGCCGAAGAAAAGGGAAACTCGACTTTATTATCTGAATCTGTCGTGTATGTTACACTCGAACCATGCTCTCATACCGGGAAGACGCCTCCATGTGCTGATCTTCTTGTGAGAAAGAATGTTAAAAAAGTGGTGATCTGTAATCATGACCCGAATCCACTTGTTGCAGGGCAGGGTATTGAGAAGCTTAGATGTGCTGGAATTAACGTGGAGCAAGGGATAATGGAAGAGTCTGGGCTGGAGCTGAACAAACGTTTTTTTCTGGCATTGAAAGAAAACCGGCCGTACATAATTCTGAAATGGGCTGAAACTGCTGACGGGTATCTGGGGCATAGTAATGGAGCTCCTGTTGCGATCAGTAATTCGTATTCCAATATGCGTGTTCATAAATGGCGTAGTGAAGAAGATGCGATTTTAGTGGGTTTCAATACGGCGTTGGTAGATAATCCCCGTTTGAACGTCAGACAATGGGTGGGAAAAAACCCGGTCAGGATTGTGTTGGATAGAAACAGGATCTTACCGGAAACGCTACATGTCTTCGATGGATCGCAACCTACAATTGTAGCGGGTTATCAAAGTGAAACTAAGGATATGTCTTATCCTCAGCGCTATAATGATATTCCGGAATCGGACAGCATCCAGATCAACCCCGGAAAGGATGAAATAGAACAGTTACTAAAGAAGCTGGTCGAAAAGAAAATCCATTCTGTATTTGTAGAAGGTGGCCCTGCAGTTATAAATTCCTTCCTGAAAAGTGGATTTTGGGACGAAATACGCCGATGCCAGAGCAATATGATTTTGAGAGAGGGGATTGTTGCCCCTGCACCCCACGGAATCCTGACAGGTTCCGAGAAGGTGCAGGATGATTTATGGACCTATTACCGAAAAGTTTAAATACTCCACATTTCGTCATCATTGGTCCAAATGTCCCAGGCTTTTTCTGCCTGTAGTTCTAACATTTTCAAACCATTTTGCAAAACGGCTCCTTTTTCTCCTCCTTTTTTGAGAAAGGTGGTTTCGGCTGGATTATACACAAGGTCATAAAGATAATGCTGATTGCCAACCCATTCAAATGGAAGTGCCGGACATCCTTCGACATGAGGATAGGTGCCGAGGGGAGTTGTATTAATAATAAGACGGTGGGAACTGACAATTTCTTCATTCAGATCTTCATATACTATACAACCGTTCTGAGGGCTGCGGGAGACTTGCTCATATACGATTTCCAGATCTTGCAGTGCTACCTGCACAGCTTTGGCTGCACCGCCATTTCCTAAAATAAGTGCCTGAAAGCTACTGCAGGATTCTCCACGGCGATCAAGCCACTCTACCAATGATTGTTTGAATCCGTAATAGTCGGTATTATATCCTTTGGTGCTGCCATCAGCAAAGATCTTGATGGTGTTAACTGCTCCGATTCGCTCAGCAGAGGAATCATCTAAGTCATCCAGATGACTGATAACAGCTTTTTTGTATGGAATAGTGACATTTAACCCTCGTAAATCAGTTTTTTTTAGCAGCTCGGCAAGCCCGTCCAACGTTTCCATTTCGTAAAGATCGTAGCTGCTTTCCTTTATTCCTTCTCTGATAAATTTATCACTGAAATAACGCTTTGAAAACGAGTGAGTAAGTGGAAATCCTATTAAACCGTATAAATTCATGTTGATTCTGATGAGAAAGTTGATTGCATTAAATGTCTGACGTTAAATGGCCAGAGCCACCCCGATGATGTGGATTCAACGCGGAGGCGAAGTTAAACGACTTACAACGGAATCACAAAGGTTTAAGGTGAACGTCTGAATATCGCTACATCTGCAGATCGCCTGTTTCCTCATGTATGAGCGTCCCTTTTCTACGGATGTTCCTGATTTTATTCAGTTATATTTGTCAATATCGCTAGAGATAACTTTACACGAATCTTCACACACATCTATGGAGCTGAATAAAAATATCATCACGCAGATACATGCTATTATTTCCGATGCGCAGCAGAGAGCTGTCCGAAGTGTAGACTTTGAAAGAGTGTTAATGTACTGGCAGGTCGGCAGGGTCATTTTTGAAGAAGAACAACATGGTGAAGACCGTGCTGCTTACGGCACTTTTCTGATTAAGTCGATATCCAATGAGTTTCAGCCAGTAATGGGCTCAGGATTTTCTATTAGGCAGTTGGAGCGTAACAGGCAGTTTTACAGATTATTTCCAATTGCGGCCGCACTGCGGACGCAATTCAGTTGGACGCATTACAAGATACTTATACCAATCGCCAATCAGGACCGATAAAAATGATACAATGGTAAAGATTTCCTTGCCTGAAAATAGCAGGAATATTATTGCAAGTAAGTATCAGCTGTACCTACCTACTGAACAGCAATTACTGGATGAAGTAAGGAAAGAAATCGATAAAATGAATAATGATGATAAGACAGGCTTTTAATTTTTTCCTCACTTTGCTGCAGCAGGAGAGACCACTTTAACGTAAATTTTAAATAAGAATAACAGGTACTTTGAGAAAAATCAAAATGCCATTTAGCAGCAAATCAGCTTTTAGAATCATGTATAGAATAGTTTTACTCCTCAGTTTTTTCATCACCACATCAGCTTATGCACAAATAGGCAATCGCCAAACTCCAGCCGTTATTCTGGATACAGATATAGGGCCGGATTATGACGACGTAGGAGCGATGGCCATGTTTCATGCCATGGCGGACAGAGGCGAAATGAGACCATTGGCTGTGATCGCATCGAACAAAAATGAGTTAGTGATTCCATGCATTGATGTGATTAATACATGGTTTGGAAGACCAGAGCTGCCGGTTGGTGCACCAAAAGGCAGTGCTCCTGACCATGGTGCTTCTCAAAAATGGCCTGAGATGCTGGTTGCGAAATACCCGCATAAGATCAAAAATACAACTGACGCTCCCGATGCTGTAGAAACTTATAGGAAAATATTGGCGGCACAACCGGATAACAGTGTTACCATTGTCACGATCGGTTTCCTAACCAATTTGAAAAACTTGCTGGAGTCGCAACCCGATAAGAACTCCTTATTGTCGGGTCAAGATCTGGTGAGACGTAAAGTGAAAGAACTCGTTGCTATGGCTGGAGCCTTTCCGACAGGACGGGAATATAATGTATTTACGGATTCTCTCGCAGCAGAGAAAGTATTCAGCCAATGGCCAACCCAGGTTATTTTAAGTGGCTTTGAAATAGGAAATAAGATCAAAACAGGCTTAAAACTGGTAGCTAACGAGAGGCTTAACAGCCCTGTGAAAGATGTATATGCACATGCTATGCCAAAAAGTGAAGATGATGCACAAGGACGTATGAGCTGGGACCAGACTGCGGTATTGGTTGCAATACGTGGCGTGCATCCCTACTTCAGTGTGAAGCGTGGGAGGATGATTGTTGAAGGAGGCAGCAATTCCTGGAGAGATGATGCCATGGGACAACATGCCTATTTGACAGAAGCTATGCCTCTTGACCAGATTGGTGCACTGATAGAAGGGTTAATGATGTGGGAAGGGAAAAACAGATAAAATCTTCCGGTTGCATGCGCCAGCGTGCTGCACGGTTTTGGAGGTGGTGTGTGATGAAATCTGCGTTTAGACCAACTGCGTTGTTCAGGCCGGAATAGTATGTTTTCAGAATTTTTTAGTATTAAGACTGCGGAACAACATGATGGCGATAAAAGAGATTACTAATTCTTAAAAATATTTAAGAAGCAACTGGTGAAATCGATAAATTGCCAAACAATCATTTTGGATCCAATTAACCAGTCAATTATGAAGAAACTACTTCTGTTATCTATTGTCTCATTCTGGCTATTCAGCTGCGGAAGCTCCGGCAAGCTTTCCAAGGAAGAAGGTCAGAAAATCAAAGTATCCTGGAAACTTATCAGCAATTTTGTTGAGCCTAATGGTAGTTTTTCTGCAAAATTCACACTAAAAAATGAGAGTGGTGTCAAACTGGACGGCACCAACTGGGCGCTGTTCTTTAACATGTCACCTCGTCCAATACAAACCAACAAAACACCTGAGCCGGCGACGGTCGAGCATATTAATGGCGATTGGTATAAGATGATTCCGGCCAAAGACTTCTCTCTTCTACCCGGAGATTCGGCGGTCATCCATTATACCGGTACAGAGGGAGTAATTAAAGAAACAGATGCCCCTCTCGGACTTTATTTCGTATTCTACGATGAGGAAGGTAAAGAGCGAGATATTGCTGAAGTTACAGATTACACTATCGAACCTTTCACTACAGAGGAGCAGATACTGAGGGGAAAAAGAGATTTATATAAAATACCTACTGCTGAGTCGCGCTATGCGCATAATCTGGAATTTACCAAACTCGGAGCTGATCAGCTTCTCAAAATCATACCTACTCCGGTAAAAATAGTTACGCCAAAAGGAGCATTAACGCTCTCAAACAGAAATCATGTTTTTTATGATGAAGGATTGGAAAACGAAGCGACTTACCTGATCCAAAAACTGAAGGAAATTACCGGGACTGAATTTCCTGTTCAAAAAGGATTGCCAGCTGCAAGTTCGCTTTCGGAACCGGTTATCGTGTTGAAAAATGGGAAAGTGAATATCGGAGGCAAAACAAAGGAGGCCTATACACTTGATGTGGATGGGAAAGGTATTTTTATCACCGGATCAGACAAATCGGGTGTGTTTTATGGAATTCAAAGTCTTTTGCAATTGGCTCCGGTTGAAAATTATGCTAAACCGGTTAACGAACTTACTCTTCCCTTTGTGAATGTGCAGGATGCGCCTCGTTTTGTTTTTAGAAGTATGCACCTGGATGTCGCCCGTAATTTTCAGACCAAAGAATCTGTAAAACGGGTTATTGATCTGCTGGCATCTTATAAGATCAATCATCTGCTTTTTTACACAGCGGAAGATGAAGGCTGGCGTGTTGAAATAGATGGACTACCTGAATTGACTGAGGTAGGAGCACACAGATCACATACATCCGGGAAAGAAGCATCTGCACTGCATCCTTCTTATGGTTCAGGTCCTTTTGCCAAAGATAAAAGCAAGTATGGAAGTGGCTATTATACCAAAGCAGATTTTGTGGAAATTCTGAAATATGCCAACGAAAGACATATCAAGGTTATTCCGGAACTGAACTTTCCCGGCCATGCACTGGCGGCTATCAAGTCTATGGAAGCGCGATATGAGCGTTTGATGAAAGAAGGCAAGGAGAAAGAGGCAAACGAATACAGGCTGATCGACCCTGATGATAAATCAGAATATATCTCTGCCCAGGCTTACAAAAATAATGTTGTGAGTGTTGCCCGTGAATCAACTTACCATTTTTTTGAAAAGGTAGTGGACGAAATGGCCAAATTGTACAAAGAAGCAGGTCTTACGATGGATACCTTCCATACCGGTGGTGATGAGGTAGCGGAAGGAGCCTGGACAAAATCTCCGATGGCCGCTAAGCTTTTAAAAGAGGATCCTTCCATTGGTAGTGCAAAAAACCTGCAGAGTTATTTTTTAAGAAAGCTATTGCCAAGGCTGGAAAAGAGAAATCTGAAAGTGCATGGCTGGGAAGAAGTAGCCCTAACTAAGACGCCGGCAGGTATTTATAATGCAAATCCTGAATTTGTTGGCCGCCCGGTAGTCCCTTATATCTGGAACAACGTATTTGATGTAGACTTGGGTAACAGGCTGGCCAATGCGGGTTATCAGGTGGTGTTCTGTAATGTCACAAATTTTTACTTCGACATGGCCTATGATAATGATCCGAAAGAGCCGGGTCTGTATTGGGGGGGATTTGTTGATGCGAGAGACAACTGGGCTTTTGCTCCTTTTAACATGTTCAGAACAACAGAGGAAACTGCGATGGGCAAGCCTATGAAAGAGGAATTTGCTGGTAAGCAGTTGTTGAAACCCGAGGCACGAAAAAATGTACTGGGAATTGAAGCGCAACTATGGGCCGAGACGATCAAAGGAAGAGATATGATGGAATACTCTATTCTGCCCAAACTGATGGGTTTCTCCGAAAGTGCATGGGCTCCGGAAAGAGGTTGGGAGAATGTGGCTGATGACAAAGTAAGAAAAAAGATGATGCAGGAAGGATGGAATGTATTTGCAAATACAATGGCTCAAAGGAGCATTCCTAAACTGAAATATATGAATGGAGGATATAACTACAGATTACCAATGCCAGGTGCGATTATAGAAAACGGTACGTTGAAGGCCAACACAGAATTGCCTGGTCTTGTGATCCGTTATACTACAGATGGTTCGGAACCAACTGTCAAATCGACTTTGTATGAAGGACCGGCGCAGGTAAAAGGAATTATAAAACTGAAAGCGTTCGATAGTGCAGGTCGTTCGGGCAGAACGAGCTTGGTATCCGCAAAATGATATAAGTAAATCCTTCTCTTGAACCTGCCCTGTCTGTAAAAAATATTTTGCACACAGGGCAGGAAATAACAAATACTCAACCTTTTTAATGAATGAATATCGGGGTAGACATCGGCGGTACTAATATCAGGGCCGGAATTGAGCTGGGTGGTGCAATAACGCGTCAATCTAAAATATCGCTGGAAAACAAGGAATCGCTTTCTTCCACACTTTCTCAGCTCATGGAGTTAATCCGCCCGTTGACCAAATATCCTGTGCAGGGTATCGGTATTGGTGTTCCGTCGGTGGTGAACGTAGATACAGGAATGGTATACAATGTGATGAATATTCCTTCCTGGGAAGAAGTAGCATTGAGGGATATTGTGCAGCGTGAGTTTAATCTGCCTGTGTCAATAAACAATGATGTTAACTGTTTCATCCTGGGTGAACATCGGTTTGGGCTGGCCCGTCAGTTTAAGTCTGTTGTTGGAATGGCAGTTGGTACCGGGTTGGGTTCAGGAATCATTATAGATAACAATCTATATTCAGGAAATAATTGTGGAGCAGGTGAAATAGGTATGCTTCCTTATCGTGATTCTATTCTTGAAGATTATGTGTGCAACAGGTTTTTTAAGAATGTTTTGCAAATGGATGCATGGCAGGCGCATCATGCTGCATTACATGGTGAAGCAAAGGCAATCGCCGCCTGGGAAGAATTTGGGGTTCATCTGGGTGCTGTAGTCAAAACAGTTATGTATACCTATGATCCTGAAGCTATTGTATTTGGGGGCTCCATTGCAAAAGCGAGTCGTTTTTTCAAAAGTAGTATGCTGAAAAGTCTGGAAGATTTTGCCTATCCGCGTTCTGTTAAAAACCTTACCTTGCTTCTTTCAGAAAATGAAAATATTGCGTTACTCGGGGCTGCAGCGCTGATGCATAAAAACTAAGTTTTGTTCTTTTGCAGTTGGTGAAATCGGATAGAGACACATGCGTGAATTATACTTTTAACAAATCATAGATCTTCCGGTAGCTAGTGCGTGGAAGTTCATAAATAGGCTGTTATGCGGAAAAATACTTTTATTGTTTTACTCATCTTCCTTATTTTTTTCGTCATTTCATTTCTCACCAATATTCTAGGCCCTATTGTTCCTGAACTTGTGCGGGATTTTGATCTGAGTTTGGGACTGGCAGGTTTTCTCCCGTTCGCTTTTTTTGTTGCTTATGGCGTCATGTCTATTCCGGCAGGTTTAGTAGTAGAGCGGGTAGGCGAGAAAAAAGTGCTGCTTTGGGCCTTTCTGATCTCATTTGCAGGAGCATTTCTTTTTGCCGTGATGCCGGGTTTCGGCATTGCACTACTGTCGTTGTTTCTTATCGGTGTAGGTATGTCTATGCTTCAGGTGGTCATCAATCCTTTGCTGCGGGTTGCCGGGGGCGAATCTAAGTTCGCATTTAATTCCGTAATGGCACAGCTATTCTTTGGGGGAGCATCGTTTTTAAGTCCGCTTCTGTATAGCTATCTTGTTAATAACGTACATAGCTCAAAGTCAGATTTTTTTCTGGATTCACTCAATAGTGTTGTTCCTCAAAATCTGAAGTGGATTTCGCTTTATTGGGTTTTTGCTGTGATCTCCATTCTGATGGTGCTGGTAATTGGCGTTGTCCGTTTCCCGAAAGTAGAGTTGCGGGATGATGAAAAAGTCGATGTTGGAAATTCCTTTTCGGAACTGGCTGTGAACCGTCAGGTTTGGCTTTTCTTTTTCGGTATCTTTTGTTATGTAGGAACGGAGCAGGGAATTGCCAACTGGATATCCCAATTTTTACAGACTTATCATGGGGCTGACCCTGGTACAACGGGTGCTACAGTCATCTCTAACTTCTGGGGATTATTATCTATTGGTTGCTTGTTAGGCTTATTATTGCTTAAAATTTTTGATAGCCGGCATGTGCTTATTTTGTTCACTTCCGGAGCGGTATTATCCTTGTTGGCTGCTTTGTTCGGCTCATTGCAGACTGCACTTATTGCTTTTCCTGCTGCTGGTTTTTTTGCCTCGGTCATGTATTCGGTTATTTTCTCTTTGGCTTTAAATTCGGTGCCTCAACATCATGGTACATTTTCGGGGATTTTGTGCGCCGGTATTTGCGGAGGTGCTGTGGTTCCTCTCATTGTCGGAGCACTTGGAGAGGCATTTGGTCTGAAACTAGCCATGGTATTTCTGCTCGTACCACTCGGATACATTCTGAGTATAGGAGCTTGGGCTCGTCCATTGGTAACAAATGCAAGGATAGGTAAGAGAAGGGAGTTAATTGGCAATAAAGCGTAATCGTATCATCAGGGTTTGGGCCAGGTATGCAATTGCAAGAACAATGTATCCTGATAGAATTGTGTTCATGGTCCGGTTCGAATCGTTTTCTGATTAATGTAACATTTTTTGCATTAAATCGGAGTTAGTGTATGGTTTTAACATGATTACTCAGAATAAACCACGGTTAGCTATCCATGTATAAAATTATTGTACTTATTGATTTCGCTGAAGAATACAGCAAGAGTCTGATGAAGGGGATCAATAGCTACTCACGGGAATTTGGTCCGTGGATATTTTGTCGTATGCCTCTGTTTCACCGGGAGACTGTAGGGTTGGATGGTATTCTTAAATGGGCTTTGGAATGGAAGGCTGACGGAATTATAGGACAGCTATACAATGATAATGAAATAGGCAAATTTGTACAGGCAGGTATACCAGTCATTGCACAGGATTTTAAGGAAAGGTTTACAGAAATTCCCAATATCACCGGAGCGTACCATGAAACCGGACAGCTTGGAGCAGATTATTTCCTGAAAAAGGGATTTACCAACTTTGCTTTTTATGGTTTTGGTGATATTGTCTGGTCGCGAGAACGCGCGGAGGGATTTGAGGAGCGCCTCACAAGTATGGGACACAAAGTTCACTACTTCGAACATAAAAAGGCTCGTTCCACTGAACTGTGGTATTATAAGCCCAGCTCGTTAAGTCGTTGGTTAAAATCACTTCCCAAACCCATCGGACTGATGGCGTGTGATGATAATCAGGGGCAACATATTACCGAGGCCTGTCGCTACCTGGGTATCAGAATTCCGGAAGAAGTAGCTGTTTTAGGTGTGGATAATGACGAGATGATCTGTGATCTTTCAGATCCGCCGCTTTCAAGTATTGCTTTGGATGTGGAAAAAGGGGGCTATGATACTGCCCGCTTGCTGGATCATATGATCAAAAATGGCATAGCCGAATTTCATGATATTATCGTGAAGCCGATGCAGGTCATTACCAGGCATTCTACGGATATATATGCTACGAATGATGACCACATAGCAACATCTTTAAAATTCATCCATCAGAATATTGATAAAAATCTGCATGTGGATGAGGTAGTGAAACAGGTGCCCTTGTCCCGAAGAGCTCTGGAAAAACGCTTTCTGGAAATTACCGGATATCCGGTATACAAGTACATCTTCAATTTACGTATTGAAAAGTTTACCCAGAAATTGCTGGATACGGATATGTCAGTGTTTGAAATTGCTCTGGACATGGGATTGACTGATAGCAAAAACATCGCCCGGCAATTCAGGCAGGTAAAAGGCTGCAGCCCCAGTGTGTACAGGAACAGGTATATGGCGGGGAAGTAGATTTCTTATAAAGGAGTTAAGAAGTTAGAAGGAGTTATAGTAATTAGCCATCCGGAAAACAGCTCTCCCGAATGGCCTAACTACTTATAACTTCTTAACCCCCTGTAACTTTTTCTTAAACCTACCAAATCACCACTCTCGAAGCTTCCGGTAATACCATTTTCCCTCCTTCAACACAATTCCAGGCATTCTGGAATTCTTTCAGATGGGGCAGCGGGCCGTTGATACGGGTACGGGCAGGGGAGTGCGGATCGGTTTGCACCTGGTTGCGCAACGCTTCGTCTGTGGTATTCATGTGCCAAACCTGCGCCCAGCCCAGGAAGAATCTTTGCTTCCAGTTGAAACCATCTATTAGTTTTGGTTCCGGTTTGCCTTTCAGTGATTTCTCCAATGCATAGTAAGCAAGTGTTAATCCACCTAAATCTGCTACGTTTTCCCCGATTGTCAATGCGCCGTTAATTTTGAAGCCAGGCAAGGCTTCTATACCGCTGAAGTAGTCTATATAACGTTTTGTCAGTTTATCAAAGTTGGCGCGGTCGCTCGGAGTCCACCAATTGACCAGATTACCTTCTTCGTCAAACTGCGATCCCTGATCGTCAAAACCATGCGTAAATTCATGTCCGATTACAGCAATAATACCTCCATAATTGATTGCGTCATCTGCATTACGGTTGTAGAACGGCGGTTGTAAAATGCCAGCCGGGAACACTACTTCGTTGCCTGAAGGATTGTAATAGGCATTCACCGTTTGTGGGGTCATATACCACTCACTTTTATCAACAGGCTTGCCAATTTTTTTTACAGTCTCTTCATGGCTGAAAATAGAAGCTGCTACTACGTTTTCAAAAAGTTTATCTTTTTCAATTTTAATAGAAGAGTAGTCTTTCCATTTGTCAGGATAACCAATCTTGTAGGTGAAAGATTTTAGTTTTTTGTGAGCTCTTTTTTTGGTTGAGTCGCTCATCCAAGTAAGCTTATCAATACGTTCGCCATATACAGTACGAACGTTTTCAATCATCTCAGAAACCTTCTTTTTGTCATCTTCAGGGAAATACTTTTTAGCAAATAGTTTACCCAGGGGCATACCAAGGAGGCCGTCGGTAGAACGGATCGCTCTCTCGGTTCTTGCACGTTGTTGCTTTGTTCCACGTATTACGGTTGCGAAGAATCGGAAGTTTTCATTGTCAAAACCCTTTGGAAGATATCCTGCCGCCGTCGACAATAACTGCCATTTGGTGTACAACTTAAGTGTTGCGATCGGAGTCGCTTTCAGTAACTTGTTAGTATTGGTCAGGTAAGCAATATTCTGCAGGATCACCGTGTCGCTTTTAATATCCTGATTCTTGGTAAAAGCATCGAGATCATAGTCCGGCAAAAGAGCCTTGAAATCTTTGTAAGATGTTTTGTTATAGGTTTTTACAGGATCCCGAAGCTCAACATTGCTTAGTTGGAGCTTGGCTAATTTGGTTTCGAAGTCAAGAATGGTTTTGCCGGAATTAGCATCTTTAAAACCAGCAAGTCCGAACATGGTGTCCACGTGCTTCACAAATTCGCCGCGAACCTTTACAGTACTCGAATCCGCTCTTTCATAGTAGCTTTTTTCTCCCAGGCTCAGTCCGTCCTGTCCCTGGTAAAGCGCATTTACTTTACTATTTTTAAGATCGCCGTCCACATAGAAACCAATTACAGTTGAAACATTAATCTTCTGCAATTCCCCGGTTACTGAAGCAAGGTCTTTTAGAGAAGTAATAGACTCAATTTTATCCAGATAGGGTTTCAAAGGTTCTATTCCCCTTTTTTCGATTGTTGCAGTATCCAGGAAAGACTGATAGTAATCAGCGATCTGCTGCTCTTCAGTTCCTTTCTTACGATCTTTTAAATTTGTGATTTCTTCGATAATTCCCTTCAGGCGAACTTCTTTATTTTCTTTATCCAGAATACCGAATGCCCCCCATCGGCTTTCTGTTCCGGGAATGGGATTGTTCTTCTTCCAACCTCCGTTGGCATAGTTGTCAAAGTCGTCGCAGGCCTTATAGGTGGAGTCCAGCGAGGTAATGTCGTAACCAGGTACTTCTTGAACATCTGACTCCTCTTTTTCCTTCTTACAGCCAGAGGCCAGAAGTGAAATGGCCAGAAGCGAACAGCTCAATTTGGCTAAATTCATATATTACTTGTTTTTTAAGTTTGTAAACAAAAGTAGCTAATTTCACCAACTTCATTTAATATCCATTTCTGACCTTATATAAGACTTTATGAAATTTAAACTACATCTGCTGGCATGGCTGGGTGCTGCATCTTTGCTGAATGGTTGTGCTGACAAAACATCCGGCGAAAATGATGCGTTGATCAATGGGGAAGCATTTACAAAGCATATTGCAGTTTTGGCATCCGATTCTCTTGAGGGGCGCAAACCTTTTTCGATCGGTGAAGAAAAGACCATTAACTATCTCAAAACAGAATTTGAAAAGTTAGGTCTTCAACCAGGTAACGGTGACAGCTATTTTCAGAAAGTACCAATGGTAGACATCATGTCCAAGCCGGAAGGTAAATTGGTTTTTAAGGGAGCGGGTCCGGCTATTGAGCTGAATTATCTGGATGATTTTGTTGCTGCTTCCAGAAGAGTCAAAGAGCAGGTGAAGCTTGAAAATTCGGAGATGATCTTTGTGGGATATGGTATTGTAGCACCTGAGTATGGCTGGAACGACTATGACGGATTAGATGTCAAAGGGAAAACGGTTGTGGTTGTGGTTAACGATCCGGGATTCTGGGATCCGAAACTGTTCAAAGGAAAAACCATGACTTACTACGGACGCTGGACTTATAAGTTCGAAGAGGCAGCACGCCAGGGCGCAGCAGGAGTTATTCTGATTCATGATACCAAACCGGCAAGTTACGGCTGGGCGGTAGTGCGCAGCGGTTGGTCTAAGTCTAAGTTATATCTGCAGGCAGAAGACGATAATATGTCGAGAGCGGCAGTGGAAGGATGGATTACTATGGAGTCGGCGAAGAAGTTGTTCCAGTTGGCTGGTGTATCGGATACGCTTTTGCAGGCCGCCGGTAAAAAAGGCTTCAAAGCTATTCCTCTGAACGCAAAAGCATCTATCAGTTTAAAAAATGAAATTACGAAGTCGGAGTCGAATAACGTATTGGCAGTGTTACCCGGTACATCCAGAAAGGATGAGTACATTATTTATTCTGCACACTGGGATCATTTCGGAAAAGGCGAGCCTATTGACGGCGATTCCATTTATAACGGAGCTGCTGACAATGCATCCGGTACTGCGGCATTGCTTGAACTTGCTCATGCTTTCACCAAACTCAAAACCAAACCTGCCCGGTCAATCTTGTTTCTGGCTGTTACGGCAGAAGAGCAGGGATTGCTGGGATCAGACTATTATGCGTCGCATCCGGTATATCCGATCAATAAAACAGTAGCAGATATCAATATGGATGTGTTGCAACCATTTGGCCGTATGAAGGATCTTATTCTGGTAGGAAAAGGTCAGTCGGAATTGGATGAGTATGCAGATGAAGCAGCGGCCAAACAGGGTAGGGTGACAAGAGGGGAACCGGATCCGTCTGGTGGCTGGTACTTCCGTTCGGATCATTTCAATTTTGCAAAGGTGGGTATTCCTTCTATGTATATTGAGAATGGTTCAGTATCTGTTGAACATGGAGAGGAGTGGGGCGAAGCCCAGAAAAAGGAATATAATGATAAAAGATACCATGCACCCACAGATGAGTATTCATCTGACTGGGATTTGTCGGGAATTATTGAAGATATGCAAATCCTGTTCAATGTTGGGGTTAAGCTGGGCAGTGAATCTACTTTCCCTGGTTGGAAAGTAGGATCCGAGTTTAAAGCCATCCGTGATAAGTCAATGGGTAAATAATCTTATAATCCGGTTAAATAAAAACGAGCTCCTGTTCCCGGGAGCTCGTTTTCTGTATAAGACGTAACATTTATATGTATCAGCTAATGCCTCCCATCCACTTTTTCACCGGTTTCCAGAATATCAGCAGCAGTACTCCAAACCCGATAGAGAATAATGTAACCTGATTAAATAAAGCAGGCATTTGTTCCAGGTTTTCTTCATCAAACCCACCGGCAAACAGACCTGCAATAAGGTTCCCCAGGGACGCGGCTACGAACCAGATTCCCATCAATTGGCTTACGTATCTTTTAGGAGCCAGTTTGGTATAAGAGCTGAGACCCACCGGACTCAGGCAAAGTTCACCGATGGTATGTATCATGTACGTGAAAGTCAGGAAAAGCGGTGAAGCAAGTTGACCCGTTACGGCTACTTTTGCTCCCATTTCCATGATGAAGAAACCGGCTCCAACAAGAATAAGAGCCAAGGCAAATTTCACCGGGGTGGAAGGATTGATACCTTTTGAAGAAAGGAAAATCCAAAGACTCGCCATCACAGGCGCAAAAATCAGGATGAATGTTCCGTTGAAGTTTTGAAACCAGCTCGATGGCATTTCCCAACCACCGAATGTGCGTTCGGTATATCGTTCAGCAAAAATCTGCAGAGATGTACCGGCTTGTTCAAAACCTGACCAGAAAATGGCTGCTGCCAGGAAGAATACAATAAGCACACCAACACGTTTTTTCTCTACCGTAGTAAGTCCACCAGCGATCAGGATGAACAGGAAGTAAAAAAGAGATACAGTTACGATGATTACACCTGCACCTTGTGCCAGACCTTGTGCTGTGGTCATGTCAATGGTGTTTGTTAGCTGGAGTATAGCAAGGAATACTACCAGTAAGGCGACAAGTCCATAGCCAAGTTTTCTGTCAGAACCTGCTTTAACGGCTTCTTCCGGAGTTACAACTTTTGCCGGGGGAACTTCTCCATATCCCCGCAGATACTTATTACTTCCATAACGGAATACAATAAGACCCAGAAACATTCCCACAGCTGCTGCACCAAAACCCATGTGCCAGTTAATTTTCTGACCCAGGTAGCCGACTATGGTAATCCCCAGAACCGAACCAAGGTTAATTCCCATATAGAAAATGGAGAAAGCTGCATCTCTGCGGGCACCGCCTTCAGGATATAGTTCTCCAACTATGGAGCTGATATTTGGCTTGAGCAGCCCGGTTCCCATGGCTACAACGGCAAGTCCTAGAAAAAAGATCGCGGTGCCTCCGGGAATTGCTAAGATAATATGCCCCAACATGATGATAATTCCACCATACCAGATCGCCTTCTTTTGTCCGAAAACATTATCAGCCAGCCAGCCCCCCGGTAATGTCAGTAAATATACAGAGGCTGTATAAAGGCCATAAATGGCAGTTCCCTCAGAAGCTTGTAGGCCCATTCCTCCCCGCATCTTATCCAAAAGGAACAATAGAAGAATAGCACGCATCCCGTAGTAGCTGAACCGCTCCCACATCTCTGCAAAGAAAAGTACATATAACCCTCTCGGGTGTTTATTTGATATTTGTTCCGTCATAGGTTATAGAGGTATTTTATTTATTTCGTTAATTGTTGATTTGCCCATTTTTTTGAGGGCGCAAGATAGGCATTATGACCTAATAATAAATACATGTTTGTCTAAACAATCATTTTGTCAATACATAAAAAAAGGCAGGATGCTGTTGCGTCCTGCCTTTTTTATTATGCTTGATCAGATGCTATTTGATTGAAAAAGAACCTTCTCCGATCATAAAGCCTTCCGAATACAACTGCACTACATACTTACCTTTTGTAAATGAAGCTGCACGGTCATACATGATACTGACGTCCTGATTGTTATTGCTATATACAATATCCTGACTTATGGTATAACCTTGTTTCTGTCCATTATAGTCAAACTCTCCGGAGCCTGTTGCAGCGTCTGAAATGGTTGCACCTGATGGATCAATGATACGCATGTATACGGTTTTGTTGTCAGTTAGTGTAAGCGGATTTTTTTCTAGTATGAAATCGACTCTAACTTTATCAACTCTTTTCGCTTTTACCTCTTCGCCTTCACGGACTTTGCCTTTAGACGATATAGCATATACTTTTACGCTTCTTGCACGAAGTGCTGCAGCCATTGTAACTTTAGATTCAAGTTCAGCGTTTTTGTTTACTACACCGGCAAGTGAGTCACTAACAGCCTGTTTGCTCGTCTGAAGTTCTGTATTGGTTTGTACCAAAGTTTCATTCTGACTGATCAATTGCTGGTTTTCTTCTCTCAGCTGAGCGATTTCTTCATCCTTTTTCGTCAAGAATGTTTCGTATTCTTTGATTTTATTCCCAAGCGTCGCATTGCCTTTCCGAAGCGCTATACGGTCTTTTTCCAAAGACTCCTTCATTTTCTGAAGTTCCTCAATATCTCCACCCAGTCCTTGTACTTCCAGAATCCGTGCGTCCAATTGTTTTGATATAGAGTCCAGTTTAATTTCAGAAGCGGCTAATTCAGATACCCTAGCTTCGAGGTCAGTTTCCTGTTTATTAGTTACTGCTCTTTCCTGATAATACAGGTAACCAAAGACGGCAGCCAGAACGGTCATTAATATAAGCCCAATCAGCATGCCTGTGTTATTTCTGTTTTCCATAAAATTTAGTTTAGATTAAGTTTTGTGGTTTTGAAATACCAAAACCATGCCAACACTATACGTAAAAACGGCAAGCAAAATAACTAAAAACCCCATCCGGTTAAAATCACCAGATGGGGCTCTCTTATAAAATTGCATTGGGATCAATAATCACCTCCGGCACCTCCGCCACTAAATCCGCCTCCGCCGCCAAACCCTCCAAATCCGCCGCCGCCTCCAAATCCACCGCCTCCCCAGTTGCCCGAAGATCCGCCTCTCCCGGAATAGGTAGTGTAAGGCCAGAAAATAGGGCCTCCCATGTTTCTCATTCCTCCTCCGCCTCCACGACCACCATTGTTTTTGTTTTTGAAAACCAAAAACAAAATAACAGCGAATACGATCAGGACTATTAGGATTGGAGATGGGCCATCATTGCTATCATTACTTTTAGGTTCAGCCTTGTATTCGCCAGTGGCGTACTTGAAGATATCATCTATGCCCCTATCCAGTCCTCGGTAAAACATTCCGTTTTTGAAGTCAGGAGTTATTGTCTGAGAAATGATACGTTTTGCTACTGCGTCAGGGATCACACCTTCCATGCCATCACCTACGCTGATAAATATTTTACGGTCAGTAGATGCCCACAATAAAACGATACCGTTATTCTTGCCTTTTTGTCCAAGTTTCCATTCACGGCCTATTTTTAATGCATAATCAGCTAACGGATAATCTCCTGTGCTTGGCACAACCACAATGACGATATCAGTAGAAGTGGAGTCATTATAAGCAACCAGCTTGCGTTCGAGTTGAGCAATTTCGGTAGGATTGAGTTGTTTCGCAAAATCGTTTACCAATCGGGGAGGGTTTGGTCGGGGAGGAATATCCTGCGCCATAGCCCCCAGAAACAGCAAAGAGAAAAGGAAGGAAAAAACAAGGTATTTTTTCATAATGGGTTGTTAGCCAAACGATATATCGTCAGGCAATTCGTTTACGTCATCGGAGCTGTATGGGAAATGTTCCTTCAGCTTCAGACCAGCTTCAAGTATACCCTGACACAGGCCTTCCGTAAAACGTTGATTTGAAAAATTGCTGCGCAGCAAATCTTTTGTACTGTTCCAGAAACTGTCATGGACTTTTTCATGAATACCTCTATCTCCGAAAACGGCAAACTTACGGTCTTCATAGGCAAGGTAGAAAAGTACAGCGTTATGATCCTTGGTCTGATGCATGTTAAGAGAGCCAAAAACTTCCTTGGTCCGGTCCATTACATCACCAGCACATTTTTTTTCTATATGTACCTTTATCTCACCCGAAGTCTGCTTTTCAGCCTCAAGAATTGCTGCAATGATTTGTTCCTGGTCTTTTTCCGAGAAAAAAAGTGAATTGGCTGCCATGATTATGACTTGAATCGGCGGTATGACCGCGGTGAAACAGGTGATTACGGGTTTGTAAAACGGTTAGCCAGTTTGTATGATCCCGGCTAACCGTTAACAATTAGAACTGTACGGATGGTGCTTTTTCTGAGCCCGCCGTCGCAGTGAAATATCCTTTTTGAGCAAATCCGAATACACCTGCAAAAAGGTTCGTCGGGAATGTACGTACTTCCTGGTTGTAGTCTTTCACAACATCGTTGAAGTCGTTACGTGCCACTGTGATACGGTTTTCGGTTCCTTCCAGCTGAGCCTGCAATTCAAGAAAGTTCTGATTTGCCTTCAGTTCAGGATATCTTTCTACCGATACCAATAACCGGGATAGAGATCCGCTTAGTTGATCCTGGGCACCCTGAAATTTTGCAATGTTCTCAGGAGTAAGCTGATCAGCGCTAATGGTTGTTTGCGTTGCTTTTGAACGTGCTTCAATAACAGCTGTTAAAGTACTTTTTTCAAAATCAGCTGCACCTTTTACAGTGCTTACCAGGTTGGGAATAAGATCTGCGCGACGTTGATACTGGCTTTCCACTTTTGACCAGGTTTGTTTCACAGCCTCGTCTTTTTGTACCATTCCATTATATTTTCCGCATCCTACAAATCCAAGAATTAGAAAAACAGCAATAATTGCGATAAGTCCTTTTGACATTTTTTGTAATCGTTTAGAGTTAATGAACTTAGTTCAAAGTTGTTCAAAGCTAGCAAAATCTTAAGGAAAAACTACATGATCGGTTTGCTTCCCCCACATCATGCCGCTGGAAATGATGGCAGGTTAGTTAATTTGCTCCCACACCCGCCAGATTGTTCCATTTGCCCCAATTTACAGATACGCTGTAGTCTGTAAGGAAGCTTTCAAAGTACATGGCTCCCCAGGTCCAGTTGATATTCTCCTTTTGTACAAGATAGCCTGCGGCTTTCATCCACTCTTCTGAGGAGATACACCCGGTTGTTTTTACTTTGGACATAATTCTGTTTACTTCCTCATCAGTTGTGTTTCCTTCCACCCACTGCTGGAAGACGGTTTTATCATTTAACCACCGCTGCTCAAAATGGTGTATTACTCCGCTGGGCTTAAATAGCCTTGGACCATAACGCAGAAGTGTCCAATGGTAGTAATCTCGTTCAAATAAGCTTTTGAGCAGTATGTTTTTCAGAGATTCAGATCCTGATGTGTCCTGTAAAATATTATAGATACTTCGGGCGGATACGCTTCCTAAAGCCAGGTAGTGAGATAGCTTACAATCTGTAAGAGCGTCAGTTGATTTTTCAGATAACCCTTGATCAGTGATGCAATTCTTAAGATGTTGGCGTGTTGTCTCTTCATCAGAAGCTGTCGAAACGTCAATAGGGGTATCCAAACTGCTTGTTTCCTGTGGATCCACACCAAGTGCAGGCAAAGAAGGTATTACACCTGCCTCGTATTCTACAGGAAGCGTGATAGCCGAGGGCTCGCTTGCGGGCATTCCTGTTTTAAGCTGATCCTTAATCTGTTGATAATAATGATTAAATCCTAATGGAAGCTTTGCAATCGGGAAAGGCAGATCTTTGGCATGACTTAAGGTTTGCATCCAGAAGAGCTTGATATCTACGTTACTTACTTTAAGTCTCTTACTAAGCGACGACTCAATGCGCGTTTCTTCAGGACCTATTTCCTTGCTGGTATAAACGTATTCTGCGCGGTAGTCATCAGCTAACTGAGCAATGATACTTTCAGGTTCACCGATGCGAATAAGTAAGTCACCTCCTCTTTTCCGCAACTTTGATCTCAGGTTTGCAACTGTTTCAATTAGCAATTGCGCGCGTAGCACACTGGTACGGCGAAAACCAAGTTTGGTATGCTCAAACTGACGTGGGTCAAATACAAATACAGGGATAATTTCTTTTGCGGCAGTAGTAGCTGCAAGAAATGCTTCGTTGTCTGTTAGTCTTAGGTCGTTCCGGAACCAGTAAACGATTCGTTGAGCCATCAGTTAAAAAATAATACTTGATAAAAATTATTTAATTCGCCCTTTGCAAAATACTTTACATGGCTGTTTGAATAAACTCGAACTAAAGATGTTGAGTTCAGTTAATAAAGAGCAATAATCAGAACAGGGCCTGACCCGATGAGTCACGCCCTGTCAAATGTATGAATAAAGAAGCTAGTAGCTGAGAATAGTAAACTCGGTTCTACGGTTACGTTGGTGCTCTTCTTCGGTTTTAGCATTAGGAACTATCAGTTCTCTTTCGCCGTAACCTCGTGCTGTCAGGCGATCAGGATCAATACCTTTTGACGACAGATACTCTACCGCAGATTCAGCTCTGTTTTGAGAAAGTGTCATGTTGTATGCATCTGTTGCGCGTGCATCAGTATGAGAACTGAGCTCAATCGTTACAGTTGGATTATCTTTCAGGATCTGCACCAGTTTGTCAAGTTCAACAGCGGCATCAGACCGGATATTGTACTTGTTTAAATCGTAGTAGATATTTTCCAGCACAAACGTTTTGTTGAGTTCAAGTTTATCCAGTCTGATATTAACTTGATAGGTTGTATCCGTAAGTACTTTATTTAGAAAAATAGGAGGGATGCTTTTCCCATCCATTGTAAAAGGCTCCCGTTTACTGATGTATCCTTTTCTTGTAACCAGCAAAATGTACGACTTGCCTTCTTCTACCGGTTGTTTTCCAAAATAGCCATCTTTGCCGGATGTGAACTCACTGATTTGAACATCAGATGTATCCGGAAGAATGTGTACCAGGGCGGAATCAAGAGGTATACTGGCTTCAGGGTTATTTTCTAACACATTTCCGGCAAGGAAGTAGCGAACGGTTTTAGGCTTTCCATCTATATAATTTGGATTTTGTGGATTGAGAGGGTCGTTTGGATCCAACCTTTTAGTGATAGTAGTCGTATCTTCCTCTTCCGGCCCATAAAAATAGTAAATATCGTCATCGCCTTTTCCTCCCTCCCTGTTGGATGAAAAGAATCCCTTGTTCATATCATTATAAAAAACCAGCCCGAAGTCATCCTGAGGACTATTAAACGGTAATCCCATATTCTCAATAGTAATTACACCTTGTGTACGGGTAGCTGAGAATAAGTCAAGTTTTCCTAACCCCGGATGGCCATCCGATGCAAAGTACAGCTTTCCGCCTTCGGCCACGTACGGAAACATATCGTCTCCGGCAGTATTAATTTCCTTACCCATATTGACAGGTCTGCTAAAACGACCCGAAGCATCCATGTTTGTCCGGTACAAGTCAATTCCTCCTACGCCACCCGCACGGTTGGATGCAAAGTAAAGCGTTTTGCCATCTCTTGAAAATGCCGGAGAACCATCCCATGCAAGAGAGTCATTAATGGGCAGAATTGCCGGAGCAGTCCACTGACCGTTTATATTACGGCTCATGTATAAATCCACATCAGCTGTCCCTTTTTTCTTCCCGGTATTACCACGTGCAAATACAAGCGTTTTGCCATCAGGAGAAAATGCTGGTGATCCCTCGTTCGCATCCGGAGCAAAAATCTCAGAACTGAATAGCACGGGATTACCTTGTGTATTCCCTGCATCTTGTGATATAGCTACCTTATAAAGCCCAAGCATTGGCTGGCCATTATTTTTATAAACTACATCCTTACGGGAAGAAGAAAATATCAGTTCGTTACCAAGAATTGCAGGAGAAAACTCAGCTTTGTCCGTATTCAAAGGAATCTCTTTGAGCTGAACATCCATTTTAGTGGTACGTAATCTATCCGTAATTTTAAGGATTTCAATTTCTCTCAATGCACGCTCCTGGAGGTTTTTAGGACTATTAGGCGCTTTGGCAAATGTTGCAAACTCATTCGATGCTTCCTCATATTTCCCTGCCGTTTTCAGTGCATAAGCATACTGAAATCTTGCTTCCGGATTTTCGATACCCTCATCCAGGGCTTTTTTGTAATAAGGAATGGCTTCTCTAAAACGATTGGATAATCTGTAGGATTCCGCAATCAGAAAGCTGGTTTGAAGCGGCTCATAATTTTCTGCCGCTGCTTTCTCGAATCCTTTAATGGCGAGATCATACTCTCCGTTGCTGAATTTTTTATAACCATCCTTGTAAGCTTGCATAGCGGAGTTACAGCTATAAAGCAAGGTGCTGATTACAATGAAGCTAACAATGAGGGTAAAATTGTACCGCAAAATTCTCATAATTTGAAGGTGTAAAATCAAACGATCCGACTCGCACTTTTGGGTTTTTGAAAAACAATACTAATAAACAACGTTTGGAAATAAAATTACGGGTGTAACCCACATATATTTTTCTGCCATGCTTGTTTTGTTCATTCAGCGCACACAATTCTCACTTGAATTTTGCCTGTTTGAACCTACTGTACAGGTTGGCATAACGGATGTATGGTCCTTCTTATTCCATCAATAATATTGAATAGATATACATGGGAGAGGTAACTATTTTGAGATTATTTACCTTGGAAGTATAAGTAAAAGAGATAAATGGGGTAAAAAAAACGGACAACCTTTTGTAAATCAATACGAATATTATACTTTTGCAGTCCGATTTTTTCGGGAAAACTGTTTTCAAAACAATAGACTGGTGCATTAACCAGATCAAAATCAATTTGTTAAATGCCAACTATTTCACAATTAGTCCGTAAAGGTAGAGAGACCATTACATGGAAATCAAAGTCACCGGCTTTGGATTCCTGCCCTCAGCGTAGGGGTGTGTGTACTCGTGTGTACACCACAACGCCAAAAAAACCGAACTCAGCACTTCGTAAAGTTGCTCGTGTTCGTCTTTCAAATAACAAGGAAGTAAATGCTTACATCCCTGGAGAAGGACACAACTTGCAGGAGCACTCGATCGTATTGATTCGTGGTGGTCGTGTAAAAGATTTACCGGGTGTTCGTTACCACATTATTCGTGGTGCATTGGATACTGCAGGAGTTAACGGACGTAAACAACGTCGTTCGAAATATGGTGCAAAACGCCCTAAGCCAGGACAAGCACCAGCAGCACCAACAAAAGGTAAGAAAAAATAAAAAGTAACTCTCTCTGCTTTTATTAAAGAATATTCTGATAAAAGGGAAGTAATCCGGAGCGCTGTTATCCGGGTGAATAAGTTGCAAAACGAAACCTCGTTAAACATTAAGTACTACAATGAGAAAGTCCAAACCAAAGAAAAGATACATCCTGCCTGATCCGAAGTTCAGAGATGTTCAGGTTACTAAATTTGTTAACAACCTGATGCTTCAAGGCAAAAAAAGCATTGCATTTACTATTTTTTATGACGCTCTGGAGTTGGTTGAGAAAAAAACCAGCGAAAATGGTCTTGAAACATGGAAAAAAGCATTGAACAATGTTACTCCAGCTGTTGAGGTAAAAAGCCGTCGTGTTGGTGGTGCTACTTTTCAGGTTCCAACAGAAGTTCGTCCTGAGCGTAAGCAGTCATTAGGCATGAAATGGTTGATTAACTATTCACGTAAGCGTGGAGAAAAAACAATGGTAGACCGTCTTGCTGGTGAAATTATCGCTGCTGCAAAAGGTGAAGGTGCTGCTGTTAAAAAGAAAGATGATACCCACCGTATGGCGGATGCGAACAAAGCATTCTCTCACTTCAGGTTCTAGTTCTGAGATGCACACATATTTTGGAAAGCCAGGCATTGTCTGGCTTTCTTTTTGTTGTATAATAAAAATAAATCTTTTCTTTATTGTTTTTATAATCAACAATTTATACTTTTGCGCTCTGAATTTTTAAAATGGTGCAAATGTAGCCCTGTTCTAAAGTTTAGAAACGCTTCTCATTAGCATTGCACATCGAATAATAAAAACACATCACCATTTATCATGGCACGTGATCTAAGATTAACAAGAAACATTGGTATTGCTGCTCACATTGACGCAGGAAAAACGACTACAACTGAGCGTATTCTTTACTACGCAGGGGTTAGCCACAAAATTGGGGAAGTACATGATGGTGCTGCTACAATGGACTGGATGGAGCAGGAGCAGGAGCGTGGTATCACGATTACCTCGGCTGCTACAACAGTAGGTTGGAAGTATCGTGATGAGAACTATCACATTAACATCATTGATACGCCGGGACACGTGGACTTTACCGTTGAGGTGAACCGTTCTCTTCGCGTGTTAGATGGTCTTGTATTCCTTTTCAGTGCTGTTGATGGTGTTGAGCCTCAGTCGGAAACAAACTGGCGTCTGGCTAACAACTATAATGTAGCACGTATCGGTTTTGTAAATAAAATGGACCGTTCAGGTGCAGACTTTCTGAAAGTTTGTGCTCAGGTTAAAGAAATGCTTGGAAGCTACGCAGTTCCTCTTCAGTTGCCAATCGGTGCGGAAGATACTTTCCGTGGTGTAGTTGACCTTGTTAACTTCCGTGGTATCGAATGGAATGAGTCAGATAAGGGTATGACCTTTACCGAGGTACCTATTCCTGACGATATGCTTGAAGAAGCAACTGAGTGGAGAGAAAAATTGCTCGAAGCTGTTGCTGAATTCGACGATACTTTGATGGAAAAATATTTTGAAGATCCTAACTCAATCTCTGAGGATGAAATTCTTGCGGCTTTGCGTGCAGCAACGATCAGCATGAAAATTGTTCCTATGGTTTGCGGTTCTTCATTCAAGAATAAGGGTGTTCAAACCATGCTTGATTATGTGATGGCTATCTTGCCTTCACCGCTTGATCGCGAAAGCATTACAGGAACAGATCCTCGTACAGGTGCTGAAATTACTCGTCAGCCGTCTGATTCAGATCCATTCTGTGCACTTGCATTTAAAATTGCAACAGATCCTTACGTGGGTCGTCTTTGCTTTATCAGATCTTATTCTGGCTCTCTTGATTCCGGTTCATATGTATTGAATAACCGTTCAGGAAATAAGGAACGTATCTCACGTATTTTCCAGATGCACGCTAACAAGCAAAATCAAATTGATAAGCTGGAAGCGGGCGATATCGGAGCTGTGGTTGGATTCAAGGATATCAAAACAGGAGATACGCTATCTGATGAAAAGAACCCGATCGTTCTGGAATCAATGGTATTCCCTGAGCCTGTAATTGGCTATGCAATTGAGCCTAAGAAAGCTGCTGACAGTGATAACTTCTCGAAAGCAATTACTAAACTGATCGAAGAAGATCCTACTTTGCAAGTTGAAAGTAACGAAGAAACTGGTCAGACGATTATCAAAGGAATGGGTGAACTTCACCTTGAAATCATCATCGACCGTATGCGTCGTGAGTTCAAAGTCGAAGTGAATCAAGGTGCTCCTCAGGTTGCTTATAAAGAGATTCTTACCAAAAATTTCGAGCACCGTGAGGTTTACAAGAAACAAACGGGTGGTCGCGGTAAATTTGCCGATATCGTATTCGAAATCGGGCCACGTGATGACAACGAGGAAGGAAAAGAGCCAAAAGTGGGTCTTCAATTCGTAAACGAAGTAGTGGGTGGTGCTATTCCTCGTGAATTCATTGCTCCTGTACAGAAAGGTTTTGAAGCAGCCATGGTAAATGGCGCGCTTGCAGGCTATCAGTTGGATTCGATGAAAGTGCGTTTGTTCCACGGATCATTCCACGATGTCGATTCAGATGCGCTATCATTTGAATTAGCTGCTAAACTGGGTTTCAAAGAAGCAGCTCGCCATGCGGGTTCTAAATTGATGGAGCCTATCATGCATGTTGAAGTTCTTACCCCTGATGAATACACCGGACCAATTACAGGTGACTTGAACCGTCGTCGTGGTATCATGAGAGGTATGGATTCACGCAACGGAGCGCAGGTGATCAAGGCTGATGTGCCTTTATCTGAATTATTCGGTTATGTAACGGATCTTCGTACCATGTCTTCCGGACGTGCGACAGCATCTCTGACATTTGCTTACTACGAAATCGTACCGAATAACATTGCTGAATCAGTCATTGAAAAGGCAAAGGGCCTTGTTAAAGCATAAAAAAAATCAGGTGAGTGTGCTGTTAATCACACTCACTTTTTTCATAATATCAAACCTGCGAAGTAAATGGTTCTTTCGTTGGTGGATTGTCAGAATTAATATCTGTACAAGTTTATCAGAACCGGATTTAATATAAGATCATGAATCAAAAAATTCGTATCAAACTACGGTCATTTGACCACAATTTGGTTGATAAGTCAGCTGAGAAGATTGTAAAAGCGGTAAAAGCAACAGGAGCAGTAGTAAGTGGTCCGATTCCTTTGCCTACTAAAACTGAAAAGTTCACTGTTTTGCGTTCACCACACGTTAACAAAAAATCTCGTGAGCAATTCCAGCTTTGTACTTACAAACGTTTGGTAGATATATTCTCTACAAGCGCGAAGACTGTAGACGCGCTGATGAAGCTTGAATTGCCAAGTGGAGTTGACGTAGAGATTAAAGTATAGTTATCATTTCCTGTTAATCAGGTATATGAATTATTGGATGAAGGTCCGGTTTACGGAAACCACATCTGAGCTCAGAAAAAAACAGTTAATTTCATGTTCCTGAAACATAGAAAAAGCACTGTAAAAAACAGAGGTCAGATGTCTTGAACATCTGACCTTTTTTGCTGATTATCAGCTAGAAATAAATAATAACTGTTTGGATCGAAAAAATTAAATTTCTATCTTTGCAGTCCGTTTTAGGGAATAGGGGTTTTTACCTGCTAATTTAAATTAATTTACATGTCTGGTTTAATTGGTAAAAAAATCGGAATGACTAGTTTGTACAACGCTGACGGGCAGGCTCTGGCGTGTACGGTTATCCAAGCTGGTCCTTGTGTTGTCACACAAGTTAGGTCCGAAGAAAAAGATGGCTATAAAGCTATTCAGTTAGGTTACGGCGAGAAAAAAGAGAAAAACTCGTCAAGACCGTTGGTTGGTCACTTCAAAAAGGCCGGAACAACTCCCAAACAAAAAGTGGTTGAGTTTAAGGAATTTGAAGTTGAGCATGAACTTGGAACTTCACTATCAGTACAGGACGTATTTGAAGAAGGTGAATTCGTAGACGTTGTTGGAAATGCGAAGGGTCGCGGTTTTCAGGGTGTTGTAAAACGCCATGGTTTTGGTGGTGTAGGCGGTCAGACTCACGGTCAGCATAACCGTGCACGTCACCCAGGTTCGATTGGTGCTTGTTCATTTCCATCTCGTGTATTCAAAGGGATTCGTATGGGTGGACGCATGGGTAACAATCGTGTAAAAATTCAGAACCTTCGTATTCTGAAAGTGATACCTGAGCAGAACCTTTTGGTTGTCAGTGGCTCAGTACCGGGGTCGAAGAATTCATTTCTAATCATAGAGAAATAGTACCAATGGAATTGTCCGTATTAAATATAAAAGGAGAGGATACCGGCAAAAAGGTAAACGTGTCAGAAGAAATTTTTGGCATCGAACCTAATACGCACGCGATCTATCTCGACGTAAAGCTTTACCTGGCCAATCAGCGCCAAGGAACGCATAAGTCAAAAGAACGTGCAGAGATTAATCACTCTACACGTAAGATCAAGAAACAAAAAGGAACTGGTGGTGCTCGTGCAGGTAGCATTAAATCACCGGTATTCGTAGGTGGGGGTCGTATTTTCGGTCCAAGACCTCGCGATTACGGTTTTAAGATCAATAAAAAAGTTAAAGCATTGGCTCGTAAGTCAGCTTTATCTGTGAAAGCGAAAGCAGATTCTATTTCAGTTGTTGAAGCATTCACTTTTGATGCGCCAAAAACGAAGTCGTATTTGAATGTTTTGAACTCACTTGAATTAGTGAATACAAAAACGTTGCTAATTCTTCCATCAATCGACAATAATGTATACTTGTCGAGCCGTAACATTCCGAAAGCGAAAGTTACAACGGTGGATGCGGTCAATACTTATGACCTGATGAATGCAGACCGTCTTTTGATAAGTGAATCTGCTCTGTCTATTTTGGAAACCCAATTGAACAAATAATCATGAGTGTACTGAAACGTCCGATTATAACCGAAAAGGTAACGGCTCAGGGTGGTCAAGGAAAATATGCCTTTGAAGTATCCCTTACTTCAAATAAAGTTGAGATCAAGAAGGCTATTGAAAAACTGTTTGGGGTTACCGTAGAAAGCGTTCACACAATGCGTAGCATTGGTAAAAGCAAGTCCCGCACATCGGGAGGTAAATTTGTAAGTGGAAAAACTTCAACTATCAAGAAGGCTATCGTAACAGTAGCTGAAGGTGAGATCATCGATATCTACGGTGAAGCATAAGAATAGTTGAACGACTTAAATCTTTGACGAGTTAATAGCAATGGCAGTTAAAAAATTAAAACCAACAAGTGCTGGTCAACGTTTTCGCTCAGCTCCTACATTTGAGGAGATCACTGCAGCGAAACCGGAAAAGAGTCTCTTAGAGCCCGTCAAAAGAACCGGCGGTCGTAATAGCTCTGGACGTCGTACCATGCGTCATATAGGTGGTGGTCACAAGCGCAAGTACCGCGTAATCGATTTCAAAAGAAATCGCTTTGATGCACCAGCCACAGTTCTTACAATTGAGTACGATCCAAACCGCTCTGCACGTATCGCTCTGGTACAATATGCAGATGATGAGAAAAGATACGTAATCGCACCAAACGGACTGAAAGTGGGACAAGTAATTGTTTCAGGAAGTTCAGTAGCACCGGAAGTAGGTAACGCACTTCCATTAGGGTCTATGCCAATTGGTACAATTGTTCATAATGTTGAACTTACACCCGGTAAAGGTGGACAGTTTGCACGCAGTGCAGGAGCTTATGCTCAGTTAGTAGCGCGTGAAGGTAAGTACGCAGTTTTGAAAATGCCATCCGGCGAAATGCGTATGATTCTTTCTACATGTATCGCAACGGTTGGAACAGTTTCTAATTCAAGTCACATGAATGTGAGTCTTGGAAAAGCAGGTCGCAGACGTTGGTTAGGTCGTCGTCCACGCGTTCGTGGGGTTGCGATGAACCCAGTCGATCACCCAATGGGTGGTGGTGAAGGCCGCTCGTCCGGTGGACAGCCTCGGTCAAGAAACGGACAGTTCTCTAAAGGACTTAAGACTCGTGATCGCAACAAGCATTCTGAGAAATTGATTATCAGCCGTCGTAAAAAATAATAGAATAACATGGCACGCTCATTAAAAAAAGGACCATACATAGACTTTCGTCTTGAAAACAAGGTTACGGTGATGAACAGCGCAGCTCGTAAGTCTGTAATCAAAACCTGGTCTCGCCGCTCAATGATTTCGCCTGATTTTATCGGGCATACATTCGCGGTTCACAACGGAAACAAATTTATTCCGGTTTATGTGACAGAGAACATGGTAGGGCACAAGCTGGGAGAGTTTTCGCCAACGCGTAACTTCCGTGGTCACACTGCAAAAAAAGATAAAGGTAGAAAATAAAATAGTCGACGATAGCTGGTTTTGCCACAAGTAAAACGAGCCTATTTCTGAAAGAACATGGAAGCAAGAGCTATATTAAGAAATGTGCCAACTTCTCCTCGTAAGATGAGATTGGTGGCCGACATGATTCGCGGACAGAAGGTCAGCAAAGCGTTGGCGCTTTTAAAGTTTCAACCACAAGCTGCTTCTCCTGTTTTGCACAAAGTATTACTATCTGCAGTAGCTAACTGGCAACAGCAGAACGAAGATGCAAAGCTGGAAGACGCTGATCTTATTGTTAAAACCGTATTTATTGACGGTGGACGTATGTTGAAGCGTTTGCGTCCTGCACCGCAAGGAAGAGCACACAGAATCCGTAAGCGTTCGAACCACATCACTATCGTGATCGACGACGCAGCGGTTTCTAACGCAAGCGCGGAAAAACAAACAGTAATCACCGAATCATAAGTAAAACGATCTATATCGAATGGGACAAAAGGTTAATCCTATAGGTCTGAGACTAGGAATTGTTAGAGGATGGGAGTCAAGTTGGTATGGTGGAAAGGACTTTTCTGACAAACTTGTTGAAGACGAAAAAATTCGTAACTACATTAAAGCACGTATCCCAAAAGGATCTATCTCGAAAGTAGTTATTGAGCGCACATTGAAGCGTATCACACTTACAATCCACACTGCCCGTCCGGGTATTGTAATTGGTAAAGGTGGTAGTGAGGTTGATAAAATCAAAGAAGAGCTTAAGAAGATTACAGGTAAAGATGTTCAGATTAACATCTACGAAATCAAAAGACCTGAAATCGACGCTAAATTGGTAGGCGAGGCAATCGCTCAACAGTTGCAGGCTCGTATCTCTTACCGTCGTGCTATGAAGCAATCTATCGCTTCAGCTATGCGTGTAGGAACGCAAGGTATCAAGATTCGTCTGGCTGGCCGTTTGGGTGGTGCTGAGATGGCTCGTACAGAAGAATATAAAGAAGGACGTATTCCTTTGCATACACTTCGTGCTGACATCGACTATGCTATCTCTGAAGCACAGACAATCTACGGAAAGATCGGTATTAAAGTATGGATCTTCAAAGGTGAGCTTTATGGCAAGCGTGATTTGACTCCAAGTGCAGCAACTGCGGCATCTGACAGAGCAGACAGAAGCGCTGGTGGTAACGACCGTGGTGGAAATGACCGTGGCGGACGCGACAGAAGAGGTCCTCGTGACGGCGCTCCTCGTGGAGAAGGCGGCGGTAGCGATGCAGATCGTCGTAAGAGAAACAATAGCAACAACAAAAAGAAGAAGTAATCCGACATTTTCCGGTTTTTTAAATCGGTTCAAATAGATTAGAATCATGTTACAGCCGAAAAGAACAAAATTTCGCAAGCAACAAAAAAACAAAGGTTCGGAAAAAGGACTTGCCACGCGTGGCGCTGAAATCGCTTTCGGATCTTTCGCTATCAAGTCGCTTGAACCAGGCTGGCTAACTGCACGTCAGATTGAAGCAGCGCGTATCTCGGTTACACGTGCAATGAAGCGTGAAGGCCAGGTTTGGATCCGTGTGTTTCCTGACAAGCCTATAACCAAGAAGCCTGCTGAGGTTCGTATGGGTAAAGGAAAAGGAGCTCCTGAGTATTGGGTAGCACCTGTTAAGCCAGGAACAATTATATTCGAAGCAACTGGTGTTGCACTGGATACAGCAAACGAAGCATTGCGTTTGGCTGCACAAAAGTTGCCAATCAAAACTAAGTTCGTGGTACGTAGGGATTATCAGGAATAGGACCAACCCCGAACGTATCTAAGAACGTTAATTAACAAAAGCAATGACTAGTAAAGAAGTAAAAGATCTGTCGAAAGATCAGCTTAACGAGCAGATAGCTCAGGAGAGAGAGCGCTTACTACGATTGAAATTTGCTCATGCAATTTCTCCTATCGAGAATCCTTTGCGTATTCGCGCCTCACGTAAAGAAGTAGCCAGACTATTAACCGAGCTGTCGGTTAAGAAAAACCAACAGTAAATCAGTTAAGAAATTATGGAGGCAACAGAAAGAAACTTACGTAAAGAGAGAGTAGGTAAGGTGGTAAGCGACAAGATGGAGAAATCTTGCGTGATCACAGTAGAGCGTAAAGTTAAGCATGAGAAATATGGTAAGTTTATGACTAAAACTACCAAATTGATGGTGCATGACGAAACAAATCAGGCTGGTATCGGTGATACTATCCGTGTAATGGAAACTCGCCCGCTTAGCAAAAATAAGCGTTGGAGAGTAGTAGAAATCCTTGAAAAAGCTAAGTAACAAATGGTACAGCAAGAATCAAGACTGTCGGTAGCAGACAACAGTGGAGCGAAGGAAGTACTCGTTATTCGTGTACTTGGTGGAACTGGCAAACGCTATGCTTCAGTAGGCGATAAGATCGTCGTAACAGTAAAATCTGCTCTTTCTTCGAGCAATATGAAAAAAGGAACGGTTTCCAAAGCCGTTGTGGTACGCACCAAAAAGGAAGTACGACGCAAAGATGGTACATACATTCGTTTTGAAGATAATGCAGCTGTATTATTAAACAACAACGATGAGCCACGCGGTACCCGTATCTTCGGACCGGTAGCACGGGAATTGCGCGAAAAGCAATTCATGAAGATCGTATCACTGGCACCTGAAGTGTTGTAAGAAATCAGATTATAAGTATTTCTTTAAAACGATAAGAGAATACCTCAAATGGAAAGTAAAACTAAACAAGCACCTGCAAAATTACACATTCGCAAAGGGGATACTGTAAAAGTTATCGCTGGTAACGCAAAAGGTGAGACAGGAGTGATAAAAAATGTACTCGTTGAGAAACAACGTGCTACTGTTGAAGGTGTAAACATGATCACAAAGCATGTGAAGCCAAATGCTCAAAACCCACAAGGGAGTATTGAGAAACGGGAAGGAGCTATTCACATCAGTAATCTGATGGTTGTAGATCCTAAAACGGGAGAGCCAACCCGTACCGGGCGTAAAGCAAATGACAAAGGAAAATTACAACGTTTCTCAAAAAAGAGCGGTAACCTTCTATAAGGTCACCGCCCTTTAAGAGGGCATTATAATAATAAATAAGGTGGGTCGGCAATCCACAGTAACTATTTACAAACAATGGCACAGCCTAGATTAAAAGAAAAGTACGCAAAAGAAATCGTTTCGCAATTGAACGCGAAATACGAGTACAAGTCGGTAATGCAGGTTCCACGTCTGCTTAAAATTGTAATCAACAAAGGTATCGGAGCAGCAGTAGCTGATAAGAAACTGGTTGACGTAGGTGTTGAGGAGCTTGGACTAATTACAGGACAGAAAGCAGTAGCAACCATTTCTAAGAAAGCGGTTTCTAACTTTAAATTACGTGAGAACATGCCGATCGGCGCAAAGGTTACGCTTCGCGGTGATCGTATGTACGAATTTTTGGATCGTCTTACCGCAATTGCAATGCCACGTGTTCGTGACTTCCGCGGGATCAGTGACAAAGGTTTTGATGGACGTGGAAATTACACTTTCGGTGTGAAAGAACAAATCATCTTCCCTGAGATCAGCATTGAAAAGGTGAGCAAAATCACAGGTATGGATATTACGTTTGTTACTTCAACCAACTCTGACGAAGAAAGTTATGAGTTGTTGAAAGCACTCGGAATGCCTTTCACAAATGCGAACAAACAAGGATAATTCTTAAGAGAATAAGATATTTACCGAAATGGCAAAAGAATCAGTAAAAGCACGGGAAAGAAAGAAACAAGCACTGGTAGCGCGTTATGCTGAAAAGCGTAAGGCACTTAAAGCAGCTGAGGATTGGGTAGGTCTTGATAAATTACCACGCAACTCATCACCTGTACGTCTGCACAATCGTTGCAAAATTACAGGAAGACCAAGAGGTTACATGCGGAAATTTGGTATTTCAAGAGTATTGTTCAGGGATATGGCCTCTGATGGTAAAATTCCAGGCGTTACAAAATCAAGTTGGTAAGAATACTTTCAATTCTGATTTCAATTACTTAACTTTGCACTCCCGTTTGAAAGGGGTGTACAAAACCAGGCATAAAAATGTTAACGGATCCAATAGCAGATTATCTAACCAGACTCAGAAACGCGATTAAAGCGAAACACAGAGTCGTAGAGATACCTGCATCCAACATAAAAAAAGAAATAACTAAAGTACTTTTTGATAAAGGGTACATTCAGAGTTATAAATTTGACGAAATCGGGCCTCAGGGAACAATCAAGATAGCCTTGAAATACAATCCTGTGACAAAACAATCTGCAATTGTGAAATTGGAGAGAGTAAGTAAGCCTGGACTGCGTAAATATTCAGGTTCATCAACACTGCCACGTGTATTGGGTGGATTGGGTACTGTAATTATCTCAACTTCTAAAGGAGTGATGACAGATAAGGAAGCCAAAACATTGAATGTGGGTGGAGAGGTGTTATGTTTCGTGTATTAATATTTTAAAGTTATTCAGGAAATGTCACGTATAGGAAATAAAATTATTGTTTTACCAGCTGGTGTGTCTGTCTCTGTTGCAGATGATAACCTGGTTTCGGTAAAAGGCCCGAAAGGAACACTTCTTCAGGCTGTCGACAGCGACATCACGGTTGAAGTGGAAGGAAACGAATTGAAAGTTACACGCCCAACTGAGCAGAAGCGTCACAAAGCATTACATGGTTTGTATCGCTCGCTGATCAACAATATGGTTATAGGTGTGGATGCCGGATATAAGAAGGAATTAGAAATTATCGGGGTAGGTTACAAAGCGACTGCAGCAAATAACGTGTTGGAATTGCAATTGGGCTACTCACATAATATCTTCATGGCGATCCCGACGGAGATCAAAGTGACAACGACTTCTGAAAAAGGACAGAATCCTAAAGTGATTCTGGAAGGAATTGATAAAGAACTGATCGGTTCTGTAGCTGCAAAGATTAAGTCGTTGCGTAAGGTTGAGCCTTACAAAGGCAAGGGTATCCGCTTTGTTGGTGAGATCGTTCGTCGTAAAGCTGGTAAGTCTGCTTCTAAAAAGTAGTGCGTAGCCACATAATAATGTTAAACTGTTAGAATAAGATTGAAAATGGCTAACGCAAAAGTAGATAGAAGACAACGACTTAAATATCACATTCGTAAGAAAGTGAAAGGTAGTGCAGAACGGCCTAGATTATCAGTGTTTCGTTCGAACACCAGCATTTATGCTCAGATTATAGATGACTTGAGAGGTGTAACACTTGTTAGTGCATCGTCCGTAGACTTGGGAGGCAGAAAAGAAAACTCTAATATAGAGATCGCTTCACAAGTTGGTAAAAAAATCGCTGAGAAGGCACAAGAAGCAGGTATTCAGGCGGTTGTGTTTGACCGTAACGGGTATTTGTACCACGGTAAAGTTAAAGCATTGGCCGAAGGAGCTCGTGAGGGTGGCCTGAAATTCTAAGAATAACAAAGACTATGTCTACAAATACAAGACCTTCAAAGGTTAACGAATCGGACCTGAAAGAACGCGTAGTTGCAATCAACAGGGTAGCAAAAGTAGTAAAAGGTGGTCGTCGCTTTAGCTTTTCGGCCATTGTTGTAGTAGGAGATGGTAATGGTACAGTAGGTCACGGACTTGGTAAAGCCAACGAGGTAACCGATGCTATTGCTAAGGGTATTGATGATGCTAAAAAGAACCTGATCCAGGTTCCTATGCTGAAGCATACTGTTCCTCACGAAATGGAAGGTAAGTTTAGCGGTGGATTCGTATTGATCAAGCCGGCAGCTCCTGGAACAGGTGTACTCGCAGGTGGTCCAATGCGCGCAGTTTTAGAAAGTGCTGGTATCAAAGACGTTTTGGCTAAGTCTAAAGGTTCTTCGAACCCACACAACGTAATCAAAGCGACAATTGATGCGCTTCTGAAAATGAGAGCTCCTCACCAGGTTGCTTTCCAGCGTGGAGTTAAACTGGATAAAGTATTTAACGGATAATCCTTCGGGATTATCCCTATCTGAAAGTAATCATGTCAAAAGTACGTATTACACAAGTTAAGAGTGCAATCGACCGCCCTGAGAAACAAAAGCTAACGATTAAAGCGTTAGGTTTGGGTAAATTGAACAGAACGGTTGAAAAGGAGAACAGCGACGCTATTGCAGGTATGATCCGCAAAGTGAGCCATTTGGTTAAAGTTGAGGAAATTTAATATATACTACTAGTATGAATCTTAGTTCATTAAAACCGGCTGCTGGTTCCATTAAAGTTGGAAAGCGAGTTGGACGTGGTCAGGGATCCGGTAAAGGTGGAACTGCCGCACGTGGACACAAAGGAGCTCAGTCTCGCTCAGGGTATAGCCGTAAATTAGGTTTTGAAGGTGGGCAGATGCCACTTCAAAGACGTTTGCCTAAGTTCGGTTTCAATAACATCAATCGTGTTGAATATAAGGCTTTGAATCTGGATGCTATCCAGGCACTTGCTGAAAAAACAAGCGCGACTGTTATTACGCTGGATTTGATCCGTGAAAACGGTCTTTGTGCAAAAAAGGATCTTGTTAAAATCCTTAACCGTGGCGAAATTAAAAGCGCTGTGGAAGTACAAGCCAACGGATTCTCTGCATCCGCTATCGAGTCTATCGAAAAGGCTGGTGGTAAAGCAGTAAAATTATAACTTTGTTGTTAGGTATAGCTGGAAATTTATTATCGGATAGCTATTGTAAGCCCATAAAATGAAACGATTTTTTGAGACGATAAAGCATATATTTTCAATTGAGGAGTTGAGAACACGTATTCTCAACACTCTTTTGTTTATAACAATATTCCGTTTAGGGTCTTATGTAGCTTTGCCTGGCGTTGAACCTGATCAGATGAATGTATCGACACAAGGTCTCCTTGGGTTGTTGGATACATTTTTAGGAGGAGCTTTTAGTAAGGCCTCCATTTTTGCGTTAGGTATCATGCCCTATATCTCGGCATCTATTGCAATACAGCTGTTGACTATGGCTTTGCCATATTTCCAGAAGATGCAAAAAGAGGGGGAGTCAGGACGTAAGAAGTTAAACCAGATTACCAGGGTGTTGACAATTATAGTTACGCTGGTACAAGGTACAGCTTATCTAAATACCACTGTGCCGGATGAGGCGCTTTTGGTTTCGAGAAGTATGTTTTCAATATCGTCCGTATTCGTTCTGACTGCCGGTACAATGTTCTGTATGTGGTTAGGTGAACGTATTACTGACAAAGGTATAGGAAATGGTATTTCAATGCTGATCATGATTGGTATTGTGTCTCGTTTTCCTGGTGCAATCTACAAGGAGTTCGTAAACAGAGGTAGCGGTGGGATCTTATTATTTGTACTTGAAATTGTAGCACTCTATTTTGTTATCATGGGCGCTGTGATGTTAACTCAGGCTGTAAGAAGGATACCTATTCAGTATGCAAAGCAGGTAGTAGGTAATAAGGTGATGGGTGGTCAACGTCAGTATCTTCCATTAAAACTGAATGCAGCTGGTGTAATGCCGATTATCTTTGCTCAGGCATTGATGTTTATACCATCTTTGGGTGCGTCTTATTTCGCAGAGAAGAGTGATTTTGCAAGTGATGTAGCGACGATTTTTGCTAACTACACAACTTGGCAGTACAATCTGTTGTTTGCATTTTTAATTATTGTCTTTACTTTCTTCTACACAGCCATTTCAGTAAATCCGCAACAGATTGCAGATGATATGAAAAGAGGTGGAGGATTTATACCAGGTGTGAAACCAGGACAGCAAACGTCTGAGTATATCAGCTCCATTTTGGATAGGATTACGTTCCCGGGATCACTAATGCTTGCTCTTGTTGCGATTTTGCCAGCTTTTGCAAGTCTTTTAGGGATTTCAACAGATTTTGCTCACTTCTTTGGGGGAACATCCCTACTGATCATGGTAGGTGTTGTTTTGGATACATTGCAGCAGGTTGAAAGCTACTTGTTGATGCGCCGATACGAAGGGCTTATGAAGTCCGGACGTGTGAAGGGCAGGACAGAAAGCGTTGCCATCTGATATTAGAGAATGATATATCTGAAGACGGAAGAGGAGATAATCCTTATAAAAAATAGTGCTCAGGTTTTGGGTAAGGCACACGCGGAAGTGGCTCAATGGGTTAAACCGGGTGTGGCAACAAAAAAGCTGGACGCAGTGGCGGAAGAATTTATAAGAGACAATGGAGGAATTCCTTCCTTCAAAGGCTTTAACAATTTTCCCGCCTCTCTGTGTATATCAGTAAATGAAGTTGTAGTACATGGCTTTCCAAGTAACTACATCCTGAAAGACGGAGATATCGTATCCATTGATTGCGGAGTTAAGTTAGAGGGCTTTCATAGTGATAGCGCTTACACTTATCCAATTGGAGAGGTATCAAAGGAAGTGATGGATTTGCTGATTGCTACAAAGCGTTCTTTATATAAAGGGATTGAGCAGGCAGTTGACGGATTGAGAATGGGAGATCTGGGTTTTGCTATTCAGAGCTACGTAGAGGATAGAGGTTATACTGTTGTGAGAGAACTGGTAGGACATGGAGTTGGCAGAAATCTGCATGAAAGTCCTGAAGTACCCAATTACGGTAAAAAGGGTAAAGGCATTCGTTTGAAAGAGGGAATGGTTTTGGCAATTGAACCGATGATAAACCTGGGAATGAAGTCAGTAGTACAGGAGCGTGATGGATGGACCATCCGCACTACCGATAGGAAGTATTCGGCGCACTTTGAACATACAATTGTGGTTCGTAAAGGAAAAGCTGAAATCCTGACCACTTTCGATTATATAGAAAAAGTGACTGCCAATACCAGCTTAATGGTTGAGGCCTAGTAATAAAAGCTAATAATGGCAAAACAAGCATCAATCGAACAAGACGGTGTAATCTTAGAAGCACTATCAAACGCAATGTTTCGTGTAGTATTGGAAAATAAACACGAAGTAATTGCGCACATTTCTGGGAAAATGAGAATGCACTATATTAAGATATTACCGGGTGACCGTGTTAAGTTGGAAATGTCTCCTTACGACTTATCAAAGGCAAGAATTACGTACCGGTATAAATAGTAGGAGAAGATCACCTAAATATTAACAAATAAGTAACATTCGAGATGAAAGTCAAAGCATCAGTAAAGAAACGCAGTGAGGACTGCAAAGTTATACGCCGCAAGGGGAAGATCTATGTAATCAACAAGAAAAACCCACGGTATAAACAAAGACAAGGTTAATCATATGGCACGTATTTCAGGAGTTGATATTCCCGACCGTAAAAGAGGCGAGATTTCACTAACTTACATCTTCGGAATTGGACGCAGTTCAGCGAAAAAAATTCTGGATAAAGCAGGAGTTGACATCAATAAAAAGGTGATCGACTGGAACGATGAAGAGTCAGGTGCAGTTCGTGCGGTTATCGCAGGTGAATATAAAGTAGAAGGCGCATTAAAGTCTGAAGTTCAATTGAGCATCAAACGTCTTATGGACATTGCTTGTTATCGTGGTCTTCGTCATCGTAAAGGATTGCCGTTGCGTGGACAGAGAACAAAGAATAACTCTCGTACTCGTAAGGGTAAACGCAAAACAATCGCGAACAAGAAAAAGGCTACTAAATAACTAATGGGAATGGGTTTAGGCCCGTAACTATTTCATGAGCAATGGCACAAAATAAAAGAAAAGATAAAGCAAAGAAGAGAGTTGTAGTTGTAGAAGCGGTAGGTCAGGTACATATCAAAGCTTCTTTCAACAACATCATTATCTCTATCACAAATAACAACGGACAAGTTATTTCTTGGGGATCGGCCGGTAAAATGGGTTTCCGTGGATCTAAGAAAAATACACCGTATGCTGCGCAGACAGCAGCTCAGAGTGCAGCACAAGTTGCATTTGACCTGGGAATGCGTAAAGCAGAAGTTTTTGTAAAGGGACCAGGATCAGGACGCGAGTCTGCGATCCGTACGATCCAAAATGCAGGAATCGAGGTAACAACGATTCGTGATATTACTCCGCTTCCGCACAACGGATGCCGCCCTCCAAAGCGCCGTAGAGTATAGTTTGAATGCCCATTCGTAATTTGGACACTGGGGTTACTGAATGGTTTATCTAATTTTAATTAATAAATAGTTTTTAATGGCACGTTACACAGGTCCCAAAACCAAGATTGCAAGACGTTACGGAGAACCCATCATGGGTCCAAGCAAAGCGCTTGCTAAGAAGAATTACCCTCCCGGAGTACACGGAAAGGGCCGCCGCTCTAAGAAATCAGAGTATGCTTTGCAATTGATGGAGAAGCAGAAGGTGAAATTTATCTACGGTATTCTTGAAAGACAATTCCGTAATCTATTCGAAAAAGCATCTATTAAAGACGGTATCACTGGTGAGAACCTTCTTAAGTTCTGCGAAGCTCGTTTGGATAATACTGTATACCGTTTAGGTATTGCGCCAACAAGACGTGCTGCACGTCAGTTGGTATCTCATAAGCACATCCTTGTGGATGGTGAAGTAGTTAACATTCCTTCATTGTCACTACGTCCTGGTCAGGTTATATCGGTTAGAGAGAAATCAAAATCTCTTGAAGCAGTTACAGATAGCTTGGCTGGCCACAGCGCAAAAGGATTCAACTGGCTTGAATGGGATGGACAGCAATTAGCAGGTAAGTTTGTAACTTTCCCGGACCGCGATTTAATACCGGAAAACATCAACGAGCAACTTATCGTTGAATTGTATTCTAAATAATAAATTACAATACTTCATTGCAAGCACGTCGCGGTTCATACCGGGGCGTGCTTATTGCCGGAAACGGCGTTTTGCGATCGCAAAGGTAACGGTAGCGTGATCAACTATCATTTACTACTATAAAAGGAGCAACGACTATGTCAATATTAGCTTTCCAAATGCCTGATAAGGTCGTCATGGAAAAAGCAGACGACTTCCATGGGTTGTTTGAGTTTAAGCCTCTAGAGAAAGGATACGGCGTAACAATTGGTAATGCGTTACGTAGAATACTCCTTTCATCTTTGGAAGGTTATGCCATCACGAGTGTGAAAGTACCGGGTGTACTTCATGAATTTTCTTCTATCGAAGGTATAGTTGAGGATGTAACAGAAATCATCCTGAACCTGAAAACGGTTCGTTTTAAAAAGGTTACGGATTTGAATGAAAGCAGAATCGTTGTGAACCTTAAAAATGTATCGGTTGTTACAGCCGGTGACATTGGTAAGTTCACAAGTGCGTTCGAAGTGCTTAACCCAGATCAAGTAATTTGTCATATTGATGATAACAAAGAGTTCGAAATGGAACTTTTGTTAGATAAAGGAAGAGGATATGTTCCTGCTGACGAACCAAGAGCCAATGAATTGCCTTTCGGTTATATAGCAGTGGATTCTATCTATACCCCAATAAAAAACGTTAAATACAGCGTTGAAAACACAAGGGTAGAACAGCGTACGGATTACGAACGTTTGTTGATCGATATTCAGACTGACGGGTCTATTCACCCTGAGGATGCTTTGAAAGGAGCTGCTAATATTTTGATTCAACACTTCATGCTATTCTCCGACCAGACGATGACGTTTGAGAAGCAAAAAGCTGAAGAAGATAACCAGGTTGATGAGGAAATGTTGAGAATGAGAAAACTTCTCAAAACTTCACTATCTGAACTTGATTTGTCAGTTCGTGCTTACAACTGTCTTAAATCAGCAGATGTTAAATCACTTGGAGATTTAGTAAGACTTGAAATTTCGGATATGATGAAATTCCGTAATTTTGGTAAAAAGTCACTTACTGAGTTGGAACAGCTTGTTGCTGACAAACAACTCACATTTGGAATGGATGTAGCCAAATATCGTTTGGACGAAGAATAATTTAAGTATTCCATCATAAGTATGTATTCTGTAGCGCGTTTGACGCAGCTCGAAGCAACTAAACAAAACAAAAATGAGACACGGTAAAAAAGATAATCACTTAGGAAGAACGGCATCTCACCGTAAAGCTATGTTGTCCAATATGGCTTCTTCTTTGATTATTCACAAGAGAATCGAAACTACTTTAGCGAAAGCGAAAGAGCTTAGAAAGTATGTTGAGCCTTTGTTGACTCGCGCGAAGGAAGATTCTACCCACAACAGACGTATTGTTTTTTCTTATCTTAATGATAAAGAATCGACAAAAGAACTTTTCGGAACAGTTTCTGATAAAATTGCAAGTCGTCCAGGCGGATATACACGCATCATTAAATTGGGAACAAGACTTGGAGATGCTGCGGAAGTAGCACTTGTTGAACTTGTGGACTTTAACGATGCACTTCTTCTTGCAAACGCTGATAAACCAGCTAAGACACGTCGTAGCCGTCGTGGTGGTAAGAAAGAAGGTGCTGCATCTGTAGCGGCTGCTGAAGAAAGTCCCAAGGAGGACTTCACATTGGTAGCTGAGGATGAACAGCCTGAAACACCTAAGACAGAATCAGCTGAGCCAACTAAAGAAGAAAAATCTGAAGAATAAGATGATTTGTCTCTGGATATAATATTAAAGGGGTTAAACGTTTTTCGTTTAACCCCTTTTTTTGAGCAATATTCATTAATTTTGCGGTGCTTATTTACAGGTTACCGGGAAGTAAAGATCTAAATTGATTTGCAGATCAAGTAAAGGATAAAATAGTAAAAAACGATTTTAATCATATATGAATCAAAAAAAGGAAGCTCTGTTGTTGCTGGAAGATGGAACAGCTTACAGAGGATTAGCTTTGGGGATAGACGGAACTACCGGAGGAGAGATATGTTTCAATACTGGAATGACGGGTTATCAGGAGATTTATACAGATCCTTCATACTATGGACAGATTATTGTCAACACCACTTCACACATTGGTAACTACGGTGTGCAGTTGGTAGATGAAGAAGAGTCGGCTTCCGTAAAAATCAGAGGGATGGTGTGTAATACTTTCTCGAATATCTATTCAAGAAGTACTGCTGATTTTTCTTTGCAGGAGTACTTTGAGAAGGCAAACATAGTGGGCATCAGCAACGTGGATACGCGACATCTTGTACGCCACGTGAGAGAGAAGGGGGTGATGAATGCAATCATTTCATCTCAGATTCTGGATGAGGAGGAATTAATGAAGGAACTCAAAAAGATTCCTTCTATGGATGGGTTGGAGTTGTCATCCGAAGTTACTACCCAGAAACCTTACTTTGTGGGCGATGAGGCCAATAGTCAATGGAAGGTTGCTGTCATGGATTACGGTATCAAAAAGAGTATTCTTACAAACCTCACATCAAGAGGTTGCTATTGCAAGGTTTTCCCGGCAAAAACAACTTTTGAAGAAGTGATGGAATGGCAGCCGGATGGTTTCTTTATTTCAAACGGCCCTGGTGATCCTGCTTCCATGACTTATGCGGTTGATAATGTAAATAAAATGGTGTTAACTGGTAAACCACTTTTTGGAATTTGCCTGGGACATCAGCTTCTGGCACTATCAAGCGGTATTAATACTTACAAAATGCACCATGGTCATCGTGGACTTAATCACCCGGTTAAGAACCTTATTTCCGGTATGTGCGAAATTACTTCTCAGAATCATGGCTTTGCAGTGAAACAGGAAGAGATAGAAAGCCATCCTGATGTTGAGGTGACGCATGTCAATCTGAACGATAAAACGATTGAAGGTATCCGACGTAAAGATTATCCTGCATTCTCGGTGCAGTATCACCCGGAAGCGTCTCCAGGTCCTCATGACTCAAGATATTTGTTTGATCAGTTTGCTAATATGCTTTCAGACAATTAAGATTGGAACCTCCGCAAGGAGGTTTTTTTTATGAGCGGTCCTTCAAGTTGCCGGGATACCTTTGCTTGTTTCAGGAGAGGTTGAAATACAACGTGTCCGTTAAGATTACAACGGATTACATGGCACTTTAAATTTGTGTTAAAATGAATTGTCGTTTATGGATGCCAATTTTTTTGTGTTATTTTGTACCGTTAACATAATACATTATTAATCAAAACCCAAGCTGCAAATGAGTACGATTCAGTCAGTACATGCAAGACAAATTCTTGATTCAAGAGGAAACCCAACAGTTGAAGTAGATATTCGTACAGAGAATGGTTATTTAGGCCGCGCGGCTGTTCCATCAGGAGCATCTACCGGTAAACATGAGGCCGTTGAACTTCGCGATGAAGATAAAGGTGTGTATGTTGGTAAAGGGGTTTTGAAAGCCGTTGAAAACGTAAATGATATTATTTTCCCTGAATTGATAGGCTGTTCTGTATTTGAGCAAAATCTGATCGACAAGATTATGCTTGAATTGGATGGTACGCCTAACAAGAGCAAACTGGGAGCAAACGCGATCCTTGGTGTTTCTCTGGCTGCAGCAAAAGCGGCTGCTCAAGAGGCTAATCTTCCATTGTATCGTTACATAGGTGGAGTAAATGCAAACACATTGCCGGTTCCGATGATGAATATTCTTAATGGTGGTAGCCATGCGGATAACTCAATCGATTTCCAGGAGTTCATGATTTTGCCTGCAAAAGCAGATACTTTCTCTGAGTCTTTGAGAATGGGTGTTGAGGTTTTCCATACACTTAAAACTGTATTGAAAAGCAAAGGTTATTCAACCAACGTAGGTGACGAAGGTGGTTTTGCTCCAAACATCAAATCAAATGAAGAAGCGATCGAAATCGTTATTCAGGCGATTGAAAAAGCAGGTTACAAACCAGGCGAAGACATCTTTATCGCTATGGATGCTGCTGTTTCTGAATTCTACGAAAACGGACTATACCATTTCAAAAAATCAGACGGACGTAAATTGTCTTCTGACGAAATGGCTGACTACTGGACTCAGTGGGTTGCTAAATATCCGATCATTTCTATCGAAGATGGTATGGACGAAGATGACTGGTCGGGTTGGAAGACACTTACTGAATCTGTCGGTAAAAAATGTCAGCTTGTAGGAGATGATTTGTTCGTAACTAACGTTACTCGTCTTCAGCAGGGAATCGAATCTCAGATCGCTAACGCCGTATTGGTGAAAGTAAACCAGATCGGTTCGTTAACTGAAACAATCGATACTGTAAATCTTGCTAAGAGAAATAGTTACAAAACGATTATGTCTCACCGTTCAGGAGAAACTGAGGATTCAACAATCGCTGATTTGGCTGTTGCATTGAATACTGGCCAGATCAAAACGGGTTCAGCTTCTCGTTCTGACCGTATGGCTAAATACAATCAATTGCTTCGTATTGAAGAGGAATTGGGTGAAAGCGCATACTTCCCAGGATTGAAATTCTAATAAAATAAAAACCGGAACTCAGGTTCCGGTTTTTTCCTTTGAATATGTCAGATCTGAAAAACCACTGGTTACTGAAGCCATTTCGTAATTTTTATACCGCCACATTATTTGCATGGCTGGTATGGGTCGTGGGTCTTGATAATAATAATATCAGGGTTGTTTTTTCACATAGAATAAAAATGAATGCACTGGAAAAAGAAAAAAGTGCATTGAATGAAAAAATAAAACTGGTAAATAAAGAGCGGGATGAAGTATTGGGTAACCCAAGGATGCTTGAGAAATGGGCCAGGGAAACTTACCTGATGAGACGTCCTAAGGAAGAAGTTTACGTGATTGTAGACGAAAATAATAAGCCGTAATAGTAAAGAGTAATTCTTTTGGGAATGCATACTTTGACCATAGTCGGCTAAGACTGTCATTTGCTTTGATTAAAGTACTTTTTGTTTGTTTGGGCAATATATGCCGCTCACCTGTCGCCGAAGGGGTCTTTAAGAATCTAATCACAAAAAATGGACTGGATCATGTCATTACTTGTGATTCGGCAGGTACTGCAGCTTATCATACCGGAAGTCTGCCAGACAAACGGATGAGAAGGACTGCACTTGAAAGAGGAATAACACTGACACATACTGCACGTCAGCTCTCTTATGAAGATTTTTCTAGCTTCGATTATATCATGGCCATGGATGAATCTAATTTTTCAAATATTCGTGAACAAAGTTTTCGGACTAATGGATTTTATCTGCCGGAGGACAAATTATATCTGTACCGGCTTTTTGATCCTCAAAGACAGGAGTCGGTTATTGTTCCTGATCCCTATTATGACGAAGATTCTGCCTTCTCAGATGTATATAATATTGTAGAGAGAAGCGGAGAGAAATTTCTGGAATATTTGAAAGAAAAACATAATCTGTCTGTATAATCAACAGTTAGTGAGCGATAGTGTGTTTTCATTATACAAGAATCTGAATACTTAAACTTTATATATTTTGAGCAAGAAAGTAATTCTTATCATCATGGATGGTTGGGGAATCGCTAAAATTGGCGAAGAAAACCGTTCTGCTGTTATCGCTGCAAATACCCCTTTCTACGATAGTATCTTACAGAAGTATCCACATAGTAAACTTGCTGCAAGTGGTTTGGCTGTAGGTTTGCCAGATGGGCAGATGGGTAATTCGGAGGTGGGGCATACGAACCTCGGAGCAGGTCGTGTTGTATACCAGGATCTGGTTAAAATTAACCTGGCTGTCAGTGAAGGTACTTTGGGAAAAGAAAAGGCACTGGTTGATGCGCTGGACTATGCGAAGCTGAATAATAAAAAAGTACACTTTATCGGTCTGGTTTCAGACGGTGGTGTACACTCTCATATAGATCACCTGAAAGGATTATGCAAAATCGCTGCAGACAAAGGGCTCGATCAGGTTTACGTTCATGCATTTACTGACGGTCGCGACTGTGATCCTAAAAGTGGTTTGGGTTTCCTGACAGAGCTTACCGAAACCATGGCATTGACCACCGGTAGGATTGCTAGTGTAACCGGCCGCTATTATGCGATGGACAGAGATAAGCGCTGGGAGCGAGTAAAGCTGGCCTATGATGCCATGGTTTATGGAGAAGGAAAACACGTTCTGCCAAGCCAGGTACTCAATGCAGTCGAAGCTTCTTATCAGGAAGGAATTACAGATGAGTTCATTACTCCTATCATTTCTGTTGATGAAAACGGAACTCCTATAGCGCTTATTCAAGACGGAGATGTTGTTTTGTGCTTTAACTTCCGTACGGACCGTGGACGTGAAATTACCGAAGTACTTACACAGCAGGACTTTCATGAGCAGAACATGCACAAGCTTAACTTGCGCTATATCACCATGACCAATTATGATGATACCTACAAAGGTGTTGATGTCATATTTGACAAGGATAACCTGAACAATACGTTGGGTGAAGTGCTTGAAGCAGCAGGAAAAAAACAGATCCGTATCGCGGAAACTGAAAAGTATCCTCATGTAACCTTCTTTTTTTCAGGAGGAAGGGAGCAGCCGTTCGTGGGTGAGAGCCGGTTATTATGCCCATCACCAAAAGTTGCTACATATGATCTTCAGCCAGAGATGTCCGCATTTGGCATTCGTGATTCAATCGTTCCTGAACTTGAAAAAGGGGAGGTCGATTTTGTTTGTCTGAATTTTGCAAATCCGGATATGGTTGGTCATACAGGTGTGTTTGAGGCAGCAATTAAAGCCTGTGAAACAGTTGATCAGTGCGTTGAAGCTGTAGTTACAACCGGATTAAAATATGGCTACTCCTCGATTATTATTGCTGATCATGGCAATTCTGATTATATGGCCAATGACGATGGATCGCCTAATACAGCACACTCATTAAATCTTGTCCCATGTATTTTGGTAGATAATAATTATGAGACGCCTATTCATGACGGTAAGCTGGCGGATATCGCACCTACAATTCTTGCGCTAATGGGTATAGCTAAGCCAGAGGAAATGACCGGTAACAGTATTTTATAGGCAAACACGCCCGATTATGTTAATTTTGTCAGAGAGCCCTTTCAGGCTCTCTGACTTTTTATAAGCCCGGTTTAAATCCGATTTTAGATATCTATGAAGTATGCCATAACGCACTGGAGCAATAGACTGGTTTTAATAATAACAATGGTGCTTCCTTTATTCCTGACATCGTGTAATAATGAAAGTATCCAAGAGACTGACGAAAAAGTATATTATGATCTGAAAGGATTTATAGATACCCAGATAACAGAACTTGATAGCCTGCGCCCACAGGTAAGAAAAAAAGTATCTATGGGTGATGAGCATCATGTGATAGAAACCAGGGATATCAACTGGGAAAAGGAACTCGGGCTCTTTGTACAGGGTGATATCAATAAGCCGGCATTTAAGCAAAGCTACAGTGTATCACGTCGCGATTCTTCAACCTATGTATATGTATCCAAAGAGGGTGAAAGATTACCTGTTCGCGAGTTAAAAATAGTACTAGATAAAACCGGTGAACTGGAGACAGTCGAAGCTTATATTAGGTCTGAGAATAAGCTGTATGTTTCAGAAAAGAGGATATCACTTCAAGTAGCAGATAACCGAATCCAAAATTATAGTATAACAGGTTTTCAGCAATTGGTTATGATGGATAGAAAGCCATTTTCTGTCAGTGCTACTATATCAAACTGATAATTTGTACTATTCGACGCTGTTCACTTATACCATAAGTTGGGTAAAGATTACCCAAAATTTTAGTGAAGGATTGTCTGAATGTCATAGTGTTTTGATTTAAACAATAAATTATAAAAAAGCCACTGGTGTTATTCCGGAGGCTTTTTTGGTATTATTTATATATCTGTTTGATACTATACTACATCAGGAGTTATCCTCTCCGGCACAAAATTGTTCGTTTTATACCTGAAGTTCAATCAAATGCCTGTTGACAATGTAGCGGTTGTCAGTTATGTAAAACTAAATCAAACTATCAAAAACGTTTAAATCAATGCAACAACAAGAACAGAAGAACAAGCAAAGCATAGCCTGGGCGATGGTAGTTGTCCTAGGGTTAGCAACGGCCATGTTTGGCTACCTGTTTACCTCTCAAAAAAGCGAACTTACGCAACAGGAGAGTTTAGTAGTAGAAAAGGCCAGAGAGTTGGCACTCACAAAAACAAGATTGGATTCAATCTCCACAGTTCTTGATGCGAAGATCGCTGAAATTGAAAAATTAGGTGGAGATGTGAGTGAACTGACTAAGGTTAAAGAGCAGCTTGAAAAAGACAAACTTGCCTTTAGCAGAAGTAAAAAAGTGGAGACTGGTAAATATCTTGCTAAAATTAAGGAGTACGAAAAATTCCTGGTAGAGAAAGATGAAGTTATCGCTCAACTAAGACTGGAAAATGAGCACTTGGTTGCATCAAATGATTCCCTGAGTACACATGTAGGTTCGCTTACAAGCGAGAGAGAAAGATTGGTGCAACGTCAGGCAGAATTATCAGACTCGGTAACTACTTTCACCGCAGCTAACAGAGAGCTTTCTGAAAAAGTAAGTCAGGCTGCTTCATTGAAAGCGGCGAATCTTAAAGTGCTTACTGTGAATTCGAGAGGAAAAGTAAAAGACAAAAATGAGTACAAAGCTAAACGTGTAGATAAGTTGAAACTTACTTTCAATCTACCTGAAAACCAGCTTACAGCTCTTGAACCAAAAGATATTTATGTTAGAGTTCTGGATCCTGAAGGAGCTGTAGTTGCTGATGATGCTACTGGTTCAGGTGAATTTGAGATCAACGGAGCACCATCTAAGTTCACAGCACGTGAATCAATTGCTTACCAGAACAATAATCAAAAAGTTGAAATGCTATATGACAATGCATCTCAGTTCCGTCCTGGTAAATACAACGTGGAACTTTACGCTGAAGGATACAAAATCGGGAATACTAATTTCACGATCAAGTAAGTAAAACTCAACGATAATCACACCATACATACTGCAGAGCGGCCGCTATCATTGCGGCCGCTCTTGTTTTATTTGGTATTCTGAGTTTTGATAATATCGATAAATCCACGCAATTCCGCGGCTCTTTCTTCCCCAGATGCAGGATAAGACATATCCATTTTACTCAATTCTTCTTCTATAATCTTTCCGACGATAAGTCTCATGTTCTTTTTGTCGTCCGCTGGTACTACAAACCATGGCGCTTTTTTCGAAGCAGTAGCGTTAATGCAACTCTCATACGCATCCATATATTTATCCCATTGCTCTCTCACTTTTACATCCTGCTCTTCAAATTTCCAGTTTTTTGATGGGTCTTCAATCCTGTCAATTAATCTTTCCGCCTGTTCTTCTTTGGATACATTAAGAAAGAACTTAATGACCCGAATACCATTTCTGAATAGATACTTTTCCAGTTTTTTAATATCAGCATATCGATTTTTAAATACCTTATCCAGATCTTCAGTCAGTTCCAACGGAATTCTCTGAGTATTGGTGAGAATGGAAGAATCCACCTTTACTACCAATACCTCTTCATAATAGCTGCGGTTAAAAATGGTAATTGTGCCTCGCTCAGGCAAAACCTTATTTGTTCTCCAAAGAAAGTCATGACCCAGTTCAGTATCTGTCGGCCGTTTAAAAGAATGTATCTTAACACCTACCGGATTGACCCCTGAAAGTACATGTTTAATTGTACCATCTTTTCCTGCTGCATCCATGGCTTGGAAAATGACCAGCAGACCATATCGGTTGTGTGCATACATCATCGTCTGTAGCGCGTCGAGATCATTCGCAGATTCCGCCAGCATCGTCTCATATTCTTGCTTGTCATCGTAAATATCCTTCGAGCGCGTTTTTGCTTTCTTAATCTCAAATTTTTGAGTTCCGTCAATACGATAGTGGTCTGAATTAAAACTTGACATGGTGTTTCGATAGGTTTAGATGAAACAGAATAATCAATTATCCTGTAAAAATTCCGTTAATTTTTTAAAAGCCAGGGCACGATGGCTTAGCTGGCCTTTCTCAGTCATTGTCATTTCGGCAAAGGTTTTATCATGACCATCAGGAACGAAAATCGGATCATAGCCAAATCCTTGATCGCCTTTTTTTTCATGTATGATTTTTCCGGATACAATACCTTCAAATTGTCGGTAATCGCCATTAATGACTAATGTAATTACAGTCTTAAACTGAGCGTTACGATTGCTTGCCCCGGTCAGGTTATCCAGCAGTAGATTCATATTGTCATCTGCATTACGCTGTGGACCTGCGTATCGTGCTGAATATACACCCGGCTGGCCTGATAGCGCCTGCACTTCCAGACCAGTGTCGTCAGAGAAACAATTGATACGGTAATTTTCCCAGATATATGCGGCCTTCTGGGCTGAGTTTTCGGCTATTGTTTCCTTGGTCTCAGGAATGTCATCCGTACATCCTATTTCTTCCAGCGTAACGATCGAGAACTGCTCTCCAAGCATAGCCTGCACTTCTTTCAATTTATTAATATTATTCGTAGCGAAACAAAGCTTCATAGGTAGTTTGAATTTATGAAGGTGCATTTTACAAAAAAAACGACTACCCTTGTGGAGTAGCCGCTCTTTTTGTAAAAGTGACAGGGGACTATCTTGTTGGAGTAGCAGCAGCCGGAGCTTGCCCTTTTGTTACGTCCAATAGTTCCATATCAAATTTCAATACAGAATTTGCCGGTATCGGACCTGTTGCTTCCTGTCCGTAGGCCAATCCTGATGGAATGATTAAAATTCCTTTTGAACCCTTTTTCATCAACATTAACCCTTCTTCCCATCCTGGAATAACCATTCCGGCACCAAGTGTAAGTTGAAGAGGCTCTCTTCCTTTTGAAGAATCAAATTCTTTTTCGGTCAGCAGTTTTCCAGTGTAGTGTGCTTTTACATTGTCACCGGCAACAGGGTTAGCACCTGTTCCTTCTACTTCTGGAATATAAACCAGGCCGGAAGCTGTTTTTTGAGCTTTGGCTTTCAGATTATTTTTAACGAGATATTCCTCTATAACCTTGGCGTCAACTTCTTTCTGTTTTGAACCAGATTCTGCCTGCTCTTTCTGGAATTCTTCTGTTGTAAGTACGCTGATTACTTTTACAGTGAAACTTAGCTCCGATCCTTTTTTGATCATAGGAGGAAGAGGTTGCATCATCTTAGCAAAAAGTGTATCCGCACTGATCATGAACTTAGCGCTATCACCTGTTGCAAGCATAGTCAAACCTTCTTCAAAACTTCCTTTAAACGGAGGAGCCTGAAGTACCATTTTGATAGGTGTTCCTTGTTCGTATGTATTACGAAGCGTGGAATCTGCACCATTTTTCAACACGAGGTGAAATGACATGATGTCTCCAAGCTTTGCTTTTCTTGCTTTATCATCATGTTCAAACATCTGATATTTAAGCCCGGTTTCTGTAACCTGTGTGCGATGTTGGTTGCAAGCCGCTCCCAGGATAGCTATGCCCACTGCATAACCGATAGTTCTAAGATTCATTGGATAGTTCTAAATTAAAAAATATGTAGTTGAATATTATAAATGTTATGAGTTAGTCTACACTTAATAAGGAGTCTTTGTAAGAAGGTAAAACCGCTAGAAACTTATCAACAGTTTCTTTTACAGAGGAATCTGATCTTCCTCCTGATGCATTTTTGTGTCCACCACCGCTAAAATGACTACTGGCCAGATCACGTACAGAAAAATCTCCTACCGACCGGAATGATATCTTTATTTCACCTTTCCTTTCAATAAATAGGGCAGACATCACTACATTTTCAACCTGAAGACCATAGTTGACAATACCCTCAGTTTCGCCGGCACTGGAATGGAAACGGATCAGTTCTGCATCTGTCAGCACCATATATGCCGTTCTGAATTCGGGAATGACGATCAGCTTTTGCGACAGTACATAACCCAGGAATTGTAGTCTGGATAGCGGAGCATTGTCATAAATGAGTCGGTGAACTCTGGCGGTATCAAATCCTGTAAGCATCAGATCTGCTACTGCAAGGTGTACTTCGGGTGTTACATTGGCATGGCGAAAAGAGCCAGTGTCGGTCATAATGCCGGCATAAAGACATTCTGCCATAGGTATGTCAATCAGATCGGTTACTGAGCGGTCCGGCTCAAGTTGCCTGATCACGGAATATACAAGCTGCGCCGTTGCAGCCGCGTTCGTATCCCATACCATCCATTTCGCAAAGTGCTCAGGCTCCAGATGATGGTCAATCATCAATTTATCGGCTTTAGCCTCCTGAACGACTTTACCCAAGTCTTTTAATCGTGAAAGAACCGAGAAGTCCAGGCAGCAGATGAGCGAAGCCTGATCTATCCGTGTTTTGCAAACACGCTGATCTCCCGCTTTTTCGTAAATCAATACATCCGTTATACCGGGTAGCCAGCTCAAATTGGCAGCATACTCTGTAGGACTGATTACAGTCACTTCATGTCCTCTCTTTTTTAGATAACTTGCCCAGCCAAGAGATGACCCCAGTGCATCTGCATCCGGATCCCTATGCATCGTTATAACGATATTCTGAGGAGATGAAAAAAAGGAACCTAACTCTTCAATGACTTGACTCACAGTATTTTGGTTGGGAAAGAAGCTTCTGTCTTTTTAGATTAAGCCACAAAATTAACAAAACTGTTGGGATTTGTTCAATCTTGATTACTAAAGGCTTAATCTCTTTACATAGTTTATAGAAGGTTAAAGGTTAAGCTGAGGAACAGGCATGGTTATAATCGAAAAATAGTATGTTTGTAATAAATCAATTCTGATAAGAGTATGCCAACGAATAAAACATTCACAATGATTAAACCGGATGCCGTAGCCGACGGGCATTCAGGAGCAATAATTAAAATGATTGAAGAGGCGGGCTTCCGTATTGTAGCATTGAAAAAAACGCAGCTAAGTGCTGAGCGTGCAGGACAATTTTATGCCGTGCATGCTGAACGTCCGTTTTATAATGGCTTATGTGCATACATGTCTTCAGGTGCAATTATTCCCATGATACTGGAAAAAGAAAATGCAGTTGCAGATTTTCGTACGCTGATAGGAGCTACAAACCCTGAGAATGCGGATGAAGGTACAATCAGAAAGCTGTTTGCCAAATCAATAGAATCCAATGCAATCCATGGATCTGATTCTGATGAAAATGCGCAAATTGAAGGTAGTTTCTTTTTCGGAAATGTTGAACAGTTCTGAATCAGTTAGCTAACCATAAAAAAATGGCCGTAGAGTTTGCTCTACGGCCATTTTTTTATGGTTATATCTATTTATTTCTTCGTCAGAACACCATTGATCACCTGAAGAATACCGTTGTCTGTATTGACATTTTTCTGGACGATTGTCGCATTTTTATTTATTACGATGGTAGAGTCAGCATCTTTTACCAGATCAATTTCCTGCTTGTTAAGCATCCCATATTTCTTGGTCCTCAGTTCTGTCGTTGTAAGCCTTTCCTGCAGAATGTGATATTTAAGGAAAGACATCACCGAATCTTTCTTCCATGAAAGTACTTGGCTTGCTGTCAGATTAGCGGTTTGGAATGCGTTATTGTTAGGTGCAAAAAAAGTAAAATTCTCGGTGCGGAATGCGTCTGCTGCATCGGCGCCATTTACAATTTCGTTGAGTATACTGAACTGATCATTTTCTGCCAGAATATCAGTAACAGTTTTCGGTTTCACAAGATCCTTGCTATTCTCTTCACAGGAAGCGAGGCCTGCTGTGAATAAGACAGAAAACAAAAAAAGTGCCTTACCCCGGCCTGTGAAATGGTATTTTTTCATAGCTTTCGCTTGGTTAATTTTTTTTCGTAAAACTAACGTAAAATATAGTTCGACGGATTTAATTCTTACTTTTTTTAATCCTAATCCTTTATTCAAAATGTTAAATCTAAAACGCCTGCTGGTATTTTGTATTGCAGTCTTATTGCTGAATTCTGCCTTTTTAGGGTTACGCGGCCCGGATTTGTCTCCGAAGGCCAAGCCGGTAAAGTTGTTCAATGGTAAGGATCTCACCGGATGGAAAATCAACGGAACCGAAAAATGGTATGTTGAGAAAGGAGAACTGATTTGCGAAAGCGGACCTGACAAACAATACGGTTATCTTACAACAGATAAGTTTTACAAGAATTTTGATCTTTCGTTAAAATTCAAGCAGGAAGCGAATGGAAACAGCGGGGTATTTTTCAGATCTACTGTAGATGGAACGAAGGTTTCCGGCTGGCAGGTAGAAGTGGCGCCTCCTAATCATGATACAGGCGGGGTATACGAATCTTACGGAAGAGGCTGGCTGGTACAGATCCCTGAAGAAAAAGAAGGTTTTTTAAAGATGGGAGAATGGAATACACTACGTATAAAAGTGGTGGGAGATAAAGTTCAAACCTGGCTTAACGGGAATGCCATGGTAGATTTCTCTGATGCGAAAATTGGTGCTGCCAATGGATCTATTGCGTTACAGATTCATGATGGGGGTGGTATCAAAGTTCGGTGGAAAGACATTGCTATTGAGGAATTATAGAGCGAATTTTATTTATTCCTGATAAATCAAGGTTGATTCTGTAAAAAATCAGGTTCATCGGGAATCGCCATGATAGAAGCTTCATGCTTATTAGGTTTGTAACTGAGTTACAAGTCCGATTATGCATGAAGTTTTTTATTTGAGTAGAACACTGTCAGATTTAACATGAGGTACAAAAATACAACAGCTGAAAAAGATAGGAAATCGAAGATCGCATCAACATCTTTTGACGGCCGGGATTTTAGCAACATGGATCTTGAAAATGCTGACTTCAGTTTCTCAAGTATAAAAGAATCCAATTTTGACGGAGCCAATCTGAAAGGAGCCAGAATTCGGTTTTCCACATTGCACAAAACAACATTTCGTAATGCGGACCTAAGAAATGCAGATCTTAGTTTCAGTACGTTATCGGATGTAGATCTGACAGGAGCCAGAGTAGAGGGGGCGAATTTTAGCTTTACAGCTCAGGAGACTTCATTTGACCGTAAGAGTTTCAGTATGATCGGATTGATACAAAGTCAGGGTTGGATCGGAACGTTGGTGGCAGTATTGCTTGGCGCCGTAATCCTGTATGGGATTAATGCCATTATGTTCTTTACGGCAGAAATTTATTTTACAACAGAGCCGATCAGAGGCAAACTTTATCAGTATTTGGTATTGCAAAACGTGATATCAGGATCGGTAGCCGTACTGGTTGCAAAGTTTCTGGCCAACTGGCTGGATCGAATTCGCAAAGAACCTGTTCGATATCTGTTGCTTTCGATTGTAATGTTCTTTGTAAACAGTATAGTAAGTACTGCAGTTTATTTCTCATTCGGTGTGGCAGTGGTCAAACGTTTTGGAGAACTTTATCCCGACGAAGCTTCCAAAAATGCGCCGGGATATTGGTACATGATAGCACCTATCATCGTTGTCAATGTATTTTATTACTTCAGTAGCCAGGGGAAGCAGATATCACGAAAAATATATGATCAGGAATATCAGTTACTTAATCTGGAAAAACTGAAGACGCGTGCAGAGCTGGATGCACTACAGGCCAGAATCAATCCTCATTTTTTGTACAATGCGTTGAACAGTATTGCGAGCCTGGTTCATGAAAACCCTGATAAAGCAGAGGAAATGACATTACTGTTATCCAAACTTTTCAGATATACGACAGGTAGAAAAACCGATGAATATTATGATACCATCAGAAGTGAACTGGAAATGGTTCAAACTTATCTGCTGGTTGAAAAAGTGAGGTTTGAAGACAGACTCCAATTTAGTGTAGAGGTTTCGGATCCTTTTTTAAACGACTTATATGTACCTAAATTCATTCTTCAACCCATTGTTGAGAATGCAATTAAGCATGGCATCGCGAAACTGGCTGTTATGGGGACGATCAACGTAAAGATATATGAAAAGACAGATTGGCTTGTATTATGTGTTCATGACAATGGCCCTGCCTTTTCTGAAGAAATGGGCATCGGATATGGGATACGTAGTATACAGGAAAAGCTGAAACTCCTGTATGGTCAGGATGGTAAAATAGAGCTGCTCAACGAACCATATAAGTCAGTCACTATATCAATCAAAAAAACGGCGATGATTAAACATCAATAGACATGGCTATGCAATTTCCTCTTAATACCATACTTATAGACGACGAGCCACTCGCTCTCAGTAGATTGAGAAGGCTACTTATGAAATATCCTGATACCTTTAAAATTATCTCTGAAGCACAGAACGGTGTGGAAGGTCTTGTTCAAATCAATCAGTTGCAACCAGACCTGATATTTCTTGATATAGAAATGCCTCTTCTGAATGGTTTTGAAATGTTGTCAAAATTGAGCCGGATGCCCATGGTTGTGTTTTCAACAGCATTTGACCAATATGCCGTGAGAGCTTTTGAAGAGAAATCAGTGGATTATCTACTCAAACCGGTTGAAGACGATAGGTTGCAAAAAACGATCGAGAAGCTTCGTAGTAGAACTGATGAAAGCCGAGAGAGCGGGCCGAATCCTTACACAGAAAATTTGCTCAGACTGCTGGAAGAAATGAAGCCTAAGAAAGAGATATTCTCACTTTCTGTGAAATCGGGTGACCGGATTCTGCTGATCCAACTTACAGAGATAACGCATTTTGAAGCGGAAGAGAAGTATGTTTTTTTAAATACATTGGATGGTCAGAAATATCTTCTCAATTATACACTCACCTCGTTGGAAGAAAAACTTCCGGACCATTTTCTAAGAATAAGTCGTGGAGGAATTGTAAATTCACATCACATCAAAGAAATCAGAAAGCATTTTAACGGCAAGTTTACCATTATGATGAGAGATCGCAAGTCGTCTCAACTGTCAAGTGGAAGTACCTACGGTGATGTTATACGCCATCTCACTGATAATTAATTGAATTCGGATATTTTTCCTTGCTGCCCTAATAGATTTTGAAGAGGCCGTACTTATTCCTAAATTGCGCCCCTGTTAAAATAAATAATTAATTTTTGCATTTAATTGGTTGATTTTCAAGTGTTTGCTTGGTGTTTATTGATTGTGGGCTTTAGCTTTTTTTCTAAGTTCGACACATATTCAATCATATCAGCGTATCAGTGACTAACTGATTGTTAAAAAACACTATGAAACAGACTGTAATTTATTTCAGCATAGTTTAGGGTTCAATTGTTTTGTTAAAAAAGGTTAAAGAGTTCAGAAACAATGAAGGAACTCATTGATGCAGGCAATCTGCCAAAGCATATCGCCGTTATCATGGACGGTAATGGGAGATGGGCTCAAAATCAGGGAGCAGCACGTATTTTCGGACATCGTAATGCCATTAAAGCAGTTAGGGAAGTAACAGAGGGATGCGCCGAGTTAGGTGTTGGCTATCTGACATTGTATGCTTTCTCTACAGAAAACTGGGGAAGACCCGAGTTTGAAGTACGCGCATTAATGGAGCTATTGGTGCAGTCTATTGCAAACGAGCTTCCAACAATGATGAAAAACAATGTCAAGCTAGACACAATAGGAGATATAAAAAGCTTGCCAGGAAGTTGCCAGAGACAATTGACTGAAGCCTCAGATGCTACAAAAAATAATACTGGTCTGAATCTGATACTTGCGCTGGGCTACAGCGGGAAATGGGATTTAACTCAAGCTGCGAAAAAATTGGCAACAGAAGTACAGAACGGAACCCTGAAGCCTGAAGAAATTAACGAAAAAACGTTAGCTGACCAGCTGTCAACGGGATCAAGACCTGACGTGGACCTGATGCTGAGAACCGGAGGTGACCACCGTATCAGTAACTTTTTACTATGGCAGCTTGCTTACGCAGAGTTGTATTTTTATGAGAATCTTTTTTGGCCTGATTTCAGGCGTGCAAATCTATACGAAGCCATTTTATCCTTCCAGGGAAAAGAAAGACGTTTCGGTAAGACAGGAGAACAAATCAAAGCGAATAGTGCTAAGTAATAATATGAATCTTGTGAAAAATTTGAGTAAATCATTAGCACATCGTAGTGGTATCTTGTCCGTCATCATGCTTTGCTGGCTCTTTCAGGCAAATGCTCAGCGTGTAGGACTTGGGGGTAATACACCAAAATCAACATCTTCTTCTTCTATTTCTTTTGACGCTGCAGATCCTAAGGAGTATACCATTGCGGAAGTTACCGTATCGGGTACTCAGTTTCTGGATCCCAATTCAATGATCTCAATTTCAGGGCTAAAACCTGGTGATAAGGTAAGAATTCCTGGTCCTGCAATTCCTTCCGCAGTGAGGAGAATGATGGATTTCGGAACTTTGGATGACGTAGAAATTATGGCTACTAAAGTAGAAGACGAGAAAATCTGGCTAAATATTCACATCAAGGAACGCCCGCGTCTCAACCGGGTATCTTTTGCCGGAATCAGGAAAGGCGAGCGAGAAACGTTGAATGATAAAGTAAAGCTGATCAAAGGCCGTGTAATTACACCTACGGTAATTAAAAATACACAGCTGATTATCAAAAAGTATTATATGGACAAAGGTTTCTATAACACGAAGGTAAAAGTGTTACAGATACCAGATTCTACAAGAGGACAAGCTACACTTAATTTTACCATTACGAAAGGTAAAAAAGTGAAGATTGAAAAAATTGATATTCAGGGTAATACTGCCATTAGCAGTCGTACGCTGAGAAAAAAAATGAAAGGTACCAAGCAAAAAATGCTTGGGCGACTTTTCAATCCTTCGAAATATATTCCCAAAAAATATGAAGAGGATAAGGAGAAGCTGATCGCATATTACCGTAAGAATGGGTTCCGTGATGCGGTTATTGAATTTGATACGATCCGCAATAACGGCGAAACGATTAGCGTGGAAATGCGGATTGATGAAGGTATCAAGTATTTCTATCGCGATATTACATGGTCTGGTAATTACCTGCATTCTTCTGCAGAACTTGGAAATATACTGGGAATTAAAAAAGGGGATGTTTATAATCCGGAAGAACTGGATAAGAAAATCAATGGTATTCCTGGTGCTGACGTAAGTTCCATTTATATGGATGACGGATACCTTTATTTCCGTATCGATCCGACTGAAAAATCTGTTGAAGGTGACTCTATCGATATAGAGCTACGTCTCTATGAAGGAAAGCAGGCAACAATTAACCGTATCTTACTGAATGGGAATACAAAAACAAGTGACCGTGTAGTATTGCGTGAATTGTCTACACTTCCGGGACAAAAATTCAGTAAAACTGAGATTATTAACACACAACGCCAGCTGTCTCAAATGGGCTATTTTGATCCGGAGAAAATCCAGATCAATCCAATCCCGAACCAGTCTGATGGTACCGTGGATATCGAATATACAGTGGAGGAGAAACCGTCTGATCAGATCGAACTTTCAGGAGGTTGGGGTGGATACATCGGTTTCGTAGGAACGCTGGGTCTGGTGTTCAATAACTTCTCTTTGAAAAACATTCCGAACCGTGAGACATGGAGACCGCTTCCTTCCGGAGATGGACAGAAGCTCTCGGTGAGGTTCCAGGCGAATGGTAAACAATATCAGACGTACTCTCTATCGTTCAGTGAGCCATGGTTGGGTGGTAAGAAGCCAATCAACTTCGGGGTTTCGCTACAACGCACCGTATATCGTATGACTGACTTCCGTTCTATTTATGGAATGCCTACCAATGGCGGAGGATTGAATTACAGAGGTGGTTACTTTAATAATGGTATTACGGTTTCTCTGGGACGTCGTTTAAAGGAGCCGGACAGAAATCTGGTTATGACGCATGCTTTGTCTTACCAGCGTTATCGTCTCGATAGTCTTGATATCTTCCGTATAGGATATAGTAGTGGTATATCTAATAATATTTCTTTCAACACCACGATTTCAAGAAATACGCTGGACAACCTTCAGTTCCCAAGAAGAGGTAGTAACATGTCTTTGAGTGCAACATTTACGCCGCCGTATTCAGCTTTAAGAAAGAAAGAAATTACAAATATTACAGATACCTACAAATGGGTAGAATACCACAAGTGGATGTTTGATATGAGTTATTTTGCAACCATTACAGGTAAACTTGTATTAAGTGCCCGCACGCACATGGGATATCTGGGGGCTTATAACCAAAAAGTTGGATATAGTCCGTTTGGTAGGTTTATCGTAGGGGGATCTGGCTTGGCAGGACAAGGTTCTTTCTCACTTGCTGACCAGGATATCATAGGTCTCAGAGGTTATGAAGATCAAAAAGTAGGTCCGCTTGCACAAAACGGTTTCCCTGCGTCTGGTGGTGGTATTGTGTACAACAAGTACGTGATGGAACTTCGTTACCCTGTTTCGCTTAATCCACAAGCTACCATCTTTATACTTGGATTTGCCGAGGGTGGTAATAACTGGGGAACCTATAAAGAGTTTAATCCATTTGATCTGAAGAGATCGGCTGGGGTAGGAGCACGTATCTTCATGCCTGCATTTGGTTTGCTGGGTATTGACTGGGGGTATGGATTTGATAAAATTCAGGGAAAAACCAGTGGTGCGCAATTCCACTTTACAATTGGTCAGCAGATCAGATAATATTGTCGGATAGATTTCGTTAAAGGGGTGCAAAATATTACCCACATAACATGAAGAAGTTTTTAATTTTACTAGTTTTGTCACTGGTTGCTGTAGTGCCTGTCTGGTCGCAGAAGTTTGGTTACACTGACATGGAATACATCACCAGTAAAATGCCGGAATATCAGCAGGCCCAGGCTGAGATGAAGAAATTTTCAGAGAAGTGGGCAAAGGAAATTCAGGATAAGTATTCGGAGATTGATAAGATGCAAAGAGCCTACATGGCTGAAGAGATGTTACTGACTGATGAACTGAAAAGAAAGAGGCAGAATGAAATTAAAGAGAAAGAGCTGGAGGCAAGAGAATATAACAGTAGAATTTTTGGAATGGAAGGTTTGCTGTTTCAGAAGAAAAAGGAATTGATGAAACCTGTCATGGAGCGGGTGCAAAGAGCAGTTTCAAAAGTATGCAGCCAAAGAAGATTGGATTTTTTAATAGATAAGTCGAGTGATTCCGGCCTTCTTTACACCAATCCGAAGCATGACTATTCAGATTATCTGATTGAAGAACTAGGCATTGAGTTGAAACCCAAAGCTGCCGGAAAAGAAAAAACAGCAGCTGCCGATGTGGCGCCTGCCGGCAATACCCCGAAACAAAAAAGTACAACCAATAAACTCAAATAAGTAAAAAGCAATGAAACAAAAATTGATAGCGTTTTTGGTCGTAATGACCTTCGTTAGTGCCCCTCTGTTAGCTCAAACAACCCCTGCAAGCGGACTTACAAAAATTGGATATACCAATGTTGACTATATAATCGACAGATTACCTGAGGCTAAAAAAATGCAGAATGAGCTTGAAGTTACAAAGGCTCAACTGGACAAAAGCATGGGTGATATGATTAAGGAAGCTCAGGAGAAATATGAAGCTTATCAGAAGAACGGCGCCAATATGACTGATGTCATTCGTGCTGATAAAGAGAAAGAGTTGCAAGGACTTCAGACTCGTATTCAGGAGTATCAAACAAGTGCTCAAACTTCTCTTCAGAAAAAGCAACAGCAATTGATCGAACCGATCCTTACCAAAGTGAACGATGCGATTCAGGCTGTAGGAAAAGAAAACGGATACCTTTACATCCTGAATATGGATGCAGGACAAGGTACTACTCCAGTGATCCTTTACGTAGGATCTGAAGAGTACGCAGTATCTAACTTGATTCTTAAAAAATTGGGTGTGGATCCTGATAAAGTTGAAGCTGCTCCTGCTGCAACAACTCCAGCTGCAACACCGGCAGCAAAGCCTGCTACTACCCCAGCGGCAACGCCTAAGAAAAAATAATTAGTACCTGTAAAAGGATTGATGCCGGAGAGTAGTCTTCTTGAGACTATTCTCCGGTTTTCTGTATAAATAGGGTTTTGTAAAGCAGTTTCAGTGTTTGATCAATTAGCAGAATGTTTTATACTGGTCTGAAAAAAGTCCAAAATGAAAGTTTGTTAACTGCGAAATATGGTATCATTTGGAATTAGGTTCGTATTCTCAGGGTTAAGTATACAGTAATTGCTAATTTTGCGTTAAGATCAATGTGTCAATTAATCCATAGGATAAATCATATTTGCGACGTTATGGTTGTAAAAAATATTTACAAAATATTGTTTGTTCTGGCGATCGTTTCCAGCGTATTACCAGCCTCAGGTCAGGACAATTCCAGAACCCCCGTTGCTCCTCTACAAATTATTTTCCCCAAAGAAGCCGATTGGAATGTATTGGATGAAGGAAAAGAAATCAACTTTCATTTGCAGACAAAAGGAGGCAAGGGAGATTCCGTCAGATATAATATAGTAAGTGGGCTGGCCAAAGACATGAAGTTTGACTCGCTTGGTCATTTTGTATGGATACCGGGCTATGATGTGGCTGACAGGATCAACACTACTAAGTTTTTTCCTGTCGTTTTTGAAGCGCAGGGGCTGAGTGGGGAAACGGCATCACGCGAAATTATCTTCAAAGTAAATCATGTGAACAGGCCTCCGCAGGTGGATGAGCTGAAGCCTTTTTATGTGCAGTATAAAACGCAGAATTTGTACCAGATTGATATGAATTCCGTGCGTGACCCTGATGGAGATCCGGTTGTATTTATTCCGATACTGGATGGAGGAATGCCTGAGGGAATGAAGCTTACCGCAGGAGGTGAAGTGATCTGGGAATTGTCTACGAAGCAGTTCAATCTGTTGAAAGAAGGACCCCGCTATATGGAGTTTTATGTAGAGGATCAGCCATCCAAGGCACGTACAAAGGGAAGACTCAGGCTTGAAATTACACAGATGGACCTGGCTCCGGATTTTACAATGATTCCTCAGAGCCCAGTTGTAAGAAGCGCTGAAAATAACCGGATTAATCTAAGATTCTCGCTTTCCGATCCAAATGGAGAAGATGATATAGCTACTTTTAATTTTATCTCGGAGAATAAAAATGTTCCCAAAGAAGCGTTAGTCAAAAATACTCCAACCAGTTATGAATTTATCTGGGAGCCGGGATTTGAGTTTGTAAAGGATCCTTTTGATTCCCTTGCATTCAATATTACCTTTTATGTACTAGATAAGTCTCAAAATAAAAAAGAAAAAACGGTACGGTTTGTCATCATGAATACAATCGATGAATCGGAGAGAGATGAGTATGTATATGCACTTTATAAAGGAGCTTTAGTTAATGCCTGGGGATTACTAGAGCAAATGAGGGAGAGAGAAAGCGATTTAAAGAGAGCTTATACGCGTGCTAAAAAGGGAAAACGTAGCAGATCACTTCTGAATGCATCCCTCGGAGCCACAACAGGTTTAGCTCCGGTAATTGCCACCGATGATCCTAGAACCAGAGGCTATATTACAACGATTGGCGGTACGACTGTGGCAACAGTAGGTACATTGGAAGCAACTGAGGTAATAGGCAGATCTACGAACGGTTTACTGGAAAGATTTAATTACGTGGTTCAGAAGAAAAATGAACTGCAAAATAAGGGTGACGTATTTGCCAGAGAATATGCACAGAAGTCATCCAGAAGAGCACCTGATTTCATTAAGAAGTTGGATGAATTCAAGGGGCTTATGAACCTGAGTGGTTTGGTAGCACTGGAGTTGGATGCTAATTGGGAGAATAAAAGAGAGGCTACAGATGCTGCTCTTAAAAAGAGCTTTAAAGATTTTATGCCTTATTCAAAGGATGAAAATTAAAAGAAATATCATTTCTGTTTAAACAAAAAAGAGAACTATATGTTCTCTTTTTTGTTTTCGTCATTTTCTGCTTCACCCATTTGTTCGGGATTAAGAGGATTGTGTGTAATGATTATTTCTTCATCAGGAGTAGTACTGCTATGAGTCGTTGGTTCTTCCGGAATTGGGTTGGTCACAACTTCAGAATTTGTATCAATGTCATTTGGTTCGGGCTGCGGACCGTGATCTTCACTTTCAGATTCTTCATAAGCAGGATGAAAACTGCCCTGAAATATCAATATGCTGCATACGCCCACAAAGATGCAGGAGTCAGCAATATTGAAAATCGGAGTGGAATAATATTGTCCCCCCCATAGTGGCACCCATTCAGGAATAAATCCTTCCCAAAAGTCAACAAAAATCATATCTATCACCTGTCCGTGGAACCAGGGGGTTGGAGATCCATAGGGTGCGTTATCCAGATATACACCGTAAAATGTACTGTCTATCACATTGCCAACAGCGCCTGCAAGGATCATAGACAAAGCCAAAAGTAACCCCTTGGCCGCACCAGCTCTTGCAAGATGCACCAGATACCAGCCTATAGCACACATCGCCACAAGTCGGAAAAGCGTAAGAAACAACTTACCATATTCATGGCCGAGCTGCATGCCGAAAGCCATACCTGGGTTGAGTACGTAATGTAATTTAAACCAGTTTCCGATCAGTGCGATCTGGCCGGAGAAGCCTGGTTCCATGTATTCATGCACCAAAAGTTTGGAAGTCTGATCAATGAAGATCAGCAATAAACTGAAAACTAAATAAGGGACAGGATTTCTCGACTGATTCATTCGGTATATAAGAACAATTAAAATCTATAATTCAGAACGCTAAAATAGGAAGATAGTTATAAAGAACTGATTCCCCGTCTCTTCAATTCACTTTTTACCATTAGAAATTCACGACTGCTTTGTCCGGCAATGGACGTGTTTTCTTCAGCACGACGTATCAAATAAGGCAACACAGCGCTGATAGGGCCATATGGGACATATTTTGCCACATTGTAATTGGCTTTTGCAAGGTTGAACGATATGTTGTCGCTCATACCTAATAACTGGGCAAACCATATCCGCTCATCTTTTCTTTCAATACCCAGTTTTTCCATCTTTGCAGCGCAGTATTGGCAACTGAATTCATTGTGTGTACCCAGGCAAACAGATATTTGTTTCAGGTTCTCAATAGAGAAGTCAATAGCTGAATTGAAGTCAGCATCAGTAGCTTCTTTGCTTGCATGTATAGGATTGGTATATTCATTTTCACGCGCTCTGAGTTGTTCCTTTTCCATATAGGCCCCACGTACCAGTTTCCCTCCCAATATGTATCCTTTTTGGCGTGCTTTCAGATAGGCACCCTTAAGCGCTTCAAGCGTATCGTGTCGATAAAACTGGTAAGTGTTATAGACAATAGCCGATTCTTTGTTGAATTGAGCCATCATTTCATAAGTCAGCTCATCGATAATTCCCTGTATCCAACTTTCTTCCGCATCAACAAAAATCCGGACTTTCCTTTGGTAGGCCTGTGAGCAGAGGAGCGTCATGCGTTCTTTTGCACGTTCGAATTGTACTCTTTCAGCGTCATTAAGGCTGTCTTTACGCTGGACTTTTTCTAAAATCTCAGCAGAGGCAATTCCCGTGACCTTAAATACAGAAAATGGTACATGGCCGGATGTAGCCGCTTTATCTATCGTTCTCAGAATTTCCTTTGCTGTTGCTTCAAAGCTGTCTTCGTTGTCCTCGCCTTCAACAGAATAATCCAAAATGGTTCCTATTCCTGACTCTGCTAATGAGGTAATGGTAGCGTCGCAGTCTGTAATCGTCTCACCACCACAGAATTGTTCAAAAATTGTGGCTCGAATGAGATTTTTTATAGGTAAGTTAAGTTTTAGTGCAAGCTTTATAAAAAAAGTGCCTAAATTTACCACCCGGGCTTGATTCATGAGGTTGAATAACCAATAAGTTTTACGTAAGCGAGCGTTGGATTTTGAGCCAAAAGCAATAGAGGTGTCTTCAAAAAATACAGGTATTTTGTCTTTTGGTAAAGGATATGCCATTTTGCGAAGGTTTTTTCCTGAGTAAGGCTTTCAATAATTTAAAACTAAATCGTTGAAATAAAAGTAAAACGTATAAGAAGTAAACTTAAAAGTTGCTGTCAAATGTACGTCAATCCCTGAAATACGCATAACACAAATCGGAAATATTCCCATTATCTATTTTTTATTAAGGACAAGTTTTTGAATATGAATGCTTCTTTAGATATCCAACCGCTTAGCAGCTGGATCAATACCGAAGGAAAGCCTTTGGTAATCGCCGGGCCTTGCAGTGCAGAGACCGAGGAACAAATGTTAGAAACCGCAACCCAGATCAAAGAGGAAGGATTTGCGCATGTATTACGTGCGGGAATTTGGAAACCAAGAACACGTCCAGGTAGTTTTGAAGGCATGGGTGAGGCTGCTTTGCCATGGCTGATAGCTGCGAAAAAAGAAACTGGTTTGCCGGTAGCGATAGAGGTTGCTAATCCACAGCACATTGAGCTGGCTCTTAAGTATGGAGTAGACATTCTTTGGATCGGTGCGAGAACTACCGTGAATCCATTTAACGTACAGGAACTTGCTGATGCATTGAAAGGTGTAGATGTACCTGTATTGGTCAAAAATCCTGTAAATCCTGATTTACAGCTTTGGATTGGTGCCTTGGAGCGCCTTAATCAGGCTGGAGTTACGAAGCTGGGAGCTATTCACCGCGGTTTCTCCAATGCGCAGGAAACGAAGTTCCGTAATTCACCGATGTGGAACATCGCCATCGAACTGAAAACTTTATTGCCAAACTTGCCGGTAATCGGTGATCCTAGCCACATGGCAGGAAAGCGTGCTTATTTGTACGAAGTGGCACAACGTGCTCTGGATTTAAATTACGACGGTTTGATCATCGAATCACACCGTGAGCCGGATAAAGCTTGGTCCGATGCTGCACAGCAGCTTACGCCTGCTGCATTGGGTCAGATGTTACATGATCTTCACGTTCGTAAAGAATCTTATGGCAGCGATTACCAGTCTCAACTGGAAGTGGTTCGTGGTAAAATAGATAACCTTGATCGCGAATTACTTGAAAACCTTGCAGCCCGTATGTCATTAATTGAGAAACTGGCTGAATACAAGCGTGACAACAATGTTGCAGCGTATCAGGTTGATCGTTTCCGTGAAGTATTGGAGACGCGTGCAGGATGGGGTAAAAGCCTTAATCTATATCCAAACCTTGTTGACGAATTGTTTAAATTGGTACACATGGAATCTATCCGTAAGCAAACGGAAGTGATGAACCAGGTAAGTGCTTAGTTTATAAAAGTTATATTGATAAGCAGGGCGGTTTCGAAAGAAGCCGCCCTGTTTTGTTATATCAGATATTTTTCCTGACCAGTACTTTACGAATCTCCGCTGCCCAAATCTTATAAGCTTCGGTATTGAGATGTGTCTTGTCTACTGCATATTCAGCTTTGAGCCCCGTACTGTCAGCAATGAGTGGGTTGATATCAATGTATTCGATATGGCGTTGTTGGCAGTACCGGATCAGAAAATGATTCAACTCCGTAACCAGTGCCTGGCTCACGGGGTCATTTTGTTCGTATAGTGTTAGTGTAACAATAGGCTGGATCTGGTTCTTAGTAAGATTGTCAAGAATGAGTTTGTAATGCTTTTGTATTTGATCCTGACTGACACCTACCGTGATGTCGTTGATTCCACCCATTACGAAACATACCTTGGGCTTGTGATTAATCACCATAGATTCCATTGCATTCAGAAAATGATAAGTGCATTGGCCAGGCAGTGCTTGGGTAAGTACATCAGTTCGGCCCAGTAGTTCTACCCATTTTCCCTGAGCAGTAATAGAATTTCCAAACATAATAATTTTCGGATTTCCTTTTACCAACACAAATGCCTGGAAGATTTTATCTCTGTAAATGTAGGATAAAGTCAAAAAACCGATTAGGAACAGACAATTGAGAATGACCGAAATGGTTAGATATGTCTTTTGTTTTACCACAGCAAATAGTTTACATCCACTTGCTTAAGAACTGGTTGAAGCTTTCTTTATACTGGTCGCTGACGGGAATTGTAGTGGATCCGATTTGAATTGAATTACGTGTCACAGCTCCAATCTGATCCAGATTCACAATAAATGAACGGTGAATGCGCATAAAACGGGCTGATGGTAATTTTTCTTCCAGGTGCTTTAGGCTGGTTAGGGAAAGAATAGGTTTTTGACCTGATTTCAAATGCACTTTCACATAATCCTTAAGACCCTCCATATAAAGAATATCATCATATGCAATCCGAACCAGCTGATATTCTACTTTCAGAAAAAGATACTCATCCTTAGTTTCTGGCGCAACAGGGCTCTGAGATGCTTTACGAACCAGCTCGACGTATCCTTTGGCTTTGGTTGCCGCTTTTAAAAACTCTTCGTAGTTAAATGGTTTCAGGAGGTAATCCAGTGCATCGACTTTGAAGCCATCTAGCGCATACTGGTTAAAAGCTGTGGTGAATACAACTCTTGGAGCACTGGGGCCGGCCCTCTCAATGACCCTGGCCAGTTCTATACCGGTAAGATCAGGCATCTGAATGTCAAGGAAAACGAGATCAATCTGCTGGTTGTGTATTACTTCAAGCGCTTCCACTGCACTTGAAAACTTGCCAGTCAGTTCCAGGAACGGAGTTTTCTCTACAAATGAGGCAACGAGACCAAGTGCGAGTGGCTCATCGTCAACTGCAATACATTTTAGGGAACTCATGCGGTTTCCAGTTCAAGGTGTACTTCAAATTCTTTTTCTTCTTTATTTTCTTTCATCCTTAGAGAATACTTTCCGGGATACAGCAAGTCTAGGCGTCGCTGTGTATTAGAAAGTCCTATGCCGTTGCTTTCATCCAGTGTTGCTCCTTTTTCAGGGAAAAGAGTGTTTCTGACTTCCACGAAAATTTTATTCTCGGTTTGTTTGATACGAATATCAATGTTACTTTTTTCAACTGAGCTAACGCCATGTTTAAAAGCGTTTTCAATAAATGGAAGGAAAAGCATCGGGGCAATACTCACGTCGTGAAGTGGTACTGGTGGAGATAGTCTCACTGTAACCTTATCTGTAAGCCGGAGTTCCATGAGTTGAATGTAGTCCTGGGCAAAAGCAATTTCCTGACTAAGTAACACAGTCTCATTTTGTGTTTCATACAATACGTAACGCATAAGCCTGGACAACTTATGAAGTGCCTGCTGAGCCGCTTCAACATCTATCACTGTAAGTGCATAAATGTTGTTCAGCGTATTAAAGAAGAAGTGAGGATTGATCTGGGCTTTCAAAAAAGAAAGTTCTGAGTTGATTTTATCCTGTTCCAGTTCCTGACGATACTGTTTGTCACGCTGTACATTCTGTACGGCTGCAATACTGGTACTTATGCCAATGACGATCAGAGCAGTCAGTAGTGAAAAATAGTCGAGTTTATCTTTCGGCTTTTTAGGGCGGGTCATATCATCATGCGCTTTCCGCCATGCCTTGTCCATTTGTTCCCTGTGATTAATGGCCGTTTGCATCTGTTCAATGGTAACAGCAAGGATAACAACGGAGACTATATTAAAAAGTATGAATTTAAGATACCGGTTACGGGCCAGGAAACGTGGAAACCAGAAATAGACATTCAGATAAAAAATACTGACAAGCATTACAAACAGTACAAACTGCTTGATCCAGAAAGTATTAGGTAGTTGTATTTGCCAGCTGAGTGGTTGCCACATCAGAAAAAGGGCTAAAAATCCCCAGCCCAATAAATGCAAGACAAAACGTGGATATTTTCTGACTTCTTGGGAATCCATTTTAGATTTTTTAGAGTGTCGCACGGTATATGCAATTACAATCTTAGGAGATAAAATTCAAAGCACATAATTCACTCGATCAAACTTCATAAAATGTCGACAGGATTGCCAAACTGATCTATGAGGCTAGTGGTGACAATATTGTTTCATCGTGAAAGATAGTGTGAAAATGAGACAAGTCTGTTTTTGATTCATCGTGTAAAACGTGGAGTTAGTCGGTTTAAGTATCCTTTCCATCTAACGCGTTTAGAGAAGTGCCGGCCAGTGATTTATTTTGATATTGTATTTATACTTTGTTCGATGATTCCCATGAAAATGATGAAACGATTTACATCCCTGTTATTAACCTTAACCTTACTATCATCAGCCTATGCCCAGTTTCCCGGAGGCGGTGGTGGAAACCGTGGCGGCGGAGATTTTGGACGCCAACGGCAGACCACAATCCCGGGTACCACGGAGGATACACCTAAAGGAAGTGGCAAAATTAAGGGTGTTTTGATTGACTCTACAACTAAACAGCCAGTGGAATTTGCAACGTTGGCATTGGTAGATGTGAAAACAAATAATCCGGTTGATGGTACTACTACAGATGAAAAAGGAGCTTTTACACTTACTAAAATTGCAGCTGGAAATTTCAAAATTCTGATATCTTTCATAGGCTACAAAACCAAGACCATCAACGACATAAAAGTAGACAGAAAAACAGATCTGGATCTTGGTTCCGTTGTGCTTACTCCTGATGTAGTTCAGCTTAGGGAAGTTGAAGTGGTGGGAATGGCGCAAATGATTGAGGAAAAGGTTGATCGTCTGGTTTATAACGCTGAGAAGGACATTACGAGTAAAGGCGGAGATGCATCGGATGTGATGAGGAAAGTGCCGATGCTGACAGTTGATCTGGATGGAAATGTATCTTTGAGAGGTAGTTCTAATGTACGGGTTCTCATTAATAATAAGCCTTCTACTATTATTGCGACAAGCGTAGCAGATGCTTTAAAACAGATTCCGGCTGATATGATTAAATCTGTTGAGGTAATTACTTCTCCCTCGGCACGCTATGATGCAGAAGGTTCAGCAGGTATCATCAATATTATTACAAAGAAAAGCACCATTCAGGGTGGAACGCTCAATCTGGATACAGGTATTGGGAACAGAGGATCTAATTTGGGGCTTCGAGGTAATTACCGTATAGGTAAAATGGGATTCAGTTTAGGCGGTTTCGGACGATTCAATTACAATATGCCAGGTAGATCGGAGAACCTTCAGGTTGGTAAAATTGATCCGTTTACTATTCGTCAGACCAGTGAATCTGATAATAAAATGGCATTCGGATCTTACAACTTTGGTTGGGATTATGAGATTGACTCAAAAAGCTCTCTTTCGGCGGGCGTGCGTTATGGAATGCGTAACCAACGTAATACACAGGAACTGACAACATCAAGAACTGTAGGTGATTCAATCACAAATAGTTTCCGTAATGTAAATTCGAAGGATCTTTCCGGAACATGGGATGTGAACCTGGACTACATCAGAACATTGAGCAAACCTAATGAGGAATTAAGTATCTCTGGTCAGTATAGCCGTAACAACCGAACAAATGATTACGATGCCAATATCTTCGCTCAGTCAACTGCGCAGCAAATGGAATCATTGGGTGTAGAATCAAATGATAACAGCAGCCACAATCAGGAAAGCACGATTCAGGTGGATTACCAAACTCCGATTGGAGATAACCAGTTGCTGGAAGTAGGTGGAAAAGGGATTTTCCGTCAGGTAGTCAGTAATATTCAATATGGTGGTTTGATCGGTTCCCGGCCTAACAGTATCTTGGATTACGATCAGAATGTCGCTGCAGGTTATTTCTCTTATACCTATACAACTAAAAGCAAATTTACGCTAAAAGTTGGCTCACGGTACGAATATACAAGCATTGATGCAGTAGAAGGCGAGCAGAGAAGAAACCTGAATCTGCCTGCATATGGTAATCTGGTTCCAAGTATCAATTTATCTCAGACATTCGGCAAAGGACAAACCATTAAATTGGGTTATAACCGTCGTCTGCAGCGCCCAGGTATTCAATTCCTAAACCCTAACGTTAACTCTGCCAACCCGACCAACATTACGTTTGGGAATCCGGAACTTGATCCGGAACTGACAGATCAGGTTGAATTAGGAACGAGTTTCTTCAAAAACTCTCTGTATATCAATGTATCTACATTTGCTCGTTTTACCAATAACTCTATCGAAAGTATCAGATCTACGGATTCAGAAGGGGTGATCAGCACTACATATGGTAACATTGGAGAAAAGCAGAACTATGGTGTAAATGTATTTGGTAACATGACTTTCTTCAAAAAGTGGCAAGTAGGTGGAGGATTTGATGCTTACTACGCAAATCTTGTAAACAAAGGCACTAATTCCAGCAATAGTGGATTTGTATTAAGCGGTCGCTTCAGAACGGGTCTTACTATCAGAAATGGCTGGGGATTACAGGCAGGAGGTTTCCTTCGAGGTCGTGAGGTGCAACTTCAGGGAACTCAGGCTGGTTTCCGTATGTACGACTTTGGTGTGAAAAAAGATTTCAAAAACAAACGTGGAAGTATCGGATTCGGCATGGAAAACTTCTTAGCGCCAAGATTTGCCATGAGAACCAGCCTGGAGACTGACGCGTTTACACAGAACAATACTAACTTCCTTTATAACAGAGGTTTCAGAGTGAATTTCTCGTATCGTTTGGGTAAAATGACCTTTACCGAACAAAAAACAAGAAGAAAAAAATCGATCAATAATGATGACCAGAAAAGTGACGGTGGCGGTATGGATGGAGGAATGCAGCAAGCGGCTCCGGCAGTTACTACACCTGTTATCAGACCTGCAGCCGGAGGACGGCCTCAGCAGGGAGCTATGAATGCAGATAGTTCTGCAAGACCGGCACGACCAGAAGGTTCTTTTAACAGACCAGTATCTGCCGACTCAACTACAACGCCTTCGGTTCCGGCTCAAACAGATTCAACAGGAAAAGTTATTCCAGCACAGTCTGATTCTACAGCAAGACCTGTAATGCCAGTAACGCCAGTATTGCCGGATTCAACTGCAAGACCTGCAGTTCCCGGAACACCGGCAGTGTTACCTGATTCAACTGCAAAGCCAGCTGCACCGGTTAAAACTGATTCAACAGCCATACCTGTGAAACGTGATTCTACAGGGACACTTCCAGGAGGCAACTAGGTGTTATTGAATATTAAAAAACCTCTTCGGCGCGATCCGAAGAGGTTTTTTTGTATTTGGTATTTATGATTATTGCGCTTGGTTACGCCTGATATCGCTTAGGATACGATCAGCGCCGGCTGCTATCAGTTGTTCGGCAAGCTCAAAACCAAGTGCTTCTGGAGATTCTCCCTGCCCGGTTTTTTCAAAGCGCAAAAGCTCTCTTCCGTCCAGACTTACAATTCCTCCTGAGATATGAATATCATCATTATTGCTTATAGTTGCCAGGCCAAATACGGGAATACTGCAACCACCATGAAGTCTATTCAGAAATGAACGTTCGGCACGCAAACAGATGGAAGTAGGTAGATGATTAAGCAATTTCCGAAGTACCTCTTTTTTTGCATCATCCAGAGATACCGCGTTTTCAACGGCGACACTTCCTTGTCCCACAGCTGGCGTGAACTCGTCGAGCTTCAGATACTCTGCAATCTTGTCGTCGTATTCCATACGATGTACACCCGCGTAAGCAAGTAATAATGCATCGCATTGCCCTTCTTCCAGTTTTCGTAATCTGGTTTGAAGGTTTCCACGCATGTCGACGGTCTTGACATGCGGATAAAAGTGTTTCAACAATGCGATCCTTCTGGTAGATGACGTTCCTATAACGAATGGTTTTCCACTTTGAAGCGACAACTCAGTATTATGACTTACCAATACATCATTTGTCTTTTCCCGTTCGGTAAACGCCGAAATTTCGAAATCAGCATCCAGATCAGATTGTAAATCTTTGGCACTATGAACGGCAATATCTATATCTCCACTTCTTAATTGGTCTTCCAGTTCCTGGGTAAATACACCTTTGCTACCAATTTTTGATAAAGAACGATCAAGTATTTTGTCTCCTTTGGTTTCAATAATGACAATTTCAGTTTCAATACCACCTTGCTGTAAAAGATTCTCAATGTGGTAAGCCTGCCAGAGGGCAAGTTTGCTGCCCCTTGTTCCTATTTTTATTTGCATGGAAATTTTAAAGCTGTTAGCTAGAGACGGTCCGTCGTTAGCCAGGATTTTATATCATCTTCAAAGATTGCCATTTTGATCTCCATAATCAAACAGAATTATCATTCAGCTTAGTTACACACCTACTGTATCTCCCTCGTCGGTAATAATTTTATCTTCTATATAAGAAACGATTAGAGAAGCCACATCAATACCGGAAATTTCTTCAATACCTCTGAGGCCGGGAGATGAATTGACCTCCATCACCAGCGGGCCACGTTCAGACTGCAACATATCCACACCGGCAATTTTAACACCTAATGCTCTTGCTGCAGCAATGGCGGTTTCTTCTTCTTCGGGGGTAAGTTCAATTTTTGAACCTTCTCCTCCTCTGTGAAGATTGGAGCGAAAATCGCCATCTGCACCTTGTCGTTTCATCGCAGCTACCACTTTGTTACCGATTACAAATGCCCGGATATCTGCTCCTTTCGATTCAGCAACATATTCCTGAATAAGAAAATTAGCTTTGAGACCATAAAATGCTTCAATGGTAGACTTCGCGGCCTTGATGGTTTCGGCAAGCACAACACCTACACCCTGCGTACCTTCCAGTAATTTGATAATAACAGGAGGGCCACCAACCAGTTGTATGAGCTCAGTCACCTGCGTCGGATTTTTTGCAAAGATGGTTTTTGGGATATCTACGCCTGACCTGGCTAATACTTGCATGCTGCGAAGTTTATCGCGTGACCTTAATATCGCCTGTGATTTTACGGTTGTAAAAACTTTCATCAGTTCAAACTGCCGAACCACCGCGCAACCAAAAGCGTTTACAGATGTACCGATTCTTGGTATCACTGCATCAATCCCTTTCACAGCTTTACCCTTATATATGATTGTGGGCTTTCCTCCCTCAATCATGACGAAACATTTGACGTGGTCGATAACAACGGCCTTATGGCCTTTTTGCCTGATTGCTTCTACCAAACGACGTGTGGAGTATAACTCCGGATTGGTAGACAGGATGGCGATTTTCATATAAACTGAAATGTTATTAATTAAGAGCAGAGGATTTCTTTAAAGTCGTGCCTGATCCGTTAATGACTCCTGGCTGATTTTGTTTTTGGAACGTTTAATCGAAAGGTCTTTTTGCGCAACATCGATAATAAAGCGTCCTTTGAGAAGCTTTCGGCCCAGCAATATCGGATAGCTCATTTTTTTTCGATTGGCAAGTGTGAATTCAGTTCTGATTTTTCTGCCAAAAATTTTGATAGTGGTTTTGATCACATATCGTTTCTCTTCTTTTCCGGAAGAATTACGCACAATTGTTTCTTTGAAGTTCTTTACAGTAAAAGATTGGGGTGGCGCACCTCTACGGGCATCCAGGTAAAATCTGAGAACGGTTTCATTATTTTCGGTAATTAGCTTTACTTTAGAACAGTGGATGGATGATGTGGTAGCTCCCGAATCTACGCGGACAGGAACCTTATACCAGCCCAACTCTGGCAGGTCCACGATATCGGTTGCACCAATAATTTCAATAGGATGCTTCATCGGATGTGATATCCTTGATTATATCTGGTGATAACTTTGAATTCCATGTTTCAATTGTATATCTACCTGCGCTGAAAAAATCGTGCAATAGTAAGCGACAGGTCCAGGAAAACCATTTTGGCTCTCACATTTCGCTCAATATGTATAAAGGCAATATTTACTTCCTGAATCATATTTTCAAGTGCTTCCAGATTGACGGCTTTTGAAAAGTTCTGTACGAAAGTAAGTTCTTCCTGTGGTACACGCAACAGCTCCCCGGCACCATGGCTCCATACAAGCATGTCTCGGAAAAGTCTGAGCGCATAATCAAGCAAACCTTTTTGTTTTTCCTTATTCATGGCATCGAACAGATCAGCTGCTTTTACAAGGAAACTGATATCTGATTTGTAACAGGAACGCATCCATTCTATAAACCACTCCGACCGGTCATCTTCCGTCTCTTTTACCAGTTGCATGGCTTCCGACAGATTTCCGTCAGAAAGATATACTATTTGATTGGCGATCTGATCACTAATCGACTTATTCCTTAGAAAATGCTTTACATCTTCATCTGAAAATGCGGGAATGACTATGCGCTGGGCGCGGGAAATAATAGTAGTAAGCAGCCTGTCGGACTGGTCGCTTACAAGAAGAAATAAGGTCTTGTATGGAGGCTCTTCCAGGATTTTCAGAATGGCGTTGGAAGAAGATGCGTTCATGATATCCGGCTTCCATATTAAGAGAATCTTATATTCACCCTCATAAGATTTAACAGAAAGTTTACGCAGGATTCCTCTTGCTTCCTCTACAGATATGTTGCCTTGTTTGTTGTCTGCATGGATATAGTCGAGCCACTCAGGTAATACGCGATATGGATTTTCAAGTACAAAGCTCCGCCAGTGCGCCAGGAAAGCTTCACTGGTTTTACCTTCTATTTTTTTTGAAGAAGCTATCGGGAATATGAAGTGCATGTCGGGATGAATCAGTTTGTTCATTTTGACACAGGAAGCACAGGAGCCGCAGGCATCATCAAGTCCACGGTTTTCGCAGTTGATATAGGTTGCAAAAGCAAGCGCCATAGCAAGCCCGCCGCCCCCCGTTGCACCGTCGAACAACTGTGCATGGGCCAGGTGGCTGGTTTGTACCGATCTTATTAATGTTGACTTGATATGATCCAGTCCAGGGATATCCTTAAATAGCACTTTGGTTTTATTAAGCTTTTTTCAATTTATTAATACAGAGAAGAGACTAAACAGTAATCACTTTCCCACGTTGTATTTCTGTTTGTTCGAATACCTCAGCCATCATGTTCTGGCGTACATCGTCAAAGGTCACATTTCTGCGGCTTACGGTATCTTTGGCTACAGCTACTGCTTTTGGAAATCGGTATTCCATAAATCCTTCTGCATGACCTCCCCATGAAAATGACGGGATATGTTTTGACTGAAACCCGGCCCCGAATACGTTGACACTTACTCCGACAACGGTTCCGGTGTTGAACATGGTAGAGATACCCGCCTTAGAATAATCTCCCATAAATAATCCACAAAACTGAAGACCTGTATCCTGAAGTGCCTGAGTAGCATAGCTATGCAACTTCACGTTTGTATGGTCGTTTTTGAGATTTGAATTATTCGTATTTGCTCCCAGATTACACCATTCACCCAATACGGAATTTCCCAGATAGCCATCATGACCCTTATTGCTATATCCGAAAATCACAGAGCCGCCCACTTCTCCACCAATTTTACAAAACGGGCCGATAGAAGTATTGACTCTGATCTTTGCATTCTGCGCGATGATGGAGCCCTCACCCATGGCAAAGGGTCCTTGTATGGCTGCGCCTTCCTGTATCATCGTATTTTTTCCTATATAAATGGGCCCATTTTCAGCATTGAGTATGGCTGCTTTGATAGTAGCCCCAGGCTCAATAAAAATGTTCTCAGGATTGTAACAACGGGTATAGGGATCTGTCAGCGGCTCCGACTTCCGCGTACTTGTAAGCAGGTTGAAGTCAGATTTTATTTCAGCACCGTTATTAGTAAAGATATCCCAGATGTTCCGGATCATCGTAAATGGTGCCTGATATATAACAGATGTCAGCTGTGATACATCAAACTGTGGTGTCCATTCAGGGTTAGTAGTTTTAACAGCCAGAATTTCATTTGCTGAGGAGTATAATACCGTTTCTACGGGAAGCTCAGAAATGGCATCTACTAAATTTTGATTAGGGCATAACGCGCCGTTAATGAATACATTATCAAATGATGTACTGATAGGGAAAGCAGCCGATAAATAAGCCTGTGTTAAAAACGAGGTTTGGGTAGAAAGCCATTTATCCCACTTTTCAGCTATGGTATCAATTCCGCATCGGATGGAAGCTACAGGGCGCGTGTATGTAAAAGGTAATAATTGCGTTCGCAGTGTTGGTTCGTCGAACAGGATGATGTTTGGCATAATAGAATAACAGGAGTATGTGTAGACCAAAGTTCGCCCATTTTTACTAGGGCACAAAAAAAGAAGCAGTCTCTTTTAGCTTTCGCCAGGAGACTGCTTCCTATCAATTTTTAACAAACATGTAAAGCCTAAGCTTCTTTTTGTCCGTAACGTTTTCTGAACTTGTCAACACGCCCAGCTGTATCTACAAGTACATTTTTACCTGTGTAGAATGGGTGTGACTGAGAAGAAACCTCAACCTTATATACCGGGTAAGAAGTGCCATCTTCCCAGGTAATGTTTTCGGTAGTCTCTATAGTTGAGCGCGTAATAAATTTATAATCGCTTGATAGATCCCAGAAAACAACGTCTCTATAGTTGGGATGAATATCTTTTTTCATTGGTATATGGTATTATGTGTTTCGATACAATTGTCAAAAAGGATTGCAAAAGTAATTATTTAAATTTATAGACGCAACTATGTGGTAATTATTTTATTACCGTTTTTATGCTTCCTAATACTACACCTCACTGAGTTGTTTTCTAAGTACTTCAATACCCGCTTTTATTTCATTGTCAAAATCACTGTATTTAAAACATTCAATAGATAATCCACCGTTGTAGCCTATTTTTTTAAGTGCACTCAGGTACGGTCGGAAATCATCACCTTTTACCCCGGGCGGTGTTCTGTCTTCCTTCTCAGCAATATGACAGTGAACGATGTGTTTACCGTATTTAACAATTTCATCCGGTGATTCATCTTCTTTTAACATGTGATAGATATCGCAAAGCAGCTTTACTTTTGGGCTTTTTACAGCTTCTACTACGCGTACACCTTCGGCAAGACTATTAATAAGGTTAGTTTCTGTACGATTAAGCGGCTCTATGGCGATGGTAACACCATATTTCTCTGCAAAAGGAGCCATTTTTTTAGTTACCGCAATATGTTGTTCCCACGCTTTTTCACGATCGAACCCTTCTGGTATATTTCTGGCTCCACCGCTTCCGAATACGATATAGTCGGATCCTGCCGCTTTAGCTCTCTTAAGTGCCAGCTCAGTACGTGCAAGTACACCTTCGTGGTCGGCATTGGGTCCTACTGTTTTCAGATCACCCGGCAGCAGAACCACATAAGACCATATTGGGAATTTCAGCTCATGAAGATGATGCAGATTATTATTAAAACCGGTTTCTCCATCTTTAGGTATAAGAAATCCACCCACCGACTCTTCTATATAAGTGTATCCTAAATCCCTCAGATATTTGGCATGGTCGTAGGAAGCAAATACGCCCAGGGATATTCCTTTCGGTTTGCTGACTTCCACAGAGAACCCGTTAGCCAGCAGTGCGGGACTCGTTGCAAGTCCTGCCGCTAAAGCTGAAGAATTTTTAAGGAAGTTTCTTCTTGAGGTATCTGTTCTTTTAATACTCATACTATTTGTTTTTACGATGGGCAACTTCTGCTTTACGATTGCCAAAAGGGGTATTTAACAGATACCTACCCTAATTTTCGCTATAATTTTCTTTAAGTTTTAAAAGTTGTTTTTTGCGAGAAGTATACAAAATGTTATCATTAATAAGCTGTAAATCAGATGTTAAATGTATTATGTCATTAGAAATGTTAACAAAAAAGTATAAACTATCAACTTATGATGACCGTAAAATAATTTTTGAAAATATCCTTTCATCATTCTGATAAGGTATGGTTTTAGTAATATCCTTGTTTATAGAATTTTAACAATTTCTTAACTTGTATTTTAGTGAGATGCTTCTTTTTTCCCGCTCTGATGCCGGTTGCGATTACCGATTTTTTGATGTTATTTCAACATCAAATCAGTTCTGATTCTTCATCGAAGTTCTACATATTAACATCACTGTTTTTCTTAAAAGATCAAATCTATGTCTATGTACGTCATCAAGCGTGACGGTCGCCGCGAATCGGTTAAATTCGATAAAGTGACTGCCCGTATAGAAAAGTTGAGCTATGGCCTTGACTCCAATTATGTTCAACCTGTTGAAGTAGCGAAAAAGGTTGTTTCGGGTATTTATGATGGTGTAACTACCGCGGAATTGGATAATTTGGCTGCTGAAACGGCCGCTTCGATGACTACAAAGCACCCGGATTATGCCATACTTGCTGCCAGGGTAGCTATTTCAAATCTGCATAAGAATACGTTGAAGTCATTTTCTGCAACCATGAAAAGGCTCTATACGTACGTAGATAGCAAGACCGGTGAAAATGCATCTTTGATTTCGAAAGAGGTATATGATGTGATCCGCAAGCATGCGTCTCTTTTTGATTCCACTATTATATATGACCGCGATTATGCATATGATTATTTTGGCTATAAGACACTAGAGAAGTCCTATTTGCTCAAAGTGGAGGGAAAGATCGTGGAGCGTCCTCAACATATGCTCATGCGTGTCGCAGTTGGAATTCATCAGGAGGATGTGCAGGCTGCGGTAGAAACATACCATTTATTATCTGAAAAATGGTTTACGCACGCAACGCCAACGTTGTTTAATGCGGGAACTCCAAAGCCTCAGATGTCATCTTGCTTTCTTCTTACTATGAAGGAAGACAGCATCAGTGGTATATATGATACCTTGAAAAGCTGCGCGATGATATCGCAGTCGGCGGGGGGAATTGGATTGAGCATTCATGATGTTCGAGCAACAGGTTCCTATATAAAAGGGACAAACGGGCAGTCTAACGGTATTGTGCCTATGTTACGGGTATTTAATGATACAGCCCGTTATGTAGATCAGGGTGGAGGAAAGCGGAAAGGCTCCTTTGCTATATATATGGAACCATGGCATGCTGATATTTTTGATTTCCTTGATCTTAAAAAGAATCACGGAAAGGAAGAGCAGCGTGCACGCGACCTATTTTATGCTTTGTGGATTCCTGATCTGTTCATGAAGCGCGTAGAGTCCAATGATACCTGGTCGCTATTTGACCCACATGAATGTCCGGGACTTTCAGATACGCACAGTGCAGAATTCGAAAAGCTGTATGAGCAGTATGAGCTGGAAGGCAAAGCGCGTAAGACAATAAAAGCGCAGGACTTGTGGTTTGCGATTATGGAGTCGCAGATCGAAACAGGCACACCTTATATGTTGTATAAGGATCATGCGAACAGTAAGTCTAATCAGAAAAATCTGGGTACTATCAAGTCGTCGAATCTTTGTACAGAAATTATAGAGTATACAGCTCCTGACGAAATTGCGGTTTGTAACCTGGCATCCATTGCTCTTCCAAAATTTGTGGAGCAAAGCACAGATGGGTTCATGCGTTTCAATCATCAGAAACTGTATGAAATTACGAAGGTGATCACCCGGAATCTTAACAAGATCATTGACCTGAATTACTATCCGGTTCCTGAAGCTGAGAAAAGTAATAAAAGGCATCGTCCGATCGGAATCGGTGTACAAGGTTTGGCAGATGCTTTTTGTTTGCTCCGAATGCCATTTGATTCGGATGAAGCCCGACAATTAAATAAAGATGTATTTGAAACCATCTATTTTGCATCTATGGAAGCTTCCATGGAGCTTGCCATGAAATTAGGCCCCTATGAAACCTGGCAGGGAAGCCCTATTTCACAGGGTATCTTTCAGTTTGACATGTGGAATGTGAAACCGGAAAGTAATCGCTGGAATTGGGAAAAGCTAAGAAAAGAAGTGGTGCAGCATGGAGTAAGAAATTCTTTACTGCTGGCACCCATGCCCACAGCATCTACCAGCCAGATACTAGGTAATAATGAATGCTTTGAGCCCTTTACATCCAATATATATGTAAGGAGAGTGTTATCAGGGGAATTTGTAGTGGTGAATAAGTATCTGCTCAAAGATCTTGTGAAACTGGGATTGTGGAACGAGGAGATGAAAAATAACTTGGTGCGCGCCAGTGGTTCGGTGCAACCTATTCCTAATATCCCTCAGCATATCAAGGATCTTTATAAAACAGCATGGGAAATTAAGCAGCGCAGTTTGCTCGATATGTCTGCAGACAGAGGTGCCTTTATATGCCAATCGCAATCTTTGAATATATTTATGGAAGAAGCGAATTTCGGGAAATTGACATCTATGCATTTCTATGCATGGAAGAAAGGATTAAAGACCGGCATGTATTATTTGCGGACCCGTGCAGCTTCAGATCCTGTGCAATTCACATTGAGCAAACAGGCAGAACCACAGCTTCAGGCTGCCACAATGGTAGTTGCAGAAAAAGAATTGAATTACGTTCAGTATGCAGAGGATCATACTAAACCCGTTGCTCCACGAGATAACAAAGCGGATATGCAATGTTCCCTGGATGATCCGGAAGGGTGCGAGGCCTGCGGATCGTAAAAGAATTTTGTCCCTGATCATAAATAAAATGGTCGTCACTTTCGGGTGACGACCATTTTTATAGGTCATGTATAGTGACTAAACAGGAGCACAAGATCAGGAACAATTCCTGATCTTGATGAACTGCAATTTAGTTATAGGTTAAATCCTAATGCAAAACCTTTGACAGGAGCTGGGAAATTTGAAGTTTTAGTAGCTGCACCTGTTGTCAGATTGATTGTATATAATCCGGTGTTACCACCTGTGGTAAGTAATGCATGACCTCTGCCGGATATACCAGTGATATCAAAGCCGTTGGCCGCATCTACCATGATACCCAAAGAGCCTACCTCCACCAGTACTCCTCCGTTTGGATTCGGATCTTGCTTGTATAGCTTACCCGTTTCACTATCGATATCAAAAAGTGTAGTTTGTGTTCCAGCGGTTAACCCTGTGTTGCTGTTGGTATATGCAGCACCATTAGCACCTTTCGAAGATCCGTTAAAAGTCAGAGGAGTATCTACTGTTGTTGCTCCGTCTCTCACATCAATACGCAGGTTTTGTCCTGTACTACTGATTATTCTAAGACGATCTGCAAAAGGATTAAAATCGACTCCAAAACTTGCACCAGCATCATTACTTAAAGGCACAGATAAAGTAGATTTAAGTACAACTTCTCCGTTTGAAAGATTTACAGTATATAATTTACTGTCACTACCCACCGCATACAGTGCGCCATCCACAGGTCTGAAATCCGCACCTACAACAGTAACACCTGCTGGTACTTTAATATCCTTAGTGATCACAGTGATTGCAGTACTTGTAGGATTAAATATGTGAAGTTTATTGTCGATTCCAATAGCATAGGCAACTGGCTGTGTAGGAATAGCAATTCCAATAATCTTATTTCCTGAAGGTAAATCTCCAAGTTTCTGCAACTTCCCAGTTGTTACATCCACAAAGTCAAGTTCCCATTTTCCTTCGAACAATACCGAAGCAATCGCATATTCTTTTCCATCATTTGTTTTCCATGGAGCAATATCAAACCCACCAACGTCAGTGATGTCCAATCCCAAGGGGCCAACCTCTTCCAGAATTCCGGCATTAGGGTCTTTCTGTAGGTATAATTTGTTTGCTACAGGATCAATATCATAAAGAGCTGTAGTGGCAGCTCCGGCAAAACTGTTTGTATAAGCAACAGCACCCACCGCTGGGTTTGGCACACCTTTAAGATCGCCATCTGTAGCTGCAAGAGCACCAGTTTCCGGGTGAAGACGTAAATTTTGTCCGGTGTTTGTGGTAAGGCGAATTCGATCAACAGTAGGGTTGAAATCGAAACCTACTGAACTGGCTGTAATGGCCGGACCAAAAGGAGCAGTACCGAGTGCAGTTGCCAATCCTGGTCTGGAGACAGTACTAAGGTTAATGTGATAAATTCTGCTGCTTTTTCCAACCGCAAGAAGCTGACCTGTAGACGGACGAAAATCTAATCCTGCGAGAACTTCACCTGAAGGAAGACCTTCTACATTAATAGTCCTTACTACATTAGCAGTATTTCTGACGTTCAGTTCGTAAATAACATTTTGGTCATTCAACGCAAAAAATGTTTGATCCGGTAATTCCTGTTGCATGGGTGGAAGCCGATGATCCTGGCAAGCCTGAAAAGATGCTCCAAGTAAAATAAGACCGAGAAGTGATTTTGTGGACCATTTAGGTAAATTGAAACGCTTCATAAGCATAATGATTAGATGAGTATAGAATTATCGATCTCATATACGATCCTTATCATCATTTAGATTATCCTATGCTATTTATTTTATCACTGGCTTGGCTTGATGGGTTTTCAGGATAAACAGACACGAACATTTAGGCACTATATATAATTGTAGCTTGGCATGTCTATGCTGAAAGCAGGCAACTGGTCTGGATGGTACGATTATCTATGCTATAAGAAGTGATGTTCAGCGTGCGATAGGATAATTATGCGGTAATTTCTCTACAGATAAAGGTTTCCTTAAAAATAACCG
>NZ_JBXHAT010000004.1:0-250821 GCF_056895255.1 Dyadobacter sp. HNCC25DJ187
ATTCCCGATTGGGGGTGCAAAAGTGGCAGCTTTATTTTTAAGATGCAAGCAACGGATGAAAATAATTTCCAACTTTTTTTGACATTTTTCATAACTACCTAAAAATCAAATATATAAATTTAAACTTTTTTAAAGTTTCTCAGCAATGCTTTAATAAGTATTTGACGCAATCAATTTATCTATCCTGATTACAAGAGAAAAGCACTCGAATGATATTGTAGTTAGAGCATTTAGTATTGGACAGTGAAAGAAATTGAGGTAATGCGGTTTTCTGCCAAATGACAGAAGTTGTGGAGACAACGTAGAAGAGTGAGTATTAACAATGAAGCAAATCCGGCTCATTGATGGTTTCTGTACTGAAGTCCTTTTCTAATAGCATGACATAGATGCGTCCCAAGTGATTATAGTGACTTAGATCCACACACAATGATATAAACGCGGTTTCCTATTTGATCAAAAAAGATATGATCTGACGTTATCTGGCCAGGTAACATTCCAAACAATTATCTAATGCGCGAGAAATGAGGCCAGCCCATCTCCCGCGTAATGTTGTTGATTCAGTCTCAGAGAATCTGTGAGCTTGAAAAATGTAATTCATGTACGATATCTTCAGATCTGACCTGGCATTACCAAACCACTATGCGATCCTTTTCCGGTTTGTACATTTTATCCCCCGGCTGCACATTAAATGCCTTATAAAAAGGAGTAAAGTTCATCAACGGGCCATTCACACGCCACTTAGCCGGTGAATGCGGATTGGTATTCACATACATAGCCATATAAGGATCTCTGGTTTTGACACGCCATATTCTAGCAATAGAAATGAAAAAACGCTGATCGGGAGTAAATCCATCCAGCTTTGTAGTGTCTTTACCCTGCTGTGTCAACTTAAAAGCATCGTAAGCAATCGCAACACCGGCAATATCTGCCGTATTTTCACCTACAGTGAGCGCACCTTTGATGTGGACAGAATCCAAAACAGTAAAGGCACTGTATTGATCAATGACCTGCTGCGTTTTGGCTTTGAATTTGGCATAGTCCGTCTTGGTCCACCAGTCGGTTACATTTCCCACCTTATCATATTGTGCCCCCTGATCATCGAAAGAATGCGTGATTTCATGGCCTATCACCATACCTATTCCTCCGTAATTGAGTGCATCGTCTGCATTTACATCGAAATAAGGCGGTTGCAGAATGCCTGCAGGAAACACAATTTCATTCAGTGGAGGGTTGTTATAGGCGGTTACCGTGGGTGGCGTTGTATGCCATTCGTTACGATCTACAGGTTTACCCAGTTTGTTCAGATTATAGAGATAGTCATTTTTGTCAGCCGAAAGCAGATTTTCAAAATAACTATCCCGTTTCACCGTCACTTGTGAATAATCGCGCCACTTGTCGGGATAACCAATTTTCTCCGTAAAAGCATACAGCTTATCTTTTGCTTTCGCCTTGGTAGAATCGCTCATCCAATCCAGACGGTCAATACGTGCTTCAAATGCCTTTTTAAGGTTATCAACAAGGACAGCCATCCTTTTTTTGGCGGACTCAGGAAAATATTTTTTGACGTAAAGCTGAGCCAGCGCTTCTCCAAGATACTGATCGACTGAACGCGTCATTTCTTCAGCTCTGGTTTGTTTGACCGCCTGTCCGGTCAGAATTTTGGTATAGGCAAAAGAAGCCTCTACAAATGGTTGGCTCAATACATTAGAATAGTTGGTAAGCGCATGCGCTCTCATATACACTTTCCAGTCGTTCAAGGGAACGGATTTCAACATCGCATTTAACTTATCATAGTAAACAGGCTGCCCCACGTTGACAGAATCAACCTTAGCACCCAAGCCATCCAATAACGTGGTCCAGTTCAATGCAGGATGTTTTTTTGACAGCGTTGCAACAGCCAGCTTATTATAATTTTCTTTTACGTCTCTGAGCTCAACGTTGGTTCTGTGAGCAGAAGCCAGCTGCTTTTCAATCCCGTAACTAATCACGGCATTTTTACGGGCGGTGGAAGCGTCAATTCCTGTTAATTCAAACAAGTTTGTAAGATAGTTTTGATAGGCCTTTTGAATCCCTACCGTGCCTGAATCTGCCTTGAAATAATAGTCTCTTTCCGGAAGTCCGATCCCTGTCTGGTAGAACTGTGCGATATTTTCCGTACTACGTTTATCATCAGGACCTACATAGAAACCAATGATGGACGCATTCCCGGACTTTTGTTCATCAGCCACCAGTTTCATCAGAGAGGTAACATCGCTCACTGCATCAATTCGAGCAAGCAATGGTTTGATTGGATCATATCCACGTTTATTAATCGTATTGGTATCCATACCAGAAGCATAAAAATCACCCACCTTTTGCTCAATACTTCCGGCTGCATTACCGCTTTGCGAAACACTATCCAGAATCCCTTTCAATCGTAAGCGTTGCGGATAATTCAGGAAAGAATAAGAACCTACGCCGGTTTGACTATCCGGGATCCGGATGGTATCAAACCAAATACCATTGGCATATGTAAAAAAATCATCTCCCGGCTTTTTTGTGGAATCGATTCCGGTAATAACCACACGTTGCGTATCAGAGTCGGACTGCTGACGGCAAGCGCCCACCGAAAGCAGTACGAATGAAACAAGTACAATTGATTTCATAATTGGAATGGTAAGCTTCATATTTAAATGATGTTTCTGTAAAATCAAAAATGCCTCAATTCTAGTTGATTTAAAAGGGTTTACATAGAAATAAATTAAAAAATATTAGATTTTGGTACTGAATCTTACAGCATACGACTCATTACTTGACATATGCAGCATTCCTTGTGCAAACAGTAACGTTGCCATTTTCCAGGCTTCCGTTCAAACTCTATTTCATTAAGCCATTTCATTATCTCTCCGGGTCTTTTTTCTGAATCTATGTTTACCTTGCGTCAGTCTATCATAATTTAATGTTAATACAGAGATAAGATATATATATGGAATTACTAGTGTATCTGGTGTTGGGAATTGTTGTAGGAACTGCAATAGGGTATTGGATGTCGAAGGCGAGCTCAAGTGGAAAACGCCAGAATGAAAGAGACGAGTTACATCGACGACTCAACGATGCGGAACTCGACTACCGCGAATTAAAAACGAGAACTTCTGTACAAATTCAAGTAGCAGAAAATACGATGAGAGAACAGACGGAGGTAAATAAGCTCCTGAAAGCAGAGATACAGGCACAACAACAAAGCCAGAGAATGGTGCAGGATGACCTATCCAATATGAATGCAAACCTGCATGCAACAAGGCAAACACTTTCGGAAAAAACAGCCGATCTAGCACGCTTGAAAGAGGAATACGAGGTACTTCAACAAGATCTTAATTTTGCTAACCAACGTCTTGCTACTGCTTACGCAGACAATAATGCGCTGACTGAGAAAATGGAAACCCAAAAATTAGAGATCGAAAATTTGGGAGCCAAGTTCAATCTGGAATTCAGAAACATTGCCAATGAAATTCTTGAAACTAAAACAGCCACATTTACAGAGCTTAATAAAACCAATCTTAATTTGATTCTGGAACCACTGGGCAGAAATATTGCCGAATTCAAAAACAAGGTTGAAGAAGTATATATCAAAGAGGCGCAGGAGCGATTTTCGTTAGGAAATGAAGTAACAAAACTTGCAGAACTCAACCGGATTATCAGTGATGAAGCACGAAATCTTACGAAAGCACTAAAAGGAGAAGCTAAAACGCAGGGAAGATGGGGAGAAATGATTCTGGAAAGTATTTTGGAGCGATCCGGGCTGGTAAAAGGCAGGGAATACTTTATGGAACATGAACTGCGCGATGCAGATGGAATTGCCTTACGATCCGATCTGGCAGGAAAGAAAATGCGTCCGGATGCGGTGATCAAATATCCCGACAACAGGAATGTAATTATAGATTCAAAAGTATCGCTCAATGCATTTACAAGACTTATTGCCGCAGTGGACGTTGATGAGCAAAAAGCAGAGTTAAGTGCGCATATCTCAGCTATTAAGTCTCACATTATTTCCCTTAGTGCGAAGGGATATGATGACTATGACAAGTCACTCGATTTTGTGATGCTGTTTGTACCGAGTGAACCGGCATATATAGCAGCTCTGCAGGGTGACGCGGATCTATGGAACTTTGCCTATGACAAAAAGATACTTCTGCTGAGTCCAACGAATCTGATTACATCATTGAAGCTGATCGTAGATCTTTGGAAAAGAGAGTATCAGAATCAGAATACCCTCGAAATTGCTGAAAGGGGAGCCAAGCTATATGATAAGTTTTATTCATTTGTATCCAACCTGAAAGATGTCGGTACGCACATGGAAAAGGCACAGTTCAAGTATGGCGAAGCGTTCAAACAACTTTCCGTTGGCAACGATAATCTGGTTCTTCAGGCAACCAAACTGAAGGATCTGGGTTTAAAAACTAAAAAGAATCTGCCGGATCTGGGATTACCCAACGCTACCGATGAGGACAGGCTCATTGCTGATGAATAGCGATTTAAGTCTTTGTATATTCCCTGTTTGAAACAAAATCACTACATCAACCCGGAGAACTAAATGACAATACATTCTGATTAATAACTTTGTATTATGGCTGGTTTCAGGGATAGTAATTCAGCGTTGAAATTTCTAGATTTGCCTGCTCTAACCTGGAAATTTCGGAACCAGTAAGTTTCATTTGTTCAGTTGTTAGTAAAAAATTGAAAAGTATGGCTGTGTAACCTGCTTCACAGTATAGTAGTCATTCAGGTAAGTAATCCCTTTAAAAATTATAATGAAAAAAATCCTGCTAATCTTTATTCTGATTACTTCTTGCACATGCGGACATGCACAACTTCTAGACAGAATGCGGAGCAAAGTTGAGCGTAAAATAGAAGAGAAAATCGACCAGTCTATTGACAAAGCGACTCAGCCTAAAAAGAAAACCACTTCAGCTGAAACAAAATCCACTTCGTCTCAGACCTCCACCCCATCTGAAACCTCCTCCCCGGTATCTTCGGATGCAGGCAGTGAAGTGGCGACAAATACATCTCAAGCCACCAGCCCGGTTACAAAGCCTGCTGACATTACATCCTATTCTAAATTTGATTTTATCCCCGGCGAGAAGATCATCATGCATGAGGACTTTTCACAAGAGGCTACAGGAGATTTCCCTACCAATTGGAATACAAGATCCGGTGCGGAGGTGGTTACATTAAATAACCGTTCGGGCAAGTGGCTACGCATGTCGCAATCGGGCGTGTTTTATCCTGAATATGTGGATAACCTTCCCGAAAATTTTACTGTGCAGATTGAGGTGCTGGCTAACAAGCAGATTGCAGGAATAGGTCAATGGATGATCAGCCTGATGGACACCAAAGATGTTGATGAAAAATTTAGTTTGGGTGAAGATCGGAGTATCAAAACCAAAAATAACTTCAAATTATATTTTCAGCCCGCTGCTTCAGGAAAAGGAGCAATGCACTATTCGACGAATCTGATTGGGCAGCAGTACAAGTCAGGCACTCCTGAATTCAATACTCCTGATAAACCATCCGTAAAAATAGCTATCTGGCGCCAGAAGCAAAGGGTCCGTGTGTACCTGGACAGTACCAAAATACTCGATCTGCCACGGGCACTGGATGTGAATGCAGCTTTGAATTCGTTGGTTTTCTCCGCCAGCAATCCGGAATATAATGATAAGGAGGGAGCTTTCTTTATGAGTAATATCATTGTAGCGGTGGGTGCACCGGATCTCAGAAACAAACTGATCACTGAAGGTAAATTCAGCACCAATGGTATTCTGTTCGATGTGAATAGCGACAAGATTAAACCGGAATCTTACGGCAGCTTGCAAAGCATTGCACAGGTGCTCAAAGACAATAATTCTCTGAAAGTAAGCATCATAGGCCACACAGATGCCGATGGAACTGAAGGGAGAAATCTGGATCTGTCTAAAAGACGCGCACTTGCCGTGCGCCAGGCACTTACCGATACTTTTGGTATTGAAACATCCCGCCTGGAAAGTGATGGTAAGGGAAAGGCAGAACCCGTTGATTCAAATGACACGCCAGCAGGCAAAGCCAATAACCGAAGAGTCGAGTTTATAAAAATTTAAGTCAGATAAAGGAATATGGTCACTGCTTTTAGAGGTAACCATATTCCTTCGACCTTATAGCTTGTTTGCAAACTTCCGGAAGTGCTCAAGAAGTCCATCCCAATTCCTTTCCTGAATTAACGACTTGTCAAAAAGCTGTCCGCCAATACCCAAGCCCACGGAACCCGCTTTCAGGAACTCATCCATATTTTCTAAACTTACCCCACCCGTTGGCATTAATTTTAACTGATCCAGCGGCCCCAATACGTCTTTAATATATTCAGGACCCAGCACAGTTGCCGGAAAAACCTTCACAACATTCGCACCCAGTGACCATGCCTTATATATTTCCGAAGGTGTATAGGCTCCCGGAAAAACAGGCACTTTCTGCTTCACACAAGTTTTAATTACCTTTTTGTCCAGAATGGGAGTGACAACAAACTGTGCACCTGCATCCAATGCTTTTTCGAGATCTGCGATGGTACAAACTGTTCCGGCCCCGATATTTAATCCTTCATACTCATTGGAACGTGCATAACGAATTATATCAGCGGCCCCGGGCGTATTCATAGTAATCTCTATGGTGGTGAGTCCTGCGGTCCGGTAGATTGGCAGAATTTCCCTGACCTCCTCCATCGACAAATTTCTTACAATGCCCACGATAGGAGCTTTTTTGAATAACTCCCACGAAAACTTACTAGTACTCATAATTTCAATTGTTTCGTAATTGCAAACGGTTTAATAGCCACTTGCCAGTAAAATATCAGACCTCAGCCCCTGATGGTAATAAAAAAGGAGGAAACACATAAGTGGTTCCTCCGCAATAAAATCAACGCCAGGGCTTAGGAAATACCTTTAAATGTAGGTTCCTGTACAAAAGGCTGGTTTCGTAAACGCTGTTTCGTTGCTTTATAAAGCGCATTGGCAACTGCTCCTCCGGTTGGTGGCAATGCTGGCTCTCCCAGTCCTGTGGGAGCTATTCCGTTCTCGACGAAATGTACCTCAACCTCCGGAATTTCATTCATTCGAATGAGTCGGAAGCCATCAAAGTTCCGCTGATCGGGCGTTCCTTCTTTGAACGTCATATTCCCAAACATAGCATGCCCCAGGCCATCAACTACACCACCTTTGACTTGCTGTAATGATCCGCTTTTATTGATGACAATCCCGCAATCAACAGCAGCTACTATATTTTTAAGTACAGGTTTGCCTTTCTCCATTACTACCTCTCCTACCTGAGCCACATACGATCTGTGTGAAAAATAGACACTGAATCCCTGATGAACTCCCTTCTTTTTGCCCCAGTTGCTTTTTTCAGCAGCGAGTTTAATAACAGCAACCATCCTGTCAATATCGTACTTCACTTCGCCCGCAGGCTTTTTCCTTGCCTTTTCCAGGAGCTCCAACCGGAACTGAATTGGATCTTTACCCGCTGCTTCAGCCACCTCATCCAGAAACGACTGTTCAGCATAAGCAAGGAAATTGGTAATTGGTGCCCGCCATGGACCTGTTGTAATCGGTGATTTATGATCAACGGAGTCTATCAGAACATGGTCAACAGCTCCGGAGGGAAAATTATCTTCTCTTGTACTGTTTCCCGCATTCATTCCAACTCCCCGTAACTTATAGCCGATGAGTTGTCCGGTTTTATCCAATGCAGCCTCAAATTTATATCTGACAGCCGGACGGTAAGTTCCTCCTGTCATGTCATCTTCCCTTGTCCATATCACTTTTACAGGCGCTTTAACCAATTTTGAAACATGCACAGCTTCAGTTACGAAATCTGCGGAAAGACGCCGTCCAAAACCACCGCCTTGCCTGGTGATTTCTACAGAGATTTTTTCCGGTGGAACGCCGGTAATCTTCGCAGCTTCTGCACGTGCACGATCAGGGGTTTGAGTAGGGCCAACCAGCTCTACGCTATCCTCTTTTACATGGGCAAAAAAGTTCATCGGTTCCAAAGGACTATGCGCCAGGAACGGGCACTGGTATTCAGATGTAATTACTTTTGCTGCATTTTTAAAAGCAGTTTCAACATCTCCGTCTTTTCTTCTCACTGTTGCTTCGCCATTCTGCATCAGTTGCTGGAAAATACGATTGTGGTCTGTCGAACTTTCCAGGTCTGCCTGCTTTTCATATTCAATCTTAAGCGCCTCACGGGCTTTTTGAGCCTGCCAGGTTGATTTTCCTACAACCGCAACACTATTATCAAATGTAACAACATCTACAATCCCCGGCATTGCCTTGGCAGCAGCAGAATCTACAGATTTTAACTTGAATCCAAATGCCTTCGGACGTTGCACGACAGCGAAAAGCATTCCTTCCCGGTAAAAATCCAAACCAAAAAGTGGTTTTCCCGTTGCTATGTTATGATTATCCACATTGCGGATAGATTTCCCGATCAGCTTAAAATCTTTTTCTTCCTTTAATTTTACCTCTTTGGGGGCGGTAAGCCTGGAAGCGTCTTCGGCCAACTCACCATAGCTCAGTGATTTTCCTGATGCCTTATGATACACTTTACCGTTTTCCGTAGAACATTCCGATGCCGACACTTTCCAACGGTTCGCTGCTGCTTCCACCAGCAAATGACGTGCAGTCGCACCTGCTTTTCTCAGCCTCTCCCAGGAATGGGGAACAGCGCCGCTCCCTCCTGTAACCTGTCTTTCAAAAGCGCCTGAATCCAGGTTACCCTGTACAGTTTTAACCATTTTCCAATCAGCGTCAAGCTCCTCAGCTACCACCATTGGAAATGCCGTTTTAATGCCCTGCCCGATTTCGGGATTGGGGGATACGATGGTAATGATATTGTCCGTACCGATGGACAAATAACTGTTAAAATTTATGGTTCCTGCAGCAAGCTCCCCTGCATCGACAACTATTGGTAGTGCAGAAGAGTTAGTCCAGTTAAATCCTAAGAAAAGTCCTCCCCCAGCCGCTGCAGCAAGCTTCATGAAGCTTCTGCGTGATGTATTCTCTGATATCTGCATGTTTATTTGGATTTAGAGGCGGCCACTTTTACAGCTTCACGTATACGATGATAGGTTCCACAACGGCAGAGATTCCCGCTCATGGTAGCAACAATTTCATCATCTGCGGGTTTAGGCTTTTCTTTAAGCAAAGCCGCTGCGGTCATGATCTGCCCGGCCTGGCAATAGCCGCATTGTGCTACATCGACTTCATCCCAGGCTTTTTGCACAGGGTGATCTCCTTTTTCAGAAAGACCTTCGATAGTGGTTACTTTTCCATTACCTACCGACGACACCGGCAAAACGCATGAACGTACCGCTTTACCATCCAGGTGAACCGTACATGCGCCACATTGTGCAATGCCGCAGCCATACTTCGTACCTACCAGTCCCAGATTATCACGAAGGACCCACAAAAGTGGTGTATCTTCCGCAACATCCGCACTGTAAGATCGGTTGTTAATTGTTAATTTTAATAACGCCATGGTGAATTATCGTTTCTATAAAGGGTTAGTAATTCAGAAGCAACTGACTTTCAAAAAAACCATTCAGACGGCAACAAATCTGATTGTCTGGTCAGTAAGGTTCCGAAGTTACAAAATATCGTATAAAATGTCACGCTCATGCCTGTTTTTTACAATCGTATATAATTGACAATCAAATCTATACAATCGATATAGCCATCAAAATACAGCGATTCTAAATTCCTGAATTTCATGCTAATAATGTTGCCTTGTGCAATGGAAGGTTCATTAATGCTATGAAAACATCCATCACTATAAATCAACAGAATACTTAAACAGCTACAAGAGGCTATCAGATTGCAAGGTTAGCTTTACAGATTATTGGTAAAATTAACAGGCGCCCTTAATATTACTTCTTTGTAATGCGATTTGCTGTAGGTTGATCATTGATCCTAATTTTAAACATCAATGGCCAGTTTTTGCCAGTCACATAAAACAATTTGTCTGCCGGGTTATATGCAATACCATTTAAGACATCTTTTTTCACATCTACACTTGCTGGTACCATGTTCCGAATATCCATAAAACTTACTACTTTTCCTGTAGCGGCATCAATTTTGACAATTTTTGTAGTTTCAAAGACATTCGCGTAAATGTATCCATTTACGTATTCAAGCTCATTGATATTCCTGACCGGGCCATTCTGATCGTATACCTCCAGATCCCCGATTTTTTCGTAATCAGTATTGTAAAAATGAATTTTATTGGAACCATCACTCATCATCAAAGTGGTGTCTTTGTGTGTAAGTCCCCATCCCTGAAAATAATATGTAAAAGTTGTATCCAGCGTGAAATCCATATTATAACGAAAACAAACTCCCGACTGCCAGGTAAGCTGATAGATTTTATCATTAACAATCGTAATCCCCTCTCCGAAATACTGCTGATCCAGGTTGACTGATTTAAGTGCAGCACCTGTTTTCGGATCGATCTGCAGCAGTTGAGATTTCCCATTTTCACCGGTTCCTTCGTATAATTCTCCCTTATAAAACTCCAAACCTTCTGTGAAACTGGTAGGAAGATGTGGGAAGCTTGAAATCACTGTGTATTTCATTTCTTCAGGAATAATATCAGAAACCATTTCAAATCGGAGTGTATCCGCAAAAGCGGTTTGACCTTTTGCTTTTCCGGATACTGCTAATTGATGCCATCCTGTTTTTTTTAAACCAAAAGCTATTTGAACAGAGTCTGCACCTCGCTGTGTAAATGCTGTATTAGCTCCATTGATACTGATTTGAAGATCGGTAACCTTTTCGGCAAATCCTACCCGAATTGAGTCTCCAAGTGTAAACCTGGACTTGGATAAAGCTGCTACAGCCGTGGGGGCTGTCTGTGCAGTCGTATTTTCTGTTTGGGTTTCCTGCCTGCATGCATAGAAATTACTAATAACCAAGATTAATAAAAGTATATGTTTAGGAGATAGCGACATTTCTTATCAATATTTGAAATTGGAATTAGGGTAAAGTTAAGCATCTCCGGCACAAGCAAGTCAGTACATTTTGAACTAACGAGAAATAATGTTCGCTACACCGGTTTACTTTGAAAGCGAATGAGTCATCAAATCCATACATACTGAGCCGTTAAAATAAAATGCCATAAAACCGACTGTTGAATTCGGCTCTATGGCAATATATTCAGTTTGTTAGTCCATCAAGCTTCACCACCCGGTCCGCCAAAGCTTATTGGAAAATTAAAATTTGGATCATTATCCTGAGAACTCGGGATCGGTCCATATTGGTCTTCGTATTTTTTAACATTGTCTTTTAAAGCGGTAATCAGACGTTTGGCATGCTCAGGTGTAACAATAATTCTTGCTTTCACCTTCGCTCGCGGCACGCCGGGCATAAGACGTATAAAATCCAGTATGAATTCACTATTTGAATGAGCGATCATGGCAAGATTGGAATATACTCCTTCTGCCATTTCTTCTGATAACTCGACGTTAATCTGCTGTTCGTTTTCTTTATTTTCTTCCATTTTTGAGGTTTTGGTAGCTGCGCTGGTAGTGATGCTATATTGTTCGATATAAGCTCTGAAATCGAAATGTACTAAATTTAAACAGCATGTAAAAACAAAGAGCCGATTCCACTTGCGCAGAACCGGCTCTTTTTATCTATTTGAATTCCACTAAGCTAATTCACGCTTTTTGCGGGATTGCTTTTCACGGGATTCCGCTAGCGCATCATACTCTTCTTGTGAACCCACAATCAGACTTTCATACTTACGCATACCTGTACCAGCCGGGATCAGGTGACCAACGATCACGTTCTCTTTTAGGCCTTTCAGTTCGTCACGTTTTCCTCTTACAGCTGCTTCTGAAAGTACTTTGGTTGTTTCCTGGAACGAAGCCGCAGAAACAAAACTCTCTGTACCTAACGAAGCTTGTGTGATACCCATCAAAGTAGGTTTCGCAACAGCTGCCTGTGCATCACGCGCTACAACCAATTTAAGATCGCGACGTTTCAGGCTTGAATTCTCGTCACGCAGACGGCGTACGGAAATGATCATACCTGGCTTAAGCGTTTCAGAGCTACCAGCATCTTCAACAACTTTAAGGTCAAGTATTTTATCATTTTCTTCACGGAAAACAACACGGTCAACCGGCTGCATTTCAAGGAAGTTAGTATCACCGGCGTCAAGGATTTCTACCTTCTGCATCATCTGACGAACGATACATTCGATATGTTTATCATTGATTTTCACACCTTGCAGACGGTATACCTCCTGAATTTCATTCACAAGATATTCCTGAACTGCTGTTGGTCCTTTGATAGAAAGGATATCAGCAGGAGTGATAGCACCATCTGACAATGGATCACCAGCTCTTACGAAGTCACCATCCTGAACAAGAATGTGTTTCGAAAGCGCTACCATGTAACGACGTTGTGTACCATCTCTTGACTCGATATGAATTTCACGGTTACCGCGTTTCACACCACCATAAGTTACAACACCGTCGATTTCCGACACCGTTGCAGGGTTAGATGGGTTACGTGCTTCGAACAATTCAGTTACACGAGGAAGACCTCCGGTAATATCACGGGTCTTACCAACAACACGAGGTATTTTTGCCAATGGCTGACCTGCTTTGATACTGGTTCCTGCTTTTACTACCAAACGAGCACCTACCGGAAGGTTATATCCTTTTTCGGTCTGATCTTTCAGCAACGTTGATTTACCACTTACCACGATAGCCGGGTTTTTGGTTTTATCACGTGTTTCAATAATTACTGATTCCTGGAAGCCAGTTTGCTCATCAAATTCTTCACGGTATGTAATACCTTCTTCGATAGCATCGAAAGAAACTTTTCCTGTGAATTCCGAAAGGATTACTGCGTGATATGGATCCCACGTACAAAGCTCTTGTCCTTTGGATACTTTATCACCTTCTTTTACAAGCAGGTGAGCTCCGTAAGGAACGTTGTTGGAAATCAAAAGTTGACCTGTTTCAGGATGAACGATTTTCACCTCGCCTGAACGACCCATTACAACTGTAATTGCATCGCCTTCTGAATTAACAGACTCAACCAAACGTAGCTCTTCAAATTGAATCACCCCATCGAATTTCGCTTTGATGTTTGCATCAACAGAAATGTTGGATGCAGTACCACCGACGTGGAATGTACGAAGTGTAAGCTGCGTACCAGGCTCACCAATTGACTGAGATGCAATTACACCCACAGCTTCTCCGATGTTAACCATATGTGCCGAAGCAAGTGAACGTCCGTAGCATTTCGCACAAACACCATTACGTGTTTCACAAGTCAATACCGAACGGATTTCAACTGTCTCAATGCTTGTTTCATCAATATATGCAGCGATTTCTTCTGTAATTTCCTGTCCGGAAGTTAAGATTATTTCTCCTGACAATGGATCAAACACGTCGTGAACACTTACACGACCCAAAATACGCTCAGAAAGTGGTTCAACGATATCCTCGTTGTCTTTCAGTGCTGAGATTGCAATACCACGAAGTGATCCGCAATCCGTCTCAATAACAACTACATCCTGGGCAACATCATGCAAACGACGAGTCAGGTAACCCGCATCAGCTGTCTTCAAAGCTGTATCTGCAAGACCTTTACGCGCACCGTGGGTAGATATAAAGTATTCAAGAACGTCAAGACCTTCTTTAAAGTTAGAAAGGATCGGGTTCTCAATGATTTCACCTGCACCACCTGCAATGTTTTTCTGAGGTTTAGCCATAAGACCCCTCATTCCACCCAACTGACGAATCTGTTCACGCGATCCACGTGCACCTGAGTGCATCATCATGTAGATAGAGTTGAATCCACCCTGATCCGTTTCCAGTTGCTTCATCAATGTTTCTGTGATACGTGAGTTAACACGTGTCCAGATATCAATCACCTGGTTGTAACGCTCGTTTTCAGTGATAAGACCCATCAAGTAGTTACTCCAAACGTTTTCCACGTCTACTTTCGCCTGCTCGATCAATTTGATCTTCTCATCCGGAACCATTACATCATTCAATCCCATTGACAAACCACCTTTGAAGGCCATTTGGAAACCAAGTTCTTTGATCTCATCAAGGAATTGTGCACAACGCGCTACACCAGCCAGTTTGAATACCAAACCGATGATCTGCTGCAGTTTCTTCTTAGTCAGAAGTTCATTGATATAACCTACTGACTCAGGAACAGCCTGATTGAACAGAATACGTCCGGCAACAGTGTCAATCAATTTTATTTCAAAAGTACCATCTTCATTACGAACACGCAGACGGCACTTGATATTAGCATGCTTAGAAAGTTTGCCTTCGTTGATCGCGATGATTACCTCTTCAGGACCGTAGAAGATCATACCTTCTCCTATAATTGGGTATTGAGGAGTACTTACACGTCCTTTAGTCACATAATACAGACCCAAAACCATGTCCTGAGATGGTACCGTAATCGGTGCACCGTTGGCAGGGTTAAGAATGTTGTGTGAAGAAAGCATCAACATAGAAGCTTCCAAAACGGCTTCCTGACCCAATGGCACGTGAACGGCCATCTGGTCACCGTCAAAGTCAGCGTTGAATGCAGTACATACAAGTGGATGCAACTGGATTGCTTTTCCTTCGATCAACTTAGGTTGGAACGCCTGGATACCTAAACGGTGAAGCGTTGGAGCACGGTTTAGAAGAACAGGATGTCCTTTCAATACGTTTTCCAAAATATCCCAGATCACAGGATCTTTACGATCTACAATCTTCTTCGCTGATTTTACAGTTTTTACGATTCCACGCTCGATCAGCTTGCGAATGATAAACGGCTTAAACAATTCAGCAGCCATATCCTTCGGCAATCCGCACTCGTGCAGTTTCAATTCTGGTCCAACGACGATTACCGAACGACCAGAATAATCGACACGCTTACCAAGCAAGTTTTGACGGAAACGTCCTTGCTTACCTTTAAGCATATCAGAAAGTGACTTCAGAGCACGGTTACCTTCAGACCGTACCGCGTTTACTTTACGGCTGTTATCAAAAAGTGAATCTACCGCCTCCTGCAACATACGTTTTTCGTTACGCAGGATCACTTCCGGAGCTTTGATCTCAATCAAACGTTTCAGACGATTATTACGAATGATAACGCGACGATACAAGTCATTTAAGTCAGAAGTCGCAAAACGACCACCATCAAGAGGTACAAGCGGACGAAGTTCCGGGGGAATAACTGGTACCATTTTGATCACCATCCACTCAGGACGGTTTTCGATACGTGTATTCGCATCACGGAAAGCTTCAACAACTTTCAGACGTTTCAAAGCTTCCGCTTTACGTTGCTGAGAGGTATCTGTTGCTGCCTGGTGACGAAGTTCGTATGAAAGTTCATCAAGCTTAATTCGGCTCAACAACATTTCCAGCGCATCAGCACCCATTTTCGCGATAAACTTATTTGGATCCGTGTCCGGAAGCATTTGGTTTTCGCGAGGCAGTTTATCAACGATATCAAGATATTCGTCTTCTGTAAGGAAGTCCAGGTAGCTTACGCCATCCTCTTCTTTTACACCAGCCTGAACTACCGCATATCGCTCGTAGTAAATGATCTGATCCAATTTTTTGGTAGACAATCCAAGCAAGTACCCGATTTTGTTAGGTAAGCTACGGAAGTACCAGATATGCGCTACAGGAACAACAAGTTCAATGTGGCCCATACGCTCACGACGTACCTTTTTCTCTGTAACCTCTACACCACAACGGTCGCAGATGATACCTTTATAACGAATACGTTTGTATTTACCGCAATGACACTCCCAGTCCTTCACCGGACCGAAAATACGCTCACAGAACAACCCGCCCATCTCCGGCTTGTAGGTCCGGTAGTTGATCGTTTCAGGCTGGGTAACTTCACCGAAAGAGCTCTCAAGGATAGACTCCGGTGATGCCAGACTGATCGTCATTCTGGAAAAATCACTATTAAGTTTTTTGTTCTTTTTGAAAGACATAATTAAAAAGTCGTTTGTCTTGTTAGTCGAAATTCAAATTGTATTGCATTTCTAAGGAGCGCTAAAAAGCGCTCCTTACGACTAAAAATTAGTCCAGCGTAATTTCCAATGCCAATCCACGAAGTTCGTGAACAAGTACATTGAATGACTCCGGAATATTTGGTTTCGGAAGGTTTTCACCTTTCACGATTGCTTCATAAGCTTTGGCACGGCCCACAACGTCATCCGACTTAACAGTAAGGATTTCCTGAAGAATGTGAGATGCACCGAATGCTTCAAGTGCCCACACTTCCATTTCTCCAAAACGCTGACCTCCAAACTGTGCTTTACCACCCAAAGGCTGTTGTGTAATAAGTGAATACGGTCCGATTGAACGCGCGTGCATCTTATCATCAACAAGGTGACCAAGTTTCATCATATACATAAGTCCTACTGTAACCGGCTGGTCAAACTGCTCACCAGTCAAACCATTGTACAGGTAAGTACGTCCCCATTCCGGCAAACCAGCTTCCGCCAATTCCGCAGCAACTTCAGCTTCTGTCGCTCCGTCAAAGATTGGTGTAGCATATCTGCGGCCCAGTTTCAAACCAGCCCATGCAAGAATAGTTTCATATATCTGACCGATGTTCATACGTGATGGTACCCCAAGTGGGTTCAACACGATATTCATTGGCGTCCCGTCTTCAAGGAATGGCATGTCTTCATCACGGACAATACGGGCAACAACCCCTTTGTTACCGTGGCGACCCGCCATTTTATCTCCTACTTTCAACTTACGCTTCTTGGCGATATATACTTTCGCCAATTTCACAATACCAGCTGGAAGTTCATCACCTACTTCAAGTGCAAAACGATCACGCTTGAAACGCCCCATCAGTTCACTGCGGGCATTCAGGTAATTTTTCAGAACAAGTGAAATCTGAGTATTTGTATCTGTATCATCGCTCCATGAGTCAGTCAATACGTCACCGATAAGGTTCACCTCTTCAGCAACAGCATACTGGCTTTCGTCACGGTATGGGTTGTTAGCAGGGAACAAGTTTTCAGAGATATTTCTCACATTAAACTTCATTCCTTTTGAAATCAACTCATCACCAAACTTATGCTTTACACCTTGTGAGGTTTTACCATCAGTAAGTGTAACCAGTTTATCAATGATACGTCCACGAAGTGCTGTAAGATCACGACCATATTTTTTCATCAAAATACGTAGTTCTTCTTTGTGCTTCGCACGCTCTTCCTTGGTAGGACGAGAGAAAAGTTTTGTATCGATTACTACACCCTTCATGGATGGTGGTGCTTTCTTAGAAGCATCTTTTACATCACCAGCCTTATCTCCAAAAATTGCACGAAGCAGTTTTTCTTCCGGAGTAGGATCTGATTCTCCTTTCGGAGTGATTTTACCAATCAGGATATCACCTTCTTTGATCTCGGTACCAACTTGTACGATACCGTTTTCATCAAGATTTTTAACAGTTTCCTCACTTACATTAGGAATCTCTGCAGTCAGTTCTTCCTCACCGCGTTTTGTATCACGCACTTCCAGTTCAAATTCTTCAATGTGAATAGAAGTAAAGATATCGTCACGAACCACTTTTTCGGAGATTACAATTGCATCCTCAAAGTTGTATCCCTGCCACGGCATGAACGCAACCAGAAGGTTACGACCCAAAGCAAGTTCACCACCTTCTGTACCATATCCCTGGCAAAGTGCTTCACCTTTCTTCACCTTTTGGCCTTTAAGAACCATTGGCTGAAGGTTAAGACAGGTATCCTGGTTAGTACGACGGAACTTCACTAAATCGTAAGCAACGCTATCGTCGATAAAGCTGACAAGACGATCTGCATCAGTTCTGTCATATTTAACTACGATTTTCTTCGCATCGACGTACTCAATCACACCGTCGCCTTCCGCTACAACAAGAGCACGGGAATCCATGGCAACACGTTTTTCAAGACCGGTACCTACGATCGGTGCTTGTGGACGCAACAATGGAACACCCTGGCGCTGCATGTTCGATCCCATCAGGGCACGGTTAGCATCATCATGTTCAAGGAATGGAATGAGAGATGCAGCCACAGATACAATCTGATTGGCAGCAACGTCCATATAAGACGCCTGAGATGGATCCACCATCGGGAAATCACCTTCAAAACGCGTTTTAATTTTTTCTACCGTAAAGTTTCCTTCTTTATCCACAGAGGCATTTGCCTGAGCGATATATTTAGAATCCTCTTCTTCGGCAGTCATGTAGATCAGCTCGTCAGTAAGCTTTCCTGAACCATCGATTACACGATATGGCGTTTCGATAAAGCCCATTCCGTTTACTTTCGCGAACACGCAAAGAGAAGAAATCAAACCAATGTTTGGACCTTCCGGTGTTTCAATCGTACAAAGACGACCATAGTGCGTGTAGTGAACGTCACGAACCTCAAAACCAGCTCTTTCACGTGAAAGACCACCTGGACCAAGTGCAGACATACGACGCTTATGCGTAATTTCAGCCAGCGGATTCGTTTGATCCATGAACTGAGAAAGCTGGTTCGTACCGAAGAACGAGTTGATTACAGAAGACAGTGTACGCGCATTAATCAGATCAACGGGTTTGAAGTCTTCATTATCACGAACATTCATACGCTCTTTGATGGTACGTGCCATACGGGCAAGACCTACACCAAATTGCGCATAAAGCTGCTCTCCAACAGTACGAACACGACGATTTGACAAGTGATCAATATCATCGACAACCGCTTTAGCATTGATTAGACCGATCAGATACTTCACGATAGAAACGATATCACCAGTAGTCAGTACACGTACATCAAGACTGGTGTCAGAACCTAATTTCTTGTTGATACGGTAACGACCAACATCACCAAGGTCATAACGCTTATCACTGAAGAACAAACTTTGGATTACATCTCTTGCAGTTTGCTCATCCGGCGCCTCTGCGTTACGAAGCTGACGGTAAATTTGCTCAACAGCTTCTTTGTCAGAGTTTGAGCTATCTTTTTGAAGCGTATTATAAATAATGTTATAATCCGCAACATTCATATCGTCTTTGTGTAGGATCACCGATTTCTGACCAGATTCAAGGATTACCTCGATATCGTCAGTTGTGATTGTTGAATCACGCTCCAGCAACACTTCGTTGCGCTGAATAGAAACAACTTCACCAGTATCCTCATCCACGAAATCTTCTGTCCAGGTACGTAATACCCTTGCAGCCAAACGGCGACCTACCGCCTTCTTAAGATTTGCAGATGTTGCCACAATCTCCTCAGAAAGACCGAAAAGGTCCAGGATATCCTTATCAGATCCAAAACCAATTGCTCTCAGAAGTGTTGTAACGGGGAATTTTTTCTTACGGTCGATGTACGCGTACATCACATTATTCACATCCGTCGAGAATTCAATCCATGAACCTTTGAACGGGATGATACGTGCCGAATACAATTTAGAACCGTTGGTATGCTTGCTCATAGAGAAGAACACACCCGGAGAACGGTGTAGCTGTGATACAATTACACGTTCTGCACCATTGATTACGAAAGAACCACGTTCAGTCATATAAGGAATATTCCCAAGGAATACCTCCTGTTCAATCGTTTCGAATTCTTCATGGTCAGCATCATTACAGATCAAACGCAACTTTGCTTTCAAAGGAACTGCGTAAGTAAGACCACGGTCAATAGATTCGTCAACAGAATACTTCGGCGGTTCAAGAAGATAATCGATGAACTCAAGCACGAAGTTGTCGCGCGAATCTGCAATTGGAAAGTTCTCAGCGAAAACTTTGTACAATCCTTCGTCAGAACGATCTTCAACGGATGTATCCAGACTGAAGAAATCACGGAACGATTGTACCTGAATTCCTAGCAAATCCGGATAATCGATGATCTGATTAATCCTGGAAAAATTTATTCTGGGTGTTGCTTTAATTGTAGCCAAGGCTATTTCTGATTTGGGTTAGAAGAACGAAAAACTTAGCGTAAGCCATTAATTATGGCTGCTTGCAATCGCACTAATTAATTTAAAACCTTAATCGCACGCCTCGTAGAACATTAAGAAGACTTGTCCCTTTTCTTCTTTCCTACGAGTAAAGAAGTGTTTCAGACAATATCTTCGGGGGGAAGATAAACCGGTGCAATGTTGATCAGAACACCAGCTGTATAATACTTAACGCTATTTGTACAAAAAATGTTTGGTTTATACACAAAATAGGAAATAGACCTGACGTAAATCAGGCCTATTTCCTTCAAGTATAGTTCTTGGTTGTTGCAAAGTAATAATTACTTCACTTCAACTTCAGCACCAGCTTCTTCAAGTTGTTTTTTCAAAGCTTCTGCTTCGTCTTTAGCAACTCCTTCTTTAACTGGTTTCGGAGCGCCGTCAACTAGTTCTTTCGCTTCTTTCAGTCCAAGACCAGTAAGATCTTTAACCAATTTCACAACTGCCAGTTTACCAGCACCTGCTGATTTCAAAATTACATCAAAAGACGTTTTTTCTTCTGCTGCTGGAGCGTCACCGCTTCCACCTGCTGGTCCTGCAACCATTACTGCACCTGCAGCTGCTGGTTCGATACCATATTCGTCTTTAAGAATTGTAGCCAATTCGTTCACTTCTTTAACCGTAAGGTTAACAAGCTGTTCCGCGAAAGCTTTCAAATCTGCCATTTTATTTTCGATTTTTTGATTATACAATATAAGATGATTTTGAAGCTCCATTTATTATCAACCCGGAGAGCTCAGCCTGGCTACTTATATAATTAGTCTTCTTTCTCAGATAAAGTTTTGAGAATTCCAGCCAATTTGTTTCCACCGCTTGAAAGAGCGCTGATAACATTTTTGGCAGGAGATTGCAACAATCCGATAACTTCTCCGACAAGCTCTTGCTTCGATTTCAACGAAATCAAAACATCAAGCTGGCTTTCTCCTACGAAAACTGCAGAATCCACTGAAGCTCCTTTGAACTTAAGTTTATCGCTACCAGATTTCTTCTTGAAGTCTTTAATCAATTGTGCAGGAACTTTACCTGACTCCGGGTGAAACATGATACCGGAAAATCCTTTAAGAACCTCATCAAATGATGAATAATCCGTATCTAATGTTTCTAGTGCTTTCTTGATCAGGGTATTCTTAACAACACGATACTCAACACCTTTTTCGAAGCAAAGGCCTCTAAGTGTATTCACCTCGCCAACAGACATTCCGTTTGCACTGGTAATATAAAAGTATGGCGTGTTCGAGAATTTCTGACTTAGCTCGTCAATAATTACTGCTTTCTCTTCCCGTGTCATATTATAATCCTGGAATCGTGTTTTTATCAATAGTAACACCCGGGCTCATCGTACTTGACAAGTGAATGCTCTTAACGTAGGTACCCTTTGCAGATGATGGCTTAAGGCGAATCAATGTATTGATTACCTCTGTTGCATTTTGCGCAAGTTGGTCAGTTCCGAAAGAAACTTTACCTACACTCGTATGAATGATACCGGTCTTGTCAACCTTGAAATCAATCTTACCAGCTTTTACTTCTTTAACAGCCTTGGCTACGTCTGGTGTTACAGTACCTGACTTAGGGTTTGGCATCAGACCACGTGGACCTAATACTTTACCTAATTTACCCACTTTTGCCATTACAGAAGGCATAGTGATGATTACGTCGATGTCTGTCCAGCCTTGTTCAATCTTTTGGATGAACTCGTCAAGGCCAACATAATCTGCTCCAGCTTCTTTCGCTTCTGCCTCCTTGTCCGGAGTACACAAAACCAATACGCGTACTTCTTTTCCGGTTCCGTGTGGCAATGTTACCACGCCACGTACCATTTGATCAGCTTTACGAGGATCTACGCCAAGACGTACATCGATGTCCACTGATGAATCAAATTTGGTATAGGAAATCGTCTTAAGTACCTCAGCTGCTGCCTCTAATGAGTAAGCTTGGTCTGCATCGAATTTCGAAAGAGCTTCTTTTTGCTTTTTGGTCAATTTTCCCATGTTCTTTGTTTCTTAGGCGTTATTTAAACGCTCAGTTGTTTTCTTCCCACGGGGCTTTGCCAGCTACGGTAATACCCATACTACGAGCCGTTCCCGCAATCATCTTCATAGCAGACTCAACAGTAAAGCAGTTAAGATCAGGCATTTTTGTCTCAGCGATCGTACGAACCTGATCCCAAGATACTGAACCTACTTTTAAACGGTTTGGCTGAGCCGAACCAGTCTTTACTTTTGATGCTTCCAGAAGCAAAATCGCGGCCGGGGGGGTCTTAATGACAAAGTCAAAAGACTTATCCTTGTAGTACGTAATAACTACCGGCAATACCACACCAGGCTTATCCTGAGTACGGCCATTGAATTGCTTACAAAACTCCATGATATTCAAACCCTTCGATCCTAATGCAGGACCGATTGGAGGTGAAGGGTTGGCTGAGCCACCTTTTACCTGTAGTTTGACGTATCCACCTATTTCTTTTGCCATTGTTTTGGAATTTGTTCGGTTCACTGATTAATTAATCGGCTCACATGCAAGTGGAAGCTTACCCTGCCCGTTCTTTTAATCAATTATCCTTTTCTACTTGTGCGTAACTGAGTTCCACGGGTGTATTACGCCCGAATATTTTTACAACTACATTGAGTTTTTTCTTCTCATCAAACACTTCCTCGACCAAGCCGATGAAGCCACTAAACGGTCCATCTACCACCTGAACAGTCTCGCCTTTAATAAACGACATACTTGGCGCTTCTTCCAGCTGCTCTGCTTCATCCACACGTCCCAGTATTCTGTTGATCTCCGATTGTCTCAGAGGAACAGGTACTTTTGAGTTACCTTCCGAGTTTCCGAGAAATCCTATTACTCCCGGAATACTTGTAATAATATGCAAAACTTCCCCTTTGGATAAATCAGCTGAAATGATAATGTACCCAGGGAAAAAGTTTTTCTCCCTCACTCTCTTTTTACCATTACGCATTTCATATATCTTCTCTGAAGGAATAAGAATTTGCGGAACGAATTCTGTGAGCTTTTGCCGTGTTATTTCATTCTCAATATAGGACTTGATTTTTTTCTCTTGTCCTGACACAGCTCTTAATACAAACCAATTTAGACTACTCATACCATTCGGGGGATTGCCAATATAATAGCCTTAGAAAGACTGATAAAACAGCCTTAGCGCATTTTCAAAAACGAGATCCATTATTCCTACAACAAATGCAAAAATAAGTGAACCCACAAGCACTAAAGTTGTGTTGGCCTGAAGTTCATTAAAAGGAGGCCATGTAACGTGCTGGGTCATTTCTTCCCAGGACAGTTTCAAAAAAGAAGTAAATTTTTCCATTTTTCTTTTTTATTATGCACGGGTGGAGAGATTCGAACTCCCATCAACGGTTTTGGAGACCGCTATTCTACCCTTGAACTACACCCGTGTATCGTGCAATGCTTCCTTTCGGGGGTGCAAAGATACAATTTATTTACAAAAAACAAGTGCATTCCAAAAGAAATGCACTTGTTTTTATTTTTACCTCAGATTAGTCAACAATCTCAGTTACCTGACCAGCACCTACGGTACGTCCACCTTCACGAATCGCGAAACGAAGACCTTTTTCCATAGCAATTTTGTTGATCAATTTCACATCGATAGTAACGTTATCACCTGGCATAACCATTTCTACTCCAGCTGGAAGAGTGATCTCTCCAGTTACGTCCGTAGTACGGAAGTAGAATTGAGGACGATATTTGTTAAAGAATGGAGTGTGACGTCCACCTTCTTCTTTCGATAGTACGTAAACCTCGCCTTTGAAAGTAGCATGAGGCTTAACTGAACCTGGCTTACAGATTACCATACCACGACGGATATCTTCTTTGTTGATACCACGTAGCAATAGACCTACGTTATCACCAGCTTCTCCACGGTCAAGGATTTTACGGAACATCTCAACACCAGTTACGGTTGATTTAAGACCTTCTGCACCCATACCCAAAATATCTACTGGCTCTCCAGAGTTAATTACTCCTCTTTCGATACGACCAGTTGCAACAGTACCACGACCTGTGATCGAGAATACGTCTTCAACAGGCATAAGGAAAGGAAGATCAGTCATACGAGGAGGAATTGGAATGTAGCTGTCAACAGCATCCATCAAATCTTCGATCGTTTTAACCCATTTCTCTTCTCCATTCAAACCACCCAAAGCAGAACCCTGGATAACAGGAATGTTGTCTCCATCGTATTCGTAGAAGCTCAAAAGCTCACGAATTTCCATTTCAACAAGCTCAAGAAGCTCAGGATCATCAACCATATCCACTTTGTTCATGAATACTACTAGCTGAGGAACACCTACCTGGCGAGCCAAAAGAATGTGCTCACGAGTTTGTGGCATAGGACCATCCGTAGCAGCAACTACGATGATAGCTCCATCCATCTGAGCAGCTCCTGTAACCATGTTCTTTACGTAATCCGCGTGACCTGGGCAGTCAACGTGTGCGTAGTGACGATTAGCAGTTGCGTATTCTACGTGAGATGTGTTAATTGTGATACCACGCTCTTTCTCTTCAGGAGCATTATCAATTGATGAGAAATCACGAAGTTGTGCAAGACCCTTTTTCGCCAACACAGTTGTGATAGCAGCAGTAAGGGTAGTTTTACCGTGGTCAACGTGCCCGATAGTACCAATATTTACGTGGGGTTTCGAGCGGTCAAACGTCTCTTTTGCCATGACTTAAGTACGCTTAAATTAAAAGTTATTACGAATTTATTAAACACTAATGATTGATTCCGTTTAGCTCATCTTCCTGACCGAGCGCCTCAAAATCAATTAACCTAAACAATATGAATCAAAACCTTTTATGAGCCATTGAGATATTAAATCCTCAATATTTCAAAATCTTACGAGCTATTGAGGGGATTTGAACCCCTGACCTCTTCCTTACCAAGGAAGTGCTCTACCCCTGAGCTACAACAGCAAAATTTCAAACTTTTTCAGAAATACTACTTTAAGCATTTCCATTTTTCCTTAAACAACCAAAAAGCGATCAGCGAAAAATTATCAAAATGAATGTTTTCGCTGATCGCTCTCGGGTGTTTTAAAATTGAGCGGAAGACGAGGTTCGAACTCGCGACCTATAGCTTGGAAGGCTATCGCTCTACCAGCTGAGCTACTTCCGCAATTGTGTTGTGCCTGATTTCTAAACTGGTGATTAAGAAATCAACTCTGGCTCAAACTGTGGGGGCGGATGGATTCGAACCACCGTAGGCGTACACCAGCAGATTTACAGTCTGCCCCATTTGGCCACTCTGGTACACCCCCTTGTCAATATTTCAATACATCCGTGAAAACCGCTTGTTTCACTTTTGGAGCTGCAAAATTATACCGTTTTTTGTTATGCTCAAACTTTTTTGCAAAAAAAATTTAAAAAAAATGTGGGGTACAAGAAAATACATTCTCAATTACCCCACATTCAGAGCATTACGTTTTTATAATTTAATTCCGAAACTGAGCATATTTACTTTCGGCCCTCGGTTTGTTTCGTGTAATGTATTCAGGTCGTAGTTGACAAAAAGATCTACAAAATTCTTGAAACCTATTTCAGCTGCCAGACCGTACCTAAAATCATTCAGGTAGTAATTGATTCTCTCACGATCATTATCTTTTATGCCTACTCTCCTTACTTTTGAATAACTACCTAACCGATATCCGCCATACACTCCAGCACTCACATAAGACACAAAGGAATTTTTGAAACTTACAGTAGGCATCAGCGATAGGTTCACATTGGGAACAACCAATTTACTTTTACGCAACTCCACTTCATTGCCACCAGCATCCTCAACCAATGGAAAATCCACTCTGTCAGACAATTTAGTGATGGTATTATTTCCATCGTACATCAGGTTGAACCAGGAAAAATCAATGCCAAAATCAAGATGAAATCCTGCCTTTTGACCCCGAACAATTTTGGCACTCGTAATATAACCCAGACTTACAAAACGCGATCCGAATGGACGCAAATCATAATCTTCTTTGTTGTAAATTCCTCCCGGATCATTGGAACCGTAGGTATTCAATCCCAGCGCAAAGGCAAAACCCTTTCGTGCACTGCTTCCTGAACGGGAGCGATGCAAATTCTTGCCAATACGTTTGTAATCCTTGTCTTTATCATCATCGTTATCAGCGTCTCTGACAGATACTCCATCCGAACCAATTCTCACCTCGGTATTGCCATCTTTTACATGTACACCTCTTACCCCTATCCGCACATAATCTTCATCAGATTTATTTTTCAAATAACGCTTGCCATCCACCTCCTCTCTCAGATAAGTCGTATCCGCACCGGACGAATCCAATTTGACATGCAAATCCCTCAACAATGCATTCAGATCGTACTTCATGATCTTGTCCAACTCTGATCTGTTTTCTCCGTAGATGATCAGTCGTGTTTTATTTCCAAAGGTGACGATGATCGAATCCTTTTCTGACTGCTGATTTACTTCTGACGCTTTCACACCCGGAAGTGCACAGCATAACGCAATAACTATAGCTACATACAATTGCTTTTTCATGGCTTCTGATTCTTAAAATTTAGTTCTCTCTTTTAGGTCCTGATATTTTTCTGATACTTTTTCTTCTCCGTCTCTCAAACGGCCATCTACACGTGCAACTACTTCTTTCGGATTGAATCCTACTTCCGTCCAGTCTACCGAGTCTCCATGTTTTACATTTTTTAACTGACGGAATATTCTACTTAACCGAGACGATTTTTCCTGCTCATTTTCTATTGATGGTTCCGATACATGTACCACGATCGTTCTGCTTTCGGCTTCCCTTTGCATTGCTGGGACTGTGCTTGCTATCTCCTCCACAGTTTCAATCTCAGGATAACTTGGCTCTTTATGTACATCACTTATCAGAGATTCTTTCCTGATAGCCGGCTCAATGATAGCCGCCATCGGCTGGGATACTATTTCCACAGACTCTTCTTCTACAGGTTGCTTCACTTGTTCCCTTTCAGAAGGCTTTTTCGATGACATCGCCAACAAATCGGTTTTTATCTCTGAAAGGCTATCCGAGTTAGTCAGAGGATTTACATAACCCTTTTTCACCTTCACGGTATTATTGGCTTCCAATGCCAGCTCAGATCCAACATTCCCGGCCTCATTCATCCAGATCATATAGCCTGCCATTAACGAGATAGCTACTCCTGCAGCCATGTACCAGACCATTAGAGGTAACCTTTTCTCTTTTTTTCCGGGACTAATACGTTCCCATGCAGAAGCAGAAGGTGTACGCTCAACGCCTTCAAGCTTCTTTCTGAAAATATCATCAATAGGATGCTTTTTCATAATTCACTTTTTTTTTAAATCCTTGCTCCCATTCCAAAACCATCTTTTGCAGCATTGCTCTTGCCCTATGCAATTGTGATTTTGAAGTACTCTCACTAATTCCCATCATTTCTGCAATCTCGGCATGACTGTAACCTTCAATAGCATACAAATTGAACACTGTCCTGTAACCAACCGGCAGATCACTGATCAGGTTGAGAAGCTCCTCTGCATTCAGGTTCTCATCAGCCAGAGAATAATCAGGAATGTTGTCCGCTTCATCAGACAAACCATCTTCCATCATTCTCTTCTTCTTTCTAAGATAGCCCAGTGCTTCATTCACCATAATCCTGCGTATCCACCCTTCAAAACTTCCCTGTTCAGAAAACTGGTCAATCTTATTGAATACCCTCATGAAACCCTCAATCATAATGTCCTCGGCAATCATTTCATCACAGGCATAGCGGAAACATAACCCCAGCATGCGCGAGCTATATTTTTCGTACACTTGTCGCTGCGCTTTCGGATCTTGCTTCCTAAGCGCTTTCACAAGCTGTGCTTCCTGATTAAAAAATGATAGAATTCGACTCATTCAGAATGTTAATTTCAAACACAAGATGCTGCTACACCTGAGCAAGGTTGCATCGCAGTCACATTTTTTTATACGTTATATTGTATTATTTTTTGCTTATTGACAACAGAAAATAATAATCGACTCATTTAAAGAACTTTAAGTAGGTACAATTCAATAATAAAAAGGTGTTAAAAACTTATTTATTCACTAAAAATAATATTCTGCTACTGATCTTTTAGTTTTGAAATAAAATAAACCAACGCATAAGATGTTCGATTCAACAGCTCCTATCGGAATTTTCGATAGTGGTATTGGTGGTATGACCGTAGCTAGTGCAGTGACACGATTATTGCCCAAAGAAAATACAATCTATTTCGGAGACACAGCTCATTTACCTTACGGTGACAAGTCGACGGCTGCCATTCAGGCCTACTCGATCAAAATCTGTAACATGCTCCTGCAACAGAACTGTAAGCTGATTCTTATCGCCTGCAATTCCGCCTCTGCTGCAGCCTTCGAACTGGTGAAAGAATATGTTGGAAGTAAAGCATGGGTACTGAATGTAATAGATCCTGTGGTGGATTATATAAAGGAGCACTACGATGGGAAAACGATCGGGCTGATTGGTACCAAACAAACTGTGTTATCCAATGTCTATAAAAAGAAAGTAGATGCTCTGAACAAAAATATTCAGCTTAAATCGCTTGCAACGCCTTTACTTGCACCGATGATTGAGGAAGGCTTCTTCGATAACAATATAAGCGAAAGCATTATTGCCAGCTATCTCTCCGACCCTGCTATAGCAGATATAGAAGCATTGATCTTGGGGTGTACTCATTATCCACTGATCAAAGAACAGATAGGCGCTTACTATGGAAATAAAGTAGAGATACTTGATACATCAGAAATTGTTGCAAACTCATTAAGAGCACTGTTGGAGCAACATTATCTGATTAACGACAAAGGAGAAGGAAAACGGAACTTTTATGTCTCCGATTATACCCTCTCCTTTGAGCAATCCACCAATATATTTTTTGGCAAGCAGATTCAGTTGCAGCATTACCCTTTATGGGAGTAGCTTAGTCCTGATATACTATTTTAAGAGGTTCGAGCAGCCCTGACGGCATAGGTTGCCATGAGGAGGCATCGAACTTCTTATAGGTAATATCTGCAACGTTAATATCATAAAATTTCTTCCAGTCAGGAAGCTGCCTGTCGCGCAAACGCATGTAATTAGCAGACAGATTGGTAACCTCAATTTCCATTTCATTCCCCTTTTCCTTAAGAATTCCGGGTATTATATCTGCAATAAATGGAATTGACCAAAACGTCCCCAGATCCTTCCCATTGATTTTAACCGACGCCACTTCTCGCACATCACCCAAATCTAGTTGTAAAGCTCTTTTCGTTAACACTGCTTTCGGTACATCAAACGTCAGAGTATACCTCGCTGTACCAGAAAAATAAACTGCAGAATCTGATAGCTCAGTCCATGAACCTAATTGCTGCAACTTTACAGGCTTAGGTAACGATGGACGTCCTTTTATAAAACTGATATTCCAACTACCTGTAACAGGAATCTTCTTTACAACTCCATTGCCTTTTGAAGCTGTCTGAGGCCCCGCTGATTCTTCCAGAAAGCAGGATTGTCCGGGTAACAAATTGAGATAAACCTGAGCAATTCCTGCACTATCTCTTTTCGCCAATATTGAAGTTCCGGTCAAAGGATCATTTTTAGCAACCGACTTGATCTTCCCAAGTGACACCCATCCCTCAGAAAAAGTATTTCCCAGATTGGACACGAAATATACAATCTTACCATCTCTTGTCTTACGGATATATGAAAGACCCTTTTTTGAAAGCGCCTCTTGTACGACACCATTTTTCTCCAACAACTTATCAATATCATTGCCCACCTGTACAGAGCTTAACTTAGCCAGTGCAGATATATTCTCTACGAATACCTTTTGTCTTTCCTGATGTCTGTTAAAGCCAGCAACCTGCTCAGGTGTTTTTCCCTGAAAAATAATCTTGCCGCCTGCTTTAGCGAGTTGGAGAAGCAGTGCCAACGTTTCTTCCGGCATATATGTTTCCGATGGGATGATCAAAGTTTTATAGGCCGTTGATTCGGAAGCCAGGTTCCCATTTGCATCCACTTTAAGTCTCTCCAGCTGTCGGTCCGATACAAAGTCGAAAGAGTAACCCTCTTTCCAAAGTTTCTGTGTCAGCTTTCCAAATGGGAGATCAAGCAGCCATCTGTCTACGTGGTGCACTTCTAATAGGTGTACTCCACCAGACGATCTCGCAGGTTTCGCCCACAAATCGTGGATCGGGAAATAGACGAGCACATCATTATCAGGCTTACTATTCTGTAAAATGCTCTGACATTTTTCTACATATTGATTCAAGAGATGAAAATGCTCTGCAAAATGGGAAGTCGGACCATAGTTGGTTGACGCATAAAACAACCATCCGGGATAAGCTTCGTCAACAGGTGAATAAGTAGTTCCGTGGTAAAATATATGATTGATACCAGAAACAAACAGTTCATCAATCTGAGGCTTAATTTGAGACAAGGAGACTTTGAAATGATTCGCAAGCCAGGTACTGGTTTCAGAACTCACTAATTTTTTCCCCGAAAAATGTGCTGCAGATGATGCAAATTTCATTGCCAGAGGATTCGGTGTTCCAAACTGCTTAATAGAATAGTCAGGATCCACGCGAAGTCCCGGAATAGGAAAGCGACTCGTCCCGAATGACTCTGTTTCTGGAATATCGGACTCATCATACAAATCCAGAAGATTTCCCGGTGACCCATGTGCCTGGTAGCGGGTAACAAATCCTTTATTTTTACTCCATTTGGTCCAGGTATTTGCATAACGCTCCCGTAAGAGCTCAGCCAACGTTTGCTGATAATCGATTCTCACCAATTGTGCATTTTCCTTATTAACCGAATCTTTTAGTAAAGCCAGATTGGGCCTGAGGTCATATCCTCTTCTTTTCTGAAATTCGCTTAGAAAATCCTCTGTCCAGTTAGCACCATAGGCTTCGTAGGAATCCATATACATCGATCTCGGCTTCTGTTTTACAGTCGAAAATGCAGAATCAAATCGAGTCAGATATTGAGACATTGCAGATTTGTGAAACGGATTAAATACCAATCCTTCGCCACCCGGTGCAGCTCGTTTCACCATTTGTTTGGTATTCTTTACAGTTGGGGCACCATCGGCAACCTCCATCTGCATTGCACCCAGTTCAGGAGTAACGTTAGGTCCTCCAAATGGCCAGCCGGTTCCTGTGGTCATATCAACGCCCAATTCTAACCTCTTACCTTGCTCTATTGTGTATTCCATCATCTCTAACCATTTAGGACTTAAGAATGGAATAAAGTCTTTTTCCGCTCCTTTTGCACCATAAATAGGGATGATATGAACTCCCCCCAAACCCGACTTTTTGAAAGTTTCCAACTGGACCTTGATGTCTTGTTTTTTGACAGCACTACCCATCCACCACCAATAAGTCCAGGGCTTCGCGGTTGAAATATTCTGTGCGTTTGCATTCCATGCAAAGCAACACAGGCATAAAAGGATTTTAATACGCATTGTAAACATTTTTTTCATTTAAAGACACGGTCCAAATTTCTTACCCTACTTTACATGAATATTTTCATAGACATTACTAACAAAAAAGGCGAAACCGTTTCCGATTCCGCCTCATACATATTCATGGTGGTGATAAACTAATTTTGAGAATAGGCATGTTTAACCCGTGAGTTGATAAAATCACGCGCTGCCTGATCCCTTTTACTATTACGGTACCAGAGGTATCCAATTACTGCTACAATCAGGTATGGCATGACAAACAAATACACAATACCTGTATTCAACCCCACTCCTACATTATTTCTTCCGTTTCCGATCGTGCTTTCCACAGAGCCACGGCACATAGCACACTGAGCCCAGGAATCAGCAGATGTCAATACCAGCATGGCCAGCATTCCGAATAAAACAGCTATCTTTTTCATACGTAATATGGACTTATCATCAAATATACAACTACCCCGCTGATACTTACATATAACCATATCGGAAAAGCAAATTTCACTGCTTTCCTATGTTGAGGTAATTGATTGGTATAGCCAAAATAGACCGCTCTGAGCACGAACCAAACTACCCCGATCGATAACAAAATATGCGAAATCAATAAAAAGTAATAAGTAAAACGTAGAATTGCTCCTTCACCTCCAAATGGAGTAGACTGATTAGAAATGTGGTAAAGTACATAACAAACCAGAAAGACAGCTCCCAAACCAAAAGCTGCGGTCATCATTTGTCGGTGTCCGTTTACATTTCCTCTTCTGATATGGTAATAGCCTGCAATAAGGCATATAGCAGTAAGTGAGTTAATAACTCCTATCACATGCGGAAGGACCCTCGTCCACTCACCAAGCTCTACCTTTTGTCTGATACCCAATATGGCTGCCACGGCTACAGGAATAGCTATAGCAAGTATATTGATGATGCGCTCGTACTTCTTCTGATCCTTATCAAGCATTAATGTCGCCATAACCTATTTCACCAAACCTCTTTTTTCGCCTAAATCTAAAATTTTTATTTCCGCCATTAACCGATCCGTCTCTTCACGGCTGGCTCCGTTGTAATATCCTCTGATGTGCCCATCCTTGTCGACCAACAGCCATTTCGTCTCCTGCTCACCTCTGGCACTTTTAGCAATGTCCGTATAATCCCATTTCAAAATATTGGTCTGCTCCACCTTGTTCAAGGTGACAATCTGCACACCCTCTTTCCAATCTTTCCCTAGATTAATTATCGTATCACTTACCAACATCAGATTCAAGTCTTTGATTCCCTCTCTGAGTCCATAAATTCTATCCAGATTATCACGCATCACTTCACAGCTATCCTCACAATTCCTGCCAAAATAACTTACTACGGTAAGCTTATTATTAAAGCTGTAGCCAGCAATATCAGGCAAAGCGTAAAAGATGGTATCACCCTTAATGATCGAAACCACACCAGCTGAATCTTTAACCGGATGGAAATAGGGAATATTATAATGGTTCGTTGTAAAGAACCTCAGGAAGCCAAAAACCAAAGCCGGTATTACTAATGTTACAATCAGTAATCCGGCCTTGACATATTTTTTTATCATTTATTCTTAACCAAAGATGGCGTCGTAGATAGCCTGTCCTTCAAGCAGAAGCGCAAGGATTAACCATGCTACAAATAATATTGGTACCAGTATGGACCATATCAAAGACTTTGATTCGTGTTTTAAGTGCATAAACTCACCCACGATATAGAACGCTTTCACGATAGTCATTACGATGAAGATACTAATCTTCAATACACCGTGAGGAACAGTAAATGCAATAAGGAATTCCAGCGCGGTAAGAATCAACAGGATCCAGAACGTTTTCCAGATTGCTTTGCGTTGTTCAGCACCTGCATTAGGATCCTGATTATGTATATGATGAACTTCTGACATGATATCTAAATATTAAGAGGTTTCCGTGCGACTAAACCAGATAAAAGAATGTAAATACAAATACCCAAACAAGGTCTACAAAGTGCCAGTACAAACCAACCTTTTCAACCATTTCGTAGCTACCGCGTCTGTCATAAAGACCTGTTGCTGCACGGAAGAAAATCAGGATATTCAAAATCACACCACTGAATACGTGCGTTCCGTGGAACCCGGTAATAAAAAAGAAGAAATCAGCAAATGCCGGAGGACCATACTGGTTCTCTGTCAGATTAGCCCCAAATACTGTTTTGGTGACTTCAACTCCGTTCTCGATTACTGTAAAAACAGATCCCGAATCAGTCCCATGAATAAAGTGAGCCCATTCCCAAGCCTGGCAACCTAGGAACGTAAAACCACCCAGGATAGTCCAAAGCATATATTTTTCAACACTTGCACGATCCATACGGTGTCCTGCTTCTACTGCCAATACCATCGTTACACTACTTGCGATAAGTATGAAAGTCATGATACCCACAAATACCAAAGGCAGTGACATTCCATGTAAAAACGGAACCGCCTCATATACCTTTTCAGGAATTGGCCAGTATAAATTAGAAAACGTAAAGTCAGCAAAATCACCTGAAAACGCGGGAAAACTAAATCTCTGATACCCATACGCCACCAATAAGGCAGAGAAAGTAAAAGTATCTGAAATGAGGAAAAACCACATCATTAGTTTACCGTAACTCGCTTTCATAGGCTCAATACCTCCCATCCACATTTTGGGTTCTACCGAGCCAGGTGTTGTTACATGTGCAGCCATTGGTGAAAAATTATCAATTAAAAGTCAATAAAAAAACAAAAAGGTATAACCAGAGAATATCTAGAAAGTGCCAATAAGTGGTACATATCTGAATTCTTCTCAGATTCTTAGAATGAACATTCAAACGAAACGCTGCAGTCAGAGCAGTGATCAGCACTATTAAACCAGTGATGATGTGAAAACCGTGCAGTCCTGTAAACACATAAAAAAACGAGCCTGATGGGTTTCCTACAAAATATACATTCATCGCCACCAGTTGCTTCCATCCTTCAAACTGCATCCAAAGAAAAAGAAGACCCAGCACAAATGTAATAGAAATTGCCATCTTCAATTGTTTGAACTGATCTTTTTTTGCAGACAGATAAGCCCAGTGCATAGCTACACTACTTGCTATTAAAACAGCACTACTGTACCAAAAAATCACAGGCATTTCAAACTCAAGCCAGTTACCCTCAGCCCTTCTCACCAGATAAGCACTGGTTTGAGAAGCAAATAACATAATGATACTAACCAGAAATAACCATAAAATAAATTTGATAGGGTCCATCGCCAAAGGCACTTTAGGCTCTCTATCTATATTGACCTGCTGAATATTTTCCATCTCTCTTAAAATCTTATATCACAGTTTATCCAACAAAAAAGCTATCTGAACGATAGGTAAATATATAAATGATCCAAACATAAGCTGACGTGCCGTTTTATCCGTACACTTTCGCATCAGGTGGAAAGTTTGTGCTAAAAAAAGCACTCCGAAAATTGTCGCTACAAATGCCGAATTGATACCTGTCATTCCTAACTCATATGGCAACCAGCCTATAGGCAACAAAAACAATGTATAGATCATCATCTGCAGTGCAGAATCTGCATCTTTCAATCCCTTCGCAGGAAGCAATTTGAACCCTGCTCTTTTGTAATCTTCATCCAAAACCCAGGCAATAGCCCAAAAATGAGGAAACTGCCAGAAAAACTGAATGGCGAACAAAATTCCTGGTTCTAGTCCGAATTGATTCGTAGCTGCAAGCCATCCAATCATTGGAGGGAATGCTCCCGGAAATGCCCCTACAAAAACTGCTATCGGGCCTACCTTTTTCAAGGGTGTATATACAAATCCGTATAACACCAGAGAAAGCAAAGAAATCAGTCCGGTAATTACATTAAAAACAGATACAAATATGAAAAGCGATACAACAGCCAGAACTATGCACAATGTGATAGCTTCATTCACTGAAATTCTTCCGCTTGGTAAAGGACGCGACGCTGTCCTTTTCATCATTCTGTCAGTATCCTTCTCAAGGATCTGATTGATTATATTTGCTGCACCGGTAATTCCGATTGACGCTATCACGAAGAGAACTAATTTTGTCCAAACAACTTCCTTCGCACCGAGACAGTAGCCCATAGCACCGGAGAAAGCGATCAAAGATGCCAGTCTGAATTTAAGTAACTCAAAACCTATCCTCAGTCTATCACCGAAAGCTACTTCCGTTATTGATGATGTCATTATTTTACTCACTTCTCTTTCTCCTATCCTGTTACACCAAACTCCTTTTTACTAAAAACTTATTCTCATTGATCAACAGCCAGATCACATATTGTATTCCAATTAACAGAATACCCATTGTCAAATGCATAGGCTGTGCAAACGGCGGAACTCCAAAATAAGCCATGGTAATTCCTGATAACAATTCCAATAGCAATACAAGCTGGCATCCTTTAACAAATTTTTTCAGCCTGCTGTCTGCTACACTTTTCTCAACCTGATAAAGCCAATAAAAATTAGCTAAAACTACCAATATTGAAAATGACCGGTGAATATAAAATCCTGTTCCAAGCTGGTCAATCCACTCCTCTCTTGCTCCGTATCCTAGCGAATGAATCACTTCATCCATATTCTCCCGAACCTGCGTTCCGAGTACAATTTGTACTAGTGATAATGTAAGAACTAATAAACCCAGCTTATTTAATACAGGCTTATTGCTGTCAGATTTGAACGAACCGACTGAAAAGGATGACCACGTAAATAAATACAACAATATGAAGACTATGACTATAGCCAATAACATATGTACCGTAATCATTCCCGGCATTAACTCAGTGGCAACAACCTTTGCTCCCAACCATCCCTGAATTCCTACTAAGATAAAAGCTGACAGGCTGTAGTAGAATATTTTTCCATAGCCCGCTTTGAGATATGGAATAGAGGCCAGCAGAGTCAGAAAAATCATGATTCCTGTCACAACTCCCACCAGACGATTTACATACTCCGTCCAGGTCTTTACTACGTTGAACTCTACTTCACCTTTCAGCTTAGCCCCGTAAATTTCCTTGTAATCTGCTGGAAGCTGGGAAAGTTCAGTTGGAGGAACCCATTGCCCAAAACACTTTGGCCAGTCGGGACAACCCATTCCAGAACCCGTACTTCTCACAACTCCTCCGGCAATAATCACCAGATACAGCGAAATAACAGTATTTAAAGCCAGCCGGCGAAATTTCCGGCTGGCTTTAAAATCAATGTGCGTTGAACTGGTCATTAAAATTCTGCGCCTCGATTAATTTCTCCGTCGCGATCAGTTCATTCTCATGTGGGAAATTGGATTCCAGTGTCTGAGAATAAGGTATATTTTGTGGAATAAAGTCTTCCTTAGCACCTGGTTTACTATAGTCGTAAGACCAACGATATACAGCAGGTATTTCACCAACCCAGTTACCGTGTACCGGCTCAACAGGCGTTGTCCATTCAAGCGTATTCGATCTCCATGGGTTAAGAGGAGCTCTCTTGCCCTTGAAAATACTATAGAAGAAGTTCCAAAGGAAAATAAACTGTGCAAGGAATGAGAATATCGCTGCGACAGATATGAACATGTTCATGTCCATAAACTTGTGCGTAAAGTCGTAGCTTGTGAACTGGTAATATCTACGAGGGAAACCCGCTATACCCACATAGTGCATTGGTATGAAAACCAGATAAATACCTATAAAAGTAAACCAGAAGTGGATCTGACCAAGTGTCGGATTCATCATACGGCCAAACATCTTAGGGAACCAGTGGTATACCCCTGCAAACAACCCAAATGCAGATGCCGCTCCCATTACAAGGTGAAAGTGAGCTACTACGAAATAGGTATCATGTAATTGGATATCCAGTGCGCTGTTTCCTAGAATGATCCCGGTAAGACCTCCGGATACAAACAGAGAAACCAAACCTATTGAGAACAACATACCAGGAGTAAACACGATGTTACCCTTCCACAATGTAGTAATGTAGTTAAACCCTTTTACTGCAGATGGTACAGCAATGATCAGTGTCAGGAACATGAATACAGATCCAAGGAACGGATTCATACCTGTTACAAACATGTGGTGAGCCCATACGATGAACGCCAGGAATGCAATACCTAACATAGATGCGATCATAGCGCGGTATCCAAAGATTGGCTTACGAGAATTAGTAGCGATTACTTCAGAAGTAATACCCAAACCTGGTAACAATACAATATATACTTCAGGGTGACCCAGGAACCAGAATAAGTGTTGGAACAAGATTGGACTACCACCTACGTTCGGCAAAGCTTCACCATTGATATAGATATCCGAAAGATAAAAACTCGTTCCGAAGTGACGATCCATAATCAGCAACAATACTGAAGATAACAATACTGGGAAAGAAATAAGACCCAACACTGCTGTAATAAGGAATGACCAGATCGTCAAAGGAAGACGATCAAAAGACATACCCCTTGTTCTCAAGTTAATTATACTCGTAATGTAGTTAATACCACCCAACAGCTGTGACACGATAAAGAAAGCCATACTGGTTAACCACAAAGTCATCCCCATTCCTGAACCAGGGTGAGCCTGAGGCAAGGCGCTCAAAGGCGGATAAATTACCCAACCACCCGCTGCAGGACCTGCTTGCAGAAATAACGATGCGAACATAATGATACTGGCAAGAAAAAAGAACCAGTAAGACAGCATATTCATAAAACCGGATGCCATATCACGTGCACCGATTTGAAGGGGAATAAGGAAGTTACTGAAAGTACCACTCAATCCGGCAGTCAATACAAAGAATACCATAATGGTACCGTGCATTGTAACTAAAGCCAGATAAAAGTTCGGATCCAATTTCCCGCTATCGCTGATCCATCCTCCCAATATAGGTTTTAACCAGGATAGGTTGGAATCAGGCATACCCAACTGGATACGGAAAATAATAGACATCGATATACCTACAACTGCCCAGATAATCCCCGTAATCAGGTATTGCTTCGCGATAATTTTGTGGTCTTCACAGAAGATATACTTCTGCCAGAAGTTTTGAGACTCATGGTGATGATCGTGTGCATCGACATGGCCGGTATCCATTCCTTCAACAGCTGACATATAACTATAAGATATTTTTAGATTATTACTATTAACGGATACTGCTACCCGCGCTTACACCCCCCACACTTCCGGAAGCCGAGCTATCTGCTGGTGCAGTAGTTGTTTCCGGTAAACCTTTCATTGCCTTTGCCTTAAGATTATCTGGTACCTTAGCCAGGTATTCTGGATATGTCTGTAAGAAAGTAGACTGTTCTGAGCACCACTTTTTATAACTCTCCTCGTCGTCTACTACCAAATTGATCTTCATTGAAAAGTGTCCCTGACCACAAATCTCAGTACAAGCAATTTCATACTTGAAATTAGGATCATTCAACTCTGACTGCATTTGCGCCGTAGTTTTATCAGCAACAAACCAAAACTTAGTTGGCATACCCGGTACAGCATCCATTTTAACCCTCATGTGAGGAATAAAAACACTATGAATTACATCACGTGCACGAATTTTTAAAAGTACTGGTCTGTTAACAGGAATGTGCATTTCCGTAGGATTCTGGAAGTCATCAAACGAGTTCTCATCTGACAAATCTATACCTACTTCATTTTGGGCATCAATCAGTTTGTAATTGTAGTTACCAAGTTTGTTATCATTCACACCTCCGTAACGAACAATCCAGTTGAATTGCTTACCTGTGATCTCAATAACTTCTGCATCCCTTGGAGCTTCAGACGTGATATCCGACCATGCTTTCCATCCTGTAAATACAAGAAGCGCCATTACGATCGCCGGAATAATTGTCCAAATCAGTTCGAGCTTGTGGTTGTCAGGATAAAAAGAAGCTCTGTGATTCTTTTTGTATTGATACTTCCATGCAAAGAAGAATATCAGGAAGTTTACCAAAATAAAAGGAATGGTAAGCACTCCCATAGAGAACCAGAACAAATCGTCAGTTCTTCTTCCGTGAATGGAAGAAGCTTCCGGAAGGAAGAATTCTCTTGCATGCAGATAAGACCACGTTATAGCAATCCCTCCCAAAACAAGTATAACAATAAACAAAGCTCCATTTACTTTATTTCCGGCAGGAACAGCGTCCGGAGTCTCCTCTTTCTTTACACTCTTGATAACACCTTGGAGTCTGGAAATCACAATACCTGTGAGAACCACAAAAACAAGAGCAACTAATGCGATGATATAATACATGATAAATTAACAGTTTTGCGAATTAAGCTATATCGTGATGTAATGACTCCTCCAACATGGGGTGATGTCTTGGTATCAGATTTGCTTTTTCCAGTTGAGATGCTATGCTATATCCGAATGCACAAAGGAATACGACGAAGAAACCCCATTCTAATGGTCCGAATCCAGCACTTGCACCCATTGTTCCAGGCATAATGTTGGTATAGAAATCCATGTAATGACCAATGATAACACACCAGCAAGCCACTTTCAAAATAGAGTGTGTTGCCTTTGCATCTCTTGTCATCAATATAAGGAATGGCAAGAAGAAATTAAGGATCAAAGTAATAAAGAAAGGAGCTTTGAAGAAACCTTCATATCCTCTGAAACGCTCGATATAATAGATCGTTTCTTCCGGCATGTTGGCATAGTAGATAAGTAAGAATTGTGCAAACCAAACATATGTCCAGAAAATGCTGAAAGCAAAAACAAACTTACCCAAATCTCTCAGGTGACTGGAATTCACAGCACGCAAATATCCGCGTTCTCTCAACATAACGATTGTCAGTGTAATCACAGCCAGACCAGCCACGTGCCAGCTTGCCAATGTATACCAACCAAACATTGTACTGAACCAGTGGGTGTCAATCGACATGACAAAGTCCCAAGCAGATGTAGATGAAGTAACACCAAATACTACAAGGAAAGCAGTACCTAAACGTATAGATTTGTCATATAGCTCAGTTCCACCGATTTCATCTTCCTGCAACGAATAATTACGTATTACTCTCCACATTCCGTACCAAAGTACAAAATAGAGAACCAGGCGTATTACGAAGAATGGTGTATTTAAAAAACCTTGTTTACCAGCAATAATCGGATCATAATGTGGGCCACCTACTTCGTAAAGGCTTGAATCCGTCCAGTGAAATAAGTCATGACCACCCATGAAAAAGGTGATTAACATAATAATCCCTGTAAACGGAAGAAATGCTGGAAGCGCTTCCGGAATTCTTTTAAACACTGCAGACCAACCCGCTTGCGCAAGATAGTTGTATGAGATAAAGAACATACCAATCACAGATATACCCGTAAAGTATACAGCGTTTACCCAGAGATTTGCCCAGATACGCGCGCCCAATCCTTTCGCATGATGACCTGCTTCAGCTGCAACATGTACTTTGGAAGCATTTTCCGGAGTTGGATGTGCTATTGCCGATGCAGCGTGTTCTGCTCCATGAGCTACTTCATGATGACCCCCACCGCTGGCAGCCAGATAAGCGCCCAGTGCGATCAGAGCAACACCGACGGCCCCACCTATGATTAAGTTTCTCTTAGCCCCCGAAGTAAATTCAAACCGTTCTTCAATAGAAGGAATCGAATGTGCTGATGCCATTATAAATTATTATTACTCAGTTATCAAATTGAATTAAGCTCCTTTTTGCAGTTTCTGTACATAATGTACAATCTTCCACCGCTCCTCCGGATTAATTTGTGAGCCGTGAGGCCACATCCTTGCCTTTCCATGCGTAATTACATGGAAGATATGTCCTTCATTCATTCCTTTGTAAGCATCGCTTGAATAGTTAGGAACACCTTTGTACATACCGGCTACTTTACCATCTCCGGCACCACTTGCACCATGGCAATGTTGGCAATATCTTTCGTACATGATCTTTCCCTCCGCCAATGTCTTTTCATTCAAAGGAATTGGGTTCTTCAACACTTTCTCTGCAATTGCGATGCTATCAGCAGGAATGTTGTAGACCATCAAATCAACCTGAGCAGAATCTCCGTCTCCAAAGGAAGTTTTATAATTACGACGAGCAACTGTTCCTTCAACCGGCAGTCTCATAGTAAGTCCCTGCGGATTGATTGGATTCGCCTTTTCCTGCTTATATGGTTCATAACCTACAGGAAGGTACATATTAGGTGCATACTCTTTTCCCGGATCGTTCGGATCACGCTGACAGCCTGCCATTGCAAGCACTGCCATAAACAGAAGTGTACCCGAAAACTTATATAAATTTCTCAATTTCATCTTTCAAACATTAAAATTGTCTGATATTTACTTCCTCAGCACCACTGTCTTTCAGTGCGCGTGTGATTTCCTCTTCCGACATAGAATTTCTTCCCATGTCAATTGCCATCACAAATTTATTATCCGTTGATCTTACGTCAAATCTTTTGTGATTATGAGCAGCCGGACTTAAACCGTTCGATATAAAGAACGTTGTTACCATACCGAATGCGGTGAAAAGTACTGTCAACTCAAATGTGATAGGAATATAATTTGGAATAGATATCGAATCTTTACCACCAATAATCATAGGCCAATCAAATCCCATGGTCCAGATCATCAGTGTTAAGGCTACGCAGCAACCTGTTACACCAAACATAAATGCAGCTATACCAATTCTGGTTCTCGGGTGACCCAATGCATCGTCAAGACCATGTATAGGGAAAGGAGAATATACTTCTTGGATTTTTATTCCAGCCTTTCTCAAACGTGGCACCGCATGTAAAACGATATCGTCGTCGTCATAGACACCAACTAAATATTTACCAGTTAACTCTGCCATATATTAATACTAATGTTAAATTCTTTCTCGACTATTACGGTTAGATCTACTCGCTATCTTTATTAAAAGCCGGCTCCGCAGCTCCACGATTTCTTACTTTAGCAACTCCTCCTACTTTCTTAGGCAACTGAGCAGAAGTAGAACGGATTACCGCTTTAACTTCAGCCATATTGACAACCGGCAGATATTTAGAGAACAGCAGGAACAGTGTGAAGAAAAGACCGAATGAGAAGATGTAGTCACCTATATCATAACGTGTTGGTGAGAACATCGCCCAGCTTGAAGGTATATAGTCGCGGTGAAGAGAAGTAACAATAATTACGAAACGTTCAAACCACATACCGATGTTAACCACAACTGAGATAAAGAATGTAAATGTAATGCTGCGACGCAGTTTACGAGACCAGAATAGCTGTGGAGAAATTACATTACATGTCATCATCGCCCAATATGCCCACCAATAAGGTCCTGTCATACGGTTATAGAATGCATAATATTCATATTCCACACCACTATACCATGCAATAAAGAACTCAGTAATATAAGCCACACCCACTACAGAACCTGTCAGCGTAATTACCTTGTTCATCGTCTCAATGTGCTCAAGGGTAATGTAATCTTCAAGTCTGTATACTACACGTGTAATCAACATCAGGTTTTGTACCATAGCAAAACCTGAGAAAATAGCACCTGCAACGAAGTACGGGGGGAAGATAGTCGTATGCCATCCCGGAATTACCGAAGTTGCAAAGTCCATACTTACAATCGTGTGTACAGAAAGTACAAGCGGAGTAGAAAGACCAGCAAGAATTAAGCTGATGTATTCGTAACGAGACCAGGTTTTAGCTGATCCGTCCCAGCCCATTGCAAATGTTCCATACATGAAGCGCGAAACTTTACTGGTTGCGCGGTCACGGATTGTAGCAAGGTCAGGAATAAGACCAATATACCAGAATACAAGTGATACAGAGAAATAGGTACTGATTGCGAAAACGTCCCAAACAAGAGGTGAGTTAAAGTTAACCCAAAGAGATCCGAATACGTTTGGTAGCGGAAGTGCCCAGTAAGCCATCCACGGACGCCCCATGTGCATCAGGATGAATGATGCTGCACATATAACTGCGAAGATTGTCATCGCTTCCGCAGCTCTGTTGATAGATGTTCTCCACTTCTGACGGAAAAGTAAAAGAATCGCAGAAATAAGTGTTCCGGCGTGACCGATACCTACCCACCATACGAAGTTGGTGATATCCCATGCCCAACCTACGGTTTTATTTAATCCCCATACTCCGAGGCCTTCCCACCAGGTCCATGCCAAACATACGGTACCATAGGCCAGAACCAAAAGAGAGATACCAAATGCAATTTTCCATTCTTTGGTAGGAGCTCCTTCTACGTGGCGGCATATATCCTCCGTTACGTCTGCGTACGTTTTCCCACCTTGTACAAGGGGTTCTCTCACGGGTGAAGTAACATGCATACTACTCTAATTTATAATGATTTAATCTTCAAATTAATACTATCTATACAGAAATTAAGCGTGTTCCTTCTTCGCTTCAACTTTCGCTGCCACGTCTTTGTTACGAACCTTAGTCAGGTAAGAAATCTGTGGACGCACGTTGATCTCTTCAAGCATGTGGAATGCTCTTCCTTCACGCTCTTCGGTAAGCAATTGAGATATCTTGCTTTCCGGATCATTCATGTCACCGAAAGTAATAGCATTCGTTGGGCATGATTGCGAACATGCCGTTGTGATTTCGCCATCTTCAACCCGTCTTCTTTCTTTTCTTGCTGTAAGTTTACCTTCTTGAATACGCTGTACACAGAACGAACATTTTTCGATAACCCCTCTTGATCTAACTGTTACATCCGGGTTAATGACCATTTTACCAAGGTCATTATTGAATGCGTAATCAAAATTGTCGTTATCAAAGTATTTAAACCAGTTGAAACGACGTACTTTATAAGGACAGTTATTTGCACAGTAACGAGTACCTACACAACGGTTGTAAGCCATCTGATTTAAACCTTCAGAGCTATGCGTAGTAGCTAGTACCGGACAAACAGTCTCACATGGAGCGTTGTTACAGTGCTGGCAAAGCATAGGCTGGAATGTAACCTCCGGATTCTCAGACGCAATTTCCAATCCTCTCAAGTCTTCTACATCAGCATCACTGCTGTAATACCGGTCAATTCTTAACCAGTGCATTTCACGGGCGTTAATCACCTCCTGACGACCTACAACAGGAATGTTGTTTTCTGCCTGGCAGCTGATTACACATGATCCGCAACCAAAACATGTGTTCAGGTCAATGACCATTCCCCATGAGTGATTTTTATATTGGTGTCCATTCCAAAGCGAAAGATCTGTAGCGTCTACCGAACCTTCAGAAGTTGGTATTTTTGGTACGAAACGACCAGCCATCGGATCTTGTTGGAACTGTGCAAGCACCGTTTCCTGCAATACCGACTTACGATTCATTACCGTATTGTGCGTCTGAGTTTGCGCGATCTCTCTGGTTTCACCCGTTTTCGATATTGTTACTTCACCAGGAGTAAATGAAAGAAAACCTTCACTAAAAGCAGCAAGCGGATAAACATTCTTACCAACACCGTTGGCAGATTTACCTGCTTTCTCACGACCATAACCTATTGCAATCGCAACGGTACCTGCTGCAAGACCTGGCTGAATGATTACCGGAACGTCAATCGATTTCCCTTTGAGATCAACCTTAACCACATCTCCCTGAGCAACGCCAAGTTCTGTAGCAGTCTTTTGAGATATACCAGCGTGGTTGTCCCAACAAGCTTTGGTAATAGGCTCAGGAAACTCCTGAAGCCAAGGATTATTTGCAACGGCACCATTTCCTATTCCTACATTCTCGAAAATGACCAGTTCAATTCCCGAAGCAGACGCCTTGTATTTTTTCCCTACCGCTGCACCAGCTGAAGCAAGATCTCCTGCAAATGAAGCTGCAGAAGCAACTACTGCACGATTGGTTGCAAAAACACCATCATGTAATGATTTCACCCAGAATTTCTCGAAATCCCCGGTTCCACCTTGCGTATATACATTTTTACGCCAGAACGCTTTCATGTACTCATGGAAGTCAGAAGGAAGTTCTGCCCATTTCAACAAGCTCGACTGCGCCTGTCTTGTATTAAATATCAAACCTATCGTTGGTTGAGCAAGACTGAATAATCCAGCTTTTGGCTCAGCATCATTCCATGATTCCAAATAATGAGGAGCAGGAAGAATGTATTTGAAAAGAGAAGAGGTTTCGTCAGCCCTATCATTGAATGAAACACTCAATGCAACCTTAGGAAGCGCAGCAGCAAGCTCTGCTCCACGTGGATGATCATAAACCGGATTAGCACCGTATAAAATAACGGCATCAACTCTTCCTCCTTTAACCTCGTCTACGAAGCCATTCATTGCAACATCATCACCCTGGCGGAAATACACAGGATTGTCGATATCGATCGTAGTCCCGTAGCTTCCCAACAAAGCGTTCAAGGCGTTTACAATAACCTGAACCGCAGGATCATTCACACCACAAACAACAAGTGCCTCCCCCTTGGCTTTCACCAGTTCATTAGCAGCCTTGTCAAGGTTGTTTACATCCAGCGCTGGCGCAGATAGAGACTGCCCTCCAAGTTTTGCTGCAACTTTATTGTAAAGTGATGTCACAACCAGTCCAAGTTGTGATGGCTTTACAGATGTACGATAATCTGCATTAGAGCCAGTCAGTGACATGGTCGACTCGAACTGATACAGACGCGACATTTCCTTTTTACCATCCTTCGCACTGCTTACTGAGCGTGTGCGTGCAAATTGCACAGAGTAAGTTTCAGGAGATATCCAAGTACCCAGAAAATCAGCTCCGATACCTACGATCATTTTCGCTTTGCTGAAATCATACGCCGGAAGAACAGACTTTCCAAACGACAACTCATTACCTTTCAATATAGCTGAGGAAGAGTTGGCATCATAGACAATATGCTTGGTAGTTGGATACTTTGCTGTAAAATCAGCGATTACTGACTTTGTAGAAGGACTTAAAATCGTTGGAGAAACAATGCGGATTGCGCCACCTTTTGCTGCAACAGATTTTAGCTGACTAAGTATTTCCTTGTCAACTGCATCCCATGCCACCTTAGTATCTTCACCCTTTTTGGGGCCTCTCAGTTTTTCATTATCATACAGTCCCAGAAGAGAAGCATGTACACGAGCGCTAACACCGCCCGATGCCTGCCCCAAAGAATTGCCTTCTATTTTAACAGGCCGGCCTTCACGGGTTTTAACAAGAATACTGGCATAATCTCCACCTTCAGAATACGTGGAAGCATACCAATTGGATATCGTAGGGAATTCACCCTCAGGCTTATTTACGTAAGGTATTGCCTTTTTAACAGGAGCTTCACAAGCAGCAAGAGAAACAGCTGCCATACCAAACCCCAAAACTTTTAAGAAATCACGGCGATGGGTACCAACTCCATCTACCAAACTCTCATACTGACTTTCAGTTGGGCCATCGGCAAATTCAGATGCTGCATTTTTAACAAATTTCTCATCATTTCGCAGCTCTTCAATTCCCCGCCAGTATCTTTTATTAGTATTTTCCATAAAACTATTCAATACAAATGAGTCGTATTCCTGTAGTATTTTATATTGATTAATAGTGGCATTTAGAACATTCCAAACCACCTATGTCAGCAACTTTTAATGCCTCTTTACTTTCAGTGCCATGTAACTGAACCAGCTTGTCATAATACTGATTATCTTTTGTATTAACCTCTGTTTTACGGTGACAGTCAATACACCATCCCATTGTAAGAGAGTTGCGCTGCTGAATTACTTCCATTTGAGCAACATCACCGTGGCAGTTTTCACACTCTACTCCACCTACGTTAACGTGCTGGGCATGATTGAAATAAGCAAGATCCGGCAAGTTGTGAACACGAACCCATTCAATAGGCTGGTTATTTTCAATGGAAGTATAAATTTTCTGAATTTCAGGTGATTCTTTTTTGATCACACCGTGGCAGTTCATACAGATGTTCGCCGAAGGAATATGTGCCGACTTACCCCGGTTTACACCAGTATGGCAATAGTTACAATCGATCTTATATTCACCCGCATGTAACTTATGAGAGAATGATATAGGCTGCTTTGGCGCGTAACCTTGTTGCACACCTACATTAAATGCTCCGTCGATGGTTGCTTTCAAAACAAGTAAAACAAAAACCCAAATGGTTGCGGAACGAATTGATGGATCTTTTGAAATGTTTTTGAGAGAGTTACCTAAACGCGTCATGAAGTCGACTTTCGGCTCTACTTCTGCTCCACCAGCCACAGCCTTGGATAACAGAGACACAATAACAAGCAGAACACCAAGCACCAGAAGCATTACTACAACAAGTGCAACAATAACAATCATAAATAAGTCTGAAGGACCTGAGTCTGCAGCACCGCCGGCAGCAGCAGCAGCAGCACCATCAGCACCTGCCGCTGTAGGCGCAGGTGCAGCAGCAGCCTGATCTACATAAGCAAAAATGCTTTTGATATCATCTTCTGACAAATTCGGAAAACTTGTCATCTGCGCCTTTGAATACTCGTTGTATATCTTAACCGCATAAGGATCACCTGCAGCGATCATTGCCTGTGAATTTCTGACCCATTTAACCAACCATGCCATATCGTGGCGATCAGTAGAGCCTTTCAATCCCGGGCCAACAACTCTTTCATCTGTTACAGCGTGACACTGAGCACAATTACTTTTAAACAACGACTCACCTTTTGCAACATCTCCTCCACCTGCAGCTTCAGGAGCCGCCGCAGCACCGCCCACTGATGCAGTAGTATCTTGAGCTCTTAGTAAAACCGGGGTACTCAGCATAATAGCCAAAATGATGGCTACAATTCTGTTTGAGCACTTAATGAAGGAGCAAAACTTAGAGTTTTTTGGGAATGGTATATACATAATCAACTATTCATTATTCTTCAACAGACAAAACTAGTGTACGAATGGTTATCCACAAAAGTATTTTGGCGATATTTTGGGAGTGCTTCTTATTTATAATTCTTCTAATTTGCAAACAATGACGAATGTCATAAATAGATATGTCATATATTGATTTTCAACAACTTAGAAAAAAAAATACCATTTGTCAGGTCACATATATGACCCATTACAAATGGTATTTTTTGAAGTAAATCCAGCCTGGCGAACATCATATTCAGGGCTGAACTTGATGGAGGTTCCGAGCGGATTCGAACCGCTGTACGAGGTTTTGCAGACCTCTGCCTAGCCACTCGGCCACGGAACCATTTAAAAACAGGTTGGCTAATTCCTGAGGCCTTAGCCAACCTGGGTGCAAAAGTATTAAAAAATTGTCTACTTCACACGCTCACTAACTTTAAATTATTTTTTTTCTTTCTTTTCGTTTTCTTCAAACTGTTCTTTCAAAGCAGAAAGTACGCTCAAATCTCCAAAAGTAGATTTTTCACCTTCTTTGCTTGAAGATTCAGACGAAGATGATTTGCTGGCAGAAGATGTTGAATTTGCCTTAGGAGCTCTTTCTTCTTTCTTCTCAGCCACTGCAGGTGCTGCAGATGGTTTCACTTCTGAATGAGTCAGTACAATTTTCTTTTCATCCTTCAGGAATTCAAGAACTGTGAAATCCAGGCTTTCTCCAGCTTCAGCAACGGTACCGTCTTCTTTCGTAAGGTTCTTGATTGCAGCAATACCTTCAATTCCGTAAGGAAGCTCAAGTGTAGCAAACTTATCACCTTTAGCTACGATAGTAGATTTGTGAACGGATCCAACTGCAAAGATGGTTTCAAAAGTATCCCATGGATTTTCTTCAAGTTGTTTGTGACCCAAAGCAAGACGACGGTTGTCGGCATCAAGCTCAAGCACTACTACTTCAAGCTCGTCATTTACTTTAACGAAATCAGAAGGATGTTTGATTTTCTTAGTCCATGACAAATCAGAAACGTGTACCAATCCGTCGATACCTTCTTCAAGCTCGATGAACAAACCGAAGTTAGTAAGGTTGCGAACAACGCCTTTATGACGAGTACCAATTGCATACTTATCTTTCAATGAACTTTGTGTCCAAGGATCTTCAGTAAGTTGTTTGATACCCAATGACATTTTTCTTTCCTGACGATCAAGTGTAAGAACAACTGCACTGATCTCATCGTTTACATTCATAAACTCCTGAGGATTGCGCAGGTGCTGTGACCATGACATTTCAGAAACGTGAATCAAACCTTCAACACCTGGTTTGATTTCAAGGAACGCGCCGTAATCAGCAACGTTAACAATACGACCTGTAACTTTCGATCCAACCTGAATTTCTTCTTCAAGAGAATCCCATGGATGAGACTGAAGTTGTTTCAGACCTAAAGAAATACGTTTCTTTTCTTCATCGAAGTCAAGAACAACCACGTTCAATTTCTGATCAAGCGCAAGCAGGTCAGATGGGTGATTGATACGACCCCATGAAATATCTGTAATGTGAAGAAGACCATCAACACCACCAAGGTCAATGAACACACCAAAGTTGGTCATGTTCTTGATTACACCTTCAAGTACCTGACCTTTTTCAAGGTTGTTCAGGATTTGCTGACGTTGTGCTTCAAGATCTTTCTCGATCAATATTTTGTGAGATACAACTACGTTATCATTTGCATAATTGATTTTCACAACTTTTACTTCCATACGCTTTCCTACAAAAATGTCGAAATCGCGGATTGGTTTCACATCAATTTGTGAACCTGGCAAGAAAGCTTCGATGCCAAATATGTCTACAATAAGACCACCCTTCGTTCTTCTCTTCACGTTAGCATCAATAACCACGTCTTCGTCAAACGATTTCTGGATGTTATCCCATGCAGTGATAACTTTCGCTTTTTTACGTGACAACACAAGCTGACCTTGTGCATCTTCCTGATTCTCTACATATACTTCAACTTCATCACCAATCTTCAATCCTGGAAGATCACGGAATTCGTTGAAAGAAACGATACCATCAGATTTGAAACCGATGTTAAGAATCACCTCACGATCAGTGATACCAACAACGATACCTTTTACTACTGCTTTTTCCTGAACAGGAGAGATCGTAGTTTCGTACATTGCTTCAAGACGTGTACGGTCTGCAGACGAATACCCTGTACCGAAACCTTTGTCTTCTGCTTTTTCCCAATCAAAATCAGGAAGTGTTTGTGTTTGTTTTTCCTTAGACATAAATAGGACTTGTTGCTCTGGGATACATCAGCCGGCGAGCTAAACAGCTGAAACTTGTTAAAAAATGATTGTCAAAAAAATAGAGCGCAAAGGTACTATTTCCTTTGGTTAAAACACAGAGGTACAAGCTATTTTCGAAGGAAAAGTGCAGATTCTTAAGACCTTAGTAAACTTTGGCCGTAATTTTATGATCTTACCCGCTCTTTAGAGCCCAGGTATGGAAGCCAGTTCTCATCGGCCAAGCCAGAAAATTCCCGGATAAACATCAGAAATGAAGGACGAAAAGGTCGTTGCCGCAGAAACATGCCTGCTTCTTCAGGCGTATGATCACCTTTTTTGGAATTACATCGTTTGCACGCTGTTGAGAGGTTGTCCCAGTTGGTCTTTCCGCCACGCGATTTAGGTATCACGTGATCCAGGGTGAGGTTGTCGTGTGTTCCGCAATACTGACACCGGTTACCATCCCTCTTAAAGATATTATGACGGGTCATTACCACACCACGGTATGGCAGGTGAATGTAACGATGAAGACGGATGACTACAGGGAGCGGATATTCCGTACTGACAGTTCGCAGATAATCGCTGGACGATTCGGCCAGCATTTCTGCCTTATTCATAAAAACTAACAAAAACGCTTTCGGAACTGTGCAAACACTTAACGCGCTGTAATCTTGATTCAGAACCAGTACTTTACCCATAAGCCTTTGAGGTAATTGATTCTGACAATATATGAATTTTTAACTAATATAGTGATTACAGAAATCCATAAATTATCAATAATTTAACATCAAAGGCGCTGATATACAGTATATATGCTCAATAAACCCTACTAAATGTAACAAAACGTGTTAATAACCCGCTCTGTCGGTCTCACGCTTCACGTCACGTTCCTTAATAGAATCGCGCTTGTCATATAGTTTTTTCCCTTTGGCAAGAGCAATATGCAGTTTTGCAAAACCCCTGTCTGACGTAAATAGACGTACTGGAATAATAGTCAATCCCTGATCTTTCAGGTTTTCTGTCAATCGCTTTCGCTCTCTTTTTGTAATAAGTAATTTACGATCACGCATGGGATCGTGGTTGTAGTGCGTACCCTCTGTATAAGGGGATATATGCAAACTACGTACATACAACTCATTATCCATAAACAGACAGTAAGCATCCTGAAAATTCACTTTACCCTGTCTGATCGATTTGATCTCTGTTCCTGTCAACGCCAAACCTGCAGTAAACTCTTCTACAAAGAAATATTCGAATGAGGCTCTGCGATTCTTTATATCTACTTTTTTAACTAACTTTTCTGACATTCTTCTTTCAATTAAAGAGGTGTAAAATTAATGTTTTCTAAAACTATACCAAGTAGTTAAAACGTTTCCTGGTATTAGCTCTCTAGTGCTGGTATGTGAATGCTACACTTAAATCCAACCACAACCAACGTATACCAGCATAGATTTTCTCTGTTTGCACTCTTGAATAGCCCAGAAAACAAAACTGCGTAACCCATTCAGTATGGATTACGCAGCTGATATTGATACTATATCAAAATGATTACTTCAGCATCGTAAGAAGACTGCTTAATTTATCTTTCAAGTCTTTTCTATCTACGATAAAATCAAGAAAACCATGTTCTAAAACAAATTCAGCACTTTGAAAGCCTTTGGGCAAATCCTTTCCAATCGTTTCTCTGATAACCCGAGGACCGGCAAAACCGATCAGTGCTTCTGGTTCTGAGATATTAAAATCACCAAGCATTGCATACGAAGCAGTTACACCACCTGTGGTAGGATCTGTGAGCAACGATATATACGGTAGTTTAGCTTCTGACAATAAAGCAAGTCTCGCAGATGTTTTGGCCATTTGCATCAGAGAAAAGCCCGCCTCCATCATACGTGCACCACCTGATTTAGATATCATCAAAAACGGCACTTTCTTTTTAAGAGCGTAATTGATAGCACGGGCTATCTTTTCGCCTACTACCGAACCCATTGAACCACCTATAAAATTAAAGTCCATACAAGCGATGACAATATCCAGATCGTTCATTTTTCCGTATCCTGTACGAACAGCATCCTTCAAACCCGTTTTCTGAATGGTCATCTTTACACGATCAGGATAGGCTTTTGTATCTACAAACTTCAGTGGATCTCCTGATACTAAATCTTTGTCCAGTTCGGTAAACTTATTGTCGTCAAACAGAAGTTCGAAATATATGTCGGATCCTATTTTGTCGTGATAGTTACAATGTGGGCAGGTATACGCATTAAGCTTATGCTCCCGCGTCGCCGTTATTTTTTTACACTGAGGACACTGATACCATAACCCGTCCGGAGCTTCACGCTTCATTTCCGTGGGTGTACTAATACCTTTTTCTTTTCGGATAAACCAAGACATATAATGATGTGAGTTAGCAACTTCATTAAAGATCTCAAAAGCAGATCTTTACAGCATTTTCATGATGAATTAAGGGGTCAAATATAGCAATAATTGTTCTGGAATAAGAAACTGTAACCTGTTATTCATTTTTATTCCGCCATACCTGGTTAAAAGCAAGCCGGTTTACTGAAACATATTCGCCCAAAAATTGTTTCTTTACCAGTCCTTTAAAATGTACATAGGAAATAACGCGATAATCAATCGCCATAATAATGAGCATATCCAGTCAGCATATCGTAATTATAGTGGGTACCAATCGGCCCAATTCAATGTCCCGCAAGATTGCGGACTATTATCAGAACCTACTGACAAAGCTGGATACCCCGAGTATGATTCTTGACCTTATTCATTTACCACACGATTTCACCGTATCGGCTATGTACGAAAATAGTGGTAAGAGTGAAGGGTTTAACGGACTGAGAGCATTGCTGGAGAAAACTGATAAATTCATATTTATTGTCCCGGAATACAATGGTTCTTATCCCGGTGTATTAAAAGCCTTTATTGATGGTTTGCCCTATCCCAACAGCTTTACAAATAAAAAAGCAGCACTTGTGGGCCTGTCATCCAACCCGCAGGGAGCAACAATCGCCATGAGCCATTTAAACGATGTTTTCAGCTATCTGGGCATGAACACACTTGCACTAAGGGTGAAGTTGGCACAAATTAAAAATCATTACGCTGATGGTACTATTACCAACACACTTTATAATGAGTTACTCCAGATACAAGCCGAACAGATTATTTCATTCTGAAAGGTTAAAATAAGAAAGAGGAGCCCTGGGGGCTCCTCTTTCTTATTTTAACCAATGTTGTTCCATTTCATTCGCAGGAATTGCTGGTCGCCTCCATAATTCAATCTGGCTTCTGCGATACGCTGGCCCTTCCAGATCTGTATATTTCACGATGCCTTCCTTAAAGAATTTAATCATCGCATCCATTCTTTCAGATTCTTCATTGGTCCAGTCTTCTTCGCTATCGGAATCAATGATTGATACATGATTGATTTCATCTGAAGGTATCAATACCTCATTATCCATCACAATATCAACTGTACCAGTATTTGTACCTGCCACTTCAGCAGTCATCATAAATTCATCCTGAAGAGGCTCCGGGTATGCCGCAGCCTCTTCATTTGCTTTCATCATGCTTTTTGTCTGCATGCCCGGAATCGGAGACTCAATGCTATCGAAACCTGCTGCGACAATGGTAACCCTCAGTTTATCTCCAAGAGAATCGTCTGTAATCGTTCCCAGCTTAAACATACGGGCTTCTCCACCAACCTGAGATAATACAAACTGCCATATCTCACGCTGCTCTTTCATCGTCGCCTCTTTCTTTTTACTTGTCGCAAGCGTGACCAGAATCCTCTTCGCTCCACGAATATCACGGTCATTCAGCAATGGCGAATCCAACGCCTCTTTAATAGCAAGCTGAGCACGTTCCGTACCGGATGCCTCTGATGTTCCCATTACCGACTGTCCCGCACTTTTCAGAACCTTCTCAACATCTTTAAAGTCTGTATTGATGTTTCCGTTAGTTGTGATAATCTCAGATATACTCTTGACAGCATTCAGCAATATACCATCCGCCTCCGCAAAGGCTTGGGTAAGCGTCATGTCTTCGTATAGTTCTTCGAGCTTATCGTTCAGCACCACCAAAACTGTATCGCTGAATTCCTTCAACTGTTCAATACCTTCCAGCGCCTGTTCTTTTTTATCAAGTCCTTCCCAGGTGTAAGGCGCAGTAACCACAGCTACAGTCAGCTTACCCATTTCTTTTGCAAGCTGAGCAATGACAGGTGCAGCTCCGGTTCCAGTTCCCCCTCCCATACCAGCAGTGATAAACACCATCTGGGTAGAACCTCCTAATAAAGCTTTTATTTCCTCTATTGTTTCCAGGGCTGCTTCCTTACCCTTAGTTGCATCCGTTCCTGCTCCTAAGCCCTGAGTAAGTGTAGCTCCTAGTTGTATTCTTACAGGTACAGGACTGTTCGCCAGCGCCTGTCTGTCTGTATTACAAACTGCGAATTCTACATCTTTGATTTTCTTTTCGTACATGTAGTTAACAGCATTGCTTCCACCACCACCGACACCGATTACTTTGATGATAGCTGGCTCAGCCTGGCTGCCTGCATTGGGATCCCTGATGATTTCGTTCACAATGTAATCCTGGTCTAATGCGTGTAACAAACTGGTATTCATATTCCCGGGGTTGATTGGTGTATTGTCTTAAATTTCAATATTCATCTGCATTGCCGTCTTTTTTTCCAAGAAGATTATCCCAGAAGTAACGTCCCGACTTTTTCGGCTCTTCTTTATGCTCTTTCACTTTAGGCTCCGGCTGCTGATAGCCATTGTTAATGGGAGCCTTTATTACCGTTTCCGTTTTACACACCGACTTGATTCTAGGATCAATGGATTTAACGCCTGCCCATGCCAGTCCTATAGCTGTTGCGAAGGTAGAATTACTCACCGCATCCGCTTTGACGGTTCTGGCCAGATTTTCGGGCAGACCAACCCTTACGGCCATTCCCGTAACACGTTCAAATAAAACTTCGATCTCAGCGAGATCAGCACTGCCTCCACTGAGTACAATACCTCCAATCAGTTTTTCCTGTAAACCCGACTTTATTATTTCCGCATACACCATTGCGGCTATCTCTTTCAAACGCTCTTCAATAATCAATGCAACGTTCTTTTTCAGAACTGGCTTCGGCGGCCTGCCTGCTAGGAAGTTGACCAAAATTTCTACATTGAGTGGAATATCTCCAGACACAGCAACTCCAAATTCCTTCTTAAGTTGTTCTGCATTTTCTACTTGTATACCACAACCCGTTGCAAGATCATTGGTAATGTGCCTCCCTCCGATTGGAAAAGAAGCAATATGACGTATCACACGATCCTGATAGATAATAAGATCCGTAGTATGATCGCCAATATCTACCAGAGCAATTCCTGCCTTTGTTTCATTATCCGATAATACGGCTAAACTAGTAGCTAACGGTGCATATACGAGTTTATCAAACTTCAGGCCAGGATCCGCTTCCTGTAAGCTTTTCTTTGTTCTTTGTATGGATTGATTGTTGGCTGAAACAATCAAAAAGTTGCCACCGAGCTTAATACCAGTACGTCCTACCGGCTCTTTAACTCCAACAGCGTTGTCAACAGAAAAATCTATGGGTAAAACATGTAACACATCATAATTAGGCTCGGTCCTTGCACGATACATATCATCCACAAGCTGATCCACATCTCGTTGTGTAACTTCCTCACCTGTGGAAGCTGATGGACGTATAACCCCATCACTTTGGGCACTAACCCGCACATGAGCTCCACTAAAGCTGACATTTACGATACCTATATCAAGATCAGAACGAAGCGACGCTTCTGCCAAAGCTTCCTTAATAGCTGCACCTACTTGTTTAATATTTTCAACAGAACCGTTTACTACCGCTCCCTGCGGAACAGGCACTTCACTAAAACCAAGAATTTCTATATTACTCTGACGAGACCCGGAAGATATTCCCTGTGCCGCTATAACTGCAATTTTTGTACTCCCAATATCTACTCCAACTACTATTTTGTCGTGTGCCATGCTGATGGTGAATTGTTATTCACAAACTATTTGATCCTGAAACTTAATACTTATTCTCGAAAACCTACTCCAATCTTTGCACAGAACCTTTCCATAAAATAAGTGTAACTTATTAAATTTGGATTCAAAGCCTTCTGCCATTCCAAATTCGATTCTCTGATCACCCAAAACTGTACTTAACTCAATTTCCCCATTCTTGTCAGCGTCCAGTTTTGTAATCTGAGCTTTCCAAAACGGGTCAGTATTCAAAAAGCGAATCATATTCATTAATGATTCTCCCTCAATTCCTTTTATCTTTTTCAGATCTCTGAAATAAGCGCCGGATACGATCAGCGCACGGGCCGAAAAGCTATCAGACAAAGGAAAAAAATCTCCTTCGTCATTGATATAAAATCCATCTGCACTTTGTATCTCACCGTCCTGAGATGTATTAATCCATCTTGCTAATGGTTTCTCCTGTTCTACATTAACGACGATATTACCCTTCAGGTCACGCGAAACCTGACATTTCTTTATCAGCTTGTTTTTTTTTACTCTGTATTCGAGTTCTCCAAGATTTATTTCGTCCAGCCTGTTACCGATAAGTGGATCCCCTCCATGCTCAGTAAGTAACATTCGCACATCGGTTTGATTCAGAAAAAACGCTCCCGAGTCTCCTTCAATAGAGATTATCAGATTATTACATCTTTGCCCTCCCAATCTGCTTTCGGCCATACCAATCCCAAGAACGGGTAAGATGAGCCATAAGCTGCGTTTAAAAAATTGCCAAGAATATTCAAATTTACGTAACATCTTAGTAATATTAAAAATGCTTTTAGTAATTGTTACTAACCGGATCAGCTAGTAACGCTTTTATGGGACTTACCAACGTGTCGATATCTCCTGCTCCGATAGTTGCTACAACTTCTAGACGAATATCAGATAAACTTTGTAGAATTTCTTCTTTTGTCAGTATTCTTTTATCAAAAATTTCAACCTTATCCAGTAATAATTTGGAATTAACCCCCTCAATAGGTAGCTCACGTGCGGGATATATCTCTAAAAGCAAGAGTCGGTCTGCAATAGAAAGACTTTTAGCAAACTCGTCTATAAAATCCCTTGTTCTTGTAAACAAGTGTGGCTGAAAGATTGCTGTTACATGTTTACCTGGGTACAAAGACTTCACTGAATTCAGAAATGCTTCAATCTCAGTCGGATGATGTGCGTAGTCGTCTATATATACTATATCATTGGTTTCAATCTGATATTCGAAGCGTCTCTTTACTCCACGGTAATTTTCCAGTGCCACTTTAATCTTATCAGGATCAACGCCAAGATATAGTGCTGTGGCTGTAGCTGCAATGCTGTTTTCGATATTATGATATCCGGGAATCATCATCGCCACATCTTTAATCGTACCATCCGGATAGACGATATCAAATACAAATCTGGCGCTTTCAATCCGTATGTTCGCCGCGTGGTAGTCTCCTTCCCTTAAAGAATACGTAAAAACATGGGCTTTAGTACTTTCTGCAAGCTCCAATCCATCCCGCATAAAAAGTACACCATCCTCGTCGATCTGGCTCACATACTCACGGAACGATTCGAGAACCGCTTCATGCTTGCCATATATATCCAGGTGATCCGCGTCAGTAGAAGTGACGATTGCAATTTCAGGAAACAATGTAAGGAATGATCTGTCAAACTCATCTGCTTCCACTACGCATACAACGCTTTCCAGATTTTCCGTTGGCTTGTTGAGAAGAAGATTTGTTGCATAATTTTGAGTAATCCCTCCCAAAAACGCCGTACTGTTTACATCTGCATCTCTCAAAATGTGCGCTACCATGGAGGAAGTGGTAGTCTTACCGTGCGTACCGGCTACTCCTACTGTTCTCAGGTTTTTAGTAAGCATACCCAAAACCTGCGATCGCTTTAAAATAAGAAAATTATGATCTCTGAAATAAAGCATCTGCTTATGCTGTACAGGTACAGCCGGAGTATAAATGATCAATGTATGATCCGGTTCTGCAATGAACTCTGCAGGTATTACAGATACTTCGTCTTCCAGATTTACTTCTATCCCCTCCTGTATCAGCGTATTGACCAACACTGTAGCCGTTTTATCGTATCCGGCCACGTTAAATCCGTTCGCCTTAAACCAGCGAGCCAGGGCACTCATACCTATCCCGCCTATTCCTACAAAGTATATATATTTCCAATTCATCAGGGATGAACTCATAAAATGATCAAATTTTACTTACTGATTAATTTCAATACCTGTTTTGCTATATCCTCTGCAGCATTAGGTTTACCCAATTTACATATATTATTCGTTAGTATATTTTGTAAATCTGCATTTTCCAGTAATGCTATTGCTTGATCGACCAACTGGTGTCCCGCTAAGTGATCTTTCACCAATAATGCTGCATTTTGTTCCGTCAGACTCAACGCATTTTTTGTCTGGTGGTCTTCTGATGCAGCCGGAAAAGGTACCAGTATAGCCGGCTTGGCAACCAGACAAAGTTCCGACACAGACAAGGCACCTGCCCTTGACACCACAACATCTGAAACAGCATAAGCAAAGTCCATTTCGTAAATAAATTCGAATGCCTTTACCTGTTCTGTTCCGAGCGACCGGATACTTTTATTCGCTTTTGAAATATACCCTTTACCGGTTTGCCATAAAATCTGATAGCCCTGGTCTGTCAACTTCTTCAAACCTGCATCTATACTTTCGTTAATGGATCTTGCACCAAGGCTTCCTCCCATCACAAATAATGTTTTGTGTTTTTCAGATAGTCCGAAATGTGCCAGCCCCTGTAGCCTCTTGCCTCTTATATCTACAATATCACTTCGAACCGGATTACCAAGCAGTGTCAACTTTTCCTTCTGAAAAAAGACCTCCATATTAGGGTAAGCCACACAAATCCTGGCAGCTCTTTTTGCCAATAGCTTATTTGTAATTCCTGCATAAGAATTTTGCTCCTGAATCAATGTAGGTATTCCGGATAATGACGCCATCATCAACAAAGGTCCACTGGCAAATCCGCCAACCCCTACAGCTACATCAGGTTTGAAATCCCTTACGACTTCCCTTGCTTTAAGCAAACTATTAATGAGCTTAAAAGGAAACATCAGGTTTTCCGGAGACAACGATCTTTTAATACCCACAATAGGTAAACCAACAATTCGATATCCTGCCCGGGGTACCTTTTCCATTTCCATTTTCCCCAAAGCACCTACAAACAACACCTCCACTTCCGGATCCAGTTTTTGAATTGCGTTTGCGATGGCAATAGCAGGATAAATATGACCTCCAGTACCGCCACCACTAATAATTACTCGTTTTGCCATCAGCATCAAATTCTTTGCTCATCCATTTTTTCACCCCGGCTAACACTCAGGATCATGCCCATTGCTATCCCTGTAAACAACAGGGAAGTCCCTCCCTGGCTGAAAAAGGGTAAGGTTTGACCAGTAACGGGAACGAGCCCTACCGTAACAGCCATGGCCGAAAACGCCTGACTGACCACCACAAAAGTCAGCCCCGCAGAAAGCAACCCACCAAAGGGCCTTTTAGTAGCTTCAATAGCTTTTAACCCCCGGTAAAGCAATATCAGATACATGATGATCAGGGCTGTTCCTCCGAGCGTGCCATACTCTTCCACTGCTACTGCAAAAATGAAGTCTTTTTGGGGTTCCGGAAGGAATCTTCTTTGTCTGCTTTTTGCAACACCTTCCCCATAAATTCCTCCTCGGGCCATCGCCATGTAAGATTGCTGAGACTGGTATACAACGACATCTTTATCGAAGAAGGCAGCAATACGATTCTGAGCGGTACCGGAACGTTGCGTTGAATTCAGTAAAATAGCCAGTGTAGCAAAGAAGACCACACCAATTGCAGTAAAGAACAGATAGTGTAATGGAACCTTCCCTACATACATGAGCAAAAAGCATATCCCGGCCAGCATCATCGCCGTCGAAACATTACTGGTAAAAATCAAACCGCACACAAGCCCAACCAATGCCAAAGGTTCCATAAAAAGCTCCCGTGTATTCCACCCACCTTTGATATGCCTTGCCAGGATCAGGGAGAGATGGGAAATCAAAGCAACCTTAGCCCACTCCGAAGGCTGAAAACGCTGTCCGATGATTGGTATTTCAATCCAGCGTGATGCATCGTTTACCGATGTTCCGAAAAACATGGTAAAAACCAGTAATAATATAGAACTCCAGACTGCAAGCCTGGTGACATACACGAATTTGATGTAAGGGATACGGTGCACGTAAAACATCACTACTAGCGATAGCGCACACAATACCGAGTGTTTATAGAGATAGTATTCCGTATCTCCGTCTTTCTGGCTGTACGCATCCTTTACACTGGCGCTGTACACGACTACAATGCTCCATAAAAGCATGACAATACAAATACCCCAAATCCATGGATCTCCTTTGAGATTGGATGTGATCCACGCCTGTGTTTTATCTCTTGACTTGTGCAAAAGATCCATAGCACTCTCTTTCTTTTCCTCCGCCATTATTGAATCAGGTTACCAACAGCCTCTTTGAATTTATTCCCCCTATCTTCATAGTTTTTAAACAGATCAAAACTTGCACAGGCGGGCGACAATAACACTATATCACCGGAAACCGCCCATTGCTGAGCTTGTCTCACAGCATCATTAACATCATGACTTATATGGATACGCGGTACAATTTCTGCGAAATAATCCTTTAATTTTTCATGCTTCGTGCTCAGGATGACCAGTCCTTTTACTTTTGATCTTACCAACTCCTCAATCTGGCTGTAATCGTTCCCTTTGTCGACGCCACCCGCAATCAGCACGATGGGCTCGGAGAAACTTCCCAGCGCATAAAATACAGAATCTACATTGGTTGCTTTTGAATCATTGATATAAGTTACACCAGCTATTTCCGCCACTTTTTCGAGTCTGTGAGGTGCATTTTCAAAAGTGAGCAGCGCGTCCGCAATCTTACTATCCTCTATACCCGCAATCTGTGCAGCAAGAATAGCCGCCATGGCATTGACTGCATTGTGAGGCCCTTTAATGGGCAAGGCTGGATAGTGTTGAACGAATGTGCTGTTTTTATAATTGCTGACAAGCTCATCTCCATTCAGATACATTCCATGCTCTATGGCATGCATAAGTGAGACCGCCAGCTTTTGAGAAGGGATCTTCCTCGTAGCGAGTTCCTTCACAATTACTTCACTATCTCCAAAATAGATAAAGTGATCTTCGCTTTTCTGATTGCTTACGATATTGAATTTGGAATTTATATAATTCTGGAATGAATAACCGTAACGGTCGAGGTGATCCGGAGTAATGTTGAGCAATATTGCTATATCCGGCTTAAAAGAATCAATGTTATCAAGCTGAAAGCTGCTAATTTCCAGTATATAGAAATCAAAGCTTTTTTCTGCAACCTGCCATGCAAAACTTTCGCCTATATTACCGGCCAATCCCACGTTATATCCGGCCTCTTTAAAAAGGTGATAAGTAAGTAGCGTGGTTGTGGTTTTTCCATTACTTCCGGTTATAGCAATGAGCTTTGCATCGGTATACCGTGAAGCAAATTCGATCTCCGAAACGATCGGAATACCTCTTTCTGTGAGTGCTACGATCAGCGTGGCATTATCAGGGATTCCCGGACTTTTGACTACCAGAGAAGCATCAAGAATCAATTGTTCAGAATGCCGTTCTTCCTCAAAAGAAATATTACGACTAACCAATTCATGACGATACCTTTCCTGTATCTTTCCTCCATCGGACAGGAATACTTCGTATCCCTTTGACCGGCCAAGAATAGCGGCACCGATACCACTTTCTCCCCCTCCCAAAATAACTAGTTTGCTCGACACAATATTGGTATTAAAGATTTATGAGCTGTGAACAACGAAGGTAAATCTTTTTCAAGGGAAGTATGGCAGACGATAACTGAAAAATTTATGCACATAAAAAAAGGCATATAATATGCCTTTTCTCTGCGTATATGCCTTTAGCTTATGGTTTTGGAGGAGTTTCCGTAAGCCTCAATCTGTTAGCTAGTTTAACAACAAGGAAGATAACCCATGCGATGATCAGGAACTGAATCAAGACCTGAATGAAGTTTCCATATTTGATGGCTACCTCAGGTGTTTCGCCAACAGCCTCTTTGAGAACAACCTTCAACTGCGTAAAATCAACTCCTCCGATGATCAAACCCAGGATCGGGTTGATGATATCTTCCACAAGAGATGTGGTGATCTTTCCAAAAGCGGCACCGATAACTACACCGACAGCTAAATCAAGCACATTTCCTTTTGCGATAAAGACTTTGAATTCCTGAAGCATAATTGAGTAAAGTGTTAAATGTGAAACTTATTTGAATGAATAAAGAAAGCCTACACTTAATCCTTGAGCAAATTGCGCCCTTGCCGCCTGATCTTTATCGTAAATAACAATAGTTCCCAGGTTAACATTAAAATACCGCGCAATCTTAGCAGTGATTTGCGCATCTAAGCGGTGATCAAAATGAAACTGCTTGTCTACCTGCTCAGTTCTTGGATTATCCGAATAAGATGTAAATGACAGATATCTGAATTTAAGATTGATATCCTTTGCTATATCTTTATCAAAATTGGCTACGAGCTGCACTATTCCCACTTCATTTCTCACACGCTTACCTATCTCAACACCATAGTTCTTCTGTTCAGGAGTATTGAGGTAAATATCTCGGTCCATCACAATGGTTTGTCTTAATGCTGCAGGTGCAAAATCTATGAAAAAGTAAGGCACGGGTTTGTACTCAATACCGATAGCCTCGGTGAGGTAGGCAGGCGAAAAGAACCCGGAGAGTTTTTTCTTGATCGTTCTTGAAGCATCGGAAGTATCTGCCACATAATCATAACCAGGTGCAAACTGTGACAAAAAGTTAATATTGCCAAACAAGCTCCATTTCGGTGCAAGTTCTCTGTTATACTTTGAATCGAAGAAAATTCGATCCACGTTTTTCCTGCTTTGTTGTCCTTTGTTACGTACAACCCCATACTGCGATTGAAAATCGTTCCGCCAGGAATTTTTACCCTTCTTTACTTCTCTGAGTGCATTAAAAAATAAACCCAGCGCCACAGAATTTACGCCCCCACCTGTCCAATTAGAACTAAAAGATCCTTGATTAAGATTTGCGCCGAACTCTGTCTTCCTGATTAATGTATCACCTGCTATTTTTAGTTTTCCGGAATTAAGAGAATTAGTGAGATCTACCTTTTGAGAAAAACTAACGGTATGCACTGATAGCAATAGAATTAAAAATAAGAGATGAATCTGCGTTTTTAATCGCATAAGAGATGAAATTTGTGAAAAACTAATTTTAATTGAATATCACAACCCGCTTTGTCTGAAAAAGCTGCAAAGGAATTATCGTGGTAGTTGAATCATTTACGATTGTTACTGAAGTATTATCTATTTTGGCAATAATACCTTTAACGTCGTCAATCTCTATGGTCTGCCCCTCATGGTAATTTTTACGACTATAAAAAGAGGAAATAATATTGGCCAGCACGTCGCGTGATGCGATGCCGTATCCAATAGCAAATGCAGCTACAGCCCCACCGATAATGAGTATAAAACTGGATTCAAGCATATCGGTTTCAATACCTATTTGTCGGAGCGCAGTCAGAAAAGTTATAATCAGGAAAAATACAAAACATATATTGCCTATTAGCTTGGCTGACGCAATATTAAAAGACTTACATAAAGCGATAACGGCTGTTTTAATAGCATCTGAAAACATGATACCGATTTGCAGCATCACTGCTCCTGCTATTAGTTTGGGAATAAAACTAACCAACGAAGCCGCCATATTAGTAATTGTATCAACGCCCAGCGTATCTGCGGCAAAAGTCAGAAAGATGAGAAGTATATAGTAGTACAATATCTTAGCTACTATTTCGCTTAAAGAAATTTCTGTTTTTAACTGCTTGATAATTCCAATTTCATTCAGCCTGTCCCCTATTCTGTCAAATCCTAAACGGGTAAGGATTTGGGAGATAAGAATTTTGACACCTCTGGCTACGAGATAACCTATGGCTAATATTACAAGACAACCGATTACTCTGGGTACAAATTCAACAAACTGACTAATCAGCGTGTAAAAAGTATTTCTTAAAATTTCTGCAATATTGGGGAGGTTTTTCATTTGTATAGTGTGTTTTGATTATTATTCTTTGGAGCCATCTGAAACTGCAACAGTAATTGCTGTAAGAAAATGTTCAGTAAAAAGTGTTATTACTTCCATACTATTCCTGATGGTATCTACTTCAGCTACAATAGCGCGTTTCAGGTATTCAGGAACCTGATCGTTCGGTTCCAATTCCTTAAATACAGTGTTTCCTTCAGGCATCTTTATAGTGGATTATCATAATATATCACTTACTAATTCTATCATCTTTGCAGCCAAAATGCCAAGAAAAATGATGGTTTCCAGATACTTTTTCCTCAGTTTCTCACGCGACCGCAGTAAACGCATTTTGATGGCGCTCTCTGTTACATTGAAAATACCTGCAATATCACGTATGCTGAGGTCATCCATGTATTTCATAAAAAGAACTCCCTTTTCTTCAACAGTGAGCTGATCCAGAGCTGTTTTTAAATTCTTAACCTGAATGTCTTCATCATCGAAGAGATTGTTCAGATCAACATCATCGGGAACCTCAATGGGATCTTCCTGTAGTACTTCTCCCCGCTTCTTATTGGAGCGAAGCTGATCCATACAGTGATTGTATGTGATCGAATACAGCCATGTAGAAAACTTAGCATCTTCCTTGAAGGTACCTAGTTTAAAGATAAGCTTCAAAAAGATGTCATGTGTAAGATCTTCTGCTTTTGCAGAGTCCTTCACAAAGGACAAGCATTTGTGATATACCTTTTCGGAATATCGTTCATAAAGCTTTTCAAAATAGCGATTTTCCTGAGTTTCTACGAAAAGCTTTACCAGCTCCTCATCAGTGAAATTATGGCGTGCATAATCATTTTTAGATGTTCTGACTGCCATATTATGAGAAGGTAACGTTGTTAACCATAATTCTTAACTAATAGTGTGAGTAATATTTTGCGTAAATATTAAAAAACAACGCCTGGTATACAAGAAGATACCAGGCGTTTTTAATATAATTTTTTCAGGAATTAATTTTATCCCCCGATAGATATACGGTTGAAAGACTTCACATTTAATCCTTTCACAGTTTTTTCCAATAACTGACGTATAGTCAGGGAAGAATCTTTTACAAATTCCTGGTTCAACAAAGTATTGTCTTTGTAGAATTTCTGAAGTTTACCCTGTGCGATTTTTTCCAACATTGCCTCTGGCTTACCTTCTGCACGAGCCTGCTCCTTACCTACTTCGATTTCTCTTTCTACAGTAGCAGCATCAACTCCGTCTTTATCTACAGCAACAGGCTTCATTGCTGCGATCTGCATCGCAACATCTTTTCCAAGCTCAGTTACATCCGTTCCGTTAGTACCCTCAAAGGCAACCAATACACCAAGTTTACCATTTGAGTGGATATATGCAACAACCTGATCCGAAGTAATATTTTCGTAAGAAACGATCTCAAGTTTCTCGCCAAGCTTACCTACAAGATCAATGATATTTTCACTTACCGGACGTCCGTCCGCAAGTGTAGCAGTAAGAAGTGATTCCTTATCAGCAATGTTATTTGCTACAGCCACATCCAAAATGCTCTGCGCAAGATTTTTGAAATCTTCTACATTGGAAACAGGTTCAGTTTCACATGCAAGTGCAACAATTTTACCGTTCGTTCCATCAGCACTGATGTTTACCAATACAGCGCCTTCAGATACTGCATTATCGGCACGTTTAGCTGCTACTTTTTGACCTTGTTTACGAAGAATATCAACGGCTTTGTCAAAATCGCCTTCAGCTTCCTGAAGTGCTTTTTTACAATCCATCATTCCGGCGCCAGTCATTTGGCGCAGTTTATTTACATCTTGTGCGGTAATTGCCATGATTTGAATGAATATGGTTTAATACTTTTTGGTAGCTTCCGATTAAGTAAACTTTATGATTTGATTACGAAATCGGTTTTCAAAATAATTTCTAAAAAACTGTAGCCCATAGCAAGGTGGCTATGGGCTACTTTATCTGTTCAGACATGATACGGGTTGAATAAGAAGCAATCCGTATCGCCCTTCGTTATTCTACGTCGGAATCAGCCGCCGCTTCTGCAACTGGTGCAGATGCTTCTTCAGTACCTTTATCAGCCTGACGTTTTGCTTCTTCTTCCTCAACCAGACGCTGGTCGTCTTTATCTTGTTTGCGTTCCATCAAACCTTCTTCGATTGCTTTTCCGATAGCCAAAGTAATCAATGAGATTGCTTTGTAAGCATCGTCATTACTTGGGATAGGGAAATCAACCAATTCAGGGTTTGAGTTTGTATCGCAGATAGCAAAGATAGGTATATTCAATCTTTTTGCTTCTGCAACCGCAATGTGCTCGCGTTTTACATCAACGATGAAAAGGGCAGCAGGAAGACGAGTTAAGTCAGCTACACCACCTAACACTCTTTCCAATTTATCCTTCTCACGTGTAAGCATCAGGCGTTCTCTTTTCGCTATATTGCTAACCGTGGTTTCGTCTTTAAGCATCTTCTCAAGAGTCTGCATTTTTTTCAAAGACTTGCGAATAGTGCCAAAGTTTGTAAGCATACCTCCCAACCAACGATCAGTTACGTAAGGCATTTTAAGGCGTTTTGCCTCTTCTGTTACGATTTCCTGCGCTTGTTTTTTAGTAGCAACAAACATGATCTTACGTCCTGAACGAACGATTTGCTTCAACGCAGCCTCAGCGTCATTGATGCAGCTCAATGTTTTGTTCAGGTCAATGATGTGAATCCCGTTCTTCTCCATGAAGATGTATGGAGCCATACGTGGATCCCACTTGCGGGTAAGGTGACCAAAATGAACACCTGCATCCAATAGTTCTTTATATTCTATTTGTGCCATTGCCAAATTTGATTTATAATATTTTAGTAATTTTTGTTACGCAGCACAGCACATCGGGCACGATAAGTACTGTCTGGACATCCTTTTGTCAAGGTTTGTCACTTGTTGACAGGTGTAGTCATTTGTTGTTGAGCTTCCAGAGCGTAACAATACCTGACTATTTCCTGACCATATTTGACTATTCCTGACAAAATAAATATTAACGTTTCGAGAACTGGAATTTTCTACGAGCCTTAGCACGTCCGTATTTCTTACGTTCAACCATACGAGGGTCACGAGTAAGGAATCCTTCTTTTTTAAGAGCTCCACGGAATTCTCCGTTATATTCACAAAGTGCACGTGCAACAGCCATACGAATTGCTTCCGCCTGACCTGTAACACCACCACCTCTTACATTCACCTTAATATCGTAAGCACCATTTTCGCTGATTGTAGCGAAAGGTTGTTGAAGAACAATCTGGTGTACTTCAAATGGGAAATACTCTTTGTAATCGCGGCCGTTTACTTTGATATCTCCTTTGCCCGGCGTCATATAAATACGAGCCACAGCAGTTTTTCTTCTACCTATTGTGTTGATAACTTCCATGAATTACAACTGGATTTCTTTTGGTTGCTGTGCGCTGTGCGGATGTTCTGCAGCAGCATAAACAAACAGATTTGTAAATAAACGACGTCCCAAACGATTCTTTGGAAGCATACCTCTTACCGCTTTCTCAATTACACGCTCAGGGTGCTTTTCGAGCAACTCGCGAGGAGTTTGAAAACGCTGACCTCCCGGGTAACCTGTATGACGAACATAAACTTTGTCAGTCATTTTTTTACCTGTCAACTTAATTTTATCGGCGTTGATAATGATCACATTATCACCACAGTCTACATGAGGAGTATAATCTGGTTTGTGCTTGCCTCTGATCATTTTAGCAACTTCACTAGCCAAACGGCCAAGAATTGCATCTTTAGCATCGACAATAACCCACTCCTTGTTTACTGTGTTTTTGTTCGCCGAGATGGTTTTGTAGCTTAACGTATCCACGATTAACAAAAAAGATTTAATTGATTTTCAATAAATTACACTGTTACAAGACAGTCCCATCGCAAAATGGGAGTGCAAATATAGAGTTTAACAAATTGAATTACAAGTATGTTTGTATTTTTTCGAAATTACGCCCCTTTCAAGGACTAAATTCAAGTAAGAATCACCCGATCTGACCTGATATACTTTGTGAAAATTTATCAGAATTACTACCTGGCTATTGGAATAATTGAAAGGAAATTGCCACATACGGCATACTGTAGCGACTCGAAAAACGTCTTTCCCGTTCGTCCAAAAAAACTTTTTGGCCTTCAATATTTCTGGTGAGGTATGCAATCTGCCCAAACTGGTAGCCCACTTTAAGTGCCATACTTCTGGTAAACCATAATCTTGCGTATACCTCTGACTGACCACCATAGTTATCTAAAAACAACGGCAGCAAGTTGAAATTCACAGGTCTTGTTACAACGAGTTGGTCGTAATATTTCCTTCCTGTTCCTGAGGATCCTGCTTCTGACGGATAATATCCGCTTCTTCGAGAGCCCAAAGCCAATCCTATCAGATCCGTGTTAGCACCAATATCCAGCTTCCATACTTTCACACTGGCTCCTGCGACAAAACTTAGTCCGTTAGCAGATACCTTTTTATACTCAAGTGTATTGGCTGAAGAAGAAGCTGCCTGAGAAACCAGATTCAGATCATTTCCATAATAGCCCCAGGCTCGAATGCCAAGTCCCACGCGCAACCATTTTACGCGGTTCAATGGAATATCTTCGTGATAGAGCACGGAAGGCGCCCAGGCATTTTTAGAAAAACCAGCTCCCATATCCAGCGTTGCCTGAGCTGTATTGGACCCCTGTGCAAAGGCTGTCTGACTGAAAACAAATAACGATAATAGTGTGAGTGTAATGCTTTTCATTTTTCTTTATAGCTGATGAGTCGGTAAAATTACAATTTTAGCAATCTATCATACTAACAGGAAGATGCGTTATAGGAATAATGCAACTAAATCTTATACTGCTTTTAAATTTGTTTGAAATTGTGATTATTAAGATAAATCTTTGGGCATTTGTGAACATTCTCTTTCAGTGATATATTTCGGATATTGAAAAAAGGTCTATGAAAATCTCCTTTGTTGGTTCAGGAAACGTTGCGTGGCATCTCTCTCAGGCTATGGAAGAGGCAGGTCACTGGATTTGTGAAGTATATAGCCGGAATACGCAAAATGCAAGAAAGCTGGCTGCAGAATTATATGATGCCAATATACAACCCGATCTGAACTTTGCAGATAGCATTGCAGACGTTATAGTAATGGCTGTTTCTGATGATGCACTGGATCAGGTCATTCAACAAATTGTGTTTCCTGAAAACGTCATCGTAGTGCATACGTCAGGTACACGCTCTCTGGCGGAATTTCAGAGACTGATTGAAATATATAGCGACGTTTTCGTCCATACAGGCATTTTTTATCCTTTACAAAGTTTTTCTAAGGGCTTTCCGATCGATTACAAAGAATTGCCGCTGTGTATCGAATCAAAAAATGAGCTGATAGAGAATAAGCTGATCAATCTTGCACAAAGTATCAGTGATAATGTCACCAGAATGGATTCCCATGAAAGGTTTGTGCTACATGTAGCTGCCGTTTTTGCTAATAATTTCACCAATTATCTCATCGGCTTATCTCATGATCTTATCTCACGCGAACAACTGAATTTTGATCTTTTAAAACCGCTTATCCAGACTACGATTGATAAAGCTTTTGATTCTGAGGAACCCTCAGAAGTACAAACGGGTCCTGCCAGAAGAGGCGACTGGGCTACTATTAACCGACATATGGAATATTTACAGGAAACCAATCCCGAATGGACTGATATTTATCGCCTGCTGACTGACAAAATCCGGGAACTATACATTGCAAAATAATAACATCGGTCAACGTAGAAAAAAGTTCGGTTATATTTGCACCTCTCAAATGATCCGGATTACATGGAATTCTCACTAAAAGAGCGCTTTCAGCGCATTACAACCTTTATTTTTGACGTTGATGGTGTCATGACCGACGGCAGTGTTATCGCTTTGGAAAGTGGAGAACAGCCACGTATTTTCAACGTTCGTGACGGGTATGGAATCAATCGGGCCATCAAAATGGGATACCGCGTTGCCATTCTTTCCGCTCAAAATCAGGTAGGTGTACGAAAAAGACTGGAATATCTGGGCGTGACGGATATTTTCATCGGAACTTCGCCTGACGGAAAACTGCCTATATTCAGGAAATATCTGGAAGAAGCAAATATTACGGAAGAAGAGATCGTATTTATGGGTGACGACCTGCCCGACTGGGAGGTGATGCAAACCAATGTACTGGGTGCATGCCCGGCAGATTCGGCAGAGGAAATCCTTGAACTGGCAGACTATATTTCTCCCAAAAATGGCGGATATGGTGCTGTTCGTGATTTGATCGAGCAAGTGATGAAGGAGCAGGGCAAATGGATGGCCTGGTTTGAAAAAGGAAAATAAGGGAAGAAATCAGAAATAAAATAAGTGAAACAAAAGCGTTACTTCCCCAACCTGAATGGCATTCGCTGTATTGCGGCGTTGTTGGTTGTTTTTCATCATCTTGAACAAGCCAAGCACTCTTACGGAATAGCCAATACCTATGAAGTTCCTATAGTTCAACATGCCGGCAGATTGGGTGTAGGGCTGTTCTTTGTGGTAAGTGGATTTCTTATTACCTACCTGTTGCTTCAGGAAAGAGGCAATTATGGGAATATAGATGCGAAAAAGTTTTATCTGAGAAGAGGTATTCGTATCTGGCCCGTTTACTTTCTCATTATTGGTTTGTCATTTTTCGTTTTTCCACACCTGGAATTACTGGCTTTCCCTGGCACTACTGAAAAATTACAGATTCATGTTTCTGAACGTCTGGCCTTTCTGATACTGGTTTTGCCAAATTATGCTTTTGTACTTTATGATCTCCCCTACTGGTGCGCACAAACCTGGTCCATCGGTGTGGAAGAACAATTTTACTACCTGTGGCCCTGGCTGATCAAATATCCTAAAAGAAGAGTTTTCATTATTCTGTTTTTTCTGCTGATCTCAGCTGGCGTTCTCTGGACAGGAATCCATTTTCTTCAGGCTGAAAAAGAAATTGAAAATGCCATCATTACGACTTTCATAGGCCAATTCCGGATCCAGACTATGGCGCTGGGGGGCATTTGCGCCTGGCTTGTGTACACCGATAAAAATCAGATTCTGCAGTTTATCTTCAGAAAAGACATGCAGGCAATTGTATATAGCCTTTTACTGATTCTCTTTTTCTCAGGCATTCATTTCACCGGCTTTCTGGAAGTGTATGCGTTCTTTTTTGCGTTCATCATATTAAATGTTTCCTGTAATCCCGATTCCATTGTCAGTCTGGAGAATCGGGTGATGAATCATCTCGGAAAAATATCTTACGGATTATACATCTACCACGTATTTGTCATCGTCATCATTATCAATATATTAAAAACACACTTTCCGGCAGTAACAGGTTTGGAATATCAAATTCTGGCTTATTTGCTCACTCTGATCTTCTCCGTGTTAGTGGCGTCATTGTCTTATTCTTATTTCGAAAAACCATTACTTGCATTTAAGGATAAGCGATTTGGTCGTTAGTGAATGCCAACATTGATTTTGTTACCATAAATTAAGGCTTTCCCTTATCTGTATCTGCAAGTTCTGTCATGGTGTAGAACTTCAGATCCTGCTTTTGTGCTGCCTGTAGTATCGTTTCCAGAAAGGATACATTGAAACCATATTCGCCATTTACAGGCTTTGCATATAGCGGTTCGTGCCCAAATAACATCAACGCCGTATTTGTTTTTTTTGCTTTTTCAATAGCGTCTTTCATTTCATCATCAGTAATACCTGAATCCTGATCAATCAATAAAGCATCTACAACGGCGGTATGATCAAATTCATAGTAGATCCAGTCCATAACCCTTGGTGCTGCTGTATACAATGGAATCCCTTTGAAAGCTCTTCTGGAAATAGCTACATCCCTTAAAATTCTGAATCCGTTAGCCAACAGAACTGAGTCTACCTCATCATTATGATTTCCCCCAGGATGAGCATAAGAAGTAGGCTTAAAGCCTGCCGCTGCCATGTAATTCATACCGGGTGTGAGCTCGGTTTCTACGTACTTGTCTGCCCCAAGTGTGATCAACTCTGTCGATTTTCCATGAATTGTTCCGTGAAAGCCAATCTCATGACCTTCACTTTGTAACTGCTTCAATTTTTTGATCTCGTCGGACTTGAGACTATCCGGACAGGTAATGAAGAAGGTTACCTTCGCATTGTACTTCTGAAATAAGGGACGCAATTCATACCATTCATCAATAAAATGATCATCAAAAGAAATGGCAATTCCAGCTTGTCCTTCTCCCCCCTTTTTCTGCTGACAGGAAGGAACAAAATTTAGCAAAATGAAAACCAATGTGTATCGGAGACGGAACATGACAAATTTGAAAGGACAATTTTAGCGGACCAAATGATCGAAAAAGAGATGGAACAGGTTAAAATCAGAATGAACTGTTATTTTCGCTAAATTAATGAGTGATGATGAAAATACTTCATACTGCCGACTGGCATATTGGTAAAAAGCTGGACCAGTACTCCCGTTTGGAAGAACAACGCCTTGTATTAGCGGAAATATGCGAAATTGCTGAAAAGGAAAATGTGGATGCTGTGGTTGTCGCCGGCGATCTTTTTGACAACTTCAATCCGTCTTCCGAGGCAACGGAATTACTATATACCACTCTACACCGTTTGTCTGCGAATGGTAGCCGCGCTGTAATCGCCATCGCCGGTAACCACGACTCGCCTGAAAGAATACAGGTTCCGGATGCACTGGCAAAGGTATGTGGAATCATTTTTGTCGGTTTTCCAAATACAGAAATCCATCAATTCTGTACACAAGGAAAAGTAGAAGTTACCAAAACCGACAAGGGATTTATTGAACTTCAGCTTCCTAATTCACCCTTTCCGCTCCGGATCATTCATACGCCCTATGCAAACGAACAGCGACTTAAAACGTTCCTGGGGATAGAAAATAGTGAGGATGCATTTCGCGAACACCTGCAGCTCCACTGGCAGGAAATAGCAGACAAGTACATGGACGATCAAGGTTTCAATCTCCTCGTAACCCATTTGTATGTGATGAAAAAAGGAGATCCTGATCCTGAGGAAGAGCCTGAAGAAGAACGTCCGATTTTGCATGTTGGCGGAGCCCAGGCCATATATACTGAGAACTTTCCAAAGCAGGCACATTATGTAGCATTAGGACATTTGCACAGGTGCCGCTCTGTGGATCAAAACCCGCCCGTGGTGTATTCAAGCAGTCCGCTGGCGTATAGTTTTTCGGAAGCCAATCAGGATAAACAAGTGGTATTACTGGAAGCCGCCGCAGGTTCCCTGGTAAAATATACGCCTATTGAGTTGAAACAAGGCAAAAAATTACGTCGTGGTAAATTTGAAAGTATAGACGAAGCCATAAGCTGGCTACAAGGGTATGCTGACGACCTTGTAGAACTTACGATTGTTTCTGACAATTATCTGGAATCATCAGATAAAAAGCGGTTAACCGAAGCACATTCCGGCCTGATACAGATCATACCCCAAATTCGCCGGATCAACGAAGAAACGGAAGCTGCAGCTATTGATCTTTCTCTCAGTGTAGAAAAGTTGTTTGGTGAGTATTTTAAAAGCAAAAACAAAGGGCAGGAACCTTCTGAAGGTTTGATGGATGTATTGAGGGAAGTGTTGGGCGCTGAGGAGGAACAAGGGTAAGTTGAGAGTCATTCACTTACAGTTAACAAAACGAAAAAAGCAGACAAACTTTCGTTTGTCTGCTTCAATATCATCGACTTTAAAATCAGCTAGCCCTTCTTAGCTTTGCTTCAATGGTCTGTTGTGTATGGGGTACAATGCGAAGGCGTTCCTTGGGGATTAGTTTTCCGGTATCAATGCAAACTCCATAAGTTCCGTTTTTAATACGAACCAATGCATTTTCAAGTTGGATCGAATATTTCTGTAGACGAGCAGCCAACTGGCTCAGGTTTTCACGCTCACTTGCATCAGCTCCATCTTCAACAAGCTTGGCCGATCCCGCAGTAACATCCGTACCGCTGTCATTTTTCTTGCTCAAACCTCCTTTGATGTAGTTTAGTTCACTCATCGTAGCTTCCAGTTTACCCAGAATAAGCTCTTCAAATTCCTTTAATTCTTCTGATGAATATCTGGTTTTCTCTTCTTGTTGCATAATCCTAATTGATTTGAATGAATCTGTAATAAGGAGCGTTTCAAAGCACAAAAGTAGTAGTATTCTATCTATTTTGGAACAATTACTTCAATGAAAAAACACATTTAATAAAAAATTATTCTGAGTAAAAATCAATAGATTGGCTTTGTAAGCTGCAAAAAACAAAGCCATTACCTGATGAGGTAATGGCTTTGTTCAGGTTTTGTACACCAAACTATTTATACATTACTGACTTCACAGCATCCACCACACGTTTCACGTTTGGCAAAATCTCTTCAATCAGCGTAGGAGCGTACGGAAGCGGCACATCGCGGCTTGTAACACGGATCACCGGAGAGTCCATATAGTCGAACGCGTGGCGTTGAATATGATAAGCAAGTTCTGTTGAAATGGAAGCAAGCGGCCAAGCCTCTTCAACAACCACACAACGGTTTGTCTTCTTCACAGATTCAATTACTGTTGCATAATCGATAGGGCGAACGGTTCTCAAATCTATCACCTCTGCATCAATGCCCTCTTTTTCCAGTTGCAATACCGCCGGCATCACTACACGAGGAACCATTTTTCCAAATGATACAATTGTAACATCTTTTCCGGGACGCTTTACATCGGCTTTTCCCAAAGGAATCAGATACTCTTCTTCGGGCACCTGCATCTTATCTCCATACATTACTTCCGATTCCATGAAGATAACCGGATTGTTGTCGCGGATAGATGATTTCAGAAGTCCTTTCGCATCGTATGGGTTAGATGGCACAACCACTTTTAAACCTGGAGTATTGGCAAACCAGTTCTCAAAGTTCTGAGAATGCTGAGCACCCAGCTGACCTGCATTACCTGTTGGTCCACGGAAAACAATCGGGCATCCGATCTGACCTGCAGACATAGAAAGGATTTTCGCAGCACTGTTAATGATCTGATCGATCGCTACAAGTGAGAAGTTGAAGGTCATGAATTCCACTATCGGACGAAGACCATTTCCTGCTGCACCTACTGCAATACCCGCAAATCCGAGCTCAGCAATGGGTGTATCGATTACGCGATCCGGTCCAAATTCATCCAGCATTCCCTGGCTGGCTTTATAGGCGCCATTGTATTCCGCAACTTCTTCTCCCATAAGGAAAATACTTTTGTCAAGGCGCATCTCTTCCGACATGGCGTCGCGAATGGCATCTCTAAATGCTATTTCTTTCATCCGTAATTTTGATAATTATTTAATGCTATAAACGGAACCTATCAATATGTCAGCATTCGAAGGATAATAACTTTGAACAACACATCAAACGAAGGTTCTGTACACTGGTTTCAAAATGATCAGGTAAAATTAGAGAATCAAGGTCAATTCTCAAATTCTTTCAAAGAAGCATTCTGCTAAATAGGAGTTTATATCCAACAATAATTCAGGATATCTCATCCAGGTTGTATGATTTATATCAATATGCATGCTTCTCTTATACATCCAGCATCAATTCCGGGGAAGCATGACGTACCTATAAATAAAAAAAGAGGCATAACCTAAGTCATGCCTCCCGAACATATTTTTTGGAAATTTAGAAGCTATAAGTAAAATTCGCCAGCAATGCACGCGGCATTTGCGGAGCAATGGTAGACCAGCCCTTGTAATATTCCTTATTGAAAGCATTATTCAGTTTAAGACCGATACGGTAATGATCTGCCTGATAGAAAAGTGCTCCGTTGGCCACAGTGTATGCAGGTAGCATAAAGTCTCCGGTTGAAACGTAATTAATCGCAAAACGCTCACTCGCTCCATTCGCACCGACACCCAGACCAAAGCCTTTTAAATTACCGCTCGGCACTTCGTAGTTAGCCCAGAAATTATACAATACATCAGAACCTGCACCAAGCGGTCTTTTTGCCAGAATTTCCAGGTTGTCTGATTTGGTCGTCTTACTATCATTTTTGCTGTACCCGGCTCTGATATCCAAACCTCTCACCGGAGTAGCGTTTACTTCTATCTCAAATCCCCGGCTGTACGCCTCTCCACCTTGAATTTTGTTGAATATGGATGCAGGATCGGTAATCACCTGATCTTTTACCTTAATATCATAATAGCTGATCGTTGCATTCAGCTTATTTTTGATCAGATTGGTTTTGATACCAAATTCCAACTGATTCGCTTGTTCAGGACGGAACGACTTGAGCGTCTGCGGGCCATCCTGCGGATCTCCGACAAGGGCAGGAGCTACATTGGTAAATCCATTTTGATAATTAGCAAAAACAGATACTTTATTCAAAACAGGCTGATACAAAAGTCCGAATTTGGGCGACAGCGTTGTTTGATTGAAGTTGTCCTCAGAAGTGGTAACATCACCTACATTGTCGAAATGATCCAGACGAAGTCCTACCATTGCAGACAAATTATTTGTAATATTCAGTACATCAGAAGCATAAGCACTGAAAATATTGAATTTTGACTTTTGATTGGCAACAGGCAGAGTCGCCAAAACCGCATCCACAGCAGCAGCCGACAGAGGATAAGCTCTTGTTTCAGTATCCCCGGTAAATGGATCGTCCCCGCTGAATCCGCCCTTGGGTGTCACATTCCCATAAAATGCATAGGCTGTACCGTTACTTGTGGTGGTAGCAGAAAAGTAATCCAAACCGACAACAACCCTGTTTCTCAGTTTGCCTACTTTGAAATCACCAATAAAATTTTGCTGTATGTCCGAAGTTCCGGTATACTCGTTTTGCTTATTCAGGAAGCGGGAGAAAGTGTCGTTGCCAAGTAAACCAAAGTCAAACAGGTAGGAATAATATCCTTTGGTAGACGTAGCGCTTTTAGAAACAAGGGTCTGAGATTGCCAGGTGTCAGAAAGCTTATAGTTCATTTCAACACGATAGTTCTGCGTCGGGTTTTCTAATGTCAGGTCATTGCTCGTGAAAGAAAGCTTATAATTGTATCCCAGCTCCCTCATGTTTTTAGATTGCGTAGGCGCACTTCTGTTCAAAAACAGGAACATCGGGTTGGTCTGCTCGGCCTGGGTAATCTCTCCGTAAAAAGAAAACGATAACTTGTTATTCACTTTATAGGAAAGCGACGGAGCTACGAAAAAGGATTTTCTGAAACCGGCATCCTGAAAGCTTCTTTCTGTTAAATACGACGTATTCAGCCTGAAATAAATATTTTTCTCTTTGCTTAGAGCGGTGTTAAAATCACCAACAATCTGGTTTAGCCCGTAAGAACCCGTTGTAAATGACAGCTCACCGCCTGTACCTACATATGGTTTTTTGGTTACGACATTGATCAAGCCTCCATAGGAACTTACCGCATTCCCAAACAAGGTTGCAGAAGGACCTTTCAGTACTTCAATATGTTCGATGTTTGCCGGATTGATTGTTCCGTTTGTTAATCCCGGCAGACCGTTTACGAGTTTCGGCTGTACTGAAAATCCGCGTAATGTATAATAGCCCGCCCCGTCACCACCACGACCGGTAGATGTCCAAAGGTTATCCACACCAGCTGCATTCTTCAGGGCATCATCGAAATTAGTTACGATTTGAGTCTTCAACAGGTAGTTGGTAATTGTGCTGTATACCTGCGTATTTTCAAAATCTTTCAGTGGCAACTTAGATACGTAAGCCGTTTGGTTCCGTGAAAATTTATTATCCCTCTCTCCTTCTACGATCACTTCCCGCAAGATTTCATCGCCTTCATACATCGTGATCGTATTCAGATCGACTTCGTTTTGCGCTATTGTGAATGGGACTTCTCTCGTTTTAAAACCAACAGAAGATACCGACAATATGTAATCACCGTCAGCTATGCTGGAAATTGTGAAAACGCCAGCCGCGTCTGTCGATGCTCCGATATTCGTATTTTTGATAAGTGTACTGACGCCTGCCAGGCTACTCCCGAAAATATCTGTTACAGTTCCTCTTAGTTTGCCCGTTTGAGCGAATACAGAAGATGATAGCAGCAGAAAGGCTATGAATGATAAAAGATGTTTCATTTATTATTTAGACTTATTATAATTTAATATTTCGCGCAAAAGTATCTGCGCAAATCTACACTTGCAAGAGATTTATAATTTTCACAGAAATTTAATTTTAATAACTCTCACATATCTTCAAAAGATACTCATAAGCACCTCTAATAAAATACCTTACGAATAGACATAAAAAATCCCTACCTGAACCAAATTTGGATTTAAGTAGGGATACATCATGTATCTATCGAAACAGATATTTAAATATTCAGGTCATTGTATAGGAATTACATCCACTTCTACTTTCAGTTCATGCTTTCCATAGCTGAAAATAATTCCCTTCAGCGGTGTAACATCGCTGTAATCGCGCCCCCATGCCGTAACAATGTGACGTTCACTGGGCACCACATTATTCGTCGGATCGAAATCACACCAGCCATAATCCGGGATAAATACAGATATCCACGCATGAGAAGCATCAGATCCCTGTAACTTGGCTTTTCCCGGAGGAGGCAAAGTTTCCAGATAACCGCTTACATAACGCGCCGGAAAACCGAATCCTCTGATACAGGCAATGGCCAGATGTGAAAAATCCTGACAAACACCTTTTTTTGCAGCCAGCACTTCGCGTATAGGCGTATGAACTGTGGAAAAGTCAGGCATGAAATCAAATTCATGAAAAATCTTACTGCACAGCGCCTGTACGCAGCTATACAAAGAAGCATCCGGCTTGAAGCAATCCTTCGCAAAGTCAAGAATGTGCTCATCCCATTTCACCAGCGGACTAGTCAGCATATATTCAAGAATGGAAACCCGTAATGGTCTGTCATCCTGAATTCGCAATGTCGCCTCTTCGCAGGTAATAACCGATTTTTCCAGCGGATTGCCAGTTGTCTCAGTAAGTGATTCAACGATACTGGTCGCGAGCACCGTAAGCTTTTTATGTGGTGAATGAAGTGAAAAATAGTGAGTTGTATTTCCGTAAAAATCAGTTCTTTCTACAATATCCGCCGGCTCGGGAGTAATTTTAATAGAAAAGTCACGACAAAGCTGTCTGGGCAATACCCTTGGAGTAAGGCAAAGTAAACTATGATAGTTATTGACAGGCTCCTCGTAGCTATACTCTGTTTTATGTACCAGTTTATATTTCATCCTTGTCGCTATCCAGTCGGTTAATAAATGAATGCTGCATGATTGTGTGACTGAAATACATGTTTGTCAGTGTAAATGATACCGATGAGACCAGATTTGTTATTTCAGACAGCAGATCAGTCAGCGCTCTCCTTTCCAGTTTTTGATTGTAGATCATCAACGCATCAATATCTGCCAGTTTCACGAGTGTAGAAGCTTTGAGAGCAAACTGTTGTGCCTCATTAAGACGTTCTCCCCGTATGTTGCCCGGAAGTTTACCAATGTTATTCTTCAGCTCATCCAGCATAGATACCAGCGAAAAAGGATGTGTACGCTCCAGCAAAATCAAATCAAGCATGGTAGCAACACTGAGGTGAGATTTGTATATCTGCCGGTAACTTACCAGTAAGTGGTGGTTGATTAATGTAGCTTCAATTAATTCATTTTCGACACTTTCGCTATTTCTGCAACTGAAGTTAGACTGAATGATACTTACCTTGGACAGTATCCTTTCGATCAACTTACCTGTTTCCAGCAAAAAATAGCTATTATCCCTGGGCATACTTTCTGCAATAATTCCCAGGAACATAAACATGTTGTTGTGCAAACCATCCAATGTTCTCTGAATATTATTACTGTTCATGGAAGATGCGTGCATCAGGTCATGATGCCCTTTATTGACCAGATCGATAATGCGCCATGTTTCGAGATCCCACTGATTTCTTACAGCACCCACTGCATTCAGAAATGAACCGATACCCGATGCAACTGTACCTGCACGACGATTGTTTGAAACCAGATCAATAATCTCCGGATAAGGATCTTTGGAAAGTTGCTGCTCTTCCATAAAGCCCGGAAAAGTATAGGAAAGCTGTGTCAATGCCTGTAGCAAAATCTTGATATGCCCCTGCTTTGCCGCTCCTCCGAAGTTCCTGTCAAGATTAAGAACGTTAATGGTAATGTTGATAAACTTGATCAAAGCCATGGTCCGCTCGCAATATCTTCCCACCCAGAAAAGATTTTCTGCACTCCGGCTTGGCAGTGATATATGCTTGTTGGCAGCTAGTAGAGCGGTCAATACCACACGTTCCTGCACTTCGCCCGTTTCGTCTGAAACAATCCATGTGTCTTTTGAAAAACCACCTTGCTGATTAGAAATCTGGAATCTGTCTTTCACCCTGGAACTACGCGTAAGCCCACCCTGCATCACATGATAGCCTTTTTCATCTGCCACCAGAAAGGCACGCAACGCAGCATAACGTGGCACTATGTTACCATCGATGAGAGAAGGAGCAGTAGACAAGCTCACTTCCTGCTGCGCTATATATTCTTTCGGATTAGAACTGACCAGTGCGATCAATTCATTTTTTTCAGCCTGAGACAAAAGTCTGCCATAAATGGACCGGAATTTTGATTTTCTGTTTGCCTTTTTGATAATCAGCTCATCCAGATGATTTATTACATAATTCAGTTCCTTCGGCTGACCGCACCACCAGGTGGCTACAGATGGCATCAGCAGTTTTTCACCCAGAAAATACATACTGATATTGTCCATAAATGCCAGAAAAGCATGGTTTTCCAGCACGCTGCTTCCCGGCGGATTGAGCACCTGCACATTGCCAAGCCTGATCGCCTGTAATAAACCTGGTACTCCCAGTTTCGATTCCACCCGTAGTTCCAGCGGATCACACCAATCATCGTCTATACGTCTGATGATGACATCAACCCGCTGCAAACCATCAATGGATTTTAACCATACAACACCGTTCCTGACCATCAGGTCATCACCCTGTGCCAGCGTGTAACCCAGATGGGATGCCAGATAAGCGTGTTCAAAATAGGCTTCATTGCTTGGACCAGGCGTCAGGTATACGATGTTGGGCGCGTCCTTATTTTTATCCGCTACCCGCAGCACCGTATTTTGCAGACTATTAAAGTACGGAGAAAGCTTGCTTACATACATCCCGTCTGCCAGTTCCGGAATGAGCTTACTCATGACAATCCTGTTTTCAAGCGAATAGCCGGAACCTGACGGCGCCTGCGTACGGTTGTCCAAAATCCACATTTTCCCATCCGGCCCGCGGGCTATGTCAGCTGCATACAAACTGAGCTGTTTTTCTTCGGGCAGCCTGATATCGCTGCAGGACCGACAAAATCCTGTGTTTGCAAAAACCAGTTCAGGGGGTATGATCGCGTTTTTGACCAGATTCCTCGGACCGTAAATATCTTTCAGTATCAGATCAAGCAATAGGGCTCTTTGCTGAAGACCTTTTGATATATGATTCCATTCCTTTTGTTCAATCAGAAACGGAATAGGATCCAACTGCCACGGACGGTTTGTGCCGCCCGCATCATCGTATACATTATAGGTTACGCCGTTCTCACGGAGCTTACTGATGATTTCTACATTTCTGTTCTGCAACTCTGGCAGGCCAAGTTTTTCCATGGAAGAAAAAAGTGCCTGCCAGTGTGGTTTGACCTGGCCGTTTTTATCAAGGATTTCATCATAAGAATCTATCCCGCTTCTATAGGACTCTAAAAGATTCACGGCGGCCTCGGTAAGCATATTCAGTTATATTCAGAATTATTTTTATTTACTTTTCCAGAATTTCCTCAAATCCAAAGTGTTAGGATATTCCGGATCGATGAGTTCAATAGGTGTATCACTTTTCATTTCCTGCTTTGTCTCAGCAATAAATCGTGACACAGCGCCATTGTTTTTCTCAAGTATGGGCACTTCCTGCTTGGCCGAAGGTGTGTGTCCAAAACCTTGAAACAGACTTATTTTCCTGGATTCTGCTTCAAAGCTATTGACTGGGTAAGTGTCAAAGCTACGACCTCCCGGATGTGAAACAAAGTAGGTACAACCGCCCAATATACGGTTATTCCAAGTATCTACAATGTCGAGAACAAGTGGTGCATCTGCTCCGATTGTAGGGTGTAATGCGGAGGGCGGATTCCATGCCTTGTAGCGGATTCCAGCCACATATTCAGCCCTGATTCCTGAGCTCCTGAGCGGAACGCGGCAACCGTTGCATACAAGAATATGCCTTCCTTCCACAAAACCTGACACTTTCACCTGTAATCTTTCCAGCGAAGAATCAACAAATCGTGCCGTACCGGAATTAGATAATTCTTCTCCCAATACATGCCATGGCTCAATACCCAGGCGAAGTTCCAGTTGGATGTTATCCACGGTAATGCCTCCGTAATGTGGAAAACGGAATTCAAAGAACGGATCGAACCAAGATATATCAAAATGATAACCGGCGCCTTTCAGATCGTTCACCACGTCTACCATATCCAGATATGCAAAATGCGGAAGCAGGAAACGGTCATGCAGTTCGGTACCCCAACGGATCAGCTTATGCTTGTATGGCTTTTTCCAGAATTTAGCGATCAGCGCTCTGATCAGTAAGGTCTGTACCAGGTTCATGTGCTTGTGGGGAGGCATATCGAACGCCCTGAATTCCAGTAAACCAAGTTGTCCGGTAGCAGAATCGGGAGAATACAATTTATCCATACAGAACTCCGAACGGTGTGTATTCCCAGTAATATCCACCAGCAAATTCCTGAAAACGCGATCCACCATCCAGAAAGGAACCTCTTCGCCTTCCGGAATCTGTTCAAATGCAAGTTCTACTTCATAAAGCTTTTCGTCTCTACCCTCATCAATACGTGGTGCCTGGCTGGTTGGACCAATAAATGGTCCGGCAAACAAATAACTTAATGCGGGATGATGTTGCCAGTAGGTAATCAGACTCCTCAATAAATCAGGGCGTCGCAGAATTGGACTGTCCGAAGGTTTTGCGCCTCCAATCGTAACATGGTTTCCTCCACCAGTTCCCGTATGGCGACCATCCACCATAAATTTATCGGTACCCAGGCGTGAAAAGAATGCTTCTTCATACAACGCCGTAATGTTATCAACCAACTCCTGCCAGTTTTTAGCCGGATGAATATTGACTTCTATCACACCCGGATCAGGCGTAACATTCAGTTTCTGAAGACGGTAATCTGATGGCGGTGCATAACCTTCAATACGCACCGGCATTTTTAGCTTGTCGGCTGTGGCCTCAACCGATGTGATCAGATCAACATAATGTTCCAGATAGTCTGTCGGGGGTAGGAAAACATATATAATACCATCCCGTTCCTCAACGCTTAAAGCAGTCTTGATAATCGGTATATCGAAGAGTAACTGGTTATCTTGCTCTGTTTTCTCATCTTCCGTATCTGCGATTTTGTTAAGAGGGGCCTGATAAGCGGGTGCTACCGAACCATATCTGCTTTCCACCAATGGACGAAAATCGCCCAGAGCAGGCAGATCTTCAAAAGGACTGCGTTCCACAGGCTGCTCTCTGCGTTCTTTTGCAACCTCGGGAAGTGACTTCAAAGGCAGCCGAAATCCAACGGCGGAATCGCCGGGTATAAGAAAACAGTTGTTGCGGCGGAATTGCCATGCAGAACTACTCCAGTGCTTCCCGGTTTCATTCCAGCCAATAGGCAAGACGAATCCTGCCGGATTGTTTAAACCTCTTTCCAGCAATTTGGCTAATGTCCTTCTTTCAATCGAATCCTTCAGATTTACTTTTAACGGATCCACATTCACAGGTATTTTCCCTTCCTCCATCGCCCAGTAGATCGGATCCTCGTAGGCAGGTGTGATGTTATTGGTATCGATTCCCAGGTACCTGGTCAGCTCATAAGTAAACTGTTCCGCTTCACGATAGCTATATTTGGTTTGGCCTTCCTTGGCAACCAGATCATCATTTTGCCACATCGGTACACCATCATTCCGCCAGTACAAAGCATATTGCCAACGCGGAAACGGCTCTCCCGGATACCATTTACCCTGTCCGAAATGCAGCAAACCACCATGAGCAAACCTGTTTTTAAGACGGAGTGAAAGGTCATAAGCAAGCTGCCTTTTTAGCGGGCCATCCGCAGCGGTATTCCACTCTGCCGACTCAAAATCATCAATAGAGATAAATGTAGGCTCCCCTCCCATCGTCAAGCGAACGTCGCCTTCCTGCAAATCTTTTTCAACCGCTTCACCCACCTCCATGATCTTGTTCCACTGCGTTTCAGTGTATGGCTTGGTTACGCGTGGATCTTCATGTATACGGAAAACCTTATTATCAAACTCAAAACTCACCTCGCAGATATCGGTGGCCCCGGAAACGGGAGCTGCGCTGGCGTAATCGGGTGTGCAGCAAAGCGGAATATGCCCTTCGCTGGCAAACAATCCCGATGTTGCATCCAGACCGATCCAACCCGCACCAGGCACATAAGCCTCTGCCCAGGCATGCAGATCGGTAAAATCTTCTTCGGGGCCTGATGGTCCGTCCAGCGACTTGATGTCAGACGTAAGCTGTACAAGATAGCCCGATACAAAGCGCGCAGCGATTCCCAGGTGGCGCAAAACCTGCACAAACAACCAAGCAGAATCTCTGCAGGAACCACTTTTGATGCCGAGGGTATCTTCACAGGTCTGGACACCCGCTTCCATACGAATGTTATAAGCGATCGAATTAAATAACCTCTGATTCAGATGTACGAGGAAATCTACGATCTTAATGCCATTTGCCGGTCTGTTTTCCTCAATCCACTGCATAAGCGCCGGTCCCGACTCCCTGGCTTCGAGGTATGGACTCAGCTCCTCTTTTAAACCCTTTTCATAAGCAAAAGGGAATCTTTCAGCATATTCTTCAACAAAAAAATCGAATGGATTGATGACCTGCATCTTGGCAATCACTTCCACTTCTATACTCAATTCAGTAGCTTTTTCAGGAAAAACAACCCTTGCCTGGTAATTACCAAAAGGATCCTGCTGCCAGTTAATGAAATGATTTTCCGGCTTAACTTTAAAAGAATAGCCCTCTATAGCTGTACGCGAATGCGGTGCAGGACGTAACCTGAAGATATGTGGTGACAGTGAAACACTCCGGTCGAATTTGTATTTTGTCTTATGGGAAATAGCAACTTTTATAGCCATACTTGGAGTATTACAATGATATCAGATAATTTGGCACAAGTAAATATTTTTTAACCTAAAAAAATGTATTATAGTTATTTTTCAAAACATATTTATACAATAATATACTTTGGCAGAATATTATTTCTGCATAATTCCGAACCACATCTCAGCTGATTTTATTTAAAAACCCCATTCATCGCACTGGATATGGATATGCAGTCTGCTTCAGCTAGTTCACTATAATTTCCGCGCCTTTCCTAAGAACAAGGTTATATTTTAGTTAAAAGTTGCGTAATTCGTCTCAAATCTCAATATCATCTTATTCAATCATTTAAAATGAAAATTGCAATCATCGGCTGCGGCAACATGGGTATGGCATTCGCACGCGCATTCCTCAAATTTGACCTTGTAAGAAAAGAAGATTTTTTACTCGTTGAAAAAAGTGAAGACCGCACCGAGAAATTAAGCAGTTTCCAGCCCGGTGTGATTACCGGCGTCATTGGCCCGCAGGTGGGAGAATACGATCTGATCATTCTTTCTGTTAAACCACAGGATTTTCTTTCTGTATCTGCGTCACTTCGTGAAGTGATCACTGACAAACAAGTGGTGCTTTCTATTATGGCAGGAATTACCATTGACATGATACAGAAAAACCTGGACCATAAACCAGTGATCCGTGCCATGCCAAACACGCCTGCGATGCTGGGAATGGGTATTACCGCCTATTCTGCATCCTCGGAAGTGGACATAAGTCAGCTACGCAAAATAGAAAACCTGATCAACGCGACCGGCCGTTCGGTGTTTTTGGAAGATGAAGAACAACTGAATGCCGTGACTGCATTGAGCGGCAGCGGCCCCGCTTACTTCTTTTATGTCGTAAAAGCGATGATCGACGCCGGCAAACAAATGGGTTTCGAAGAATCCGTAGCGGCGCTATTGGTAAAACAAACCATGCTTGGATCATTCCATTTGATCAATACGGCAGATAAATCGTTGGACGAATTAATCAAAGCAGTTGCTTCGAAAGGCGGAACAACGGAAGCGGCGTTGAGGCAATTCGAAGCTGGTGGCTTGGATGAGACTTTGAAGGCGGGGATTATTGCGGCGCAGGTGAGGTCGAGTGAGTTGTCGAAGGGGTGAGGTTGGGGATGATAACTAATGATGATTAAAAAGTTAACTGTATATTGTAATGGCAAGAACAAAACCAAGTAACACTACAAATCATGAATATTGATAATAAATCAACACTATTAGCGAACAGAATATTTCCTGAAGAGGAAAATTTCGAGTATGAGGTTTTAAATATTCCTCCCGAAAAAAGGAAATTAATTACAGAAACATATGACTTTACAGTTTCTACCATTCAGGATTATATAAAAAACGGACATATTGCGATACCAAATTTTCAACGTGCTTACGTTTGGAATAGAGTTCAAGCATCAAGATTAATTGAATCTTTGATTATTCAGTGCCCAATACCAGTAGTTTATTTAAGCCAGAATTCTGATGAAACCCTTTCAGTTATCGATGGAAATCAAAGGCTAACCAGCATAAATTTATTTTTGAATAATGAATTTCCATTAACTGGACTAGCAACGTATCCTGAATTAGAAAGTTTAACATTTGAAGATCTAGACCCTAGATTTCAACGTCATATAATAAATAGAACTATCAGGTGTATAGCAATATTAAAAGAAACACATCCACAAATAAAATTTGATGTATTTGAAAGATTAAATACAGGATCTGTAAAACTTAACGCACAAGAATTACGTCATGGAATCTACACCAGCAAATTAATGACTGAAATAGAGCGTCTTGCGCAGAAATCCATCTTTAAGAAATTAACTTCTACTACAAATGACAAGAGAATGAAAGGTGATGAAATAGTTTTAAGATATTTTACTTTATTCGAAAAGCTAGGTGAATACGAAAAACCTATGTCTGTATTTTTAAATAAATACGCAGAGGAAAATAGAGGAATGGATGAAAAAAGAATTGGTACACTTTCCAAACACTTTGAAGAGAATTTAAATAAATGCCATTTACTATATGGGGATCTATCTTTTAAAACTTTCGATAAAAGTAAAAAAAGGACAAAAGCCAACACTGCTCTTTTTGATGCACAAATGCTATCCATGAGCTATTTAAATCCTACATTATCCGATCTAGAACGTATAAATAAAGAAGAAGTTATCGACCAGCTATTAGATTTATTTTCTACAGATGAATTTTACAATTCAATTACAAAGGCCACTACAGATAAAAGAGTAGTTAGCAAAAGAATAGAAGATTATACCGAGTTCTTAAAGAGAATATTTTCACAATATGGCATATTCTAAAAGTTCTGCTAGAGAGGAATTTGAACTTGAATTCTTAAAATTATATAAACTTTCAAAAACAGTATCTTATCAATACTCACCTCTTTCATATGAGCATAAACAGTTAATATTTCAATCTTGCATTTTTCTGTTAAGTGCAAGAATTGAAGATTATACAAAAAATTTCATACAAAATATATTATACAATTACAAAACAAAAGGAGCAAAATTAAAACATATACCTGAAAACTCTAGAGTAAAATCTATAATTGATAATCATAAAGAACATTTTAAAAATTTTTACAACCAAGAGGATGAAAAGAGATTGATTAATAAATTAAAATTATCTAATATTTCATATCAATTAGTTTTTGACGACATCCCATTTTCAAATCAAATAAATTATAATCACATTATTTCTACCAACAAATATCCATCGATAAAAAATATAAACAAAGTATACAATCGATTGGGAATAGAAAACATAACTGATATAATAAATGCTAAAGCCAAAAAAGATGTAAGAACATCATTTGAATCCTTTCTAAGCCAAAGAGAATCAATTGCGCATCAGAGCTCAACCAGTCTAACCTTTGATGACATAAAGAGACATTTCAAAAATGTTCAAGAATTTATAAAATATATTGATAGAATTGTCTATAGTCATATCTGTTCAACTTCTTCCGAAATATTCTGGAAATAGTTATCAACATATCAGATATATGGCTCATCTAGAAGAATGATTTGCTAGTATAAATATTTTTATCAACTAAAAGATATCTCTACTAACATTCAAAACTAGTTTCTCGGCACACAAGGCCTTTCCAAAACTCTCAACAGTGTTGAGAGAAGTTATCGGGGTCTTGCAAACACGTTCAAGAACAGCTACATGTTGAGTTCCTGAACTTACCTGATCAACACAGCGAAAACCCACCCAAAAAACAAAAGTAAAACTTACCATCATCAATCGAACGAGAGTAAATTTTCTAGTTTTTTACTCTCGTTCGTAAAGTAAGCGAAACCCATAATCCCTGTTGGTCTTAGTTTAGAGATTACGCCAGAGCGTATCGATCCTCCACCGAGTTATCAGAAAACAGTTTATCAAATTTTTACGAATAGCTCTAATAATTTCAGGAAGCTGCCTCAAACATTAATGCATAGTTCTCCAGCATCTCCAATGTATAAAAACTTTTCGCATTTTATGGATAAAATATGGATATGATATAGACATTTTATACACATAGCTCCCAAACCCAACCGCTCACTCAATACTTCCCCTCCCTGATTAGTAAGTAATTGTATTTCATATCTTTATACAGTCAAATTCTCTTACTAAAACTTCAACTAAAATGCTTCAATCAAAATCAGTGTTAGCTGCGGTGCTGATGGCCGGGCTGTTGGGTTCCTGCGCCAGAAAGGACGAAGACCAACCCCGAACGCCCAAACAATACGCCATCGAAGATCTGGCGAGTAATCTGTCTATCTCTGCGGCTGGTTTCAGTACCGATGAATCGAAGATATTGGTGAGTAATAACGCCTCCGGAATTTTCAACGTATATGAACTCAACGTTGCCGATACGACTTCCAAAGTACTCACGTCATCTAAAAAGGAATCGTTTTTCGCGGTGGATTATCTACCCAAAAGCGAGCAATACATTTATTCGGCTGATCAGGGTGGTGACGAGAACACGCATCTTTATTTGAGAAGCAAGACTGATTCCACGGCTAAAGATCTCACACCCTGGCCAAAAAGTGCAAACAATTTTGCCGGATGGAGCGACGACAAAAAAGCGATGTACGTGAGCAGTAACCAACGCGACGCAAAGTTTTTTGATATATGGAAACTGGAAACCGCTACCTGGAAACCCACTTTGCTTTTTGAAAACAAGGAAGGGTACACGCCGTCGGGTGTGAGCAAAAGTGAAAGATATGTAGCGCTTACGAAGGAAATTACCTCGGATAAAAATGACCTTTATCTGTACGACCGTACTTCCAAAACCACCAAACGCCTGAGCAACGACAACGAGGCGATCTGGTTCCCGCTGGCTTTTGAGAAAAACGACAGCATTATGTACTACGCGACCAGCGATGGCAGCGAATTCACCTACATCACCAAATACAACATCAAAAGCGGCAGGGCCGAAAAATTCTTTGAAGACAAATGGGATGTGGTGAACATGAGCCTGAGTGAAAACGAGAAGTATCATACCATTTTCATCAATGATGATGGGAAAAACAAGGTATTGCTATTTGATCACGCAAGTGGAAAAGCCATCAATTTCCCGGACATCAAGGATGCGGACGTGCTGAATGTGATTATTTCTCCAACGGAAAAGAATATGCTGTTAACCGTAGGCAGCAGCACCAGCCCGACAAACCTATACACCTATAATTTTGAGAACAAGGAGTTGAAACAACTGACATCGACGCTCAACAAGGCGATTGATGAGAATGATCTGGTGAAAGCCGAAGTGGTACGTTTCAAATCTTTTGACGGGAAAGAAATCCCTGCTATATACTACAAACCGCTGCAAGCCGACAAAAATGCCAAAGTTCCTGCGCTGGTTTGGGTTCATGGCGGTCCGGGTGGACAAAGCCGCGTCGGATTCAGCAATTCTATCCAGTATCTTGTGAACCATGGCTATGCAGTACTCGCTGTGAACAACCGCGGAAGCAGTGGATATGGAAAGACATTTTATAAAATGGATAACAAAGACCATAGCAACGGCGATTTGAAAGACTGTGTCTGGGGTAAAAAATGGCTCGCCAGTCAGGATTATATTGATAGCAGCGCCATCGGGATTTACGGTGGGAGTTATGGCGGCTGCATGGTTCTGGCTGCGCTGGCTTTTCAGCGGGAAGAATTCAAAGTGGGTGTCGACCTTTTTGGCGTTGCCAATTGGCTGAGAACGTTGCGAAGCATTCCACCTTACTGGGAAGCCGCCAGAAAAGCGCTTTACGACGAACTCGGTGATCCGTCCACAGCGGATAGTGTACGACTGAAAAGTATATCCCCGCTATTCAACTATGAGAAAATAAGAAAACCATTGATCGTGTTTCAGGGTGCGAATGATGTAAGGGTATTGAAAGTGGAAAGCGATGAAATTGTTGCGGGAGTTAAGAAAAACGGAGTACCTGTGGAGTATGTGGTTTACCCCGATGAAGGACATGGTTTTGTGAAAAAAGAAAATCAGATCACAACTTCAAAAAAGACACTGGAATTCCTGGACAAATACCTCAAATCAAAGTCTGCCGGAAAGGAAAGCTGAGCGATTGGGGATCTGATAATTCTTTTTATAGCACACATAGCGACCGGTCACCACCGGTCGCTTTTTTGTAAGACCCTAATACTTAACCAGATCACCCACTCTCGTTATAGCGCTTTAACAAATAATTATTTTTTGAACACTTTTTTTTACAACAAAAATCATAACCTACTCAAAAACAAGGCTATAAAAAAAAATTCGGGAAACTTATTGAACGTATACATCATCAGAAATAGTAAATGTTTAAATTTGTCGATATACAGTCTTCACCAATTCTATACCATTTTACACACCAAATGGAAATCGAAAAGACCCCACCAACCGCACAAACTTATACAAGCGAAGAAGCTTTTCAGGCTTCACTTCAATACTTCAAAGGAGATGATCTGGCAGCCCGTGTATGGGTGAATAAGTATGCATTGAAAGATTCATATGGCGCGATTTACGAGCAAACGCCTGACGACATGCACCGCCGTATCGCCAAAGAAATTGCACGTGTGGAAGCCAACTATCCGAGCCCTCTAAGTGAGTCGGATATTTTTGATCTGATCAAAGATTTCAAATACATCATTCCGCAGGGAAGCCCGATGACGGGAATTGGCAATCCGTTTCAAATCGCCTCGTTATCTAACTGTTTTGTAATAGGCAATGGCTCCGCTGCCGACTCGTACGGAGGTATCATGAAGGTAGACCAGGAACAGGTGCAACTCATGAAGCGTCGTGGAGGCGTTGGACACGATTTGTCACATATACGCCCGAAAGGATCTCCTGTAAAAAACTCCGCACTTACGTCAACCGGTATTGTTCCGTTTATGGAGCGGTATTCCAACTCGACACGCGAAGTGGCGCAGGATGGCCGTCGGGGTGCATTGATGCTCTCCGTTGCGATCAGGCATCCTGATTCAGAAAACTTTATCGATGCCAAAATGGAAGCCGGTAAAGTTACCGGAGCCAATGTTTCAGTGCGGATCGACGACGCATTTATGAAAGCTGTGGAGTCGAATAGCTCCTATCAGCAACAATATCCTATTAAAGGAGATAACCCATTGTATCAAAAGGATATTGATGCCAATGCACTCTGGAAGAAAATTGTGCATAATGCCTGGCGTTCCGCTGAACCGGGAATCCTTTTCTGGGACACCATTATCCGCGAATCTGTACCTGATTGCTACGCCGATCTGGGTTATGAAACAGTGTCAACAAATCCTTGCGGAGAAATCCCGTTGTGCCCGTACGATTCCTGCCGTCTGCTGGCGATCAACCTGTTCTCTTATGTAGAAAATCCTTTTACCAAAGAGGCAACGTTCAACTGGGAGCTGTTTAAAAAACATGTTGGAGCTGCACAGCGTATGATGGACGACATCATTGATCTGGAACTTGAAAAAATTGATGCTATTCTGCTAAAAATAGAAGAAGATCCGGAAGACGCGGAAATTAAACGTACAGAACGTAATCTTTGGCTTAATATTCAGACTAAAGCAAAAGAAGGTCGCAGAACGGGCATCGGCATCACCGCAGAAGGTGATATGCTTGCAGCACTCGGACTCAGATATGGCAGCGAAGAAGGTACAGATTTCTCCGTTGAAATACACAAAACCGTAGCATTAGAAGCTTACAGGGCATCTGTAAACACTGCAAAAGAACGTGGAGCTTTCGCTATTTTCGATGCCGAAAGGGAAAAAAACAATCCGTTCATTTTACGACTTAAAGAAGCCGATGCGCAGCTTTATTATGAAATGCTGGAATACGGACGGAGAAATATCGCGTTACTCACCATTGCTCCAACCGGAACAACGAGTCTGATGTCTCAAACCAGTTCAGGAATCGAGCCGGTTTTTATGCCGGTTTATAAAAGAAGAAGGAAGGTAAATCCTAACGACAAAGACATACGCGTTGATTTTGTAGACGAAGTAGGTGATTCGTGGGAAGAATATATCGTTTTCCATCACCGTTTTAAGCAATGGATGGAGATCAATGGCTATGAAACAGCCGTTAATTACTCAGAAAAAGAACTGGAAGAGATTGTTAAGAAATCGCCGTATTACAAAGCGACTTCCAACGATGTCAATTACCTGAATAAGGTAAAAATGCAGGGTGCGATCCAGAAGTGGGTAGATCATTCGATCAGTGTAACTATCAACATGCCGAATGATGTTACCGAAGAATTGGTTGGTGAATGTTATATGGAAGCCTGGAAAGCAGGTTGCAAAGGAGTTACGGTATACCGCGATGGTTCCCGCTCAGGCGTTCTTATTTCTGCAGACGACAAGCAGAAAGAACCGGAAATAGTAGGCAATACGCCTTTCCCGACCATCAGACCTCAGACTTTGGAAGCAGATGTTGTTCGTTTCCAAAACAAGAAAGACAAGTGGATCGCCTTTATCGGACTGATTGACGATCAGCCCTATGAGATCTTTACGGGTTTTGCAGATGATGAAGATGGTATCTTGATCCCTAGATGGGTGAATGAAGGAACCATCATCAAAAATCGCGAAGCAGACGGAAGCTCCCGCTACGACTTCCAATATAAAAATACAAGAGGCTACAAAACTACAATTGAGGGACTGTCTCATAAATTCAATCCGGAATACTGGAACTACGCCAAATTGATTTCCAGCACGCTAAGACATGGCATGCCGATTGAAAAAGTAGTTGACCTGATCAGTAGTTTACAGCTGGACGAATCTATCAATACCTGGAAAAATGGTGTAGCGCGTGCTTTGAAGCGTTATGTACCGGACGGTACGGAAGTAAAGAAGCAAAGCTGCCAAAATTGTAATTCTACGAATCTGATGTATCAGGAGGGATGTCTGACATGTAAAGATTGCGGGAGTTCGAAGTGTGGGTAAAATAGTATTAAGCCTGCTTTTACCTTTGCGGTTGGGCAGGCTTAATCTACCTCCAATAAACGTGGATCTGCGTTTATTAAACACTATTATTTACAAATCCGCATACAGTTTTACAAACTCTACCCAGTTTTTACCGTTCGGTACGCGGAGGTATTTTCCTTGTGGAGTAATTAACAATTTGGTCGGATAATAAGTGATCGCAAGGCTTTTTTCTATTTTTCCATCCGACATGGCAACAGGAAATGTGAATTGCTTCTCCTTTATATAACCCAGCACTTTCTCCTTTTTATCGTTACATGCTATGGTTAAAAGTGACATTTGATCTTGTTTGGGTATGATGAATGACTTGTACAAATCTTCGAGATCAGGATGTTCCTCACGGCAGGGTGCACACCAGGTTCCCCAGAAATCAATTAAGATCCATTTTCCTGTTAATTGCTGAGCTATAAACTTCTTATCATCCAGCATATTGAGTTCAATAGGTGGAGTAGTAACAGATCTGTTATTTACATTTTCAAGCCAATAAGACTTAAAATCCTTCTTACTATTCACCTGACTATACGTTTCCTTTAACTTTTCCTTATATGTCGGATCAGTCAGAGACATTTCCAGAAGTACAGGAAGTACTTTATCAACATCTGCTTTTTGATTTGTCAAAAAGGACAAATAATCATCTTGAAAAGAGATTTTATCAATGCCAAACAAAAAAGGCATGTCGTAATAAAATCCGTAATTCGTTAAATCAATCCTGTCAGGACTGTTATCAAAAGCTATTCTCAAGCTAAGGTCCTTTTGTATTAAATCCTCGGTACCTTTGGCTTTCAATAAATTCAAACTGGCATACATATACCTCAACCAGGATCGTCGGCGTAATTCATCAAAAGGAGTGGATTCGGTAACAGACATCTGACTGGCTGCAAATCTTTTGTTTAAAGCAGCAACAAGTCGTTCTGACAGGTCATTCATTGCCGGATCCTCTGCGATGGTTTTATATATCAGAATACCATATCTGCCCGACTTACTGGTATATAAATCATTTGACTCAACATCTCTTTGAATAAAGTCATTGGTGAGCCTTGTAACCAGCGTCAGATTTCCGGCAGACTCCTGAATTTGCATCCATAGATTAAGAGGGCGAGCCATTCTGCCCAATGCACTTGCCGAATCTTTTGTCATGGAATTGATCAGCACCTTTGCAAATTCCTCTTTACGCCTTCGCTCGGCCACTTTTACGGGATCTGTACCGGATGTTGTATCAATTAACATTCCTGCGAGAGAATAGTGAATTGAATCACTCAGCAGTCCTGTGGTTTCCTTGGTAGGTTGTAGGAAAAATTTCTGAGCGTACTTTAAGGATGAATCAGGATTGGGGCTTTCATTGATAAATTTTTTGATATTGTTCAGATTGATTGCCTGCTCATTGGACAGTACAATAGGCCCTTGTGCATGCACACGGTGAAAAAATATCAGCAAAAAAAATACCTTTAAATAGACGTCTATTAGTTTGAGTCGTTCTAAAAACATAAGTTTTGCATTTAAGTGAGAAAAAAAATAACTCAACCAATATACAAAAAACCTATATATATAATATAAATTATTTTTAATTGTGTATAAAATCAAAAAAGGAGTCAACGTTAGCCATTGACTCCTTTTTAATCTACTATAACCCTTAATTATTTCGTTTCCTCAACGACCCCCAAATAATTATAAGGCGTGATCCCTCTCAGCTCCTCACGGATTTCCTCAGATACATCAAGTGTTTCAACAAACCTTGAAATTGAATCGTGGGTGATTTTTTCGTTGGTACGAGTCAGTTCTTTCAGCGCTTCATACGGTTTCGGATAGCCTTCACGACGAAGAATGGTCTGGATTGCCTCTGATACTACTGCCCAGTTATCTTCCAGTTCCGCTTTCAGTATTTCGCCATTCAGTTCTACTTTCCCCAATCCTTTAATCAACGAATTAAGTGCAATGCACTGATGCGCGATTGGAACGCCAATATTGCGCAATACGGTTGAATCTGTAAGGTCACGCTGCAAACGGGAAATCGGAAGTTTGGCAGCGAAATGCTCAAACAAGGCCGAAGCCAATCCAAGGTTCCCTTCTGAGTTTTCAAAATCAATCGGGTTCACCTTATGCGGCATCGCCGACGACCCTATTTCTCCTACTTTGATCTTTTGCTTAAAATACCCCATTGATATGTACGTCCACATATCACGGTTCAAATCGGTAAGAATCGTGTTCAAACGTTTAAGACAATCAAAGGTCGCCGCCAGATTGTCATAGTGCTCAATCTGGGTGGTATGCCTGCTTCTTTTCAGTCCAAGCCCTTCTACAAAATGATGACCGAAAGCCATCCAGTCCTGCTTTGGATAAGCTACATGATGCGCGTTGAAGTTTCCTGTCGCTCCTCCGAATTTTGCAGAATTTGGTATTTTGTCCAGCATTTCAAGCTGTCTTTCCATGCGTTCAACAAAAACCAGAAACTCTTTTCCTACACGTGTAGGCGAAGCTGGCTGTCCATGCGTAAATGCCAGCATGGGAACATTCTTCCATTCAATCGACATTCTTTTCAACACAAAAAGCACCTGACGGAACAATGGCTTTACCTGACGCTCCATGGCATCTTTCAGTGAAAGCGGAATGGCTGTGTTATTAATATCCTGAGATGTAAGCCCGAAGTGGATGAATTCCTGATACGAGTCAATTCCAAGATCAACAAATTTCTCCTTTATGAAATACTCAACCGCTTTCACATCGTGGTTGGTGGTTTTTTCTATATCCTTGATATGTTGTGCATCCTGCTCCGAAAAATCTTCATAAATCTTACGCAGAGATGGATATTTACTTTTATCGAAGTCGGCAAGCTGCGGAAGCGAAGTTTCACACAATGCTATAAAGTATTCAACCTCAACATATACGCGGTAATAAATCAGTGCGTATTCCGAAAAGTAGGCTGAAAGTTCCGAGACTTGTTTGTAGTAACGGCCGTCTACCGGTGAAATAGCCGTGAGTTGGTTTAATGACATGATTTTCAATGCAGAAAAATAGATTATCACGCAAAGTTAGTAGAAATAGGTATCGGATATCTGTAAGAGGGCTATGAAATATTCTTTTTAGTATCTATGTAAGATATTTTAAAACAATTCGCATATTCGCTGATCAAATCTGAACAGCTCTATTAAAATGCAGCAATCCCCTTTTCTTGGCGAGTTAATCGGAACGATGGTTCTGATATTATTAGGCAATGGCGTAGTTGCTAATGTTGTCCTCAAAAATACCAAAGGAGAGAATGGAGGCTGGATTGTGATTACTGCCGGATGGGGGTTTGCGGTAATGATTGGCGTATTTACGGCTAATTCCTTTGGCAGTGCGGCTGCTCACCTTAATCCGGCCGTTACCATCGGTTTTGCTGTACTTAAGAATGATTACACGCTGGTTCCCTCCTATTTACTGGCACAGCTGATCGGCGCATTTCTGGGGGCTGTATTGGTATGGATACAGTATTATTCACACTGGCAACTCACAAAAGATGCCGGCAGTAAACTGGCTTGCTTTGCGACAGCACCTGCTGTGAGAGCAACCATTCCCAATTTCCTCAGCGAGTTTATCGCAACTGTCATACTGATCGTCGGTATAGTGGCTATCGGCTACTCCGGTACTGCCGATCCTGACAAAGGCGGTATTCCGTCCGGTATCGCACCTTATCTGGTTGGTATGCTGGTGTGGAGTATTGGCTTGTCGCTGGGTGGAACCACAGGCTATGCAATCAATCCGGTTCGGGATTTGGGACCAAGGCTGGCCTACTCTGTTCTTCCTATCCCTGAAAAAGGGTCTTCTGACTGGAGCTATGGCTGGATTCCTGTATTCGGTCCTATTGCCGGCGCAATCGTCGCCGGAGTTATTCTCCGATCATTTTCAATGTAAAATTAATTTACAAAAACCTCATCTATGAATATCCATGCCTTTTCACCCTTTCCAGGGTGCCAGGCGGGTAATTTACCAAGCGGGATCGCCTTAATCCTAATACAACTTATATCCTGCGGCTGAAAATTGCCTTCAATCACCAGATTATCCACATTTTGTGTTTCCTTCACTGGTTTAGCAGGAGTGATCGTTTTCAGTAGCTTCAGGCTTTTTTCATTCGATCCACCCCATATTTCAACTTTTACAGGCGGGAAAATATATCCGTTGATAGCCTGCAACATGCTGATCGTTATATTCTGAGCCCGTACAGGTTTCCTGAAAAACAGATAGGCCTGGAAATCCTGATCCCTGTAACCGAGCCATTTACCACTGGATTGGGAATTGTCGCTTTTGATCCCATCCGCAATGGTAAAACCTTTCTGTGCAGGATATTTGGGATCAGGCGATGTAATAAGCTTTACACTATCAATGTGATATGTGGATCGAAAAAAGTACTTTTCTATATCCTTACTACCATACCAGCCCGCTTTGAAAGCGCGCGCCCTGATCTTTGTGTTTTTTAAAACCCTGACCGGTTCTTTATACACCAATGCTGCCAGGCTATCGGGATCCGTACCATTGGTGGTGTAACGGATCGTTGTTCCCGGAATCTGGTGCTTCAAACGTATAGCTGCATCACCGGCAATGATTTGATTTTCGTTCTCAATGATAGGAGGGTTTAAAGCAAGAACAACGGTATCACTCCGATAACCGGTTTCAAATTCTATGCTGGTTTGCGCTTTTAGTGTTGCGATGTCTTCAGGTTTGATACGCGTACTCCATACGTAGACTTTTTTGAGCGACGACATTCCATTCAGCACCTTCACCTCTGCCATGGTCAACTGCGTTCCGCTCAATGCCAATTCGCTTAACCGAGGCAATTTTTTTAATTCACTTAAAGTTGCTCCTTCGATATCCGTAAAGTTCAGATTCAGTTTACGCAGCTCAGGAAACTGAGCCAAAATTTTCAAATCTGCATCTTTTACAGGCATTTTGCTCAGATCTATGGCAACAATCTGTTTTGCTAAAACAGATAAGTCAGCAATGTCCTTCGCTTTGAAACTCGCCCGGTTATAAAAATTGACAAACAAGGCTGGAGACTCCGTGGACAATGCGCGGATCAGGCGGTAATTGGTATTTAATTTTTGAATATCTGCCGGATTTGCAGCATCAAAGTCGTACATGTCTTCTGTCCTGCCTCCACCAAGCACATTAAGCGCATAGTCGTACACAGGATCTTGCTGAGAAAGTGTGCTGACCTTCTGCTCAAATTTTGAACCGCCTTTTACCCAAGTTGCCAGCAGCATCATTTCATCCTCTGTCAGCTGCACTTTCCCCCGCGGCGGCATATGCTTTTTGTCGTCAACAGGCAAATGAATCCGCGTTAACATCAATCCCAGATCGGCCTGTGTTGTATCCCAAAGTACTCCGCTTTTACCACCTTTTGTTAGTAATTCGCGGGTATGCATTTTGAGCCCCCCTTTTGACTTTTCATCGTTATGACAAGCAAAACATTTTTGCTGAAGGACAGGTTGAACCAGATCCTCGTAAACCATCGCATCTTCAATTGCTACTTTTTCTTTTTCTGCAACCGGGAGCGGAGAGATCAAAAAATCATTTCCGTGAGTTAGATTTCCACCTAAATGGCCGGTAATCGTTAGGATTGTAATAAAAGTAAGGGCTATTAATTTTGAAGAAAATTTCCAGTGTAAAAAATAAAACCGATAGCTGTACCATACCAAACTGAACAGTGAAACTGCGACACCCATCCACTTGTGCCAGGCAAGTGTATTGGTATCATACCCTTCCTCTTTTGATAATATAAAACCCGAAAATGCAGCTATTGACGCTGTTACCACACCAATGAGGAAAAGTATTTCAGATAATCGTTGATCCCACCTGCCAGATTCTTTTTTACCTGACACCAATATCCAGATTCCGTAGAGCATCAGCACTACCAATGGAAAATGAAGTACAAGCGGGTGCATACGCCCCAGGGATCGCATCCAGAACGGAACATTAAACCGACTTTCAAAAATCAGCAGAAAGATCAACAGCGCATTGAGAAAGAAAGCGGCGTTGTACAGCAAACGATCTAACAGAGGTCCTGAAATCTCATCGGATTTTACGTCTTTCACATGCTCTTCGGAAGACTTATTCGGTTCCATTTATGCGATGATACCATTTACAAGTTTCCCCGCCACGTCTGTGAGCCTATAGCGTCGCCCCTGATTTTTGAAAACAAGTTTTTCGTGATCCAGTCCTAGCTGATTCAATATAGTGGCGTGAAAGTCGTGCACGTGTACCGGATCTTTGACAATGTTGTATCCAAAATCATCCGTCTCACCATATACAATTCCCGGTTTTATTCCACCACCGGCCATCCAGACAGTAAAAGCTCTGGGATGATGGTCGCGACCGTAATTGTCTTTGGTTAATGTACCCTGGCAGTAGTTAGTCCGACCAAATTCTCCTCCCCAGATCACCAGTGTTTCGTCCAGCAACCCGCGTTGTTTCAGATCAGTGACCAATGCCGCCGAGGCCTGATCGACATCCATACACTGTCCTTTTATTTCATTGGGCAGACCGCCGTGGCTATCCCATCCCTGATGATACAGCTGAATGAACCTGACTCCCTGTTCAGAAAGCTTTCTTGCTAAAAGGCAATTCGCTGCATACGTACCGGGAACAAGACATTCCGGACCATACATTTTTACGATGGACTCCGGCTCCTTGGACATATCAGTAATTTCGGGTACAGCCGTTTGCATACGATACGCCATTTCATATTGCTGCACCTTCGCTGTAATTTCAGGATCGCCGTAATTCTCATACGTTCCCTGATTCAGTTCGGAAAGATGATCGAGCATTTTCCTGCGCTGTGTTCGGTCCATACCATCCGGATCGTTCAGGTACAGAACAGGGTTTTCGCCACTGCTAAACTGTACGCCCTGATGTACGGAATCCAGAAAACCGTTGGTCCATAGCTTTGAATACACTCCCTGCCCATTTCCCTTTCCTCGTGAAAGCAACACACAAAATCCCGGAAGATTCTGATTTTCACTTCCCAATCCATAACTTAGCCAGGACCCCATGCTCGGACGGTTCCCCACCTGAGCACCTGTCTGAAAAAAGGTGAGTGCAGGATCATGGTTAATAGCTTCTGTATTCAGTGTTTTGATAATGCAAAGATCATCCACAATCCTGGCGGTATGAGGAAGCAAATCGCTCATCCATGCACCGGATTTTCCATATTGTTTAAAATTGAAGATCGATCCGGCCAAAGGGAATACGGACTGGCTTGCCGTCATGCCGGTAAGCCGCTGCCCTCCGCGAATGGATTCCGGCAAATCCTGTCCATGCATTTTGTTCAGCAGGGGTTTATAATCGAAAAGATCCAGTTGTGACGGAGCTCCGTTTTGGAAAAGGTAAATGACACGTTTTGCTTTTGGCGCAAAATGAGGCAAACCAGCAACCAGATCGTTTACATCGCTATCTCCATTTCCTTTAAAAATATCCGGAATCAATAAGGACCCCAACGCCGCACTCCCTAGTCCGAGGCTCAGCCTGGAAAGAAAATGACGTCTGGTGGTGTTCATTCCAAAATCAAAAATCTGCTTTTCCATGTTAAAAGTTTTTTACCGCTATGGGCGCTATCGCAAGGGACGCAAGATCTATTTATCCTGAAGCTGTATCCAACATACTAAGATTTCGTGATGGCTTCTTCCATGTTATACAGCGTGCTGATCACCCTCATCAGCGCTGCTGCTTCGCCCTCTTTCACTTTTCCTTCATGCTTATATTCTCCTACATTCAATACCTTAAAGGCCTTTTTCTTATCTTTCATAAAGCCTCTTTCTTCTTCTTTGTAATAACCGACTAGCAGTTTTAATTCTTTATCAGTTGGTTTTCTGCAAATAATGCGTTGGAAGGATTCCTTTATTTTATCCTCTGTACTACTCATTTTCAAGGTTAATTTTTCTGCTAAAACACGTGATGCTTCCAGCACAGTCGGGTCATTCAGCATTACCAGAGCCTGTAATGGTGTATTGGTTTTCGATCGTTTTATCTCACAATGATCTCTATTGCTGGCATCAAAAATGATCATAGAAGGCGGAGGAACGGTCAGCTTTATAAATGTGTACATACCACGCCTGTATAACGCTTCACCCCTATCCTGCTGGTAGGTTTTTAGTGACCCTCTTCCGGAGGTAGCAGCTTCCCAGAGTCCTTTTGGCTGATAGGGTTTTACACTCGGCCCCCCGATCTTTTGATTAAGCAATCCACCCGATGCCAACACCAGGTCGCGTACCAACTCCGCAGGCAAACGGTAACGTGCTCCTCGAGACAAGTAAATGTTTTCAGGGTCTGCACTTAGTTTTTCCGGTGTAATTTTAGCGGATTGTCTGTAGGTAGCGGAGGTAACAATTTGCTTGACCAGCCTTTTAATGTCCCAGCCATGACTCATAAAATCCACCGCAAGCCAGTCCAGCAACTCCGGATGGGTAGGCAAATCTCCCTGCATGCCAAAATCGCCTGTACTTTTTACAAATCCCCGTCCGAAAAACTCCTGCCATATCTGGTTCACAAAGACTCTGGCCGTAAGCGGATTACTTTTACTTGTAGTCCATTTAGCAAGGCCAAGTCGATTCTGAGGCAATCCCGTAGTATCAAACTTCAATACAGCCGGAAGTGCGCTGGCAGTCACTACCCTGCCAGGTGCATCATAAACGCCTCGGTTCAGGATATGGGTGGGACGTAATGTGTCCCGGTCGCCCATAACAGAGACGATCAGCCGACTGGTGTCCGGCCTGTTGATGAAAGACAGCAAAGATTTCGCTTCGCCGTCTGTGATCGACATGATCGGGTTTTTAGCCCGCTTTGACTGAGACACATCTCCTTCATAGCCCACTTCCTTCGAATTATTAAAAAATGCAAACAACCTGTAATAATCTTCCTGGGAAACCGGATCATACTTGTGGTCATGGCACTGTGCACATTCTACGGTCAATCCGAGTATACCTGTGCTATAAGTTTTGGTTTTGTCGATGTTGTATTCAACCCGATATTCTTCCGGAATGACCCCGCCCTCTTCCGTGTACTTATGATTGCGAAAAAAAGCGGTAGCTAAAATCTGTTCTTTACCTGCATGAGGAAGCAGGTCACCGGCAATCTGCCAGGTCAGAAACTGATCATAAGTCATGTTTTTATTGAAGGCATGAATGAGCCAGTCACGCCAGGGCCACTGCGTCCTGACCTCGTCATCCTGATATCCGTAAGAATCCGCATAACGTGCAATATCGAGCCAGTATATGGCCATTTTCTCTCCGTATGTTTTCTGGCTGATCAGATGATCAACCATTTTCTCATAGGCTTTACTGCTTTGATCTGCTTCAAATTGCTCTTGCAGTTCCAGCGAAGGAGGTAAGCCGGTCAGATCCAGTGATACTCTTTTGAGTAACTGGCTTTTATCCGCTTCTTCATTCGGGTCCAGACCCGTGTTTTTCATTCTTCTGAGCACGAAGTGATCTATTTCATTCTTTACCCAGTCGGCGCGGTCTACATCGGGAATTTCCGGACTGACAGGCACAGTAAATGCCCAATGCTTCTCATATTTTGCGCCCTTCTCTATCCATCTTTTAACGATGCCTATTTCATTTTCTGTAAGCAGGCCCAGGTGTGATTCCGGAGTGGGCATCTGATAATCAGGATCAACAGACGTAATTCGTTTATATACCTCTGACTGATCTGGTTTACCCGGAAAAATAGCAACGCCACTTCCATCTTTCAATTTCGCATAGGCACTTTCTGCCAGATCCAGTCTTAAACCCGCTTCCCGCTTGTTGGCATCAGGACCGTGACAGGCAAAACATTTATCCGACAAAATGGGCCTGATATCAAAGTTATAGCTGACTGCCTGGTCAGACAGGTCATTTTCAGGCGTACTGTTCTTTTGAAGACATGAAAAAGCAATGATACCGAAAGATACCAGACATATGATCATGAAGAAGAGCCGCTTTTTCGTAACCATAACCTTCACATTGGATATAATTTTTTCACAATATATTTATAAAAATAAAGATTTTTAAATAGCAATTTCTCTTTTCACGTACATTTAGCAATCTTGGCGTTGTTGACGACCGTGGTTAGGAATGAATCAAATTTTCCAGCTTCCAGAAATGGCAAGTTCAGAACATTACTTAAACTGATTTAGCTAAATTTACAGTGTGGATCCACAGAATTGCGACTGACGTTTCATTTACCTTAATCAATACTGAAACATGGATAATTCATCACAAAATTTAAAAACACTTGATATTGTATTGGACGGACTTATGCGCAGGTATACCGAACGCGTACCTGATGTGAAGGTAATTATTGATGCGATGGTTGCTGCGGGCATAGTTGCTGCGGGTAACGATATCGAAAATGATCACATAGCATTTCGCACCATGGGTGTTCCCCAATTGGGCGTTCAGTCTTTTGAGAAAATATTTTTGCATTACGGTTATGAAAAACGGGATCATTACTATTTCGAAGGAAAGAAACTGGACGCCTGGTGGTATAGTCCACCCAGAGAAACAGATCCGCGTATTTTTGTAAGTGAACTGCGGGTTGGGGACTTATCAGAGGAAAGTCAGCGTATTATTCGCAGCTATACAGATGAGGTGAAGACCGATCCTGCTGATTCTCTTGATCTTGATAACGGAGAAGAAGTAGACCAGTTTCTTCACAAGCCATTATGGAGAACGCCGAGCGCGACCGATTACAGGAATCTGTTAAAGGAAAGTGAATATGCAGCTTGGGTGATATACAATCGTTACTATCTGAATCATTTTACGATCAGTGTACACAATCTGCCTGAAGGTTATAACACAGTGTATGATTTTAATCGTTTTCTTGAAGGAATCGGTATTAAACTGAATACATCCGGTGGGAAGATCAAAACAAGTCCGGATGGCGGACTAATCCAAAGTGCAACAGTTGCTGAAATGATTGATGCCTCATTTGCCGATGGAGAAATACTTCGGATTTCCGGTTCATATGTCGAGTTTGCAGAACGTAAGATTTTACCGGAGTTTCAGAACCTCCCTGAAGATCAAGTGACCAGAAAGCACCGTCGTGATGGATTTGAAGCCGCTAATGCCGATAAGATCTTTGAAAGCACGTATACGACGCAGACATTGAAGTGATTATACAAACTTGAAGTTTATTAAAAATTTATGTAAACTTGTGTAAATCTGCAACATATGATAGTCACAATTAAGAAGGATGCTCCTGCATGTGAAATCAGAAAAGCCATGGAAGCGATAGCTGAAGAAAGAGCTACCAGGAAGGGATTCGATGCAAAAAAATATGCAGGGAAAATAAAGTTTCCTGTAGATGGACTCACATACCAAAAACAAATAAGAAGTGAATGGGAATAGAGTTTTAGCTGACACGAATACACTTGTATACTTTTTCAACAATCATCCAAAGGCTATTAAGGCGCTTGATGGAAACCAAATATTTATATCTGCTGTCACACAAATAGAACTTTTAAGTTATCAAGGCTTGGATGATGAAAGTATTCTAGCAATCAAAGAGTTTTTTACTGACTGCTCAATAGTAGAAATAATTCCGAAAATAAAAGACCTTACTATAGACCTTAAAAGAACTAAGAAAGTTAAACTTCCCGACGCCATTATAGCTGCCGCTGCTCAGTTTCTGAGAGTCGAGCTTATTACTTTTGATTAAGGTTTTGCAAACATTCCGAATCTTGATTTAATTCTGCTGGAATTTTGAAGCTGCGGAAATCCTCACTCATTTACCAAAAAGTGAACAACTCTTAGCGCGCTTCCTGTACTCTTTTCATTTTTTTCAGGCAGAAGCGTAAGCTTCAGAGTGTGCTTGCCTGACCTTAGTTCATCGGCAAGCATCAGGTACCACGGCAGATGGAGTTGCGTACTCCATGGGGTGAATAAATCCAACGTCTTCGAATCTTTGCCGTCTATGGTATAGGCTATTTTGCCGGCATCAGGGCCTGAGATAATGGCTATACCTACAGCACGACCTTTAAAATTAAAAGTAAAAGATGAACCCGCCTTATCGCTGGTTAACATGGGTACGTCTACAAAACCAGCTCTTGTCGTTACTTTACCCATAGGCTTCCAGTTAGCCTCTGCTTTGAATCCTGATAAGTTTGTCGCTTCATCAATGTCCACATACCTGGCCTTCTCATAAGCATATACATCCATGCCTGAGGGCTTTTGCGATGTAGCCATATCAGAAGGAGTGAATTTCAGCAATTCCTTAATTGTTTGAAAATAGACTTCCTGTCCGTAAGGTGAAGGATGTAAGTCCTTGAAGTCATATTGCCAGGAAAATTCTCCTGCCTTGATTCTATCGTACACTTCCTTTGCAAGGTTGATGTAAACCGCTCCATAATGTCTAGCCACTCTCCGATGGACACTTACCTCAACAGGCTCCTTTCCATTTTCATAATCTGTATTTTTATGAGGCTCTGCAAATGCCATCAAAACTACATTTGCTTTAGGATTTTGGGCATGTAACTGCTTAATGATCCCATCCAATGCCCGTACTTGGGCTTTTTCACTGAATCCGTTTCCCCTGTCATTTACTGCAGCTTCCAAAAACAACAGATCCGGTGTTCCCTGAGCTAAAACATCACGGGAAAATCGAAATGCATGAGGTGTACTTCCCAGCGAAGGAATGCCTGCAGCTATAAAAGTGAACTCGGTATCAGGAAAACGCTCTTTCAGATATTGCGTCGTTTTATCCCGCCAACCCGGATTATGTGTGATGGAACCACCTAAAAAAGCAACTGTCCCTTTTTTCGTTATTCTGAATTTCTGATATGCATTGTATAAACCGTTATTCACTTCGATATATGGCAAATGACTTAGTGGCTTTACAACCGGCATACTATTCTCATAGATAAAATTAGCCAGGTATTCCGGGTGCTCAATAGGGAAATGGTGTCCCTCCAGGGTTTGTTCCCCTCTTGTCATTGGATATACGCTGGCAGGCCCTCCGAGTTTCACATAGTTTTGCACAAGCAAATCAGAATTTTCGGCAGGCGGTACCAGCTTATCCTGCAAACCTATCACATGCAATAGCGGGACTTTGAATGCTGCCAGTCCTTTCAGATCATTAAGTGGTATATCCTCAAAAGATTGTGCTTCTTTTTCTGTTAACCCAAACTGCTGTAGCCAGGACGCCCATTCTTCCGCAGACCCAGCTCCCTTTCCCTTGCCGCCAGGCCAGCTCCTGGGATCGCAAACCGGTGCTTCTGCATAAATACAACTCACTTTATCCGGATTCCGTTTTGCCCAGCCATATACATACAGGCCTCCACGGCTCACACCTTCCAATGCAACCTTTGGAGCAAATTGCTTTTCTTTTACCAGATAGTCATAGAAATTATCCCAAATCTGCATTGCTTTGGGATGAGCAAACATATCATTGGTATTCACATATGCGATATGGAACCCTCGTGTGAGCAGGATGCTGTCCATCTCAGTATGCCAGGTTGGGAAATGAGCGCGCCATACCCATGGATTTCCCAAAGCAGCCTGCTTCGGTTTTATATACCAGGCTTCCCGATTTTCAAATTTAAATGTCTGCTTCTCAAAGCCTTTCCAAGTAGATATATCACCGGCAACAACCTTTTCGAAAGGTTGTGCAGAAGCTGATAGCGTAGTGCATAGGAAGGATAAAATCCCTATTAAGTAGGTTTTGGTCATAATTTTAAAAAGAAATTTCACCTTAAAACTTACTTCTCTAAAATTAAATCCCACGTATTTTCTGGCGATCATTGGCACGGTATTTTATTCAGTTACAGTAACATTAACTTAAGAACTTATGGATAAGATTGAAAAGTATAAAACAATGGAAAAAGTGCTTCGCGAGATCGAAGACTTGAAGAATAGCGAAACAGCAGTGATCAAAAAAATAGGTCAGATTGAGACTGAAAATATGAATCTGAATATTCAGGATCTTGAAAAATCAATCGCATCGATCTATGACGGCGCATACAAAAATCTTGAAAACATTGAGGGGCTGCATACTTCCTTTACGGAGACAGTTTCCGATTTTAAAGAAAAGAACAAGATCACAGACGAAATGCTGCTTGAATTCAGTGAATCAAACTAGCTCATGAGATAATAAAATAGAAACGACGAAAGCTGCCCAAACAGGCAGCTTTCGTCGTTTTAGCTTCATTTCGTTCGATACGAACTCTCACTATTTAACCGACTAATCTCATAAATTACTGTCAGTATGCTCTATACCTGCATGATCCCTACATTAAACCGTTGTTCAATTGGAGCCTGATTCGCTGCTTCTATTCCCATTGAGATAATTCTGCGGGTTTCAAGGGGATCAATAATGCCATCTACCCATAATCTTGATGCGGCATAATAAGGAGACAATTCTTCATTGTAACGATCTGTAATTTCGTCCAACAAATCTTTTTCGGCCTCGGGCGTAATGGTTTCTCCTTTTGCTTTTAAAGTGGCTGTTTTAATTTGAAGCAGTGTCTTTGCTGCAGTAGTGCCACTCATTACGGCCATCTGAGCCGTGGGCCATGCATAAATCAGACGTGGGTCGTACGCTTTGCCGCACATTGCGTAATTACCGGCTCCATACGAATTCCCTACAATGAATGTAAATTTGGGGACAACAGAATTAGCAACCGCATTGACCATCTTAGCACCGTCCTTGATGATCCCACCCTGCTCTGCACGACTTCCTACCATAAATCCGGTAACATCATGGAAGAAAATAAGTGGTATTTTTTTTTGGTTGCAATTCATAATAAAACGGGCCGCTTTGTTGGCAGATTCACCATATATAACGCCTCCCATCTGCATTTCACCTTTCCCGGACTTAACCATCTTCCGCTGATTCGCCACAATGCCAACTGCCCAGCCATCAATACGGGCGTATGTACAAATCAATGTTTTTCCATAATCCGGTTTGTATTCATCCAGCTCTGAGGCGTCGACAATACTTTCCAGAATATGGCGCATGTCGTACGGCTTCAACCGGTCAATAGGTAAGATATCGTAGATCTCTTCAGGAAGCCTGGCAGGAGTAATTGTTTTCTTACGATCAAACCCAGCATTTTCAGGACTGCCAATTTTATCAATATGTCGTTTGATTGCATCAAGACACGATCTATCATCAGAAAATTTGTTATCAGTCACGCCTGAAATCTCGCAATGCATATCAGCTCCCCCCAACGTCTCGGAATCCACATCTTCACCGATAGACGATTTGACCAGATAGGGTCCTGCCAGATAAACCGAACCAGTCCCTTCAACAATAAACGCTTCATCGGACATTATAGGTAAATAAGCTCCTCCTGCGACACAGCTCCCCATAATGGCAGCCAGCTGAACAATCCCCATCGAAGACATTTTAGCATTATTCCTGAAGATCCGTCCAAAATGCTCTTTATCGGCAAAAACTTCGGATTGCATAGGCAGGTACACACCTGCACTGTCAACAAGATAAATCACCGGCAGACGATTTTCCATCGCGATTTCCTGTGCCCGAAGGTTCTTTTTTGCAGCAATTGGAAACCACGCTCCCGCTTTTACGGTAGCATCGTTGGCAACGATCATACACTGTTTTCCGGATACATAACCAATGCCCGTAACAACTCCACCCGACGGACAGCCTCCGTCTTCTTCGTACATACCCTCACCCACAAATGCACCAACCTCCAGGAAATAAGAATCCGCATCAATCAGATAATCAATCCTTTCCCTTGCAGTAAGTTTCCCTTTTCTATGATGCGCCTCTATTTTCTTCACACCACCGCCCTGTTTTACCAGCTCAGTTTTTTGACGAAGCACTTCCAACAGTTCCTGAATAGTTTGTTGTTTTACCATAATGCGATAATTCAATTTTATACAGTATAAACACAAATACATTTACATGCAACGGTCAGCAACAAAAAAAGAAAGTCGTTTGCGGGCGGCAGACGACTTTCTTTCTGACTATTAAAAAACTATTTGATCAACGTAGTTGTATCAGGTTCTGATTGAGCAGGGCCTTTGTCTTTTTTCCCAAACACAGAAATGTGTACATATCTATTCGGATGCTCACGAAGGTTGGTCATCAGCTTATTCAGGCTTACCATCGTACTGTTCAAATTCCTGTAAAGTGTTTCATCCTTGACTAATTTACCTGCGGTACCATTTCCTGCCTCTATACTGGCCAGTATCTGACGCAATTCAGAGATGGTTTTATTGGCGCTTTGTACAGTTTCTCCAAGTCGTAATGCATTTAGAGAATCAGCAAGCGTATTTGCTTTTCCAAGCAGTGGCTTCAGTTCCTTTTCTGTCTCCACAAGAGAGGACGACAGTTTATTGAGATTATTAGTGATTGCGAGTAAGTTCTTCCTGTTGTCTCTAAGCATTCCCTGTACATCACTACCTGCCTGATCATAATTTTTAAGCACCTGATTCAGAATCAAGCCTGTTTCCTTAAAGCCGGAAGCAACCATATCCAGATTCCTGACCAGTGAGTCGGCATGGGTTACCAGAGGTAGTGCCTTTTCCTGTAACAAAGCGGATATACCGGCTTCTTTCATTCCGGAAAGAGTATCCTCATCTGCCAAATACTTGCCGGATTTACCCATGACCAGATGAATCACTTTGCCTCCCAACAGACCACCGTCTGCCAGACTTGCAATGGTGCCCTCAGGGAGCGTGATTGTTTTTTGTATATCCAGTGTAACGAGAAGTTTGTTTTGCTGATCCTGCAATAATTTGATCCCTTGCACACGACCAACATTCAGTCCGTTTAAGAGGACAGGATTGGAAGCGGTAAGACCATCGATATTGTCGTAAATAACATGGTACTTATACGTTCTGGAAAAAACGTCGGATCCTTTTAATATGTGGAAGCCGAAGTACAGCGCGATAATAGCTACCAATGCCATAATTCCCACTTTTGCTTCTTTTGAAATTTTCATGGGCTAAAAAATTTGCTTTGACATTAGTCAAAGCACTGTAAATGATACGCAATATTTAATATGTAAGCATTGCCATGCTATTGATCCATCTCTTTTTTGTAAACCTTAAATGCCTGCAGGATAGAATGTGCTACCTCGTCCTGACCGTCGTCAGATTTTAGATATTCTTCTTCATCAGGTGTTGATAAAAATCCTGTTTCAATCAAGACGCTGGGCATTGCTGCTCTCCATAGAACAAGAAAACCAGCCTGCTTCACACCTCTGCTATCACGACCGGAAACGGACTGAAACTTCTTTTCAACCTGATCCGCAAATCTCAGACTGCTTGAGATAAATGCACTCTGATAGTTGGCAAGCATGATATGTGCAAGTGGAGAACTGGGATCAAATCCTTTGTATTTCTGCTTGTAATTCGTTTCCTGTAAAATTACGGAGTTCTCACGCTTCGCCACTTCCAGGTTACCTTCTGTCTTGTGTAAACCCATTACAAAAGTTTCAGTTCCTCTCACATTTTTAGAACGTGGAGTCGCGTTGCAATGAATAGAAATAAAAAGGTCGGCATTATTTCTGTTAGCAAAAGCAGAGCGCTCACCCAATTCGATAAAGACATCGGTAGACCTGGTATAAAGTACTTTTACATCCGGTGCTTCTTCTTTGATCTTCCGACCCAACTTGAGTGCTACACTCAGTGCAACGTCCTTCTCGTTGGTAGTTCTGCCTCTGGTACCAGGATCTTTTCCTCCATGTCCTGCATCTATGACAACTATTTTAACTCTGCTATCGACTTTGGGTGCTGAAACTGGTACTTCCTGATATACAAAAGCTAGACTTGTGAATAGAAAACAGGCTAAAATCAGGGTTTTAAGAACTTTTAACATTATTTTTTAGTTACGGCGTTATTCTTTAGGGGTTTCTCCACTAATTTTGATATTCCTTATGCAAAAATACTCTATTTGTTAGAACTGAAAAGAAAGGCGATTATTATATCGCTAGGATTTGTGACGTTTCTTCTGATCGGCACGATGGGATGTGTGCAGTTGCGCTTGGGGCGATCCGGTAAAAACCTTACTAAAGAAAAAGGAACCAGCCAGATAGCAGCAAAACGTGATACACTTACCATAGCCGGAGCGACTGCCAACAAATCATTGTCTGATACACTTAAAGCTGCCATCAAAACTCCCGGAGACACCTTATCTGTTCGGGACAGTGTTGCCATTGCTTCTGATTCTACTGCAACAGATTCTCTTGCAAACAAAGATGATCTGGAATTCATGGTTAAATATGATTCTGAGGATTCTACTATATCTGATGTAGTACTGAAACAGGTTCATCTATATGGTAATGCAGTTGTCACTTACGGAACCATTAATCTAAAAGCCAACTATATCCGACTGAACTGGGTTACAAACGAAGTATATGCGGTGGGCACATACGACTCAACAGCAAAGAAAATGGCTGGAGAACCTATTTTTCAGGATGGTGCACAAATTTATAATACCAAAGAAATCCGTTATAACTTCAAGTCAAAAAGAGCCATTATTCAGGGAATTGTAACTACTGAAGGAGATGGAAACATACGTGGAGAAAAGGTGAAAAAAGATGCTGAGGGCAACTTCTACATACAGCATTCGATGTATACAACCTGTAATCTCACACACCCACATTATTTCATTAATGCGCCCAAGATTAAGATGGTAAACCAGAAACAGGTGATATCAGGCCCATTTAATCTTGTCATCGGAGATGTACCGCTTCCCATTGCTTTGCCTTTCGGATTTTTCCCTTTTCCGAAGAAAAAGGAGATTGGAACATCAGGAATCCTTTTCCCAACCTATGGAGAAGAACCCAACGGCCGTGGTTTCTACCTGCGTGACGGAGGTTACTACTTTGCCATCAGCGAATATGTAAATGCTGCTGTAACCGGGCAGATCTATTCATCCGGTAGCTGGGGGGTTGGATTAGCCTCGACCTATTCCAAGCGCTATCAATATAACGGTAATTTTGCTTTCAGAATAGCCAGAAACCGATCCAGTGACGAAATCCGGCAAAGGACAGGAGAAGGCGTTACGAACGATTTCAGTTTGATCTGGTCACACGCACCCAAAGCAAGAGGTAATTCGACCTTTTCTGCTAATGTGAACATTACCAGCAATAGTTACAATCAGACTCAGGAACTTTCCACAACTAAGTATACGTCTAACGTAGCGGCATCTTCTGTACAGTATACCCGTACCATGGGTCAATATTTACGTGGGGCAGCCAGTGTACGTGTAAACCAGAATTTCGGAAAGCTCAATACGGTAACCGGCCGGCGGGAAAATGGTACCACCAATGTCTCATCTGATTTCAATTTGGGTGTCAATCAGATCGCACCTTTCGCATTGAATGGTGGCAGGGGAAGATGGTATGAAAGTTTCCGTCTGGGACTGGATTTCAGCGGAGGTTATGCACTTAGCAATACGCTTTCTGCTATTGACACCTCTTATTCAAGACTGGGATTCAGAGTGACCAACCTGGTTGCAGACACAGCCAGGCTAGGCAAAACAGACATTGTTGCATTTAATACGGGTAATTTCCCTGCTATATTCAAGGATGCCCAATTCACCGGACGCTATAGCCTTCCTATCTCGTTACCTAACTTTAAGCTGTTGAAATTCATTAACCTTACGCCAAGCATGTCGTTGAATGGCGAGGTATTTACCAAGCAGTACCAATACAGTTATGCCGGAGGGAATAATGTAAGGATCGATACCATTGACAAAGTAGGTACGGAATATTCCTATTCATTCGGAGGGGGGTTGAATACACGTTTTTACGGTACTTTTTTTGTGAAAGGTAAAAGACTGGAAGCCATACGACATACAGTAATTCCATCTCTGTCTTTTAGCTATACACCAGATTTCACAGGTGATAACTTCGGTTTTTATCAGGAAGTCCGGTACAATATCGATGGAGACAGAAAAAGGCTTTCACGGTTCAGAGGAGTAGGCAACACAGCAAGTAATGGCCGTGCCTCCAGTGTGATCAATTTCAGTTTAAATAACTCTTTCGAAATGAAGCTGAAATCAAAAAGCGATACTGCGGCACAGCAATTTGAAAAAGTATCTTTGCTGGACAACCTCAGCCTCGGAGGTAATTACAACCTGATGGCGGACTCCCTGAACTTATCTAATATCGCCATCAATGCCAATGCCAGGATAGGGAAAAATCTCAATCTGAACTTTAATATGAACCTGGATCCATATGCCTATGTGCCAAGCTCCTTTGGTACGACAGGGACGAAGATCAATAAGTATGCAATCACTCAGGGTCAGGGCTTAGCGAGTATCCAAAATCTGGGTTTTACATTAGGCACTAACTTTTCTCCCAAATCATCTACAACCGACAAAAATAAACCGGCACCTGGCGGAAACAGTACAGCCACGCCAGAGCAGCGCGAATTTGTGCAGAACAATCCTGACATGTATGTGGACTTCAGTATCCCGTGGAATGTTTCACTGAATTACAACTTCGGACTGACAAAACCTGGACTTTCAGCTGCCACATTAATCCAGGCTCTGCAGGTTACAGGAGATCTGAGTTTGTCCAAAAATTTCAAAGTCAGCGTAAATACAGGTTTCGACTTTGCTGCATTCCAGCCTACCATCACATCACTTACACTTTATCGCGACCTCCACTGCTGGGATATGAGTTTCAGCTGGACACCATTTGCAGGAAGTGCCCAGCGTGCCAGTAACTATAACTTTACTCTGAAAGTAAAATCGAGTGTTTTACAGGATCTGAAAGTTACCCGTCGCCGTTCATTCAGAGATTTGGGTGAGTATTAGAATTGACTTACACCTTGGTGATAGAGCGTACTACTACATACCAAGTTTTAATCGTAAGACTATCAAGATATAAACATTTTTTTCCTCATTATTAAGGTACAAAAAAATAGCCATCCATTGGGACGGCTATTCCTATAAATATGTTTCTAAATATTATTTAGAAGTCTTCGCTGCTGCTTTTTGAACCACTTCACCATTCAGATAAAGTGTGATAGCACCGCCTTCGGTATTGCTGAAAACTGTCACCGGCTTATTAAAAGGACCTGATGCCGCCGCATTGAAAGTTGCTTTTACAGTACCTGTTTTCCCCGGAGCAACTGGGTTCTTAGACCATACCGGAGTAGTACATCCACATGAAACAGTTACGTTTGAAATGACTACAGGCTCAGTACCTGTATTCGTAAAAACAAACTCATGAGTAACAGGAGTACCTTGTGGTACTTTACCAAATTTATGTGTTTCTTCTTTAAATTTCAAAACACCTTTTTGCGCAAAGCTAACAGTTGTCAGGCCCAGGATCAGAACTAATGCTGAAAAGAAAACTTTCATAATTGTATAGGTATATTAAGTGGTGAAAAATAATTCAATAACAAGATTAATTGATAAAGCTTAAATTTAATAAACATTAACCAATATTAACAAAGGCTTCAAAGAAGAGAAGATAATTGTTATGAATATTATTTTCCTGTATAATTTTGGGGTACTTCCAAAAAAATGTAACTTAACTACGGTTTCAAACCCGTAATGTTTGCTTATGATTGAGAATGATAGTTTGACCGGTTCCAGCGTGTTGAGTAAGGAAAGTGTTACCAATGACTACCGTATTGCGTGCGAAAGCCGCCAGGTAAGTCTTTTGGGCAGAAAGGATACGATGGGCGGCCGCTCTAAATTCGGAATCTTCGGTGATGGCAAGGAGGTAGCTCAAATCGCGCTGGCACACGCTTACAGGAAAGGTGATTTTCGGTCGGGCTACTACCGCGACCAGACGATCGAGGCTGCTGTAGGAAATATTACATGGCAGAGCTTCTTCGCTCAAATGTATGCACATGCTGATATCCAGCATGAACCCAGCACGGGAGGACGGTCTATGAACGGACACTTTTCTACAAGATGGCTGGATGAAAATGGCCAATGGCTTGATCAGACAAAAATATATAATTCTGTTTGCGATATATCTTCTACAGCCGGTCAAATGCCGCGTGCAATCGGACTGGCTTACGCATCAAAACTATACCGTGAAAATAAGGATCTTCAATACCTCTCAAATTTTTCCAAGAATGGAAACGAGATTGTTTTTGCAACAATAGGCGACGCCTCCACTTCACAAGGAATGTTCCTGGAAGCCATGAATGCCGCCGGCGTATTGCAAATTCCTTTACTTATGTCAGTTTGGGACGATGGTTATGGCATATCCGTCCCTATAGAATACCAAACTACCAAAGGCAGTATTTCCAAAGCACTGGCTGGTTTGCAGCGTAACGAAGAAGAGCCCGGATTAGAAATTTTTACAGTAGCCGGCTGGGATTATCCGGCACTGCTTGAAACGTACCAACGTGCTGCTGAACTTTGCCGGGAGCAACAAATACCGGTACTGGTTCACGTAACGGAACTAACGCAACCTCAGGGACATTCCACCTCCGGATCGCACGAAAGATACAAGTCTCGCCAACGATTAAGCTGGGAAGCAGAGTACGATTGTAATAAGCATTTTCGCCAATGGATATTGCAGAATGGATATTGCACAGAGGAAGAACTGGAACAAATTGAAACTGAGGCAAAGGAAACCGCTAATCAATCCAGAAATAAAGCATGGCAGGCATACCGAACTGAACTGGATAAAGAGTACCTTGCTACCATAGAGCTCCTCCAAAATGCATCAAAGGAAAGCAGCGCTGGCGATGAAGTTGGTAAACTTGTCCTGGAATTGTCAAAAACATATCTGCCGACCAGAAAGGATATGGTTTCTAGTGTTCGCAAAGCGTTGCGTCTGATGGGTAATGACAACTCATCTGCAAAAACACAACTACAAACTTCACTGAGAAAAAGCCTCAAAGATAACGCAGACCGCTTCGGAACACATTTGTATAGTGATTCACCTGAATCACCACTTCTTGTCGAATCTATCTTCCCTGTTTACAGCGATGAAAGTCCGGTTGTGGATGGTCGTGAGGTAATCAGATCTTACTTTAACGCCTTGTTTGAAAGCAACGCCAGCATTGTTGCAATCGGCGAGGATGTGGGCATGATCGGCGACGTGAATCAGGGAATGGCAGGGTTGCAGGAAAAATTTGGCACATTACGTATTACAGATACCGGCATACGGGAGACTACAATTATTGGTCAGGGAATAGGCATGGCCATGCGTGGTCTTCGCCCTATCGTTGAAATTCAATATTTCGATTATATATATTATGCGCTCGCAACGTTGACTGACGATCTTGCTTCACTCAGGTACCGTACTGCGGGAGGTCAGAAAGCACCCTTAATCGTCAGAACGAGAGGACACCGACTCGAAGGGATCTGGCATTCCGGATCTCCGATGGGCACGATACTGAGCAGTTTACGAGGATTGCATGTTATTGTCCCACGCAACTTCACACAGGCATCCGGATTCTACAATACACTTATCAAAGGTGACGATCCTGCATTGGTCGTTGAACCTTTGAACTCTTACCGGCAAAAAGAAACTTTACCCGACAATATTGGAGAAATATGCCTTCCTCTTGGTATACCTGAGGTATTGAAAGATGGAAAAGATATTACCATCGTTACTTACGGATCCATGTGTCGCATTGTGATGGATGCAGCCACCCAACTTTCTAAAATGGGTATAGATGCAGAAGTAATTGATGTTCAAACACTGTTGCCATTCGATATTAACAACAGCATTGTAGATTCTATTAAGAAAACGAATAGAGTAATTTTTGCAGATGAAGATATGCCAGGAAGCGCATCGGCCTATATGATGCAGCAAGTGATAGAAAAGCAAAATGCATATCGCTGGCTTGATTCCGCCCCTGTCACGGTTTCAGCAAAAGATCACCGCCCCCCTTACGGATCCGACGGAGATTATTTTACCAAACCAAACGCGGATGACATACTGGATGCTGTATACAAAATCATGCATGAATCTGATCCACAACTTTTCCCTGAGCTTTATTAGATAAAACAGCATGTATAAGCACCGGGGAAAAAGATTATTAGACCTCATTTTAGCGGGAGCAGGATTGATCATCCTGTTCCCGCTTTTTGTTTTGATATTTTTCCTTATTTACTTTTTTGATCATTCAAACCCTTTATTCCTGCAATCACGGCCGGGATTTCATGGTAAGTTTTTTAAAATAATTAAGTTCCGAACGATGACCAAAGAACTCTTTCAAAAGGGTGACTTAAAAGACGGTGATAGAATTACCAAAATCGGCAGGATTCTGAGGCGAACATCTCTGGATGAAATACCACAACTCTGGAACGTGTTCTGTGGAGATATGAGTATCGTTGGCCCACGTCCATTACTTCCTGAATATTTGGCACTCTATAGTGCTGTCCAGAACCAACGTCATGATGTTAAGCCTGGCATTACGGGATGGGCACAGGTGAATGGAAGAAATGCAATCACCTGGGAACAAAAGCTGGATATGGATGTATGGTATACAAAAAACATATCCTTTTTGCTTGATATGAAAATTATCATAAAGACTACGACAAAATTTATGACAGGCATATTTACAAATTCACTGGAGACAGACCTGCCCGAAAAGTTCAGAGGTTAAACGTCTTTAGGAGCTACTGCCATTACTTACCTCCATTCCTGTCGTATTACCATAAATGTCTACCTATGCCTACAGTAAACTCTAATGAACGAATATGGCTTTCTCCTCCACATATGAGTGGCAAAGAAGCGGACTATATAAATGAAGCATTTGCCACTAATTGGGTAGCTCCAGCAGGTCCGAATATTACCTCATTTGAAAAAGAGCTCGGACAATTTACAAATGGGAGTCATGTATCCGCATTATCGTCCGGTACGTCTACACTGCATCTGGCGTTAGTTCTTTTAAATATCCATAGAGGTGATGTTATACTATGCCAGTCATTGACCTTTGTCGCCAGCGCGAATCCTATTTTATATCAGGGCGCAACACCTGTATTCATTGATAGTGAGCCAGAAACATGGAACATTTGCCCCAACGCTTTGGAAGATGCTCTGAGATATTATCATCAAATTGGTAAGAAACCCAAAGCGGTAATTGGGGTGCATTTGTATGGAATGCCTTGTTTGTTAGATGAAGTTCTTTATCTGTGTAGCAAATATGATGTCCCATTGATAGAAGATGCCGCGGAAGCACTGGGAAGTCTGTATAAAGATAAACATGCGGGTAGCTTTGGAAAAATGGGGATATTCTCTTTTAATGGAAATAAGATCATTACCACTTCAGGAGGAGGCGCACTGGTTTCAGAGGATTCGATGCTCATAGATAAAGCAAGATTTCTTGCTACACAGGCAAGGGATGAAGCAGTTCACTACGAACATTCCGAAATTGGTTATAACTACAGAATGAGTAATATCTGTGCTGGAATCGGCAGAGCACAACTGGCAGTATTGGATGAACGGGTAAATCAGCGGCGAGCTAACTATACTTTTTATAAGCATGAATTATCAGCTCTTCCGGGTATTTCTTTTCAACCTGAACCTGCGGATGCCTTTTCGAACCGCTGGCTTACGGCAATCCTAGTGAATCGCAAACTGGTCGGGCTAGACAGAGAAAAAATAAGGCTTCATCTTGAAAGATGCAATATAGAATCCCGGCCTATTTGGAAGCCTATGCATCTTCAGCCACTTTTTAAGGATGCGCGGTATTTTGGTGGATTGGTTGCTGAATTACTTTTTAACGAAGGTTTGTGTTTGCCATCGGGATCGTCACTTTCCTCGGAGGAGAGATGCCGTATAGCTGATGAAATATGCTCAATATTGTTATGACAAATAGAAAAGTGCGCTATAATGTCGGTTGTACAAGCCTGCACACAACAATACAACACACTTTATCATTCTCAATTATAAGCGCTATAATACTTCCAACTCAAAATGTAATGGTGAATATGGATAGATAGGTATACTTCTGGAGCCACAACCTTGACAATTTTTTCCATAACCTAAGCTAGAAGGGAAAATAGCAATAGCCTTTTCACCCTTACGCATTTTCCTGATAGCCCGATCAAATCCTGCGATTGCACCACCAGTATTAGTTGTAAAAGGAAATGTCCCTTCCTCAAATTTAGTGCCATCAAAAAAGCGTCCTACATATTTAACATTTACAGATTTACCTGACCCGATTGTATCACCAGTGACGGTGTTAGTACGAATGAGCACTAAGTTATCACTAGTTCGTTCAGAAGGGGTATACTTTTTCGCTGCGATATACTCGTTGATTTGTTGTACCTCCGTTCTGGTTTTTAAAAACTCTAATTCCATCCTTATTGGTGAATAAGCCGGAACAGTATTGCTCGAACCAGCTCCGAATGCCAGATAAAATGGAAGAAAATAAGATCCCTTCTCCCCGGTTCTTAATGTTTTAATCGCAAATTCAAGACCATAAAATTGTGTTGAAAGACCATCGACTGCAAAGGCTAAAGAAGAATCATTCTTTACGAATGGCACTTTTGTACCGTTTAGTAAGTAAGTAGTTACTTTCACAGTAGCTGCATCACCTGTTTTTGCCAGTTCTCCAGCCGCATTAGTAGTTCGCTTATAGTAGATTAACCCAGTTGACTCTCGGCTTACCTTTTCAGTTAAGGAGCTATCCTGCAAATATTTCTCTATTGCTGCCTCGTTCTCAGCGATTTTCTTTTCATCATTGGTATCAACATTATTCAAGCATGACACCATCCCAATAACGGTCGCGATCATAACCCCGACTTTCAAAAACTTACCACCCATTTCCTTTTACTTTTAAATTTTCAGATATTTTAATAACTCCATTTCTCAGTAGACTCTGTCTCCATCCAAAGAGTTGCAATGACAACCAAAAAAATATCAGGCAGCTACATTTTTGGCATAATAAGCACAGAATGATTTTAACGCGCAGGGCGCACATTTCGGGTTTCTTGCCACGCATATATACCTTCCATGCAGGATCAGCCAGTGATGCGCTTTTGGCACCATAACTAACGGAATGTAACGCATGAGGCCCTTCTCTACGGCGAGCGGCGTTGTTGCTGTGGAAGGCACCAATCCAAGCCTGTGTGACACTCGAAACACGTGAGTATCTACGGCCATGGCCGGCTGGTTAAAGATTACAGAAGCAATTACATTCGCTGTCTTACGCCCTACTCCGGGTAACTTCTGTAATTCATCCACAGCGGCAGGAATCTGTGAGTCAAACTGCTCCACCAGCATTCGGCCCATTCCTACCAGATGCTTCGCCTTGTTGTTTGGATAAGATATGGATCGAATATATGTAAATACCTCCTCAGCGGTAGACATAGCCAACGATTCAGCATCCGGAAAGCGTTCAAACAGCGGAGGGGTAACAATATTAACCCGCTTGTCGGTACATTGAGCAGATAGGATTACCGCTACTAATAACTCGAAAGGATTTCCATAAACAAGTTCGGTTTCTGGCTCCGGAAAATTGGTTGTAAAATAATCAAGCAGCATTTTGAAACGCTCTTTTCTCTGCATACGATCTAATGTTAATGGGCTTAAACCAAAATGACCAGCCACTGAATCGCAATGGCTGGTACGAAAAACGAATTATAGCTCATCCTAAAAAGAGAGCGTAGCTGGTCGTTTTGTTGTAAATTGTTGAGAATAATTGAGAATCTTACCGATCGTTCGCTCCGTAGGCGTTTTCACAATCTTATTCATCTGGCTTTTTAACTCCAGAGAATCTATGTAGAAATTCATCAGATCTTCATCGAGCGACATGGCTTCAATGATTAAATCATTTTCATTTTCGGTTGTTTCACAGTAGATGTACCGGACAACGTCATCGTAGGTAAAAGTTTTTGTCATATTGCGGGGCACGCTGGTTAAATTGCTTACGCAGATTAATTAACGCGTAACGCATCCTACCCAATGCCGTATTAATACTCACACCCGTAGCATCCGCAATTTCCTGAAAGCTCATGTCCTCGTAATGACGCATGATCAGTACTTGCTTCTGTACATCCGGCAACCTCTGGATCATCTCCCTGAGTTGCTCATGAGTTTCCTGACGAATCTGGATTGATTCTACGGAGTCCTCCGAAAAATCCAATGTATTAAATACACTGCTACCATCTTCGAACACTACATTGGGGTAGCGTTTATCACGTCTGAAATAATCAATGGCGAGGTTGTGTGCGATTCGTATGATCCAGGGCAAAAACTTGCCTTCATCGTTATATCTACCACCTTTTATTGTATCCACCGCCTTTATAAATGTATCCTGCAATAAGTCTTCTGCAACATACTGGTCTTTGACAATTAGATAAATAGTGGTGTAGATTCTGGACTTATGGCGCTGAACCAGCTTTTCAAAGGCTTTTTCATTACCACGGATATACAATGTTACCAACTCACTGTCGCTAACTTGGACTTTCTCCATTTTTACTATTCGATTTAGTTAACGTAGAGCGATTAGTCGATATTGTTTCTCCTTTCTTTTTAGTGATATATTGAAGTAAAAATCAGATGCTTTCTAATATTGTGAATCAAAGAAATGGATTTGGGTAATAATTTGCAAATCTTTATGTTTCTTTTTTAAACAAATTATTTCCAATTAACAGATGTTAACAAGTGAGAGCAAGAATTATAACTATTCCCTATAAAAATCGCTCCTCTATTCATATTACACCAAATAATAGAACTTATTTGATAACATACGATGAAAAAATACCATATGGATCAGGTGAGTTTAAAGTAACCTGAAAAACCTATTTTCGGTCAGCAAAACGACAATAAAATAAAATTGAACTATTCCGCGAAATGAAATATAAGCATTTATTTTTTGATCTGGATCACACCCTATGGGATTTCGAGAAAAATTCCTCTGAATCACTTCAGGATATCTTTCATCAGTTATCTCTTGCTGATCACGGAATCAAATCTATGGAGAATTTTGTGGCATGTTTCATACGCATCAATACAAAACTCTGGGATGACTTTGACAGAGGCTTACTACCACACTCTGATATTCGGGAGAAACGTTTTCTCATGGTTTTTGAAGAACTTGGAATTCCATGCCCGCAAAATCACCTGGAAATAGGTGAACTATACCTGCATATGCTTCCAGCCAAAAAACACTTACTACAAGGTGCTCTTGAAACTTTAAACTACGCACAGAAAAGGGGCTACAGGATGCATATTATAACGAACGGATTTACAGAAATACAGGCACGTAAAATTGCCAGCTCGGGAATCAGTCACTATTTCGAAAATATAGTAACTTTTGAAAATGCTAATACAAAGAAGCCCGATCCCGGCATATTTGCCTATGCATTAGAAAAGGCAGGCGCCGTTCGCGAAGAGTGTATGATGATCGGAGATAACTGGATTGCCGATATTATGGGGGCCAGCAGATTTGGCCTTGATACTGCTTACTATAATCCTGCAGGACTAAAGTTTGACCAAAACCCCACTTATGATATCAGACGGCTGGAAGAATTGATGCATATACTTTAATCATCAATCAAATTCTAAAGCTGGTAATCTTCTTCATAAAATGTAACTTTCTTTTCCCTCAGAAACTGCTTAATTACATCAGCATGCACACATTGCCCCACATTTAAAAACGGATAGTTGGATACTCTCTTACGTTGTCCGTCTGTCATCACTTCTCTATTAATCTGATCAAAACCTAAATGCAAATGGCGGGTGGAGCTCTGGAGTCCATAAATCAATCCGCTTCGATCAAAGAGCGGCCCTCCACTCTGTCCACGTAACCCAGGCGTACTCATCTCGATACCTGTCACCTCATTCTGGTCTCCGATATGGCGGGTTACGATCCCATCTATAGGGAAACCCGGTGTATGGATTCTTCCGGTTTTGAGCCATTCAATATCGTTAATATCTTTATTATAACGATAATTTGTAAACTCGGGAAAAGGATAACCTAATCTGCACAGGTAGCGTCCTTGCTTAATGAAACGTGTATCTTTCAAAAAACGGGCATGACCATTATATTGCATGCTCTCAAAGTCACGAAACTGAATAATTGCCAGATCCTGTGTTGGGTGCAGATGAATTGTCAGGCTTTTGTAGGCAGAAACACAATTAATAAAATTGAATAGTATTCTGATAGGCGTCTCCGTGTTGATCCGATATTTGGACTCCAGGATTGTTCGTTCCCGTTGTAAACCTGGATCCTTTTCAAACTTTCTAAGTTCGCCACTGAACTTTATGTAGTTCTCGTAGATTGAATTCGCATATAAAATTTGTCGGGCTACGTGCCGGCATGTCACTGCAAATCCATCCTGATTCACAAAAAATAAGGTAGCAGTGCCTGGTACTATATCGCTACCATTGTAGTAACGGAGAATAAAATGAATGGGACGGGTAAATTGATCAACTGACTCAATAGCTTCAACAAACATAGAAAAAGGGATGGTAAATATTTACCTGGGTTGTATAGGAATAAGGGCTTCTGTCTGATCCCATTTAAGAACCATATTGACTCCACCGTGGATTTTTTCAAAATCTATAGAAAACAGCTCCTGAACCTGAGGGTGAATTCTTATTGGGACTTCTACTTTCAGAATATTTTTCCCGTCATTATATTCAGTACCCCACTGCCCTGTTTCTGAATTCAAAATGACAATCCAGCTACCGGGCCCCGGGATGGTCCATAGTGAATAGCTGCCTGCATCCAGACTTCTACCTGCAAAAACGACATCCTCTTTGAAGACAACTTCAGTAGCTTCGTTTGCACCGGTTCGCCACACTTTCCCGTAAGGAACTAAGGCATTATCCTGTTCTCGTCCGAAGATATATCTGTTCTTTTTTGCTGGCCTACCATATTGAACCTCTACATGCAGGTTATCTTTATCCCACACCGCGACAGCTGTCGGACTCAACGATCTGCTATAACGCCGATAGCTGAAAAAACCCGCCATCACCAGCAATAAAAAAAGTAAGGATAGGGAGAGCGCTTTTTTCATACGCAATCAAGGGCAAAAAATACGATAGAACGTGTAAGTAACGGAGAATTTGAGAAAATAGTAGGAATCTTTGGTAGAAGGATCGCCCTGCACAAGTTTATCCGTAGATACCGGATCACCACCCAAATTATCCAGATAATCGGTAAAAGTTTTCCTGGCACCATATTCGACCCCAAGATTCCAGGGACGTTTGAATTGGTATTTAATTCCAACACCATATGGCAATACCAGTCCGCTGGTTTTATAATTGGCCGTTACAATATCAGGCTTGAAACTATTCATTCCAATTCCTCCAAAAACGTAAGGAGTCCAATTTACAGCAAAACGTCTGTCTTTGTAATCCAGGAAATTATATTCTGCTACAGCACTTCCTTCAATAATGCGTGTTCGAAAAGACATATTACGGGCTTGCTGAAAAGGATCGTCGCTCGCTGCATCATTTGCTCCTATTAGTCCACCTGCTATTTCCGCGCGTAGTGATAGTGCCGAGTTGGGGTTATACCGAAAAAACAAGCTTCCACCGGGCTTAAAAAAGCGCAATCTCAGATGAGGCGCAATGTCACCCTTATAATTGAAACCGCCAAGTCCTGCACCCAACTCTATCTTTTGAGCTGAAGCCTGTGACATCGAAAAAATAATAAAACAACAAATACTTGCCAGTGTAGACAAGTATTTATCACGAAAATATGTAGGAATGTTACTCAACGGAACAATATTTTATCTCAATGGAGGGCATTTAATTTGGGCCGGAATAATATAATGTATTTGAATCTGTCCGATCAGATAATTATCCTTAAGAGTTGGGCTATTTCCTCTGTCTGTGCCTGGAGCCCCGAATCCCTGCTGAAGCATTACCGCATACGGATCAGCATCTGGTGCAACTCCAACATAATTTGTCTGTACAAATTTCTGGAGGCTCTCTGTCCTGTCGGCACCCTTTCTTACAGCAAATCTTTCCTGAGTTCTGTTTGAGAAATGGAGGGCTGTAGGATCATTGGCAAATAATGACGGATCTGCATAAGCGCCATGTGTATCATCCAGATAATCAGTAAATGTCTTTCTAAAACCTAGTTCTGCAGAAATATCAAACCTTGAATTGATTTTATATCTTACTCCAACACCGACAGGGATGGCAAAAGTTATTAAGGAATACTTGTCCTTATACCCTTCATTTCCCTGCCCTTCAGTACCTAATGGCTGCAACTTTACCCAGGTTCCGTTATTCAGTGAGTCCAGCGCCTTCGGATTATGGGCAGTTAAAGCAATACCCGCAAACAAGTAGGCACCAAACTGTGGACGCCTGTCGTAGCTCCTGTTATCCGGAGTCAGTTTAAAAATACCTTGTATTGAAAATTCTTTCAAATCATTACGAAAATGCAGATTTCGGGCGTAGAAAATATTATTCTCATGTTTTGAACCTCTGTTCATAATGTAATCATCTCCTGCAATACGTGCATAAGTAAAACTTGCTCTTGCAGCTAAACGTGGTGTAAAGTGTCTTGTATAGTTACCGGCCACACTCCAACGCATCATCGTAAATGTGGAAGCAATCGGCCTTCTGTAAGGAGCCATATCTCCATAATAGTTAGATGTTCCCAGACCTAATCCCACAGATGAATAGGGCATAAAGATGCCTCGGTTCTGCGCCATAACACGGGCATTGTTAACAAATAAACTCAAGATCAGGATCATTGATAATGCTCCGGATACTTTTTTCAGTTCAAATTTTATACGCATTTGAAATCTTTTTTGTGCAAAAATATAATAGTTGATGGTTTTCCACAGATTATATCTCCTTTTCAACGTATTTCCCATTCTTTTATTTGGAGCGGATGCAAAATTTATATAATCCTATTTTCTGTTTTCAGTTACTTATCTGTTAATCTGCCTGTCAGTAGCCGCATTGTAACAATAAAATAATACTGGCTGACAAGAACAAGGTGAAAACTTCATTATTATTGTATAATTCAAAATCCTGCATTATAATGATTTCAAGTAAGAACCTGCAATTTTCCTATTCCAATAACAGACATTTCACATTTCCGGATATTATTTGCGGTAATAAGGAAACCTTACTTATACTCGGGCAATCAGGAAAAGGAAAAACTACATTGTTACATTTGCTCGCGCTGTTACTGAAACCTCAGCAAGGAGACATAACGATTGACAATAAGCTGATTAGCAACCTTTCCATATCTGAGATTACAAAGGTAAGAGCCAAACAGATTGGCATAATCTATCAGCGTGCCCACTTTACAGGGTCACTCTCCGTTATCGAAAATATTCTATTACCGAATTATTTCGCAGGGCAAAAGTTAGATAAGGAAAAAGCACGTTTCCTGGCACAAGAGCTTGGGTTTACAGAGCATCTTTCAAAAAAAACGAATCAATTAAGCCAAGGAGAGCAACAACGCGTCAGTATTGCCAGAGCGCTCATGAATAATCCGAGTGTGATTCTTGCTGACGAGCCTACTTCCAGTCTGGATGATGATAATTGCGGAAGAGTCATTAATCTGCTCAAAGCGCAATCTGCCGAAATAGGAGCAAGCCTTGTAGTTGTGACTCACGATCAACGCCTGAAAGACGAATTTCAGAACCGAGTCTTTCTGTAATACTGTTCCGAATACATTATTCTGTCTGACACCCGGCAAATTTACCATATGAATCTCTTTAAAATCAGCATAGCCAATTTAAAAGAAAAAAAGCTCAATAGTTTTCTGAGCTTGTTGCTCCTTACACTCGGCATAGGGATGATATCTCTGCTCCTTCTGCTTAATAAACAACTGGATGAGCAATTCCGAAGAAATATCCGTGGCATTGATATGGTTGTGGGGGCAAAGGGAAGTCCCCTGCAGATTATTCTATCCAGTATTTACCAGATTGATGCACCTACTGGCAATATTCCTCTTGATGAGGTAAATACATTGAAGAGAAATCCATTCGTTAAGACTGTAATCCCGCTTTCAATGGGTGATAATTTTAACGGATTCCGGATAGTTGGAACCACAGCTGCTTATCCACAGCACTTCGAAGCTAAAATTGCAGAGGGAAAACCCTTTGATAAATCAATGGAAGTTACAATCGGTAGCAAAGTGGCTGCTTCCGGCGCACTCAAAATAGGCAGTACATTTGCCAGTTCACACGGATTGGATGCCGGAGGAGATGAACATGGGGATAAAAAATACAAGGTTGTTGGTATATATGAAGCGACAGGTTCTGTGATTGACCAGGTGATATTAACAGACCTTTCCAGTGTATGGGATATTCACGAGCATGCAGAAGAGGAAAGTGCACACGAAGAGCAAGAAGAACATCATCAGGAAGAGAAACAGGTTACCAGCGCGCTGATTCGCTTCAGAAACCCGATGGGACTGATTGCACTTCCACGCCAGATCAATGAAAATACTTCCATGCAGGCTGCGTTACCCAGTATCGAAATCAACAGATTATTTTCTCTTCTTGGGATCGGTATTGACACCTTACGTGCGCTTGCCATCATCATTATAAGCATTGCAGGAATAAGTGTTTTCATTTCACTTTACAATTCTTTGAAAGAAAGAAAATATGAAATGGCTCTCATGCTGTCTATGGGTGCTACGCGAACCAAACTTTTCCTCATGCTACTTTCTGAGGGGTTGATACTTGCTATAATGGGTTATGCTGCGGGTATCATTTTAAGTCGTGCCGGACTATTTGCTTTTAATAACACAGCAGAAAAGGATTTCCATTATTCTATAAAGGATTTCAGTTTGCTACACGAGGAATTGTTTTTGTTGGGTGGCGCTATATTAATAGGTCTGCTTGCTGCTGCACTTCCATCCATCGGCATCTACCGACTCAATATATCACGTACGTTGGCTGAGGAATGATATTCTTACTAGTTTTGTTATAGTGCCTGAATCTATGCTTTTAAAATCAATCATCCTGAACATGAAATATTTCCGCTTCATCATCATATTCACGCTTATCGGATCTTTGTTCGCTTTTACACCATCCTTCAATCCCAAGGCACCTATCAAGGTAACATGGGAACAATTACGTGATGTTACATTTAAGAAGAAGTGGTATGCAGAGGAATCGATATACATGCTTCATCCAACTTTCGGACCGGGTGTTCAAAAGCTAAAAAATCAACAGGTAACGATTACAGGTTATATATTACCAGTGGATCTTGATGCTAATCTTTACGTACTTTCAGCATTTCCGTTCAGTGCATGTTTCTTTTGCGGTGGAGCAGGTCCTGAGACCGTAATGACTTTGAATTTTAAAAAGAAAGGCAGGAAGTTTAAAACGGACGAACGCCTGACTCTGACCGGTACCTTGAAGCTGAATGCTGATGATATTTATCAGATGAACTATATTTTAGACGGAGCCGAAATCACTGAATAACCGGTTCAGATTCCGATCAGACGCCAGATACCTGAAATAAAGAATAGTACGAGCCCAACCGGCGTTAGAACTTTCCAACCCAGATACATGAGCTGATCTACGCGCAGGCGTGGGAAGGTCCAGCGCACCCACATCTGTATCATAACACCACCAAGAGCCTTGCCCAACAGCCAGAATGCACCTGTGATATATCCAAACCATGTACCGGGCTCACCACTGGTCCAGTCTGCAAACCGTAGCGGACCGACATTAGGAAAAGGTGTGTTCCAGCTACCAAGAAACAGTATTGCTCCAAGCAGAGATACGAGTAGCATCATCCCGTATTCCGACAGCATAAACAGTGCCCAGCGCATACCGGAATATTCTGTATGGAATCCCGCTACAAGCTCCGACTCACCTTCAGGCAAATCAAATGGAGCACGGTTACACTCAGCCAGGGAGGCGATAAAAAACACGATATAAGCGATGAGCAAAAAGGGATTTCTGATAATATTCCAGGTCAAAAATCCTCCTACTTGTGTTACATCAATGCCGAGGCTTTTAATACCGAATAGATAAATGTTTTCTGAACTGAATATGCCCTGCTGAAAACTGATTACCTGTAAATCCAGCGTTTGGGAAAGCATGACTACACAAAGGATGGTTAAACCAAGTGGAACCTCATAGGATATAATCTGTGCAACCGCCCGCATAGCTCCATACAACGCAAACTTATTGTTTGAGCCCCAGCCTGCCATTAATAGTCCGATTACATCGACCGACACGATGGTCATCAGGAAGAAAACACCTACAGCAGCACCTGATCCACTCAAGCCCGGCGCAAGCGGTACGACTGCAAAACCAGCAAATACAGAAACAAAAATGACAACCGGCGCAATCAGAAATAATTTTCTATCGGCTGCTTTAGGTACAATATCTTCTTTTTGCAAAAGCTTAAGCAAATCGGCGAAAAGCTGAAGCAAGCCCCATTTTCCTACTTCCATCGGCCCCATTCTGTCTTGTATAAAGGCAGAAACCTTACGTTCAAGGTACACACCTACTACTACGAAACCAGGTACAGCAAGAAGGAAAATAAGTAATGTTACAGGCATTGCAGAAAATCAATCACGTTTGGGACCATTCCGTAGCATCAAGAAAAACCTTGGAATGTGATTTGAACAAAGTAAAATTAATCATAAAAGTAATCCGAACTTCACTACTCTTCGTCCTTTTGCCCTTTATATCCCGATTCCTGTAAAATCAGCGTAGAATTCCCATTTTTCATTAATTCCGCTAGTGTCACATCAGGATTTTCCTTCATGTATGACTCCACAATCCGCCATCCCAGCCATTTGGCAATGCCACCAGGCACCTTATCTCCAATTTCTGTTGTGTATGGTCGCTCTCCTATATACTTCTGCTTTTTAAGCTCATTTTTTTCATACAAAAGTTTATTGGTAATGAAGTGAGCCCATATATCCTGCTGACTATTATATGTACGTTGCAAATTTTCAGCTGATAACCCAAAAATGAGGCTGTCCGGCTCTTGGGGCATCATCTGTTTTACAAAGGTATAGCCTTTTCCATAACCAATCATTTCAGAAAGTAAGGTAGGATCCGTTTCCAGCTGGTTGTATTGATTTGAAATATAAAATACAATAGATGGGACAATGTATTCTTTCCGGTATTTCTGCAATTGATAATCAAAAACGTTGGGACGGAAATAGGCCTCAGGACCCGCAAAAAAATCAAGCCCTACAATAATCAGTGAGTCCGAAACATACAGATCACTACCTGTAAAGCCGGTCTTGATAAATTTGATTTTGGGCGCTTTGAAATCGGGATAGATCAATTTCACTCTTTTCAGAGCCTCTTGCAAAGGCAGGATAATCTGACTCTCTCTATCACCAATAATGGAATCTACCTGTGTGCTGAAATCCTGAAATCCCGGGTTCTGGATAATACTAAAAAGCTGGGCAGCTATACGGGAAGTATCGGTTTGTCCATCTGCAAAATACAGACTATTCAGGTAATGATGTTTGTTTAGGAAACTTTGTACATCTTTAACTGATTTACTATCCAGAAGCCCCTGATCAAGATTTTCATAGGGGATATCCATTTCTACAGAAGAAACATCGGCCACTTCACGTTTATCACTTTTACAGGCAAGGACTAAAAAATAAAGACAACTTAAGATGGCCAGATTGCGAAAGAAGGTCATTGATTTAAAAGAAAACGAAATGTTGAATGAAAACTCAAAAGTAGAAAAAAAACGAATAAGCATTTTGGGATGCGGCTGGCTCGGACTACCATTAGCTAAACGCTTGATGCAAAAGGATATTTCATATCACATAAAAGGGAGCACAACATCTGCTGAGCGGCTAGATCTACTGAATAATGAAGGAATTGAAGGTTTTTTCTTTAGCATGAATCCTGACTTCACAGCACCGGACAGTACTATAACACGGTTTTTCGAAGCAGATATTGTTGTAATTTCCTTGCCTCCACGCCTTAGCAAGAACGAGCCGGGCCACTATCTGCAACAGATCAATCATGTAGTTGCGGAAATTCAAAAATCTCCCGTAAAAGAAATTATATTTCTGAGCTCTACAGGCATTTATCCTGATCTGAATCGTGTAGTCAGCGAAGCGGATGTAACTTCACCTGACCAATCTGCATCTCCTGAGATGGTAGCTGCAGAAAATATCATTACTGCTCTGCGTCCGGAACGCAAAGTGTCGATACTGCGTCTTGCAGGTCTTATTGGTCTGGATCGAATACCTGGTAAGTATGTTAAGGGCAAAAAAGATCTCACGACAGGAGCATTACCTGTGAATTATATTCACCCTGAAGATGCAGTTTCGATTATAGCAACAATGATTGAGCAACAAATTCATAATGAAACATTTAATGTGGTCGCCCCCTTACATCCGACCCGTCGTGAAGTATATGACAGTAATTGTGTACAGTTTGGTTGGGATGCTCCCACGTATCTGCAGGCCGAAAGTGCTCCGGATTTCAAGATTATCTCCGGTCAGAAACTGAATGATTACTATGCTATTAATTTCAGCTATCCCGATCCACTGCAATTTCATTACGAACCGAAGCTATAAATTATAAAAGTCCGCCAGAAGTACATCCGGCGGACTTTTTATAATCTATAACAGATTGATCTTATTGTCTTTTACGGAAGAAGCTCTGTTAATTTGGCTTCTAACGCAGCTCCTCTTAAGTTTTTCGCAATGACTTTCCCATCTTTATCCAAAAGATAAGTAGCTGGAATAGCACTTACACCATAAGTTTGAGCAACAACAGAATTCCAGAATTTAAGATCCGAACCATGGTGCCACGTAAGCTTATCCTTTTTAATGGCTGCTTTCCACGCATTTGCTTCCTTATCTAAAGAAACCCCATAGATTGAAAAACCTTTATCCTTAAACTTATCATACATTCTTACAACATTTGGATTCTCCTGACGGCAAGGACCGCACCAGGAAGCCCAGAAATCGATAAGAACGAGCTTACCTCTCAATGAACTTAGCTGAACCGGATTTCCCTCCGGATCATTGAGTGTGAAGTCCGGAGCTAATTCACCTACCGCCACACCATTAGCCCTTTTAACCTGACCTATAAATCCTTGTGCCAATGTGGGAACCGGTTTCACTTTTTCAAAATCAGCTGCTAGGCTTTTCAAAATAGCCATATCTTGATCCGGATTCAAGAAGTTATTGGCTGTAAAAAGTGCAATCAGAGACGTTCCCATTTCCGGTAGCATTTTCTTAATCGCGTCCTGCCTGATCTTATCTTCTGCCGCGTAAGCAGTCTGTATTTCCTGCACTCTTTTTGTATTCTTTTTCTCTTCTGCTTCCGCAAACTCTTCGTTCCATTTCGTCACCTTCGCTGCGAAGTTCTGCATCAGTTCATCAATCTTAGCATAGTACTCCATGTTCTTTGAGCCGGACACAACAACCTTTCCCGCACCACCTGCTTTCACATTGAAAGTTTCTCCACCTTCTACAAGTAAGACTGCCTTTTGACGATCAGCAATATTGAGTGTAAAAAAACTACCCCTGTCTTTTTCAGTACCTTTAATCGTAAAACTGCCATCAGCACTGAGCTGTGCAGAATCTACCTTGGTCCCAGTCCCGTTGGCGGCAGACTGCAACAAAAACACCTTCTCTCCCTTTACTCCGCCCTGTACGTTTCCGTTCACGGTGAACGCTAATGGTGAAATTTGGGCAAAGGTCACCAGAGTACCTAATAGCAAAACTACCGTTAGAGCAAACTTCTGATATGACTTCTTCATATTTATAAATTAAAGTATTAAAAACTGTTAATTTAGCTGCTTGCTGAGAAGTTGGTTCACAAGCTTAGGATCAGCCGTTCCGTTTGATTTCTTCATGATCTCCCCTACGAACAACCCAAGCAAGCCCTTTTTACCTTTTTTGTACGCGTCTACTTTATCAGGCATAGCTGCAAGCACCTCATTTACCAACGTTTCCAGTTCATTCGTATTGCTATTCTGTTGCCAGTTATTTGTTTCGGCTATCTCTGCAGGAGAACGCGTTGGCTCTGTAAGCATAACCGGAAATACCTTCTGAGATGCTACCGAATGGCTTATTTTACCTGATTCGCTCAGCTCAATCAGTGCTGCCAAACGATCCGGACTTATTGGAAATTTGGCTATGTCGCCATCGTGCTCATTCAGGTAGGATTTCACTGGTCCCATCAACCAATTAGAGGCCTGCTTATATAGATTCGTTTGGCTACAAACCGCTTCAAAATAGTCTGCAATTTCCTTCGTATCAGTCAGTACCAGTGCATCATAAGCCGGGATACCATACACTTTTACAAATTTTTGGCGCAACTCACTAGGAAGAGCAGGCATAGAAGCCTGTATGGATGCAAGCCATTCGTCAGAAATTACAACCGGGCTCAAATCAGGATCCGGGAAATATCTGTAATCGTTCATGGTTTCTTTCATACGCATACCATAGGTATTGCCCGACTCGACGTCAAACATCCGGGTTTCCTGATGAATCTGCCCGCCCGTTTCCAGTAGACCTATTTGTCGGCCAGTTTCGAAATTAATGGCCCGCATCATATTCCGTATGGAGTTCATATTCTTCACCTCCACCTTCACACCAAGCTTTGTATCACCCTTTTTGCGCACTGAAACATTCACGTCACAACGCAAAGAACCTTCCTCCATATTCCCATCACTGATACCCAGATATCTTACAATACGACGAACTTCTGTCACAAAGGCTCCGGTTTCATCAGCAGAACGCAGATCCGGCTCAGATACCATTTCAACCAACGGCGTTCCTGCCCGGTTGTAATCCAGTAACGTGGCAGTATCGCTCCCATCGTGAACTGATTTCCCTGCATCTTCTTCCAGGTGAATGTGATGGAATCGTATCCTCTTCTCCACGTCTTTACCGTCAGCATCTTTCGTAGTGATGGTTACACCTCCATTTTCACAGATTGGTTTTTTATCCTGAGAAATCTGATATCCCTTTGGAAGATCGGGATAGAAGTAATTTTTACGATCAAAAATAGTTCTGCGGCTGATAGAACAATCACATGCTAATCCCATTTTGATCGCATATTCTATCGCTTTCTTATTCACTTTTGGGAGAGTTCCCGGCAAAGCAATCGTAATGGGCCCTATATTAGTATTTGGTCCCGTCCCGAACATATTCAGATCAGAAGTAAATAATTTGGATTCTGTCTGTAACTGACAGTGTACTTCCAATCCAATCACGCTTTCGTAACCGGCCAGTAATTCTTCACTTATTGTTGAGGGAGAAATTTCAGATTGAGTCATATAATAATGCAAATGCTTTCACAAAGATACAAATACGGGTCGTCCAAGATATGAACGACCCGTATTTTATAATGACGTTATGTCAACTATCTATTACTATAGTGAATTAATCCAGTTGGCGATGATGGCAATATCACCTTTAGGAACATGCGTCATCGGAGCCATCGGAGGATATCCAGGCCAGTGTTCCGGTTTAGGACTGTGAACAAGGGCAACGATTTCGTCAACAGAATATTTTTTCTTGGCTACCTCTGCATAAGGAGGCCCAATTACCTTATCATAAGCCTGATGACAAGCAAAACATGCATGTTTGTTCAACAATGCAGAGACTTCAGCCGGCACGGCCTTACGTTGCGGCTTCGCCTCAGCTGTAGGGGCGGCTTCGCCTGTTTTTGCAGTATCGGTAGAAGCACCGGATGTTGCAGGAGTAGTCGCAGCCGGAGCCTCAGCAGGCTTAACGTTCTTTTTTTCGTTCTGGATATTTACAAGAGACGCTTCTTCACGAGCCTTGCTTCCTGATCCGTAATATTCGTCATACTTTGCCTTATCTTCCTTTGAAGAACAACCCATCCATACCGAAACCGCCAGAGCAATAATTGCCAGCGAAGTACTTTTTTTAAGTGTCATTGTTTTAAAAATTTAAAAAATTTCCGCCATGTTATCGCGTTTCCCGATAATCTATACCACGAAGAAACTAAGTTTGCGTTAAATTTCCCTCATAAATTTTACCTCACCAACCTCAAAAAGCCTCACAAGCGATACATAATATCCTTATATTCAGCAATATAATATCAAGTTATAAAATTTTATCATCGAAATTTTATTTTTTATTTGAAATAAATTATTGTGAATAGTCTGAAATCTTCTTACTTTTGCAGTCCTATTTGTAAAAACGATTAACGCAATGGCTAAGAAAGGTAATAGAGTACAGGTTATATTAGAGTGCACTGAGCAAAAAGAAAGCGGTGTACCAGGTATGTCACGGTACGTGACCACAAAAAATCGTAAGAATACGCCTGGCCGTATGGAATTGAAAAAATTCAATTCTTTCCTGAGACGTTATACTCTGCATAAAGAGATTAAATAAGGCTGCCTTAAGATTTGGAAAGGTGTATCTGGTTAATCACAATTAATCAGAGTTCGTCTTGAAATATATATTGTTGATAAACCGATAACACTTAAAAATATACAGACATGGCAAAGAAAGTAGTTGCTACCCTGAAAAAAGAAGGCGGTAAGGCTTTTGCTAAAGTCATTAAAGCCGTAAAATCTCCTAAAACAGGAGCCTATACCTTCAAAGAAGAGATTGTACCTCTTGATGGCGTACAAGGCGCATTGAAAAACTGAAACTAATCGTATTTCAGTCATTGCTGACAATATTGCATTTTAAAAAGTCCCTATCGGGACTTTTTTTGTTTTAATTTTGGCTTATAATAGCAAACCGTGTAAAAAAATAGCACGGACACACTTAATTCACCGACATTCACCTACGCTGATATGGGCTTATTTGATTTTTTTTCAAAAGAGAAAAAAGAAACATTGGATAAAGGTCTGGAAAAGACCAAGGATAGCTTTTTCGGTAAGCTCTCCCGCGCTATCGTGGGCAAGACAACCATTGATGAAGAAGTTCTTGACGAACTGGAAGATATTCTGGTAAGCTCCGATGTAGGTGTAGAAACGACGGTGAAGATCATCAAGCGAATTGAAGAACGTGTCGCCCGTGATAAGTATGCAACTACTGCAGAGCTGGATGTAATACTTCGTGAGGAAATAGCAGAGCTACTCACTGAAAATAAATCTGTCGACTTTACCAACAGTTTTGAGACTGCTCATCTCCCCAAGCCTTATGTCATTATGGTAGTTGGTGTTAATGGTGTTGGCAAAACAACAACCATTGGGAAACTGGCACATCAGTTCCAGTCCAGAGGTCATAAAGTAGTGCTGGGTGCTGCTGATACTTTCCGTGCAGCAGCGGTTGAGCAATTAAAGTTGTGGGGCAAGAGAGTTGACGTACCTGTTATTGATCATGGCATGAATACCGACCCTTCATCCGTAGCTTACGATGCATTGAAAAAAGGAATGGAAATTGGTGCTGATGTGATTATCATTGATACTGCCGGTCGATTACACACCAAAGTAAACCTGATGAACGAGCTTTCGAAGATCAAACGGGTGATGCAGAAAATCATTCCCGATTCTCCTCATGAAGTACTGCTGGTGCTTGATGGAAGTACAGGTCAGAACGCAGTAATACAAGCCCGTGAATTTACCAAAGTAACAGAAATCACTGCACTTGCTGTAACCAAGCTGGATGGTACTGCCAAAGGAGGTGTTGTTGTGGGCATTTCTGACGAATTCAAAATTCCTGTTAAATACATTGGCGTAGGAGAAGCTATGGATGACCTACAGGTATTTGACAGAAACGAATTTGTAGACTCTCTTTTTAAGAAGATCGGATAAAACCCCAATAAGTAAACAAGGGGATTACTTTTTTATTTTCAGGGCTTAATTACGTATATTACCTATCCACGAAACCAGGATAGCGTCATGGACGTGTTTTTAATCTTCTTATTTGTATTTGGAGTTGCCTCCTATCTCATCTGGAGCATGTACCGGTATTCTCAAAATACATATGGTAAATATGCTCCTGATAAAATACAGCGTACTTACCATACTACTAAATGGGATTATTTCACAGATACAGATACAATTGCTCCTATCAGTCTATTGTTTTGTTTATTCCTGTTCATCTATTTTGTATTCAAGATAGACTTTAGTATGCCACTGGAGCAAATTCTACTCATATTAGTTCTTTTTGCTTTGTGCTTTGTTACGATCGGATACGCTTCCGTCTACGCCATTATTCTTATCCCTAATTACTGGAAGCATACGAAGGATGTTTTTATCACCTCCTTACCGGAGGAGAAAGCAGTTCATATCGACATTCGTGGTCAAGCATATATGATTGAAAATGGTGACATACTCGATGTACATCGTATAAGTAATATTAACAGCAGAGACCAGTTCGGATATGCCATTTATACGCTTAAAGACAATCGTCAATTTATTCTTACTGACAAGGTAAGTGGAACCTGGATTCTAGATCACTTCTTTAAAAAGATTCCATATCGCCATACCAATACACCATTTCCCATCATTAAGTAGGATTTTCTTCATATTTTTTCCCGATCTTTGCAACCCTGTTTGCTCACCCAAAAGTCTCTACCTGCGCGTAGCGAGATACAGGTAATTCGTTTTATCAGAAACACATAACATGCGAATAGCTTCGTAAACGGGGCTATCAGCTATCCCATAATGAAAACCAAAGGAATAGTAAAAAACAAAGTCAACATCGTCACACTGGGTTGTTCTAAAAACCTGGTGGACTCAGAAGTACTGTATACCCAATTGAAGGGGAATGGCTTTGATGTGGCACACGAGTCTAAAAAAGATAATTCTCAGATTGTTGTTATCAATACCTGCGGGTTTATAGACAATGCGAAGGAAGAATCCATCAATACCATTTTGCGTTACACTGATGCAAAAAGTGCAGGGATGGTCGATAAGGTATACGTGACCGGTTGTTTGTCCCATCGCTATAAGGATGAATTGTCCGTAGAGATACCAACTGTCGATGCATGGTTTGGGACGAATGAACTGCCCCGATTGCTCAAAACACTCAAAGCAGATTACAAACATGAACTCGTAGGTGAACGCCTGCTTACCACGCCAACGCACTACGCTTATCAAAAAATTGCCGAAGGCTGTGACAGACCATGTAGCTTTTGTGCCATCCCACTCATGCGTGGCGGACACGTTTCACGCTCTATTGAAGATTTGGTTAAAGAGGCTAAATCACTGGCAAAACGTGGGACAAAAGAACTGATACTGATTGCACAGGACCTTACCTATTATGGCTTGGATATATACAAAAAACGTAATTTATCTGAGTTGCTTGCGCATTTATCCGACGTAGAAGGAATTGACTGGATCAGACTTCAGTACGCCTATCCGGCCGGATTCCCGATGGACATCCTGGATGTCATGAACGAGCGCAGTAACATATGTAAATACCTTGACATGCCACTTCAAACCGGCTCAACTGAGATTCTTAAATCAATGAGAAGAGGTATTACAAGAGAAAAAACGGAAGCACTTATTAATTCTATCCGCGAAAAAGTACCTGGAATTACGCTACGGACAACACTGATTGTAGGACATCCAGGTGAAACAGAAGCCTTATTTGACGAAACATATGATTTTGTTGAAAAAATGCGGTTCGACAGACTCGGCGCTTTCCAGTATTCGCACGAGGACAACACCCATTCTTACACCATGCCCGACGACATTCCTGCGGAAACTAAACAGGAACGTGCCGACGCTATCATGGAATTGCAACAGGGAATTTCTTACGAACTGAACCAGCAGAAAATCGGCCAGACTTTCAAAGTATTATTTGACAGAAAAGAAGGAGGACATTTCATCGGTCGTACGGAATCCGATTCTCCCGAAGTCGATAATGAGGTACTTGTCCCTGCTAGCCAGTATGTTCGCCTGGGTGACTTTGCGAATGTAAAAATCAATAACGCAGAGGAATTTGACCTTTATGGAGATCTTGTTCTTTAATTTATCCGATTAAAATAAACCAATACAATACATCCAAATCCATTTATTTCAAGATGTTACAAAGAATTCAAACCGTATTTTTAGCAATTACAATCATCGGTATGGGTGTTTTTCTTTCCTTCCCGATCTGGACAAAAGTATCAGCTGCCGGTGACCAGCAGGCCGAATTAAATGCACTCAAATTAATACATCAGCTCAATCCGGTGCAATCTGAAGTAAAGCCTATTTACTTTTTTATCATTCTCGCTATTCTTGTTGCTATTGTATCGGCATATGCCATCATCAATTTCAAAAACAGGGTTTTACAATCAGCGCTTTGTGCCGTCAACTCCATTCTGATGACTGTGATCATAGGGCTGGTGATATATTATAGCTACTACACCACAGCCAAGCTTTTCGACGAAGGAAATCCCGGCAACTATGAAATAGGATTTTACGGATTAATGGCTTCTATGTTGTCCAATGTTTTTGCCAATCGATTTATACGCAAAGACGAAAAGGCTGTACAACAATCCAACAGATTCCGCTAAGAATTTCGGATGCAGAGAGAGGGTTCTTCTTTATACAAGGCCCTCTCTGAGAAGATCATGCAGGTGCACAAAACCCAGCACCTGTTTTTTTTCCACAACAACAACCTGGGTTATACATTTTGACTGCATCATTTCCAAAGCATTTACAGCGTACTCGTCTGGCCCCACTGAAATAGGATTAGCCGTCATAATATCAGCGGCTTTCAGTCCTGGCAAAACTACTCCGGAATGTTCATTAAGCATTCTGCGAAGGTCACCATCTGTAATGATACCAGCCATAGACCCGTCCGTGGCATTCACCACCGAAGTTGCTCCAAGTCTCTTAGATGTAATTTCAAGAATGATTTCGTGGAGTGTTGCCGTTTCTGAAACAACCGGTAGCGCGTTGTTCGGATAAATATCACAAACCTTTAGATATAGTCGCTTACCCAATGAACCGCCAGGATGGTATTTTGCAAAATCTTCATGTGTAAAACCTCTCGCTTCAAGTAAACAAATCGCCAGTGCATCTCCTAAGGCCATGGTTACGGTAGTACTTGTAGTGGGAGCCAGATTAAGCGGATCTGCCTCCTGCGGGGCATAAGCATGAAGGACTAAATTCGCATTTCTTCCCAGATAAGAATCCCGGTTACTAAGCATAGCGATGACTTTCACACCTGTTCTTTTCAACAACGGAATAAGTACTTTGATTTCAGATGTATCTCCGCTACGCGATATGACCATTACAACATCATTATGCTGGATCATTCCTAAGTCACCATGTATTGCATCTCCGGCGTGCATAAAAAGAGCAGGTGTACCGGTAGAATTCAGTGTCGCAACTATCTTCTGCCCTACTATTGCACTCTTACCAATTCCGGATACGACCACCCGTCCTCCCGAGTTGAGAATGAGGTTCACACACTTTTCAAATTCATCATCAATCCTCTCAATCAAATTATGAACTGCTGTGGCTTCTTTCCGTATCACTTCTTTTGCTATGGACTGAATATTTTTTAGTAATTTCAAATCTGAAACACAGTTTTATTGGGGACCAATTGTATTATTCATCAAAAAACAAAGATAGAGAAGTTTGGGATAACCATTTTGTTGAGAGAGTATGGTAAAAAAAGTTGATACTGTCGTTTTAGACACGTTAAAAGAAAGACTTAAAGAAATTTTTGGATACAGTCAGTTCAGAGGGGAGCAGGAGATTATCATTCAAAACATTCTCCTGGGAAAGAATACGTTTGTAATTATGCCAACAGGAGCGGGCAAATCGCTCTGTTATCAACTACCAGCTCTTGTCAGTGATGGGTTAACCATTGTTATTTCTCCTCTTATTGCCCTGATGAAAAATCAGGTGGACCAGTTAACAGCTTTTGGTGTTAATGCTCAGTTTCTCAATTCTACCCTCACCAAGGGTGAAATGACGCGTGTAAAAAGTGATGCACTGGACGGAAGTCTTAAATTACTTTACATTGCTCCTGAGTCACTTACAAAAGAAGATAACCTTGATTTTCTAAAGAAGGTTAAAATCTCGTTCGTTGCTATTGACGAAGCACACTGTATTTCTGAATGGGGACATGATTTCCGGCCTGAATACAGAAGAATCTATGGGATTATAGAAAATATTGGCAACTTGCCTATCATCGCGCTGACAGCCACCGCAACACCGAAGGTTCAGCAGGATATTCGTAAAAACCTCCAGATGGAGGAAGCAGAAACCTTTAAATCCTCATTCAATAGAAAAAATCTTTACTACGAAATCCGTCCTAAGAAGGATACAAAAAAACAACTGATACGCTACGTCCGTAATAATAAGGGCAAATCAGGTATTGTATACTGTCTGAGCCGTAAAACGGTGGAAGAAGTAGCAGAGTTACTGTCAGTGAATGATGTGCGTGCTTTACCCTATCACGCAGGCCTTGACAGTAACACAAGAATGGGTAATCAGGATGCTTTTCTGAATGAGGAGTGTGACGTCATTGTGGCGACAATCGCTTTCGGAATGGGGATAGATAAGCCGGATGTAAGGTTTGTTATTCACTACGATGTTCCTAAATCCTTGGAAGGTTACTATCAGGAAACAGGAAGAGCCGGACGAGATGGACTGGAAGGAAACTGCCTGATGTTCTACAGCTATGACGACATCCAGAAGCTGGAGAAGTTTAATAAAGACAAAACAGTAACCGAACGGGATAATGCACGCCATTTGTTGAATGAAATGGTTGCCTATTCTACCTTAGGTGTTTGCCGCCGCAGGCAGTTGCTGAGTTACTTCGGAGAATATTTGGATAAGGATTGTGGCTTCTGTGACAACTGTGTGAAACCAACAGAAAAGTCCAAAGTTCAGGATGAAGTTGTGTTGATACTCAATGCTGTTAGTCAGACCGAGCAGAGATTTGACGGCGAACACATTGCGGATCTGATCACGGCAACCGATAACCAGTATGTGAAGAGTTACGAGCACAATAAACTGGATGTTTATGGCAAAGGCCTTGAACTGAATGAATCAAAAGAATACTGGATCTCGGCCATTCGTCAGCTCGTCATTCTGAATTATCTTGAAAAAGACGTTGAGAATTATGGTATTATAAAAATTGGTGAAAAAGGTCGGGCTTATCTCAACGATCCGTATCCAGTAACTTTTCAAAAAGATCATAACTTTGAAGAAGAAGAGGTAAAATCAGAAGACGACGAAAAAGAAGCAGGCACAGGTAGCGCACACGCCTATGACGAAGCCTTACTGGGTATGCTTAAAGCACTCAGAAAAAAGGTTGCGAAAGAGAAAAATCTTCCGCCATTCGTTATTTTCCAGGATCCGTCTTTGGAAGAAATGGCTACTACCTATCCTACTACGCAGCAGGAAATGGCTCAGATTAACGGAGTCGGGATGGGTAAGGTTCAAAAATTCGGGCGTCAGTTTATTGATCTGATCACGCGATACGTTGAAGAAAATGAGATAGAAACGGCAAAAGATGTTGTCATTAAATCGACTGTTAATAAGTCGAAAATAAAAATATATATTATACAACAGGTTGACAGAAAAGTGAGCCTTGATGAAATTGCCGAAGTCAAAAATCTGGCTTTATCAGAAATCATCGAAGAGGTAGAACATATTTGTTACTCAGGCACCAAGTTAAATCTTGACTATTATATTAATCAGGTTATTGATCGTGAACGTCAGCAAGATATCTATGATTATTTTATGACAGCAGAAACTGATAATATTGCAGCTGCGCTCCATGAGTTTTCAAACGATGATATCCCTGAAGAAGAATTGAGATTGGTGAGAATCAAGTTTTTATCTGAATTGGCAAATTAATAATATCCTGATTTTTAAAGTGTTAATTGCCAAAATTTACAATTTACTATGAATATACTTATATTAGGTTCAGGAGGCAGAGAGCATGCTTTTGCTTGGAAAATTGCTCAAAGCACCCTTTGTGATAATTTGTTTGTAGCTCCTGGGAATGCAGGAACAGCTTTGGTTGCTACCAATATTCCAATTTCTTACAATGATTTTGAAGAGGTAGCACAAGCTGCTTTGGAGCACAGCATCGAACTGATTATCGTTGGACCTGAAGAGCCCCTCGTTAACGGGATTGTTGACTACTTTGAATCACGGCCGGATCTTGCAAAAATTAAACTGATCGGTCCTAATAAGGCAGGAGCCCAACTGGAAGGCAGTAAGGATTTTTCGAAAAATTTCATGCAGAAGTATGGAATTCCGACTGCATCTTCAAGAACATTTACAGCTGATACATTGGCAATCGGACTGGAATACCTTGAAACTTTGCCACTTCCGATTGTTTTGAAAGCAGACGGGCTGGCAGCAGGAAAAGGAGTGATCATTGCTGAAAAACATTCGGAGGCAGTAGAAGCATTTAATGAAATGCTTGTAGACGGAAAGTTTGGTGCAGCCGGCAACAAAGTAGTTGTGGAGCAGTTCTTAAAAGGTGTTGAGCTATCTGTGTTTGTTCTGACAGATGGCGAAAATTACAAAATATTGCCAGAGGCGAAAGATTATAAGAGAATTGGTGAAAACGATACCGGACTCAACACCGGCGGAATGGGGGCAGTATCACCGGTTAGCTTTGCGGATAGTAACTTCCTTCGCAAAGTAGAAGAAAAAGTTGTTAAACCTACTTTACAGGGACTGAATAGGGAAGGTGTCAAGTATGTAGGATTTATCTTTATCGGTTTGATGAACATCAAAGGAGAGCCTTATGTAATTGAGTACAATGTACGTATGGGCGATCCTGAGACTGAAGTCGTTTTACCACGCATACAATCTGACTTTGCTATGTTGATGGCATCAACTGCAAAAGGGACCTTGAATGATTTTGATATAAAAATTTCGCCTCAGGTAGCGGTTACCACTGTATTGGTATCAGGTGGATATCCTGGCGATTATGAAAAAGGAAAGGTTATTACCGGAAGTGAAAAGGTGGAAGACGTCCAGCTTTTCCATGCCGGTACTACTTTTAATGCAAATACCGAAGTCGTGACGAATGGAGGACGTGTGATGGCTATGACAGGCATGGCAAATTCTCTTGAAAATGCTGTTCATAAATCTCAGCGCGCTGCGCAGGTGATTCAATATGAAGGCAAATATTTCAGGCACGACATTGGTATGGATTTAATTCGTTATAACGATTAGATGAGGAGAATTACGCTATGGGATGTGGATCATGTTCGTCCGGAGGATGCAGTACCGGTGGGTCGGCAGTATCCGGATGTGGAAGTAACGGCACTTGTGGTACAGGTGGATGTAATAAAATGAATGTATTTGACTGGTTGAGCAACATGGATGTTCCGACCAGTCAGCGCTTCGATGTTGTAGAAGTTAAATTCAAGGGAGGAAGAAAAGAGTATTTCAGAAATATAAATCAGCTGGAATTCATTACAGGAGATTACGTGGTGTGTGAGATGGCATCAGGCCAGCACATCGGAACTGTTTCTCTTCAGGGTGAACTTGTTCGATTGCAAATGAAACGTAAAGGTGTGGTGATCAGCGATGATCTGCACGTCATATACAGAGTGGCTAACGAAAAAGATCTCGATAAGCATACGCAAGCTTTAGCACGTGAAATGCCAACGCTTTACCGTACGCGTGAAATTATTCGTGAGATGAAACTCAATATGAAGCTTTCTGACGTTGAATTTCAATCCGACAATACCAAAACCACGTTCTACTATTCTTCTGAGGAAAGAGTTGATTTCCGGGAGCTCATTAAATCTCTTGCTTCTGAGTTTAAGGTACGCATTGAAATGCGGCAGATCAGTCTCAGGCAGGAAGCCAGCAGACTTGGTGGGCTGGGATCCTGTGGAAGAGAATTATGCTGCTCTACGTGGTTGACTGATTTTAAAAACATATCAACTTCTGCCGCCAGATATCAAAACCTGTCGCTAAATCCTGCTAAACTTTCAGGACAGTGTGGAAGATTGAAATGTTGCCTTAACTATGAGCTCGAAACTTATATCGATGCTTTGAGGGATATTCCTACTGTAGAAGCTCCTTTAAAAACTAAAAAAGGTATCGCCACACTTCAGAAGACAGATATTTTCAAGAAGATCATGTGGTTTGGCTTTGAAAAAGATACAAACTGGTATCCTGTCGCCATCAGCAAAGTGTTGGAAATTGTTGAACTGAACAAAAACAACATTATTCCCGAGTCGCTGGAAATCCTGACACCAGAACCTGCTGCGGCAGAAAAGGTACCTCAAAAGCTGAACAGCGACCTCGAAAACCTTGATCGCAAATACAGCGAAGAACAAAAGAAGAAAAAGAAGAAAAAGAATAAGCCACGGAATCGTAGCAACAACAATAACAAACCGCAAGCAGCTCCTTCTCCAACGAAGGCAGGTTAAAAAAGAAAAGTCAGGCCAAGAAGTATTCTTCAAAACCTGACTTTTTATTTACCCAATCCTCAGTATGAAACAGCACATAGAAAAGCTGCATGCTATCGCCAATAAAAGTTCCAGAAGAATTATCGGGCTTATGTCCGGAACATCCCTCGACGGACTAGATGTAGTGTTGTGTAATATCGAAAACAGCGGTACAAATACAGAAATCCGGGTAGAGCATTTTGCCACAGTAACCTACACCGAGGAATTTCGTGAACAAATACGTAAGGTATTTGCCAAAAAGGAGATTGACTTTCAGCATTTGTGTGTCCTTCATCCATTTATAGGCATTGAGCACAGTAACATGATTCTCAAATGCTTAAAGTTATGGAATGTAGATCCCGCACAGGTAGATCTGATTGCCAGTCACGGGCAGACTGTATATCATGCACCAAGCAGTCAACATCAATTACCGGATTTCCCAAATGCTACACTGCAGATAGGAGATGGCGATCACATCTCGGTTTTAACCGGTATCATTACATTAAGTGATTTCCGGCAAAAACATATTGCCGCTGGTGGAGAAGGTGCACCATTGGCCGTATACGGGGATTATTTTCTTTTCTCCAAAAAAGGAGAAAACCGAATTTTACTTAATATGGGTGGGATTGCGAACTTTACGCTTTTACCTGCTTCTGACACAAGTAATCAACCTGTTTTCACGACAGATACAGGTCCGGGCAATACGCTCATCGATGCATATATGAGAAAGTATTTTGATAAACCTTATGACGCTGATGGAGAAACTGCAAAGCAAGGGTCTATCAATGAAGTTCTCCTAAATGCTCTCAAAGATTTACCATTCTTTGATGCATCTTTTCCAAAAACAACCGGTCCGGAAGTGTTCAGTATATCTTATGTAGAGCAGTCAATGGCACGCCTGGGTCTCTCTGATATTGCCCCGGCTGACCTTATTGCTACATTAACCCGACTGAGTGCTGATACCATCACGGATGCCATCAGAAAAATAGTTAACAAACAGGAGTCTTACCATATTTTTGTAAGCGGAGGCGGTGCACATAACCCGGTGCTCATGGAGGCAATACGGAAAAAATTGCCAGACTATTCCTTAGAATCCCTGGATACGCTCGGTATCTCAGGAGATGCAAAAGAGGCTGTCTTATTTGCCATGCTGGCCAATGAGGCAGTGGCAGGAGCAAGTGACACCTTCAAATCAAGTAGCGGAGTACCACTTGTAACTATGGGCAAAATATCGTTTCCAGGTTAGTTCTATCTTTGTACTTTAAACAGATTCTATACATTTCATGCATGATATAATTGTAATCGGCGGAGGAATCGTTGGCCTGGCCACAGCTTTACGTGTCAAAGAACAAAAGCCTTCCTTGAAGGTCCTTGTTTTAGAAAAGGAAAACGAAGTAGCCAAACACCAGACAGGACACAACAGCGGTGTTATACACTCCGGATTGTACTATAAACCGGGAAGCCTGAAAGCCACCAATTGTATTCGCGGCTATGAAATGCTAATCAACTTTTGTGAAAAAGAAGGAGTTCCTTTTGACCTTTGTGGTAAGATTGTCGTTGCTACAAGCGAAGAGCAAAAGCCTCTTCTTCGCAATTTGTATGAACGAGGCATACAAAACGGCCTGGTAAAAAACAGGATGATTTCAGCCTCGGAAATAAAAGAAATAGAGCCACACGTCAAAGGTGTTGAAGGAATCTGGGTTCCTTATACTGGCATTATTGACTACAAAGCTGTATCCGAGAAGTATGCTGAATGCTTACTGAAAGCCGATGGTGATATCCATTTTGGAGAGCGGGTTGTAGGGATTAAGAATCAGGGATCTTACTCTGAGGTGATTTCGGATTCCGGGAAAGTCTTCCAGGGTCGTCTGGTGGTGAACTGCGCCGGCCTATACTCTGACAAAGTAGCACAGCTTACGCAAACGGATGATATTAAAGTCCGGATTATACCCTTCCGTGGAGAATACTATAAAATCCGTCCTGAGAAGCACCATCTCGTGAAAAACCTGATTTATCCTGTCCCGGATCCTAATTTTCCGTTCTTAGGTGTACATTTTACAAGGATGATCGAAGGAGGTATTGAGGCCGGGCCAAATGCGGTCTTTGCGTTCAAAAGAGAAGGTTATAAAAAAACGGATATCAATATTTCTGAAATGATGGAATCACTTGCCTGGCCTGGCTTCAGAAAGGTAGCGGCCAAATACTGGAAAACAGGAATGGGCGAATATTACCGTTCATTTTCCAAAGCAGCATTTACCAAAGCCTTGCAGGAGCTGATACCAGATATTCAGGAAAATGACCTGATTCCCGGCGGAGCAGGCGTGCGTGCACAGGCCTGCGATTATGATGGCGGACTACTGGATGACTTCTCTATCATCGAAAATAAGGGCGCTATCAATGTATGTAATGCTCCTTCACCTGCGGCTACCTCTTCACTGTCTATCGGACAAACTATATCTGAAAGAGTACTTGCCAGAATGTAGGGAAAGATGTACCATATTATAAGAAAATCCCCTCACTGCAATCTGCAAATGAGGGGATTTTCTTATAGGTTATTATCAGTTAAAGATTATTCTCTTTTCCGAGCTTACTATTTTTCTTGCCGTATCCAAAGTAAATAGCAAATCCAATCGCAAGCCATACAGCCAGACGGTACCAGCTTTCGATAGGTAATGAATACATCAGATAGCAACAAACCACTATACCCATGATTGGAACGAATGGGACAAGTGGCGTACGGAATGAACGGTGAATATCAGGTCTCTTTACGCGCAACATCCATACACCCACACAAACCAGTGCAAAAGCGAACAGTGTTCCGATACTAACCATATGGCCTAAATCACTCACAGGAACAAGTCCGGCAAATATGCTCACAAATGCCATGAAGAACATGTTGGTTTTATAAGGAGTACTGAATTTAGGGTGAATCTGGCTAAAGAATTTTGGCAACAAGCCATCTTTACTCATAGAGTAGAATACACGGCTCTGACCTAAAAGCATTACCAGCATAACGGACGTATAACCTGCAAGAATTGCAACAATCAAACCAGTCTGGAGGCTGTCATAACCTGTTTTGGCAAATGCAGTTGCAGCAGGTTTGGCATCATTAGCAAACTCAGTATAGTTTACAAGCCCCGTCATTACGTGAGCAAAAAGAATATATAGAATTGTACAAATAACCAGCGAACCAAGAATACCTATCGGCATTCCTTTCTGAGGATTTTTAGCTTCCTGAGCAGCAGTTGATACCGCATCAAACCCAATGAAGGCAAAAAATACAACAGCCGCACCGGTTGCAATTCCACTCCATCCGAAGTTTTCGTAATTTCCTGTATTTTCAGGGATATAAGGAACATAATTTTGTGGATCGATATGGCTCCATCCCAAAGCGATGAACACCAATACTACCGCCACTTTTAATACTACTAAGAGGTTATTTAGGAAAGCTGATCCCTCTGTTCCTCTGATCAGGAGCAGGGATAATGCGCATACGATTAAGATTGCAGGAAGGTTTACGATACCATTGTCAATGATGGTACCATCGCTCAACTTCAAAACTTCAAAAGGAGAGCAAACTAGCTGAGCTGGCAAATGAATATCAAATTTACTTAAAAACTCGAGCAGGTAACGGGACCAACTCACAGATACGGTAGCCGCTCCCAGTGCATATTCAAGCACCAGATCCCACCCAATAATCCATGCCACAAATTCTCCCATTGTTGCATAAGAGTAAGTATAGGCACTACCTGCAATCGGGATCATAGACGCAAACTCAGCATAGCAAAGGCCTGCAAAACCACAACCAACCGCCGCCAGAATAAATGAAATGGTTACAGCTGGTCCCGAGTGCTCAGCAGCTGCGATACCTGTGAGTGAGAAAAGGCCAGCTCCGATGATGGCACCAATACCTAACGCAACAAGACTTGCAGATCCTAATGATCTTTTTAACTGATTTTCCTCTCCTGTAGATTCTTTTAATAATTTTTCAATAGGCTTCTTCAGCCAAAGTTGATTTGCCATAAAGTGTTCTTTATCGTAGTTATTTGACCATCGTACCTTAAAACTAAAATAAAATTTGCTAAGTATACGCTATAGCAGAATAAAAAAGGGGGAAAGTAAAGTACTTTCCCCCTATTATCCTCTATTTATTATGCTTTCAGTTTTTTACCGATGGCTGCAGGCTGAGCAACTTCTTCTGTCGCCATCTTAAGTGCTTCCCTTGCGCTATCTTTTTGCAGCAGGTCAACCACGATCGGTGCAGACACAAAAAGTGAAGAATATGTACCTACAATTACCCCAAGTAACATACAGAAAGTAAATCCGCGCAATACAACACCACCGAATATCATCAGTACAAGAAGTACAAGGATTACCGAAATACCGGTAACGGCCGTACGGCTCAATGTACTGTTCAGGGCATTGTTGATGACAGTCGAAAGACTTTCACCTTTACTTTTGTTTTCATTCATATAATCCCTGATACGGTCATATATTACAATGGTATCATTCATTGAGTAACCAATCATTGTTAGAATACCACCGATAAATGCCTGGTCAATATCCAATGAGAATGGTAACCATCCATTGAACAGCGAGTACACTGCCAGAAGGATAATTACATCGTGGAACAGAGATACAATTGCACCGTAACTAAATGCAAGTCTTCTGAATCGAATGAAAATATAAACGAAGTTGACAGCAAGGGCTAATAATACAGCATATACAGCTGAGATCATGGTATCAAACGCCATCGTCGGCCCCACTTTCGAATAGCTGACAATCGTTGCCGGATTGCCTTTCAACATGGCTGCTCCTTCAAGAATTTTCGCTTCCGCTTTTTTATCCGCATCAGGTGATGTATCCTCGATCAGATAAGGCGTAGTGATTTTTACCTGGTCAAAACCTCCGTAAGTTTTGATCTCAGTCGGAGCTCCTAAAACCTCATCCATTGCAGTACGAAGATCATCCGTTTCTACAGATTGCTCGAAACGAACGATGTAAGAACGTCCTCCTTTGAAGTCGATACCTAATCCAAAACCTTTAAAAATAAAGGAACCTATACCAATCACGATAACGATGGTAGAGATCACATAGAAACGACGACGCTGAGAGATAAAATCAAAGTTGTTATCCTTGAACCAGTTTTTAGTCAGCCCTGAATAGAACTTGAATACGTGACCCGCTTCGCTTTGTTTTTCAAGAATCAATCTTGTGATGAATACCGCTGTAAAGAAGGAAGTCACTAAACCGATCAACAGGGTAGTCGCAAAACCTAATACCAAACCAGTACCAAATACATAAAGAATAATACCTGTCAGGAAGGTAGTTACATTGGAGTCAATGATCGCTGAAAGAGAGTTTTTGAAACCATCTACTACTGCTTGCTTATAAGGCTTACCTTCTTCAATTTCAATTTTAATACCTTCATAAATAAGTACGTTCGCATCCACCGCAGTACCAATTGTCAACACAATACCCGCAATACCGGAAAGTGTCAATACCGCTCCCAAAGAAGCCATGATACCCAATAGGAAGAAAAGGTTGATAAAAAGTGCCAAATCGGCGATCCAACCGGCTTTGCTGTAATAAGCAACCATGAACACCAATACGATCACCAAACCTACTATTGAAGACCATACACCTTGTGAGATAGCTTCAGCACCCAGCGTAGAACCTACAACGGCTTCTTCAACAATATGTGTCGGAGCAGGAAGTTTACCTGCTTTCAACACATTCGACATATCTTTTGTCTCTTCTACAGTAAAGTTACCAGTGATACTTGAGTTACCATTTGGAATTTCGCCTTGTACAGTTGGAGCTGTATAAACGAGGTTGTCAATGATAATTGCAACCGGACGACCAATGCTTCTGGCAGTAAGTGTTTTCCATTTACGTGCACCTTCTCCGTTCATACGCATCGTTACTTCCGGACGACCACGATCATCGTAGTCATGATTTGCATCAACGATCACGTCACCTTCCATAGCAGCCTGACCGTTACTTTTCTTGATGAAGTATAGAGGCAAGATTAACTGGTTGTTTGCACCATCCATTCCTTTACGATCCCACATAAACACCAGGTCAGCAGGGAAGAAAGATCTTACCTCAGGACGAGCAAGAATTTCGTTCGCACGTGCTGTATCTTTCATATACACGCCCAAACCTTGTGGCATCGGAACAAACAGGTTTGTCAATGCTGCACTTTGAGCTGCAAGCGCAGACGAATCAGTTTGTGTAGAATCCGTACCTTTCTGTTCAAGTTGAGCAGCCAATCCGCTCAATCCTGTTTTCTTTGTTGTGTCTGTAGTAGCGGCAGCTGTAGTAGCAGGAGTTTTTGCGGATGCTTTTTCAATTTCCGCCTGCTTAGACAGATACCTTCCTAATTGATCCAATCCTGAAGCCAATTCATTGGTCAGGTATACTTCAGAGAATTCAAGTTTTGCAGCACCTGACAAAAGCCGACGTACACGCTCAGGGTTATCAACACCAGGAAGCTCAACAAGAATCTGGTTTTTACCTGGTAAACGCTGAATGTTCGGGTTGGTTACACCAAATTTATCTATACGAGCCTGCGTAATCTGCAATGCACGTTCGATAGAGCTATCCACCTCTGTGTTCAGCATTTTGATCACATCACTGTCCGAAGAAGTACTGTTGATCTTTCCACGGTTGGCACTATTTGCAAATACACTGGCTAGACTTGTATTCGGAGCAGCTTCTTTAAACGCTTTTACAAAAAGGTTGATAAAAGTACTATTGCTCGCTTTTTTGTCTTCACCTGCTTTTTTAAGCGCTTGCTGGAAAGCTGCACTACGTGCATTTCCTCCTGCCATTCCTTTCAGAATGTCTACCGGAGAAACTTCAAGTACTACGTGCATACCGCCCTGAAGGTCAAGACCGAGACTAAGCTCACGTTCCATTACCTCCTGAAGGGTTTGTCCCAGATATACATCTTCTCTCCACAGAGAATCAATGTAATGTTGCTTTTTGGAAACATCTACTTTGCCATCGGCACCGGTGGCGTAGGTTTCTGCCTTACCTTTAATATTACGCGAAACGAACGTAAAGGAAAGATAATACACACTGATAAGGGCGAGTACAAGGGTTAGCCCAATTACTCCATTTTTATTGGTCATCGGTATTATAAATTGATTGTTATTTACAAGAAATGGAAGCGTAAAAAACGCCTGATGTTATAGTGTTACCAGACAGTACTATTACTTTACTATCTAAAATATAACTTATAAACAGAAATGAAATACCCTAAGGATCAGGGAGCGTTGGTGACTATATAACGGCCAAAAATCCTGTTGAAGCAGGAAAGCAGATACGTAGTCTCGGTGTAAGTTATCTCGGAAACGACCTCTTTTAGTTCGTAACTCCAGATAGCGGAAGGAAGAAAATAAAAGTACTGATAAAAGTCGAATGAAATTGCGGGAGTAATTACCGCATTGAGGGAAAGTGAACTAACCTTCGCCTGATCTCCAACCGGAGCCTTGGCAGTATCCTCGTCGGCACTATCAGACAATAAAGTTTTGTCTGCTTTAAAAAACGTTTGCTCCGCATCCCAGGACCTTACACCAGCGACCATGAGAAGCATGGCTGCCATGAGTAAAGTAATTGCCTGATTTATAAAGCTTCTGGTTTCCACGTCTTTGTATTTCTTCTAACAAACCGCAAATTTTAACGTAAAATATTACAATCGCAAATATCAGGCACTTATTTTAATCTGCGACTATTTTTTGAGCCTTCCGTAGCGCCCCATTATTTCAAGTACTTTATCCTTAGGAAGCTCTTCTATCTTGCGCCCCTGAGTTCCTGAACTGGTTTTTGCCATCATCAAGGAATTGACGATAGCTTCTTCTGTTGCCTCCATGGCTGCCATAAAAAGTGGAGAGACATAATCGTTGTGCAGGTAAGTAGCACCAGAGGTAGGTTGAGGAGCTTCATGTAAGATCCGGTTCGCTGTGGAAAAGGCGATCACATAATCTCCACTTCCGTTCGCAGCTATACCACCCGTTTGCGCCATTCCAAGCATCACCCTTTTTGCAAGCCTTTTTAGGTTTCGGGCATCCAAAGGGGCATCCGTAGCCAGTACCATCATACAGGATCCATCTGATGATTTATCCAGCGATTCTTTGAAAGCATACTGCCCCAGTTCCGTCCCGATGGGAACACCATCGATTTTAAGTACACCTCCGAAATTACTTTGAACCAATATACCCACCGTATATCCTCCCAGTTTTTGAGGAAGTTTTCTTGAAGAAGTTCCGATTCCACCTTTCCATCCGAAGCAAACTGTGCCTGTTCCTGCTCCTACATTTCCTTCCTGTACTTCTCCGCCAACGGCCTGTGCAAGCGCATTCAATACATGTTCCTTTTTCACATACCTGCTTCTGATGTCGTTCAGATTTCCGTCATTGGTTTCTCCTACCACAGGATTAACAGATCGTACATTTTCATTCCCTGCCTGTCCAAGCGTCCAGTCAATCAGTGCATCGGAAGCAACAGGAACGCTTAGTGTATTAGTAAGTACGATCGGTGTTTCCAATGAACCAAGTTCTTCCACCTGCGAGTATCCGGCCAGCTTTCCAAATCCGTTACCAATGTAAATAGCTGCTGGTACTTTTTGCTGAAATATATTTCCCGAATGTGGCAGGATCGCAGTGACACCTGTACGGATATTATCGCCTTCCAGCAAGGTAATTTGTCCCACCTTCACTCCTTCTACATCCGTAATAGCGTTTAAAGCACCAGTTGGTAAGACACCAATTTTTATCCCCGATTCACGCGGGCGTTGCTGCGCCTGAGAAACCATTGTCAGACAAAGCAAAATCAATACAAAAAGCCTTTTCATAGAAGCAGGGAAAATATTTTAGCTCATATACGAAGAAACCACCCCTGAGATTGTAAGGGTGGTTCTATTTAATGTTTTTGGATTGTTCAGTCTTCTGGCCGGGCCTTGGCAGGATCAATGGTTGTTTCCATTCTGCTTACCGCGGAGGCACCGAAATAACCCAATGCCTTCACGCCCTTAGGATCTGCATTGATAACATTGGATCTGATATTCACAATAGGCGTTGCGAAAAGTCCACCGTTTGACGCTTGCTCACGCACCTGATTCAAAAAATTGAAAGCCTCCAGCGTAATACTGTGTAACTCTACTCCTACACTAGCTCCTGCAGAATACAGTGAATCAACCGTAATAGCCTGGCGAAGTGGCAAAATAAAGATCAGGCCATCGGAAGGCGCACCTGCGCTGAAAGCAGCGTCATAAGCAGTAGAAATATTAGTAGGTCTTGCCACAGTAGCTTTACCGCGTACCACTGGTTTGATCCAGTAGGTATCTCCAGGTCCGGTAAAGTCTCTCGCATAAAAAGAAGCAACAAATCCTTCCTGAGGACCTTTATCAGGCTTAAAAGGCAATTTCTCTTTTTGATAAACGATAGAATCTACACTAGGGACACGTTTAATCTGGTTTACAGCGGTAAAGACATCTGTCTGGTTTTGAATTTTCAAAGTATATGTTCGGCCAATATGCCCTAATGTATCCTTTGTTGTGCCCCATACATAATTCCCATCGTTAGCCAGATCCTTAAAAGTATAAACCGTACCCAGGTTATCCGTCACAGTTACCTCAGCTCCGGTTACAGGTTTAGGCTTGTTATTATCAAAATAAGCCCCCGACCAGCTTAGTTGTATAGATTGAGGACCAGGCTGATTGGTTATCCATCCATCTACAACCAATTGTGACGGCCCGGTTGCAGTTTGCAGATCAATTACATCTTCACATCCTGAAAGGCTCAGAACGGCTCCAAAAAGAAAAATACCTAAAAGGATGTGTCGCACTACAGATATATTTTTCATCATTTTAAAACTTAAAATTGTAGGTAATAGCAGGTATCATACTGCCAATCACAGAGTAACGAACAGCTTCTGCTCTAAGCGGATTGTCTTCATTTGCTCTGGTATAGACCGAGAACGGGTTGCGGCGATTGTACACATTGTATACCGAGAAAACCCATTCACCTTCTCCGGACCCGAATAACTTTCTTTTTGATTTCAAAGTAGCTGCCAGATCGAGACGGTGGTAAGCCGGAATGCGGTTGTTATTTCTTACACCATTGTAATTATTCCCAAGCTTCCAGCCTCCCCAGCCATAACCATTTGTAGGGAATGTTGCAGGTGTACCCGATGCAATGGTGAAGTTGGCTGACAACGAAAGTCTTTTCTTTAACTCATATATCGCTACAGTTGTGAAGTTATGTGGCTTATCAAACCGGGCAGGGAACCACTCATCATTATTGATGGTCCCAACAAGCCTTTCTGTTCTCGATAGCGTATAACTCATCCAGCCAGTGAGCTTTCCTTTATTCTTCTTCAGATAAAATTCAGCTCCGTATGCACGTCCTTTTCCTGTTAGCAGATCCCCTTCTACAAATGTGTTAAGCAGTAGTTCCGAACCAGGGACATAATCAATCTGATTATACAACTTCTTATAATATACCTCTACAGAAGCTTCGTAAGTATTTTCTTTGAAATTTTTGAACCATCCCAAAGCAACCTGATCTGCCTGTTCAGGAGCTATACGTGATGAACTGAGTGTCCATACATCCAAGGGGGAACTTGCGGCGGTATTGGACAGCAGGTGCAGATACTGGGCCGTACGATTGTAGCTTGCCTTGAGTGATGTGGTCGATGATAGTCCGAAATTCAAGGCAAAACGAGGTTCCCAATTGCCATACGATTTGATGACGTCGCCTTTACCATATGTTCTTCCCGGAATTACAGGAAATTCACGTTCTCCTTCCTTTACCTGTATGAAATCATACTCCGTACCAGGTCCCAGACTTCTGTAATAAGAGTATCTTATTCCGTACTGCAATGATAAGCGATCAGTTAACTTTTGTTCATTGCCTGCATACAGAGCCCATTCATCGCCATAGCGAGGATCCTGACTAATGTTCGTTTCTTCTCCTTCCGATATGGCAGTGGCCGTACCCGGACGGGAATTATAGCGGATATACTGGCCACCAAAGGTGATCTGATTATTGGGAGTAAGATAATATGTAAAATCAGGCTTAACACTCGTACTGATGATTTTGGATTTCCAGTCGAACTTATCTGCTGCTTTGTCGTCGTTTACGTTTTGCCCAAGTGAATAATCGTAATTGCTGTAAAAAGCAGTCAGATTCATAAACAGCTTACTTGAAAAAATGTGGTTCCAACGAGCAGTTGCTGTAGCATTACCCCACCCGAAAGCAAAATCTCCGCCACCAAATACATCTTTACCAAAATAACCTGATGCATAAAATGTATCCTTATCACCAAGCTGATAATTCACTTTTCCGGTAAGATCATAAAAGTAGAATTTCGAATCCCGCAGATCCTTATTCAAAAATGGCTTGGCGAGCACATCAATGTAAGAACGGCGACCTGCTACAATGAATGATCCTTTTCCTTCGGCAAAGGGCTGTTCATAGGTAAGCCGTGAAAAGATAGTCCCCAAACCTCCGTTAATTTCTCTCTTTTTAGAATTGCCTTCTTTCATTCTTACATCAAGAATAGAAGAAATACGTCCTCCGTATTGTGCCGGAATCCCTCCTTTAATTAATTTAACATCTTTCACTGCATCAGGATTGAATACGGAAAAGAAACCGAACAAATGGGATGAGTTATAAACAGGAGCTTCGTCCAGCAAAACCAGATTTTGAGATACATCACCTCCGCGCACGTTGAAACCGGAAGCACCCTCGCCTACTGTTGTTACGCCTGGTAGTAACTGAATACTTCTTACAAGATCAACCTCACCGAAAAGTGCCGGCATTTTTTTGATCGTTTTCATCTCCACCTTATTCACCGACATTTCAATCCCCTTCACATTTTCATCTTCCTTTTGGGTGGATATGGTAACTTCCGCCAGTTCATTGCTTTCATCCTGCATTTCAATGCTTACCGTTTTATCTGCATTCAGAGATACAGGTTTTGTTATTTTCTGATAGCCGATATAGGAATAAACAAGTGTATACTCCCCTGCAGGTAGTGTGATAGAATAAAATCCATAAGCATTGGTGACTACCCCTGTTTCAGCTTCCCGGACATAAACAGAGACGCCGATCAGTCCCTCGCCATTGGATGCATCCTTTACATAACCGCTTACAGTTTGCTTACCTTGTCCAAAGGATGTAAGACTGATACATAGCAGAAAAATACTCAGCCAGGTTTTCAATAAATTATTAATCATGACTCATTTTAGGTGGTGTGAAATTGACTTCTTCATTCCTTTGACAACTCAAAGAACGTATACCCTAAATAATTTTAGCTTAAACAGCTAACTATTCAACGTAAAGCACGTCATAAAAAGCCTTACCAGATCTTATTAAATGATAAAGCATCGAAAAATGGGAATGAGCGGAACCTTGCCGCCAAAGGATATGGCGAAAAATTATATGTTCCTGCCAGAAAGGGCATTTACCTCGCTGGAGTCAGCACAGGAATCCAATAGCTGGGTGAGCGATTTGTGCAGAACCGGATGAATAAGATCCGGAGCTATCTCGACGAGAGGAATGAGCGTGAATCTGCGTTCGTGCAAACGAGGATGGGGAACAGTCAGGCGGTCTGAGTTTAACACCATATCTTCATAAAAAAGAATGTCGATGTCGATCACACGTGCTCCCCAACGTTCATACCGAACACGGCCCAGTTCATGTTCAATATCCAAAATAAGTCTCAATACATCTTCCGGAGCGTAACTAGTCTGTATCACAAGTACCTGATTGAGAAACGAGGGCTGATCGGTGACACCCCAGGGTGCAGTCTCATATATACCGGATGTATGAAAAACAGAACCAATTCGCTCACTAATGTGATCAGAAGCAAGCGCTAATACACTCAGCCTGTCGCCCAGGTTAGAACCCAAAAGTAAATACACAACTTTGCCTGATTGTTCCATTAGCGGTTCATGAAGGGATACGAAAAAAAGGACTTCCCGATAGGAGAAGTCCTTTCCAATAAATTCGTAAATTTCTTAGAACGTAAGTGTTCCTTTTTCGTAAGATTTTTGAATAGTAGCTTCGATACCATTTTTGTTGATAGTGCGAAGTGCAGATGCTGCTACTTTAAGCGTAACCCATTCTCCAGTTGAAGGAAGGAAGAAACGCTTCTTCTGCAAATTCGGGAAGAATTTGCGTTTAGTTTTATTGTTAGCGTGGGAAACGTTATTTCCAACACGAGTTCTTTTACCTGATATTTGACAAACCTTAGCCATGACCTTACTATTTTTCCAAATGAGGGTGCAAATATGCGTACTATTTTTTTGAACCGCAAGTTTTACCTCAAAAAATTTTACAAAAAAGCTGATTACCACCGCATACGGAAGCCCACACCATGAATATTGTCTATTTTGATGTCAGTATCCTGAGACAAATATTTGCGTAACCTGGAGATAAATACATCCAGACTTCTGCCCATGAAGTAGTCGTTATCACCCCATATCGCTTTTAGCAAATCGTCACGTTTAATGACCTGATCAGGGCGATCGGTAAGGTATTTGAGCACTTCTGCTTCACGAAAAGTGAGTGTTTGAAGGTTTCCATCCAGTGATAAAGTCAATTTCTGAAAATCGAAAACATATCTTCCTATCCTATTGGAATCGGATTTTACAGGCGCAGATTGATCAGATTTACTTCTCCGTAAAAATACATCGATACGTAACCGCAACTCTTCAATACTGAAAGGTTTGGTCACGTAATCGTCTCCTCCGAGCTGGAGTCCTTTTATTTTATCTTCTACCAATGACCGCGCAGTAAGAAAAAGAATTGGCACCTGACTATCCGCTTTTCGGATATTTTCCGCCAGGGTAAAACCATCCATTTTAGGCAGCATCACATCCAGAACACAGATGTCAAAATGTTCTTTTCCAAAAATATCCAAAGCTTCCACACCGTCATGAGCGTGGACAATCTCATAATCGAACTGTTCCAGATTATCCTTTGTGGCAAAGGCCAGATTGGGATCATCCTCCACATATAGTATTTTCTTTTTCAATGCTTTATAGTGTATTTAAAAGTTCAACAATAATCAGACATTATCCGCAATCAATCTGGCGGAGGGAATCGTGATGGTAAAAGTGCTACCCTTGCCCAGCTCACTGTCCAGATTCAGTATCCAGCCATGAGCTCGCACGATCTGCTTCACATAACTCAGGCCTATCCCAAAACCCTTCACATTGTGTACGTCTCCGTAAGGTATTCTAAAAAACTGATTAAAGATCTTTTTTTGGAATTCCGGCGCTATTCCCATTCCCTGGTCCTGCACAGAAAGGACAAGATTATTATTTTTATTGACCACTTTTACAATCACATGTGGGTCACTGTTTGAATATTTTAAAGCGTTATCAATCAGATTGGTCAGCATACAACGAAAATGAAACGGATCTGCTTTTACAATACTGTTTGGTGCTTCTGTCACAACAGTTATCTTACCTTCAAAAGGCATCAGCACAGACGCGATCACATCATTCACATTGATAATCTCTTCATTTAATATCAGCGCGTTACGCTCTGCTTTTGCCATTGACAATACCATTTCAACCTGCCCCTGCAACCGGGATATTTCTTCTTGTACAATACGTACATATCGGTTGTGACGCTCGGGTTGCTGCACAATTGTTTCAGTATTCAATACATCGGCGGCAATACGTATGGTCGAGATAGGCGTTTGGAGCTCATGGGTCATGTTGTTGACAAAATCACGTTGTACCTCTGACAACTGTTTCTGCCGGAGAATAACAAAAAGAGCATACGCAAAAAATGAGACTGCCACGAGTACAAGTACTGATGACCAGATGGCTCCGTTGGTACTGCCTCCCAGATAGGTTACCTGTTCAGGAAATCTGACACCGAAGTAATAGGGATACTTATCCGTTTTGAACCAGCTGGATGTCGCCGTAGGAAATTTTTCATTGTTTTTTGTGCTGAGGGCCATCCCGTATCGCATACGATTGGTCGTGCAGTCATAAATCCCTACTTCAAAGTCTGTGATTAGCTTATGTTTTTGAAAACTGTCCTTGATAAAAAGTTCGAGCAGGTCAGGCTGCGTGGTGGCATTGGTATTCACTAAAAAATATTCTGGAGAAAGCTGTTCTACCGGATTGGTGGTCTGCATGACGCCATTCACTTGTGCCAGCTTAGAAGCAACATCCTGAAGTGCAATGTGCGCATTCTGATTGAACTGACGATGCCTTAGTTCAACGGCTTGTTTCACCCAGTATATCTGCGTGATCACCACACCGATAATAAGCAAAGCTGAAAAAATAGTAAGCAACTGAATCGTTCTACGCGACATCCGTGATTTAAATTGATGTTCGAGCCAAAATACTGTTTACAGCTCTTTTGTTTATGTGTTTTTAACGTAGATCACTACTGTAAAATTCGATCTTCTGATTATTTCTGTTGCTCAGTAGTGTGGTAAACGATCAGCCCTTCCATAGGTGCTTTCGTAATATTCCCGACACTTAGCCCATATTTATTTAAGGAAAGTATAAGGATATCTTTAAAAAAATAGGCTACAGATCCGGCAAAGTGCACTTTAAGTGTTTTTACTTCCGGATGTTTCAATACATACTTCTCAATAAAAAGATCAAAGCTTTTTGCAACCATTTCACTTAAAAACGGATGAGTAATATTTTGTCCTGTAAACTGCGTAAAAGCAGCGAAAAAACGATTGGGAAATGGTTGTTTATAAGCCTTATCTAGTACAAAAAGGCGGTCGATTTCCGGAAATGTAGCAGCAAAACGTATCTGTAAATCCTCAGGCAACTCATTCTGAAGGAAATGTACAACGAGTGTTTTTCCCAGATATGAACCACTTCCTTCGTCGCCCAGCCAAAAACCAAGCGAGCCAACCGATCGGATATTGTTTTTTCCATCATACAAAGCGTTATTCGCACCTGTGCCTAATATACAAGCCAACCCGGGCTTATTTCCGCACAAACTGCGCGATGCACCCAGCATATCCGAAGCAACTTCGATTTCATTCGTTTCAGCGAAACATTCAGACAATGCATCAGCTATTGGCCGGGATGACACTGCATCTGCGCAACCCGCTCCATAAAAATAGATTCGATCCACAGCACCGGAGATATGACTTGTTACCTCCTGTTCCAAAACCTTTAAAACTTCCTGCCTCGACTGATAGAAAGGATTTAACCCTGCAGACTGAAAATTGACCTTATTATCTCCGGATATATATGCCCAGTCGGTTTTTGTAGAGCCACTGTCAGCTATCAATAAACTATATACTGAACTCATATCATGCTATTTAATACCGAATAAATTAATACTTATCGGCAATGGTTAGTTTTCCTATTGCGTTAAATTTTTCAAATACCCGTTCGGTATGTGGTGCGTCACCCAGTTCCTTGGTCAGATCCTGCCCTGCCCAGTGCTCATAGTGATGTCCGTTTCTCCATAGTCGCGATGATGTTACATCATAAATAATGCCTTTATATGCGCACCATATTTCCTCCTTATCCTGCCCGTTTCGTAAAGCCAGTTGTGCTTTGGTGTATTCTCTCATCAAATATAAATTTTAGCCTGCAATTTAATCATTCAGCTTTTTGACTGAATTTTTATTTACTGATAGTGAATATTTTGAAAATAACAGCAAAAAGTATGAACTTGGCATCTTGTTAAGGAAAATTCTGATATTTATAATATGAAAAAACACTATGCATTTCTCTGCTGCCTGGCACTAAGCCTTACCCTTCTCTCAGCAGGGTGCAAGAAAAAAGTGAAACCACTTTCTGAGCGAATCGCAAAAGCATGGACAGCAGAAGCCGTTAAACATGGCACTACTTCCGTTTATGTACGTGGCGGATCTGGCAACTCTGTTCCTGGTTATTCGGCTTTCAGGCTCAACCTTACAGGTGCCTCCAATGCTGCTGTGTATACAGAATGGGATGGCAACACCTTTTCAGGAACATGGGAATTACAGGGAGATTCAAAACTGATTTTGAAAGGGTTGACACCCCAGCCTACAGGAACAGGAGGTGTGATAGAATTTACCATCGTTTCTATTGATGATACCAAGTTGGTAATTAAAAACGTTAATCCAAGCAAAAAAACAGGAGATACAATCAACGAATACACGCTTACAAACCCCTGATCTATATTATTTACAGTCAGGAACTAAAAGCATTTGAAATAACTTAAAAAACGGAGCCTTTTCCAGACGGAAAACGGCTCCGTTTTTTTGTGTAATTTTACATTATGGAAGCAAGAACAGAAATAAGCAGCTTAGGCGAATTCGGCCTCATAAAAAAAATTAATGAAGGATTTAAAACTTCCTTACCGGAAACCGTACGTGGTATCGGGGACGATGCAGCAGTTATAAATCTGGATACAAATTACGGATTGCTCACTACAGATATGCTCTTGGAGGGCGTCCATTTTGATCTTACATTTTTCCCGCTGAAGCATTTGGGATACAAAGCCATTGCAGTTAACGTGTCTGATATCGCAGCCATGAATGGGATTCCAAAGCAAGTTACTGTGAATTTAGCCTTGAGCAATCGCTTTTCCGTAGAAGCGGTTGACGAGTTATACGCAGGTATTCATGCGGCTTGCAAAGATTATAACATAGATCTGGTTGGAGGCGACACATCATCTTCAAGATCAGGACTTTTCATTTCTGTAAGTGTGTTCGGACAGGTAAAGAAGGATCTTATCACGTATCGTAATACGGCCAAGGCCAATGACATTCTATGTGTTACGGGCGATCTGGGAGGTGCTTATCTTGGATTACAACTATTAGAAAGAGAGAAACAAGTTTTTCTGGCAAATCCTAACATGCAGCCTGAACTGGAGGGAAATGATTATGTCATTCAACGTCAGCTTCGTCCTGAGGCTAGAATGGATGTGGTGTATGAGCTTGCAGAAGCAGGTGTACTCCCTACGGCCATGATTGATCTTTCTGACGGACTTGCTTCTGACCTGCTTCACCTTTGTGCACAATCGCAGGTAGGAGCTATTGTATATGAAGAAAGGCTTCCCATAGACGACCAAACTTTTCTGGCATCAACCGAACTGAATATCAGCCCGATTACGGCAGCTATGAATGGAGGCGAGGATTATGAGCTGCTGTTCACAATTCCTCAGGATGCATATGAACTGATTAAAAACAATCCCAAAATCACCGTCATTGGCTACGTGACTGATAATAAAGAAGAAGTTGTATTGCATACAAAAGGCGATAACAGAGTTCCAATTACCGCTCAGGGGTGGAGCTAAGGCATTTGGTATCTTGGTCAGAAGCTACATATAAATAAAATGAGGCTGGAGAGATCAACTCTTCAGCCTCATTTTATTTAACAGCTTATATACTTTACCGACTCAGGATCAATAACCTGGATTCTGGGCGAAAACTGAAACACCTTCAGTATTTTTAGCGCTACGGTCAATCTGTGTCTGAGGAATTGGGCGCAGTAAGTGTTGTGGTCCTACGTTGGCCGCAGCTTGCGGATTGTATTTTTTCACACGATCAACAAGATTTCCCCAGCGCTTTAAGTCCATCCACCTTGACTGTTCTCCTGCTAATTCTCTTGCACGTTCTTCTACCAGGAATTCAAATGTCATCTGCGATTGGGTAATTGCCATGGCCTCTTTTTTGCCAGCCCAACCTGCTCTTGCACGTACCATGTTGATCGCATCCGTCGCTTCTTTCACTTTACCGGCACCCAGCTGCGCTTCTGAAAGCATCAGATACGTTTCTGCCAAACGGAAAATGAAGTAATCACGGCTTCCTGCCTCATACGTCATATCCGGGCGTCTGGTATCGAAAAACTTACGCAAGGTCGGAAACAATGCTTCTGAGTATTTACTTGGTACCAGCACCTGGTATTTCTTCTTCGCTCTGTCTGCCTTTGACATTTCAAAACCAGGAATGAAGATAGCTGTATCTCCGGCTGCAAAAGTTACGCTGGCTTTGGAGTCATCGAACGCCGTGTTATAAGTACCGGGCTTATTAGCCAACCATGTATCCTTGAAAGTTTTCTTATAACGTGAATCGTTCACTCTTTCTCCAAAAACGACGTCCGTGCAGTAGGTCGTCGGACGAAGACGCTTGAATGGGCGACCGTTCAGGATATCACGTTGCATACCTGCCTGTACATCGTACTGCATTCCAAAAAACAAGTGCAGGTTATTTCCTCCATTGGTTGCGCCGGTATTGTTAGTCAGGTTCGTAAGCGGGTCAGATGTATACTGAGCTGCCCATACAATCTCTGTGTTTCTTTGATTTCCTTCATCAAATACACTTGCAAAGTCATCCTGTAACTTAAAGCTATACTTAGTTATGACGTTATTACACAGGTCTGCAGCTTTAGTAAAATCATCCGCTGCTTTCTGAGCCGAGTAGGCTTTCGCCAGGTATACTTTCGCCAATCCCATTTCAGCCACAGGCTTGATGATACGGCCGTATTGCGCAGATGTTACAGGCAAATCAGCAATGGCTTCCGTCATATCCTTGATTATGGCAGCATACATTTCTGCATCTGTAAACCTCTTGGTTTCTTTTGTTGCGAGCAAAGTTTCAGTCAGCCGTAAGTCCACTCCGCCATACTGCTGAAACAGGATGAAATAATAATGCGCACGCAAAAATTTCATTTCAGCAATACGTAACTTTTTGATATCATCTGCAACTCCCGAAACATTGGGCGCTCTATCGATAATGGCATTACAAGTATTGATACCGCGATAAAACTCATCCCACAGAATAGCCAGGTAGTCTACCGTCGGGTTCATTTGAGTATCATAAAAATGGAACCCTTTGTATCCACCGTCTGCTCCGGTTGCATAAATATCAGTCCCGAACTCAGTCATCGTCAAACCCAGCTGGGTGGCATAGTAAATACGAAGCGCAGAATAAGCTGAATTTACACCATCTTCAAATCCTTTGGGCGTATTGAGGTAATTGGTATCAATTCCTGATATTACTTCTTCATCCAGCAAATGATTACACGCCTGCCCGGAAAGCATCAATGCAGCTAAAGCCACAATTTTGGCCGGTTTTGTTATTATATATTTGAAATTCATGTCTTGTAAAATTAGTAGTTATGACTTGCTTCTTTTCAAAAAGCTGTCTCAGAATTTAACGTTTAACCCAAATGTCCAGATTTTAGTAGCCGGTGTAATACCGTTATTAACAGCTGTTCCATCCGTTTCAGGATCAACACCGTTGTATTTTGAAATGAAACTTGACCAGATTTTCGGCTGTTGAATACTTGTAAATATTCTTAAAGATTCCAGGCCCAGTTTGCTTGTTAAGCGGTTTGGAAAAGTATAACCCGCATTAATGTTACGAAGTTTAATAAAAGAACCATCAAAGTAGATAAGGGTTCTGTTATATTGAGGGAACTCCTGACTGCTGAATGGTCTCGGAAATTGTGCATCCGGATTGTCCGGTGTCCAGTAGTCAACTTTAATTTGTTGATATCTACCAGCTAAAGCATTATTATCCTGATGGAAACCACTGATAATAGTTTGCCCGAAACGGCCGAACAAGAAGAAAGACAAGTCAAATCCTTTGTAGGAAAAACGGTTGGTCAATCCCATACTGAAATCTGGTACATCCGATCCTAGTAAAACACGGTCATCTGCATTAATGACCCCATCACCGTTTGTATCCTGCACTTTCACTTGTCCTACGCCTGCTCCCAATGCATTGTTCTGATCACCAGGATAGAACTTTTTAGCTTGTTCAGCTTCGCTTATCTGCCAGATTCCTTCTTTTTTATAGTCAAAGAATGAATTTAAAGGCTGACCGATGAACCACCTGTTTCCTACATCATCTACTTTTCCGTTATAAAGAGAAACAATTGCTTCTGTATTTTTAGTAAACTGAAAATCAGTGCTCCATTTAAAACCATCCTTTGTATTCAAGTTGGTGGTAGTAACACCCAATTCAATCCCTCTGTTTCTGGTCTCACCTACGTTACGCGTCACTGCACTGAAGCCAATAGACCCAGGAAGCTGATCAGATAGCAGTAGATCAGTTGTATTTGTTTGATACACTTCAAGAGAACCCTGAACACGACCTGCTAAGAGACTAAAATCGACACCCACATTAGTAGAAGCAGAACTCTCCCAGCGCAGATCAGGGTTTCCGATAGAACCTGGTCTGTAACCAAATGCTCCAGTGTTATCCCATGCATACACAGTTCTGGTAAGCAATCCCTGGGTTTGATAAGGTGCCACACCCTGGTTACCTACTTTACCCCAACCAGCTCTTAATTTTAACAGATCCAGCCATGGCGTGCTCTTCAGGAAAGGTTCATTGCTAATGTTCCAGCCCACCGCTACGCCAGGAAAGTTACCCCATTTGGTATTTTCTCCAAACCGGCTTGAACCATCACGACGTAATGTCAACGTGATCAGATATTTGTCATTAAAGTCGTAGTTAAGACGCCCAAGAAAAGAATTGATTGTCCATTCGCTTAAACCACTTACTGTTTGCAGGATTGAACTTGCATTTCCCATGTTGTAAAACTGCTGTTTTTCAACAGGTACACCCTGAACATTGGTACCGAAATTTTCAAATCGATCACGCTGGATAGACTGAACCAGAGTTACACCCAGGTTATGCTTGTTGTTGAACGTTTTATTGTAACTAAGGATATTTTCAACAGTCCAGTTGAAACCGAAACGATTGAGATTACTAGCCTGCGCATCTCCACCTTTACGGGCATTGGTTTGCGCACCGATAAATCTACCCCAACGTGTTACAGTGATATCCGGCCCGAAATTAACACGGTATTTTAAACCGTCCAGAATTTGTACTTCAGCATAAATACTATTGAAGATCCGATACTTCTTGGTGTTATCCACCTGAGCGCCGTCAACAATTTCTGCCAATGGATTGGTCAGAAGGGCATCGTTTGTCGGAGCGAAGTTGATACTTCCGTCTTCTTTGTAAGGTGCTCCAAGTGGATTTTGATTGATTGTGAAACTGTAAGGATTCAGGTTTTCCCCGTTTCTGTTACTGTACATCAGGTAAGAAGATATCCCCACTTTCAGCCTTTTATTGATACTATGATCAATATTGGTTCTGACTGATGTTCTGGTAAAATCAAGTCCCTTCGTGATACCTTTATCTTGAAATACTCCGGCAGAAACATAAAACTGTGTTCTCTCATTTCCTCCCTGAACACCAAGTGTATGGTTTTGTTGGAATCCTTTCCTTAAAATAAGATCTTGGTAATCAGTACTACGTCCTGCCTTAATTCCAGCTTTTACATTGGGATCGCCACCCAATACCGCAATCTTAGCATCGGCAATTGAGTCAGATTTGTTGGAAGGTACATAAACACCATTTGCATCCGTATAGATTATCTGCCCCTGACTATTTTTGGTTGATCGATACGCTTCTCTTACATATTCAGCAAATTCTGGACCACTAAATAACTCCAATTTATTCAGCGCCTGCGACTGGCCAAAGTAGGTATCGTAAGTAACTGTCGTTTTCCCTTTTGCCCCACCGCGCTTGGTAGTTACCAGCACCACACCATTCGCACCACGTGCTCCATAAATCGCAGTTGCAGTCGCATCTTTCAATACTTCCATCGACTGAATATCGTTGGGATTGATGTCTTCATAACCTGCAGATAATGGTATGCCGTCCACTACATACAGAGGATCATTTCCAGCATTGAAAGAACGGCGTCCACGAATAAGGATTTTCGGTGCAGCCCCTGGCTTTGAGCCCGACTGACTCACATCCACACCTGCCGTACGTCCCTGCAAAGCCTGCCCCAGATTGGTGATGGGCATTTCAGTAATTTCTTTTGCGGAAACTGATGAAATAGCACCGGTAGTCTGACTTTTCTTTTGCGTTCCGTAACCTACCACAACAACCTCGCTCAACGCCTTCATATCACTCACCAGAGAAATAGAAAAAGTTGATTGATTACCTACAACTACTTCCTGTGTTACAAAACCTACTGCAGAAAACACCAAAACGGACCGGTCATCCGTGATATCAATTTTAAACTTTCCATCAGCGTCAGAGTTCGTACCCGACCGTGTTCCCTTTAATACTATCGAAACTCCCGGAACTGCAGTGTTGTCTTCTGCAGACAAGATTGTTCCGTTAACAGTTCTGTCTACCATACGATCCTCTACTGATGAGAAGGATTTAGCATGTACAACGCTATTCAAACCCAGAGCCCCCATAAGAGCTAGACCGAGCAGATAACGACTAATACTGGTAAAGTTTTGTTTCATACTTGTTACTGATTTTTTAATTAAAAGCTGTATTCTAAAACTAATAGAGATGACTTTGTGTAAGTAAAAATATTCAAAATAAAGTTGATATAATCACAATTACATTTGTAACTGAAAATTTTTGTTCGGATACTTCAACCGATTGCATAAAATGCCGTTCTACTAAGAAGTTTGATGAAAGAAAGAATTGTGATAAAGCAGGAATTACAAAAAATAATAATATTATCCTATTTGTAAACCCATCCTGATTTATGTATTTATCAAGAAATAATAAAACAATTGCTAATATTTATTTATGCAACCGTTGTCGGGAACGTTTGCATAAACTAACATTAAAGAAGTATTAAAAGGAAATAAGAAAATGGATAAAAAAGTAACCATTAGTAACATAACTATCCACCCTAGGTCATATATAACTTTACCAAGATCAGAAGAGCATTGACAAGAAAAGAGAAATTAAATAACTTACCAGTCACAAATTGATCAGGCTTATAAATAGCAAGTTATAATTGTATTAAGTACACTTAATGATGACGTTAGGCTTTACCCCATTCTTTCACTTTATCCAGAATCAGGTTTTGCAAGAACAATGTTTGTTTACCACCAATACCATTACTCACGAAATGATTGCCAATCTGCACAATGGGCATGATCAGTTTTGTAGTACTTGTAGTGAAAACCTCATCTGCGGCCATTAATTCGTCGTATGACAACGTACGTATCTGAACGTCAAAAAAAGGCTGAGCGAGTTCTATCGTCAATTTTCGGGTGATACCTTCTAAAACGTTATTATCAGGTGTAATCAGTACATTATCTTTAAAGATGAAAACATTGCTTCTTGTAAGTTCACTGACTTCTCCATTTTTGTGGAACAGTAAATCAGCAGCTTGTTGCTCCTTCAATTCATCCGCCATCAGAACCATATGTACATAATTGGTACTTTTTACATGGGGCAAGTCGCGTACATATTCGTAAGGAAGCACTTTTATACCTTTCAGCCTTCCCTCCGGATTATCCTGTGGTAATACCTCGGTACGAATCAGGAAATTAGGTTCTACCACATGAACCCCGTCAGGAGCATATCCGCCCGTAAGTACAAAACGGAATGCAACTTCCTGTTCCCCGGTTCTGGCATGTAGTTCAGCCAGTATTCTCTCTGCACTTTCTTTGCTGACCGGGATATTCAGCTTCAAAAAGTTTGCAGAATTTTCAAACCTTTTCCAATAGTCATTCCATCTAAATGGTACGCCATTATATGTCCTGAAAAAATCAAATAAACCATATCCCCTCAGCATTCCAAGATCATTTGTTTTAAAAACTGCAGTATCTATCGGACTGATTTCTCCGTTGAAGTATTGGTAGAAGCACATGGTTTAACATTTGGTGATGGTATAGCAAAGATATTAAAAATGACATGCTACGAACCTGTTAGCAGTAATTTGCATTAAGATACTAGTAAGGTTTTCGTGCTTTTTGAGATTTTTGCTACTATTTAGCTACTTTGCAAAGATGCCCGAAACCGATTAAGGTTACTCATTGATGATCCAGTCAGCTTTGTAATTAATGAGGGCTGAGAAATTAAGACAAATGATACAAACAGAACAGTTACTCCAAACCCTGCACAAAGAATTTGACAACAGCTCTTACGGCGTGCATCCTGATGAATTGTATGAACCCATCAGGTACATTATGGCACTTAATGGCAAACGTTTCAGGCCGCTGCTAACGCTGCTGGGTGCTGCACTGTACAAGGACGATCTGACAAAAGCTATGAAGCCTGCGATGGCCGTGGAAATATTTCACAATTTCACACTGATGCACGACGATATCATGGACAAAGCTCCGCTTCGTCGTGGAAAACCTACAGTGCATGAAAAGTGGAATGCGAATACCGCGATTCTTTCCGGAGATGTGATGCTGATTCGGGCATACGACCATCTTCTGGATATTGAACCTGAACAACTGCGTAATGTACTTGCTCGTTTCAATCAGACAGCCGCTGAGGTGTGCGAAGGTCAGCAACTGGATATGAACTTTGAAACCAGGTGGGATGTAACAGAAAAAGAGTATCTGGAAATGATACGCCTGAAAACATCTGTATTACTCGGTTTTGCGCTGGAATTAGGTGCCATTCTGGGAGGTGCAGGCCCTGAAGCTGCAAGTTTATTGTATGAGGCGGGGGAGAGTATGGGAATCGGTTTTCAGCTCAAAGATGATCTGTTGGACGTATATGGAGATCCTGAAAAGTTTGGCAAGCAGGTAGGTGGAGACATCATTTCAAATAAGAAGACATTTTTGCTGATTGAAGCTTTATCAAAAGCTGAAGGTGATATTAAAGCAGAACTGAACGATTGGATCTCGAAGAAAACATTTGATAAGTCCGAAAAAGTTGAGGCTGTGCGTAAGATTTATGACCATCTCCAGATCAGAGAAATTACAGAACAAAAAATAAATGATTATTTTAATCGTGGTTTTGAAAGTCTGGAAAAATTGAACGTTTCATCTGAACGTAAAGAGCCGCTACTTCAATTTGTTCATCATCTTGTAAACCGTGAGCAATAGCCATTCACAAATTTTTAACATTAACTATTTAAGATGTCAATAACCCTAATTCTCGTCATCATTACATCCGGGATCAGCTATTATGCTTTTAACAACTATAGCCTGATGGATAAAATGATCCTGAACCCTTATAAAGTAACCAAGAGGAATGAATACTACCGATTTATCACTTCCGGCTTTGTTCATGCCGATTTCGGTCACCTGATTTTCAACATGCTTAGTTTGTGGTTTGTAGGAGAAGGAATTGAGAGGCTTTTCAGTATGCTGTTTGGTGCAAGCGGGACTTTTTACTATTTATTTTTATACATCGTAGGAATTATTGTTTCTGACATTCCCACGTATCTGAAACATAGAAACAACGCTAACTATAACTCCTTAGGTGCATCCGGAGGCGTATCAGCTGTATTGTTTGCAGCATTACTTTTTGCACCGTTAATGGATATATGTCTCTACTTCTTTATATGTATGCCAGGATTTATTTTTGGTATATTGTTCCTTGGCTATTCCTTTTACGAAGGCAGAAGAGGCAGGAGTTATGTAAATCACAGTGCACACATGTATGGAGCCATATTCGGAATGGTTTTTATGGCCGTCGTTTATCCTGCAGCTGTCCCTAATTTCTTCTCACAGATTCTGAGCTGGAGATTGTTCTGATCAAAATTAAAGGCCAGGTCACGGACAGATTATGTCGCCCGACCCGGCCTTTTTATATTTTACAAATATCTTACTTCAGTTCTGCCAATACAGTTACACTACCAACTGTTTTATCCTGAAGTTTAACTTTTATCTCAGCATCCAACGGCAAAAAAAGATCCACACGTGAGCCGAATTTAATAAAGCCCATCTCCGTGCTTTGCTCCACCTGATCTCCTTCTTTGACGTACCATCTGATACGCCTGGCTGCTGCACCCGCAATTTGACGGAAAAGAACATCAATGCCTTCTTTATTACGTATCACCACTGTTGTACGTTCATTATCAGTACTCGATTTGGGATGCCAGGCAACCAGGTATAGACCCGGATGGTATTTAAAATACTGAATGACGCCACTGATCGGATTCCAGTTGATGTGCACATTTAAGGGAGACATAAAAATGCTCACCTGACGGCGCGGTCCTTTGAAATATTCTGTTTCCACCACTTCCTCAATCACAACCACCTTTCCATCACATGGCGCTACTATTTGCCGGTCACTTGTGTACACCACGCGTGCAGGAACTCTGAAAAACTGAACTACCAGCAGGAATACGAGTATGCTTGCAACAAGCACAATCTTTGGAATCCAGTATCCCTCCGGCAGCAAATATTGAATTCCCAGATTAACAAGAATTAAGATGATGGCCGTGACTGCCATAATGGTAAATCCTTCTCTGTGCAGTTTCATCTAAGGGTATATTTCGTTAATATATAGTCTCTCAAAATACAAATATCGTATAAATCCTGATTTGTCTCTATTAAAAAAGCCCCGCCAGACAATTTTTGAATGGCAGGGCTTAATATATAAGCAGGCAAGTTTTGCGGTAAATTATTCAATTACAACGCAATCTCCATTTTTTATATCCTGCTCAACTTTCTTATATTTCACATCACGTAGAACGCGTCCGTCACGATATTGTACCGATACTTTCTCATTTCTGTCTGCTACTTTCTCCACGCGTACAGGCTGCGATTTGGTGGTAGATTCTGTATGTCCAAAGTCCGGGCCATCCAGTTCAGCACCAAAATCCTCTTCACGATTGGTATGTAATTCCGGAGCCGGAGCTTCAGGACGACGTACCGGCTGCTGTACAGCAGGTGCCGCTTCTTCCTGTGGAATATCAGCCTTCATCAGGAAGGACAACATATCAAAATTAACTTTGCTCAGGAAGCGTTTGAAAAGCTCAACAGATTCAAATTTATATATCAATAGAGGATCCTTCTGCTCGAATACTGCATTCTGTACCGATTGCTTCAAGTCATCCATTTCACGCAAGTGTTCTTTCCATTCCTGATCTATCAAAGACAGAACAATGGCCTTTTCCATTTCATGAGTAATCTCACGTCCTTCGTTATCAATCGCTTTCTTCAGATTTACGACAACACCTGTCTGGCGTAGTCCATCACTGAAAGGAATCATGATCTCAGTAATCGTAGCACCTCTCTCAGCATAAATGGATTGCAATACTGGTAAAGCTTTCTGGCTGATCGCTTCGTTTTTCTCCTGATACTGCTTCTCTGCTGCCTCGTATAACTGCTGTGAACGATCAGCAGGTTTCAGCGATCCATACTGTGCTTCCGTGAAAGGAGGCTCAATTCCTAATGTTGTGATAGCCGATAGCTCCAGTTCTGCATAAGAATTGGCTGATGAGCTGATTTCTTCACAAACATCATAGAGTGTATTTGCAATATCGACCGCCAGACGTTCTCCGAACAGTGCATTTTTACGACGTTTGTAAATTGCATCACGTTGGTAGTTCATTACATCATCGTACTCAAGCAATCTCTTACGCATTCCGAAGTTGTTTTCTTCCACTTTTTTCTGCGCACGTTCAATCGACTTCGTAATCATCCCACTTTGAATCACTTCGCCTTCTTCCAGCCCCATACGGTCCATCACTTTGGCCATCCGGTCAGAACCGAACAAACGCATCAGGTTATCCTCCAGAGAAACAAAGAATTGAGAAGAACCAGGATCACCCTGACGTCCCGAACGACCTCTTAACTGGCGATCTACACGACGGCTTTCGTGTCGCTCCGTACCTACAATAGCCAAACCTCCTGCTGCTTTTGATTCCGGAGTCAGCTTAATATCCGTACCACGACCAGCCATGTTAGTCGCAATGGTTACAGTTCCGGGCTTTCCGGCTTCGGCAACAACTTCAGCTTCACGCTGGTGTTGTTTCGCATTCAGTACCTGATGCGGTATTTTGCGGAGCGTCAGCATCCGGCTGATAATTTCGGAGTTTTCCACAGAAGTAGTACCTACCAGAACAGGACGACCCGCTTCTACCAGTTCTACAATTTCATCTGCTACTGCATTGTACTTTTCACGAACCGAACGATACACCTTATCTTCCTGGTCTTTGCGGCTGATTCCTCTATTTGTTGGAACAGATACAACATCCAGTTTATATATTTCCCAGAATTCACCAGCTTCCGTTTCCGCAGTACCGGTCATACCGGCCAGCTTATGATACATTCTGAAGTAGTTCTGCAGTGTTACAGTTGCATATGTCTGCGTGGCGTCTTCTACACGCACGCTTTCTTTTGCTTCAATAGCCTGGTGCAAACCATCCGAATAACGACGACCATCCATGATACGGCCAGTCTGCTCATCCACGATCTTTACCTTTCCATCCATGATTACATACTCCACGTCCTTTTCGAACAATGTGTACGCTTTCAAAAGCTGATTAACAGTATGTATACGAGCAGTTTTTACAGAATAGTCGCGGATCAGCGCTTCCTTATTCAGGATTTTTTCCTGCTCACTTAAAGACTTATCCTTTTCAATTGCATCAAGATCGATAGCGATATCAGGTAGAATAAAGAAATTAGTTTCTTCCGACTCGCCTGTCAGGAAGTCAATTCCTTTTTCAGTAAGCTCAATACTATTGTGACGCTCATCAATTGTAAAGTAAAGAGGTGCATCTGCAACAGGCATCAGTTTCTGGTTTTCTGCCAAGTGGATAGACTCCGACTCCTGCATCAACTGACGAACTCCGCCTTCACTCAGATACTTAATCAATGGCTTGTACTTTGGCATACCGCGGTGTGCACGGAATAAAGCAAGCGCACCTTCTTTTTTATCACCGGCACTGATTTTCTTCTTTGCTTCATTAAGAAGTTCCATAGCCAGTTTTTTCTGCGCTTCAACGATCCTGCCGACACGTGGCTTCAACTCAAGGTACTCTTGCTCGTCTCCACGAGGTACAGGCCCGCTGATGATCAATGGTGTACGTGCATCATCAATCAAAACGGAGTCAACTTCATCTACCATTGCATAGTGATGCTTACGCTGAACAAGTTCTTCCGGCGTACGTGACATGTTGTCACGCAGGTAATCAAAACCAAATTCGTTGTTGGTTCCGTAGGTCAGATCTGCCTTATAAGCGTTTCTTCTGGCAGTGGTATTAGGTTGGTGACGATCAATACAATCCACACTCATACCATGAAATTCAAATAATGGAGCATTCCACTCCGCATCACGTTTGGCAAGGTAGTCGTTCACCGTAACGATATGGACGCCCTGTCCTGCAAGTGCATTCAAAAATGCAGGAAGTGTCGCTACAAGTGTTTTCCCTTCCCCGGTAGCCATTTCAGAGATCTTTCCCTGATGCAAAACGACACCACCTATGAGCTGTACATCATAGTGAAGCATGTTCCACTTAATAGGCTGACCTATTACATCCCATGTTGTATTCCAATATGCTTTATCTCCTTCAATTTTAACGCTGGCCTTTTTGGAAGCCACTTCACGGTCAAAATAATTGGCTGTTACCTCAATCTTGTCATGCTCGGTAAAACGTCTGGCTGTATCTTTTACAATGGCGAATGCCTTGGGAAGGATGTCAAGCAAAACTCTTTCCAGTTCCTTATTACGGTCGAGCTCAAGCGCATCTATTCTTTTAAATATTACTTCTTTGTTATCCACATTTGGCTCATCCGCTGCCTGTGTTCTCAATGAAGCGATCTGCTCATCGATTGATTTGAGTTCGGTTGCGATACGAACTTTCAAAGCCTCCGATTCTGCACGAAGCTGATCATTGGTTAAAGAAGCCAGCAAAGCGTATTCTGCATTGATCAACCCAACATATGGGGTTAACTCTTTTAAATCCCGTTCTGCCTTCGTACCGAACAGCTTCGAAAATATTTTAAACATGACTTTTTATGTGTATTATTTATCTTTATTTCTTTTTGAAAAATATTGCACCCGACGCATGTTATGTGCCAGATTGTCAGCAAAGCTACTATTTTCAACTGCAAAAGTAATCCTTTACAAATAGTTATTAGCAAGATTCAGAATAATCCTAAGGAAAGTCTAATCACCCACATTATCACCGGATACCATTCCTGTTTACTAACGCTGAGCGCTGATAAATGTGTTTTAAAACTACAATCAACCTGCCATATAACATGAGAATATCTCAATTTTAATGGAGACTTAACTTTTCCTCACACCAATTCGCCATTTCTCCTGCCCGAAAACCACTCATCCAAATTCATTTTAAACTACCATGCATTACATAGTACCTTTGAATCAACAATAACAACTAAATGAATATAGCTATGAACAACAATAGATTATTCCGCAATACAGAAAACAAAATGATCGGTGGTGTAGCATCAGGTTTAGCTGAGTACCTGAGCATTGATGTTACGATAATAAGAGTACTGCTGGTATTGGCATTCTTTATCCCAATGTCATTCCCGATTGTACTGATTTACATTACACTATGGATCGTCATGCCCACAAAACGAGCGCTACAACAAACCTGGGAACAAGGCCAGTCAATGCCCTGACCGGAAGTAGCAGCCGTTCAATTCTCTAACATTCATCACCAGAACTTACTCGTAATTACAAACCACCGGAAAACATATTCCGGTGGTTTGTTGTTTTATTTTTAATTGCTAGTTTTACAGATAGTATGCCTGCATACTATTATTGAGTATACTATTATGAAGCCATTCATGAGCGTGGCTTTATTTTTTAAGAATTCAGTGTTGAACTAAACCATCTAAATATATGAACGCATACATTGTTGCCGGTTTCCGGAGTGCAGTTGGAAAAGCATCGCGTGGCGGTTTCCGCTTTACGCGCCCGGATGATCTCGGTGCAGAAGTGATCAAATATCTTTTAGATAAAATCCCCAATCTGGATCCGGCACAGGTAGATGATGTCATCGTCGGTAACGCCGTGCCTGAAGCAGAACAGGGAATGCAGATGGGGCGATACGTAGCTTTACTGGCTCTTCCTAAAAATGTATCAGGAATTACAATTAACCGATACTGTGGTTCCGGGGTGGAAGCCATCGCTATGGCTGCAGCCAAAATACATGCAGGGATGGCCGATTGCATTATCGCAGGAGGCACTGAATCCATGTCACTGGTCCCTACAATGGGATGGAAAACTGCATTGAACTACGAGATCGCACACTCCAATCCGGATTATTACCTGAGTATGGGACTCACCGCCGAACAGGTAGCGCGGGATTTCAAAATAAGCAGAGAGCAACAGGATGAGTTTTCTTACCTTTCTCATCAGAAAGCACTCAACGCGCAAAAGGAAAATTTGTTCACAGATGGCATTGTTCCCATCACTATAAAAGAGACTTATTTTGATGCAGTAACTGGGAAAAAGAAAACGAAAGAAACTGTTGTAGAGCAAGATGAAGGACCTCGGGCCGATACAACTTTGGAAGCCCTTGCCAAGCTTAAGCCAGTATTTGCAGCCGGCGGTTCAGTAACGGCGGGGAATTCCTCTCAGACTTCCGATGGTGCCGCATTTGTGGTAGTGATGTCAGAAAAAATGGTCAATGACCTTGGACTTACTCCTGTAGCACGTATGCTATCCTATGCAACTGCCGGTGTAGATCCGCGCATTATGGGAATTGGTCCGGTTGCAGCTATCCCACTTGCGTTGAAACAAGCCGGATTGAAATTATCTGATATTGAACAAATTGAACTGAATGAAGCGTTTGCCGCGCAGGCATTAGCAGTAATTCAGGAATTGGAGATCAACCCTGACATAGTTAATCCGAATGGTGGAGCAATTGCTCTGGGGCACGCCTTAGGATCAACCGGGGCAAGACTTTCAGTACAGTTACTGAATGAAATGAAAAGAAGGAATCAAAAATATGGCATGGTCACTGCATGTGTAGGTGGCGGGCAGGGTGTTGCCGGCATTTTCGAAAGACTGAATTAGCCATTTCAACAAATATTCTATAGCATTTTTAAGTCTCTCCTCGTTAGATGTCACAGTCTTCCGGGGAGTTTCTTTATTTTTGCCCCTTAACTTTGCATATCACTACATGGATGTATCCATTATCATTATAAATTTTCGTTGCCCAGAGCTAATTATCAATTGCTTACACTCCATATATACCTTTACTAAAAAAGTCAGTTTTGAAATTATTATCGTTGACAACGACCCGATAAACGGAGATGGCGAACGTCTGAGAACCATCTATCCGGATATTAAATGCATTGATATGGACTATAATGCAGGGTTTGGCAGGGCGAATAATAAAGGAATGGCCGCTGCATCAGGAAAATATTTCCTGCTTCTTAATGCAGATACATTGCTAACAGACAACATCATTGATCGTTGCTTTGATCGCATGAACACCCGCAAGGATATTATAGCGCTAGGTGCTTTGCAGCACTACGCCGATAATACCCCGATGCCCTTTTACCGCAGTTTCAATGAGTTTCGCAGGACATTCTTTATTCTCCCTCCAGGTAATACAGTGGATAAGATCATGCATCGCCTCTACCCCGACCCTTCCCACAAAGATCCTCAGCAGTATGACTGGCTGGTTGGCGCATTCATATTTACAAGACGTGAAGGATATGAAAAAACAGGCGGATTCAGTGAAGATTTTTTCATGTATGGAGAAGATGTAGAATGGTCGTGGCGACTGGGCCTACTTGGAAAACTCTGTATTTTTGATGACAGCACTTATATACACCTCGAAAATAAAAATCCTTTCAGGAGAACTCATATTTCTTGGATTAACAGATTTAGTACGCAGATGCAGGTTTCTAACTTATTATGGATCCGAAAGCAGTACGGAATCTTAGCTTACCTTACACTTATCATACATTATGTAACCATGATTCCAGTCGTTTATCTCTGGAAAATTGTCAATAACCTAAGATCAGGAAGTCCTGTAACAGAACTGGATACGCAACATATCTATTTAAGAAAAACCCAAGTACTACTCAAGTATTTTACAAGAACATTGTTTCTTAAAAAAGGTATGTACAAAATTTTGGAAAAAGAAAACATTGACCTCCTTACCTCCTCTCAGTCTTAACTCAACATCTATGAAAAAAAGTAAACAACGCCTTCTTTTCTTCACTCCTTTCGCAACACGTACAGGATCGGAAATGATGTTACTCTATATCATACAACAAATTGACCGCAGCCGGTATGATGTGGGCGTTGTAAGTTTTGCCAATGGCGAACTACTCAAAGAGCTCCCTGCTGACGTTCCTGTTTTCATAGCTCCCAAGCGTTACAACATGGCACAAAAAATCATGTTCTTTCTGGGTGCAAACCCAACACTGCGTTACCTGCGAAAGGTTGCTACTGAGTTTAAAGCAGACATATGGTACATCAATACCACTATGCTACCCGAAGCTGTTGCTGTTGCAAAGGAATTTTCCGTTAAGACGGTGACTCATTTTCATGAATTGCCTTTAACATATGCGTATCTGAGCCGAACAGATTTAAGTAATATTATTAACTTTTCTGACGTATTAATTGGCTGCTCAGGTATCACCTGCGATGCAATTAAGGATACAGGTGGCAAAAAGGTTGAACTTCTTTATTCCTTTATTGATACATCTAAAGCGGTACCCGACTCTATCAAAACTGCTGAAATACGCAAAAAACTTGGCATACCTGAAAATGACTTTGTATGGGTTGTATCCGGAATGACTTCCGAAAGAAAGGGGTTTGACCTGCTGCCAGACATAGCCAATGAACTGGATATGCCAAATGTGCATATCATATGGATAGGAGAACAAATCGATGATGGACTGGTTTATTACACGGAACAACGCTGCAAAAACAATAAGTCAAAAACTACTATTCATCTTGTAGGAAAACAAAAGGAGGATTATTATAATTATTTAAACCTGGGGAACGGCTTTTTACTTACATCTCGGCAGGATCCGTTTCCATTGGTAATGATTGAAGCAGCACTTCTTGGTAAATCTATCGTTGCATTCCCCTCAGGCGGAGCCAGCGAATTTATTCAGGAGGGAATGGGTGCGGTGACTGAGGATATCAGCGTAAGACAAATGGTGATTGCTATGAAGGATATTATGAGTGGCAAAATATTCACCGATGCCGAAATAAGTAAGCTCAGAGCTGGTATTTTTAATGTGAAGAGTGGTTACGAAAACTGGGTTAAAATCATGGACAAAATCTAACTGGATGAGGATCGGGACTTTTTTAAAACAAATTACAGGGAATCTTTTCGCAGCATTACTCCTGTTGAACCTATTTTATGGTCTTCAGGTAAAAGGCCAAAATAATGGTACAACCCCAACAATAGACACACAACGCTACCTTGCGCTGATGTGCCTGAACCTGACTACAGAAAAAGGTCCCGAGCTGGATATCATCAGAGCGGCACATCAGAATGGGGTTAACGCTGTGTATCTGGCTATACCCTGGGACAAAATTTACCTCAACTCTCCAACAGAAACACCCAACTGGGCCCGATTCGACGAGCAAATTAATCTTGCGACAAGTCTGGGCATGAAAGTAGCGCTTCGTATACATTTGGGACGGCACAATACACGAATCAATGGATTTTGGACCAATCCCGATAAACAAATAAGTAATACTGGTCAACCTATGATTGGGGGTTACGGTGATACTTTTTTTGGTTTCGACAATCAGCCTATTACGAACAAAGCACTGAGCTTCGTCAGAGAAGCTGTTAATCGCTACAAATATCTCCAAACCGAAAATAAGCTTCTGTTTGTATCTGTAACCAATACACCTACACAGGAAGGAGAATATTCAGGTGGAATTATCGAAAACGGAAAGGATGTCATCACGGTATATGATTATTCCGAAAGCATGACAAAAGGTTTTCAGGAATGGCTGAAGCCTAACTATAAAAAAATTGAACGCCTCAACTACCTCTGGGGCACGAATTACAAGTCCTTCGCCGAAGTTCCAATGCCATCCAACAGGTGGGAACCTAATCAGACTTTCAGACAGCGTTTTGGCAAGGACCTGTATATTTATCGCCATCAGGTGATGAAACGTTTTATTGATCAGATGATTTCAACTGTTAAGGCGGTTGATCCTCAAATCAAGTTTATGGCGGATTATGGTTCCGTTTTTGATGCTTTGTCCGCTATCCGCGGCACATTGGGATATAAAAGTCTGAGTGAAAAAGCAGATGGTATCAAAGTAAACGATGACCTGGTCAACCATGATCACCGTTGGTCGGTGGACATCCTGAAAAGCGACCGACCTGCTCATTTTATTACAGCCAATGAGTTATTTGTGAATGCAAGTGTAGACAATGCAACTCATCTCAGGCAGATTAATGAGAATTTTGCCCATGGTGCCAATGTAGTAGCTGCAGTAATTTCCACTACTGCTTCCATGCAAAAGGCAGCTCCTTTTTTGCAGCAAGCCGCTGCAACATGGCTGAATCAACCGGTAAATCCTATTGATTACAAAGAAGAGGTAAGCTACAGACTTTCTGCAGCTGTAGAAAAATCAGGAGCAGGAAACGTGGTTTATAACGAATGGGCTAAAAAAGCCTATGCAGATCCTTCCAATCCTAAGCCGGTGCGAATCCGTTTGGAAGAAGACCTTTTTTCTCCGGCTTACTGGGATGATGCCTCTAACTATCCTCCTTATGTATTCCGCCCTATACCCATGCAGATTATCGCTGTAAACCGGGATTTTGTATACACACTCCCTACGGATACATTTTCTGACGTTGATGGTACAATCGTACGTATGGATGTATCCTTACTACCTTCCTGGCTCAGGTACGAAAACGGACAATTGAAAGGAAGACCCACTGCGCTGGGCGATCACAGAATCCTTGTAAAAGGAATTGACGATGAAGGAGCAAGCACAGATGCCTATTTTACAATACGCGTTGATACGCGTGAAAATGCCAATAAGCCGCCAATCGTCAATACCAACTTCGCTAATCAAAGTATAGCAATCGACAAACCATTTTCATTTACTCTTTCAAAGGATGCATTTATAGACCCGGATGGAGAAGTGACCAAGGTCGAAGTTATTGAAATGCCATCGTGGCTCAAATTCAATAATGGAGTTCTTTCAGGAACCCCTACAACGCTCGGAGAGTATCGGGTCTCCATTAAAGCTTATGATGATCTCAATGCATTTGTAGAAACTTATTTTAGCCTTAAAGTCGTAGAACCTCAATACCTGAATAACCCGCCTTACACAATAGGCTCATTTCCTATCAGATATGCTTCGGTAAATGTACCTTTCACGTACACGCTCCCTAACGACGTTTTCACAGATAGTGATGGTTATATAGCATCTATGTCAGTTCAGAACCGACCTGCATGGCTCGACGTTTCACTAAATACTTTATCCGGCACACCTACAGAAGAAGGTGAATACCGCTTGATTATCAGAGCATATGACAATTTCGGAGCTTATGCAGAAGCGCCGCTGGTGATCAGAGTTGAAATCCCACGACTCCGTTTTGAATTGGTAAAAGGAGGAAGTGCGGTCAATCAGCAAATTATCAGACCATTGCAACATGATGATGTATTGGATCTTAAAAATATGCCTCCGTTGATCAACATATTTGCCTATGGTAATTTTGATTATGATCAGGTTGTTTTTGATCTGAAGGGCCCTGTCAATATTTCCTCGGCAACCATGAAATTCCCATATGCATTATACGAAAATGAAGGTGGATTTACACCTTTCCCAGGCAGATACACACTAACGGTAACCGCTACCAATAAAGATGCATCTGTTGTCTCTAATACAATGCAGTTTGGTATCTCTTACGGGGATTCCATAAACATAACGAGAGATATACTGGAATGGAATTTCTATCCCAATCCGGTTGAAACTGTTATTAATATAAAGCTTCCGGAACAGCTGTCAGCAACAGATCTTCGTTACTATATCATTAATATTTCCGGCCAAAAGACAGAAATACCATCAGGATTTGTTAACCATGCTGATCACCTGGCTAACATTGACCTGAGAGGGATGCAGATCAGCTCCGGTATTTATTTCATTCAGGTAGAAAACAACGGAGAGTTTCTAAAACAGTATAAAATATTTAAAAAATAAAAGCCTGTGGCACTATGCCACAGGCTTTTATTTTTTTAGCAATGTAGTATGCAAGCATAATAATTTAATGATATATTTGCATGAACAAAATTAGTATGCAAGCATACCACTTGTCTTAAAACTTAATTTTCTTTACCATGGCCATTGCAGAAAATAAGAAAGTTTCAACCAAAGGAGGTGAATTCCTGATCAGAGAAACGCCTGCATCACAAATTTTTATTCCGGAGGAGTTTACCGAGGAGCAAAAAATGATCGCTGACACCTGCCGTGATTTTTTAAGAACTGAAGTCTGGCCACGTCTTGATGAAATTGATCAGGCAAAAAGTCCTGCATTGATTAATTCACTGATGGATAAAGCAGGTGAGCTGGGGTTATTGGGGACGGTTGTTCCTGAATCTTATGGGGGATTTGGGATGGACTTTAATACTTCCATGCTTGTAGCAGAAGCTACAGGGGCCGGTAATTCTTTCTCGGTTGCACTTTCAGCACATACAGGAATTGGCACATTGCCTATTCTTTACTACGGAAACGAAGAACAAAAGCAAAAATACCTTCCCAAGCTGGCTTCCGGAGAGTGGAAAGCAGCATATTGCCTCACAGAACCAGATTCCGGTTCGGATGCTAATTCTGGAAAAACAAAAGCAATTCTTACAGCAGATGGTAATAAGTATGTAATAAATGGCCAGAAAATGTGGATCACCAATGGTGGTTTTGCAGATGTGTTCATTGTTTTTGCCAAAATTGAAGAAAACGGACAAACTGATAAAAATCTGACTGCCTTCATTCTTGATAAAAGTTTCGATGGCATCACCATGAATGAGCCGGAACATAAGATGGGTATTAAGGGATCGGATACCCGGCAGATTTTCTTTAACGACTGTCAGGTGCCCGTAGAGAATATGCTTTCGGATCGTGGAAATGGATTTAAAATAGCTGTTAACATTTTAAATATTGGCCGTATAAAATTGGCAGCGGCCGCTTTAGGAGGATCGAAAAGAGTAGCTCAGCAGGCTATCAACTACGCAAATGAGCGAAAGCAGTTCGGTACAGCGATCGCTAATTTCGGCGCTATTAAATACAAGCTGGCTGAAATGGCAGTGGGCATGTTCGCCACAGAATCTGCCTCTTATCGTGTAGGCCAAAGTATTGATGACCTCACGGTTGCTTTCCTCGAAAAAGGACTTGCTGAATCAGACGCCAAGCTAAAGTCTTTGGAAGAGCTTGCCATTGAGTGTGCTATTATGAAGGTACATGCTTCAGAAGTATTGGACTATGTTGTCGACGAAGGTGTACAAATTTATGGCGGAATGGGCTTCTCTGCAGATGCTCCGATGGATCGTGCTTATCGCGATAGCCGTATCAACCGGATCTTCGAAGGCACCAATGAGATTAATCGACTTCTCGTGGTAGATATGCTTCTGAAACGAGCCATGAATGGGCAGCTGGATCTGATGTCGCCGGCTATGGCAGTTGGTAAAGAAATCATGTCTATTCCTGATTTCAGTGCAGACGAAGATGAGTCTACATTTGCAGCTGAGAAAAAAGTGATCAAAAACCTGAAAAAGGCTGTGTTAATGATAGCAGGCTCTGCTGTACAGAAATTCATGACCAAGTTATCCGAAGAGCAGGAGATTATCATGAGTCTGGCGGATATGGTAATAGAAACCTATGTGGCAGAATCAGTCCTTTTGCGTGTTGAAAAGCGTATTGAACTTACAGGTGATATCGCCAACCAACTATATAAAGATCTTGCACTCGTATATCTGCACAGGGCAGTGGAAAAAACAAACAATGCAGGACGGGCTGCTATAACCAGCTTTGCCGAGGGTGACGAACTGCGTGTGATGCTGATGGGTCTTAAAAGATTTACAAAAATAGAACCTTTGAATCTCAAGGAGGCACGTCGCAGAATTGCTGACGAGCTTATATCAAAAAATGACTATGCCTTTTAAGGACTGAAAAATAATTCGGCTAATACCCGACGCAACTAAAAACCAAGTAATTGTGAAAGCCGATCCTGTTTCAGTTTCGGCTTTTTCAGTATATAAGAACTATTCTGTACTTCGTTACATATTGACCAACCCTGAACTTTAACGATATTTGCAGGGTTTCCTTTATATTCAAAAAAGCACTGTGTTGGACTCTCTACTGACTACTGAAAAACCACCTTTCGTGAAGTTAAACAAAGTGGATCTGCGTAAAACGGGGCAGTTTCCGGCATTACTCCTGGACTACCTCGACCAAAAACCAGCTACCGAAGAGTTTTACAGCGTGTATCCCACTATTGACAATGCGAAGCTAGCAATAGAAAGCAAGTCAGATTTTGAGGCAGCGAAGCGTAAGACTTTGGTAAATGTCCTTGAAGAGCAATACAAAGGCCAACCCAACAAACCAGATTTTTCAGTACTGCTGGATTCAAAAACCTTTACAGTAACTACAGGGCATCAGCTTAATATATTTACAGGTCCTCTGTATATCATTTACAAGATCGTTACGACCATCAAGCTGGCAAGAGAGCTGAAGCAGGCCTATCCGGATTACAATTTTGTACCTGTATACTGGATGGCAACTGAGGATCATGATTTCGCCGAAATTGCTTCCTTTCATCTATTCGGGCAGACTTTTAAATGGGAAGGTGAGCACCAGGGAGCAGTTGGCAGATTAAATCCAAAGGAATTGGAAACGATCCTGAAACTGCTGCCGACGAAACCTCTTTTATTTGCCAAAGCATATCTTGAGAACGATACGCTGACTGATGCAGTACGATGTTACATGCACGAGTTGTTTGGCTCTGAAGGCCTCATATGTCTTGATGCTGACAGCGCAGAATTGAAAAGACATTTTCTTCCTGTTATCAAAGAGGAACTTACACAATCAATTTCTGAAAAATTAGTTACCCAAACTACCTCCAAACTTACAGAACAAGGTTATCACACGCCGCTTAGCGCAAGGGAAATCAATTTATTCTACCTTAAGGATAATCTGAGAGGACGTATCATTAAAGAAGGAGATCAGTTCAAGGTACTGAATACAGATCTGACTTTTACACAGGAAGCAGTTCTGAACGAGGCCGATGCTCATCCGGAATATTTCAGTCCCAATGTAGTGTTACGCCCGCTTTATGAAGAAATTATTCTGCCCAACCTGGCCTATATCGGTGGACCTTCTGAAATACCTTACTGGATGCAGCTGAAAGGAGTTTTTGATCATTATCAAACTCCGTTTCCTATGCTTATTCCGAGAAACTTCGGAATGTATATCAATTCTTCCATCAATAATAAGCTTGAAAAACTTGGTGTTAGTCCGGAAGAGCTCTTTATGGATCAGGTAATGCTGCGCAAAATGTACGTTCAAAAGAATACAGAAAAGGAGCTGTCTTTACAGGAACAGAAGTCTGCATTTTTAAACATATTTGACGAGATTATAGAAAAAGCTACGGAAGTGGAACGTACCATGGAAGGCGCCGTCAAAGCTGAAAGAGCCCGTTTATTCAACGCACTTGAAAATCTTGAAAAACGGATTCGCAAAGCAGAAGAACGGAATCATGAGTCCGAAATTAATCAACTTCTGAATGTGCAGGAAAAATTATTCCCGGGCGGTACGGCCCAGGAACGTTATGACAACTTACTAAGTTTCTATATCAACGATTCCTCTTTTATCAGCAAGCTCTTCGCTGCTTTTGAGCCTTTGGAATTCAAATATTTTATACTTTCAGAAAGCGATACTGCTCAGCCTTGAGATAATACCCCAATCAGTCTTTCAGCTTCACGTCTCCGAAAGTGGAGACAACTGTAATTTTGGTACCAGTACCAGAGCCTATCTTTCCCTGGTATTGCCTTACTTTATAGTTTTTGTCATCTTTGGAGGGCTGTTGTGTGAAGTTAACATTGCCTGATGGATAACTGAAGTTCCCGTAGGTAACTGTCACATTAAATCTGCTGGCATCTGCCGGCAACGTAACAGAGGAATAGGCCGCTTTAATATTCACATTTTCAGCTGATTTGGTAAGCTCACCAATTTTGAAATTCCCCGAGTAATTCAGCTTGATGTTACTTTCTCCGCGTATCGTTCCAATCTTCACACCTGAATAATCAATATCCGCCTGAAGGTCTTTGACGTCACCAATTGTCAATTCTCCGAATTTGTTATTTAACAGCAATTTCGTTACCTGCTCCAATTTCACATTGGAATAATGGCTTTCAAGCTTTCCCTCATCCATTTTTCCTATGCGGGCCGATCCATAGCGCACATCAATGGTATTGTTAGCGCCAGAAAGTGATTCCGCAGAAAAACTACCATTTCTCGAATTTACGGTGAGTGTAGCGGCAAAGGATGGGATATCCGTATTGCCAAACTTATTATTAACAATCAACGGGTTCTCCTTTGGCATAAAAACAGTGTAGTCTATCTGAATAAAATTCTTTTCTCCGCTGCGGTTATTCCAGCTATTAGAAGATATTTGTCCTCTGTTGATAAGCGTAGTGATATTGATGCGGTTCTTCTCTCGCTTCTCTTCCACATCCACTGCACCAAGGTACTGAGCAGCCCGATTATCTGAAGGGGCATTTGCAGTAATGACAATCTCAACCCGAATTTCCTTTTTATTCCAAAGATTGACTTTCACCTGCCCGAACTGATTGTCTATCATTAGCAAGTCGTGCTCCTTGACGTCGAATATTTTAACAATGTTCCTTTTCTTTTCGATCAACCCTACGGACTCAGGATCAATGGCTTGCACTACAAGCGGTAGCATTAAAGCCACACTATATAAGAGGTGCGTTATTATTTTCTTTATCGTAGCCATCTTTGACCTGATTAATACGTTCTAAAATTTGGATTTGTTGGTTGAGCAGATCAACCTGCCATTGCAGATTTTGCACCATGGCTTTCAGCAGAGCCTCCTGATTGGGAGCATCCGAGAGATTAGACCTAAGGTTACCGTAACTATTCTCCAGACTTTTCAGATCGGCAGAAAAATCTTTGTAAAGCTCCGGATTGTCGCGGGTAAGTTTGACGATCTCACCTCGTTTTTCCTCGATAGCTACCGTATAGGTATTAAATTCCTTTGCATAAGCAGGAACCTTAAGTGCCACTGCAGGATCACGGGTTACACCATACTGCTTATTGAGGTAGATCGTAATACCTATACCCAATACCAGCAATATACCAGCAGCCGCACGCCAATTGTAAGCGCTCATGCCAGACCATAGCCTGGCTATTTTACCGGGTTGGGATGTGGCTATGGATTGAGGTTGCCCTGGAATTTTATTTTCAATGAGATCCCACAAATTATCCTGTGGTAAGAAGCTGTCAAATCCGTCTCTATTATCGCGCACAAACCGTTCCAGACGATCTTTCTTATCAGAATTCTTTTTCATTTTTACTTACTGGTCATGTGTAAAGTTTTTGTCTCAATAGGGCCTGGGTTTTAATAATACCTTAAAAAATCACTCCACATTTAATTGCTCATACGCTGAAAATCACGTTAATGCGTCATCATTTCCGCCAACTTTTTTTTCGCCCGCATGTATTGCGTTCTGGATGTTGACTCTGAAATGCCCAGCACTTCTCCGATTTCTTCATGATCGTAGCCTTCAAACAAATAAAGACTCAACACAACCCGATACCCATCCGGCAGCCTCAATACAGCGTTACGTATCCGCTCTATTTCCAGCGAAGTTTCATCTTCATTCCAGCTGTACATCTCTTCTGAAACTCTCTCCGATTCTTCTCCGGAACGCTGCCATTCATCAATATCAATCCATTGTACCTTTCTGCTTCGCAATTGATTGATCGCCTTATTCACTACAATCTGCTTTAACCATGCACCAAACGTCGACTGCTGTCTGAACTGGTGCAAATTGGAAAATGCATCCACAAAAGCTTCCTGCAGAGCGTCCTCTGCTTCACCCATGTGGTTGATGATCCGCATGCAGATATTAAACATGGCTTTGGAATAGCTTTTATAAAGCTCATACTGAGCCTTTCGCTCGCCGAGTTTACAGCGTTCCACCAGTTCTACATGCCGGTCGATGTACAAATTTGTTTTCAAGCAGAAGGTTTAAATTTTGAACGTTCTGTTACAAAGACATAGCTCATCCTAAAGATGTTGCATGCTTATTAAAAAATTTCATAAAAATATATCATGACGAGCGCCTGCTGAACAAAGGCAGTACCGAGATTGTTCTTTGAAAACAGCATTGTGTATCTTTGAGCACATTATTTTCCATGTACAATCGGTAGCGATCATAGCAGACCGTTACCAGCCAGGGGCTTTTCATCATGAAGACATTCAATATACCGGATTTTTATAGAAGTCGTATTATCACGCCTATTAAAGAAGCGAGAAGGAAAAGCGACAAATTGAAAAGGGATTTTAGTCCGACTGTTCTGGATTTCGGTCCTGTCCAGTTTCTGATTGCCCGCCATTTCGGTTTTTGCTATGGTGTCGAAAATGCTATTGATATTGCCTACCGTGCGATATCCGAAAATCCTGACAAACGTATTTTCCTCCTCAGCGAGATGATACACAATCCCGACGTGAACAGAGATCTTACTGACCGGGGTGTCAGGTTTTTGATGGATACAAAAGGTAATCAGCTTATTGAATGGAGCGAACTTACTCCTGAAGATATCGTCATCGTACCCGCTTTTGGAACCACCATCGAAAATCAAAATAAGCTGGCCGAGCTGGGTATCAATTCTTATGTATATGATACCACCTGTCCGTTTGTAGAAAAAGTATGGAACCGCGCAACGCAGATTGGTGAGAAGGACTACACAATTGTAGTCCATGGGAAGCCATTGCACGAAGAAACCAGAGCCACATTCTCACATAGTAAAGAAAACGCTCCCACTATGGTTGTCGAAAACATGGAAGAAGCCCGACGGCTGGCTGCTTACATTACAGGTGAAACACCTGCTGCCCAGTTTTTTACTGAATTCGCCGGCCAGTATTCAGAAAATTTCGATCCTGAAAAAGACTTGAAGCGCATAGGTGTTGTGAACCAAACCACCATGCTAGCCTCTGATACACAAGGCATTGCTGATTTCCTGAAAAGTGTCATGACTAAACATTACAGTCTGCGACCTGATCAGGTGGAAGATCACTTTGCCAATACACGGGATACGCTATGCTATGCCACCAACGATAACCAAGATGCCACGTATGCGCTACTTGGTCATGATGCAGATCTGGTAATTGTGGCAGGTGGATACAACAGTTCTAATACGTCTCACCTGGTTGAACTTTGCGAAGATAAACTACCTACCTACTTTATCGAGTCGGTCAATAAAATACTGGACAAGCAACTGATCCGTCATTTCAATCTTCACACCAAAGAGGAGACTGTTACTGAAAATTATTTACCGGCATCAGTACCAGCGAAAATAATGCTGACCTGCGGTGCTTCCTGCCCGGATGCAGTAGTAGAAGCCATTTTGCTGAAATTACTTTCATTTTATGAAGGTGCAAAAACAGTGGATGAGATCATGGAGGGCTTTTAAAATTATTCGGGAAAGGATTTCATGCTCCAAAATCAATAAATGGAACCCACCTCACTGTAGCAAATAATAAAATATTACATTCGACGTATAATTGAAATTTACTTCGAATATGAAAACCTCTGCAGTTTCTTTTCTTTGTTTAGTACTTGTTTCCTTATTCCTTCACAGCTGCTCTTCTTTAAATGAATTGAAGATCGCAGGCACTAATTTCAATGAAGAAATCAGTCAGTCGCAGAACCTGGTTTTCACATTTAATAAAGATCTCGTTTCAGAATCTCAGTTGAACTCCTGGGATTCTACACAGTACATCCAATTTGAACCGGCGGTGAAAGGGAAGTTCAAATGGACTGCCCCAAATGAAGTCGTATTTTCGCCCGTAGCGGGATTTGCCCCTGCTACTGCCTATAAGGCAAAACAGACACCTCTGTTGTTAAAAAGTCTCGCAAAGGAAAAAAATTACAACCTCTCTGCTGATCCTTTACAGTTTCATACGCCGTATCTCAACCTGACAGAAACTGAAAGCTGGTGGACTTTATCCAAAGAAACAGGTCGGCGAGAAGTACGGATCAAACTTATTTTTAATTATCCGGTTAATGCACAGAACGTCTCTGAGCGACTCAAATTACTTATTGCAGACAAGCTAACAGACTTCAGAATTCTACCATCCTCCAATGACAAATCGATCATTTTGACGATCAACGCTTCTGGCGCTTCCGATCATAATTCAATTCCGATCACTATACAATTGGCAAAAGGATTAAAAGCACAGAATACCAGTTTTATTACACAAAATGATATTTCAAGTATAGTAACCCTACCCTCCCCTCTCCGCCTTGAAATCACAGACATAAAAACAGGTTTTGAAAACAATACCGCTTTTGCACGGATCATCACCACGCAGGAGTTAAATCCTGAGAGTATAGATAAAGGGTTTACGCTCAATCCTTCCATTTCACCACAGATAGAACTTACTGAAAACGGATTTACCATTCGGGGAGACTTTAATGAAACCGATACCTATGTCCTGCAACTGAACCGTACGTTAAAAGGAATTTTAGGTACGGGTATTGAAACAGAAATATCACGTGGCCTCTTCTTTGGAAAAATGCCAGCCGGTATATCTTTTGCCAACAAAAAGGCACTGTATATGACCCCCAAAGGTTCCCGAAACATGGGTGTTCAAATCGTCAACGTTCCGAAAGTACAGGTCCGTATATCCAAATTATATGCTAACAATATCCTCGGTTATGTCAGGAATAACCGTTGGGAGGATTATGCATATGTAGGTGACGAGTGGACGCGGAGTGGTGGATTTCAGTATAGTGATGATTCACAAAGTAACTTCAGTGATGTCATTGTGAATAAAACTGTTGATACCGAAAATCTTCCTGTCAGTAAGGGTATTTCAGCGCTGAATATAGCGCTCCCCGACGACAATCAACGAAAAGGAATCTATCTTGTTTCTGTTAGTTCGAAAGATGAAGCCTACCTCGGAGCTACAAAACTGGTATCGATATCAGATATCGGATTAATTGCCAAACAAGGACGAGATGAAGTCTGGATCTTTGCGAATTCGATCAAGACTAATGAGCCTCTTGTGAATCTGGAAATTACAATGATCAGTTCCAATAACCAGACCATACACACTTTAAGCACTAACTCCGACGGTGTGGCGCACGTGGATAAACTCAGTGAGAAAGCACCGGGTTTCCGCATCGCGATGATTACTGCAGGTAATAAAGAAGATTTCAATTTTTTGTTACTGGATGATACCAGAGTGGAAACTTCACGATTCGAAGTGGAAGGTTTAAGAAATAATCTATCTGGATTTCAGGCATTCATTTACGGTCAGCGGGACATATACAGACCGGGCGAAACCATGTTTTTCAATACAGTATTAAGAACAGATACGTGGAAAACAGCAAAGGATATTCCCTTAAAAATGCGTTTGCTAACCCCTAATGGAAGAGAATTACAAACTTTCCGAAAAAGTACCAATACACACGGAGCTGTACCAATTGAGGTGAATCTGGACCGATCGGTTATGACCGGTACCTATACGCTCGAAGTGTATAACGCCAATGACGTATTACTGGCCTCACATCCGGTCAGTGTTGAAGAATTTATTCCGGATCGTATTAATGTTGATTTAAGTGGCGCCACAAAATCATATACATCCGGAAGTACAGTAGCACTTACAGCAACGGCAACGAACCTGTTTGGCCCTCCTGCTGCAGGGCGCACCTATGAAATGGAATCGCAATTGAAGCGCAAAGCGTTTTTTTCCACAGCTTTTCCACAATATACTTTTGATATTCCTGCCACCACCTCTTTCGAACGGGAAAGAAGACAAGGAACTACCAATGCACAGGGGCAAACTACCGAAAAATTTCAGCTAGCATCAGGACTCAAAGATATCGGTGTGCTGGAAGGGAAGATATATGTTACGGTTTTTGATGAAAACGGCCGCCCTGTCAACAGGCTTCAGCAATTTGAAGTCTTTACCCAACCCGTTTTATTCGGAATAAATATCCCGGCTACTTATGTAGGTGTGAATGCACCATTGCCTGTCAACATTGTAGGCCTGAATAGTAAGGGAAACTTACAAGCCGGCACCGCTTCCCAAATTCAGGTAGTGAGACTCGAGTACCAGACTGTTGTCGAAAAGAAAAATGAACAACTGCGCTACACTTCGCGCAAAAATGAAAAAGTGGTTTATTCTAATGTATTGAATCTTACTCGGGGTCAGGGATCATTTAAGTATGTGCCTGTGGTATCGGGAGAATATGAGATCCGTGTAAGACGACCAGGTGCGGAACATTATACCGCGGCTTCTTTCTATGCGTATGGATCGGGATATACACAATATTCTTCCTTTGAAGTAAGTAATGAAGGGCGCGTTTTGATTGAAACCGATAAGCCAAGGTATAATCTTTCTGATCAGGCTAAAATTCTGTTCAAAACACCATTTGACGGCCGCTTGCTTGTAACTATAGAGCAAGACAAAGTTTTGGAACAACATATTCTGCATACAGAAAAGAAAGCAGCTGAACTGAAGCTAAACCTGAAAGAGGCGCATTTGCCCAACGTGTTCGTGACGGCTACACTCATCCGGCCGCTTGATGCGTCCGATATGCCGCTCACAGTAGCACATGGCTTTACCCCCATTCTGGTTCAGGACGATAAACGTAGCCTGCCGGTAGCTATAACCGCGATTGGAAATTCAAGATCAAAGACAAAACAGCAGATCAAGGTTAACACGCAACCTAATACACAGGTAACCGTTGCGGTGGTTGATGAAGGAATTTTGCAGATAAAAAATACAAAAACGCCTGATATTCACGGCTATTTTTATCAAAAGCGTGCATTACAGGTTTCTAGTCATGATCTGTATGCTATGCTATTCCCGGAACTCACTATAAAGGGAGCATCCAGCTTTGGCGGAGACGGGTATGATCTCGAAAAGAGAGTAAATCCGTTGAGCAATGGGCGTACTGAACTGGTTTCATTCTGGAGCGGTGTACTCAACACCAATGCGAAAGGGGAAGCAACATTTGATATCAACATCCCACAATTCAGTGGCGACCTGCGCGTGATGGCTGTAGCTTACAAAGACAATGCATTTGGTTCTGCATCCAAAAATATCAAAGTAGCCGACCCGATAGTGATCAGTTCGGGCGTACCACGATTTTTAAGTCCGGGCGATGAACTTTCCCTGCCTGTAAATATTAGTAACACCGAAAACAAAGTTGCCAATGCCACGGTGAGTATACAGCTAAGTGGTCCGCTTGCGAATTCAAGCACCACAACTGTTCAAAAAATCGCCATTGCACCAGGTAAGGAAACAAAAGCCTTATTTTCACTAAAAGCTGCCCAAGGAATCGGATCAGGAAAAATTATTGTGAAGGTGAATGCATTCGGAGAAACATTTATGCAGGAAAACGAACTGAACGTACGCCCTGTATCTCCATTGCTCAAAACAAGCCAATCAGGAATGATCGCTGGCGGGAGTCAGGGGACCATCAATCTTGTCAACAATTTTATTCCTGCTACCAGTAGCAGTGAGATTGTTTTCAGCCGCTCGCCTTTGGTTCAGGGAGGAGGAAAAGCTTTTTCTGCATTGCTTGGTTATCCGTTTGGCTGTCTTGAACAAACTATATCCAAAGCATTCCCTCAGCTCTACTTTGCTGATCTGGCCAAGGCAATGGCCGCGCCGGTATACTTCGTCAGCAATGGAGAAAGTGACTTCAATCCCATTACCAACGTTCAGCAAGCCATCCAAAAAGCAGAATCCCTTCAGCTTTTCAGCGGAGGCATGGCGATGTGGCCGGGAACGACCAGAGATGATTGGTGGACAACCGCTTATACCGTTCACTTTCTGGAAGAGGCGCGGCGGGCGGGTTTTGAGGTGAATGAAAAAACACTTACCAAAGCTTACGAATATCTCACCCGAAAAACTGGCATAACAGCTATGAGAGAAGTGATCGTGGCAAGTTCCGGCAATGGCCTGGCTTACGGAAGTGAACCTTCATCCGGGAGCCAGGTGCGGAAAACGGTAGCAAAAAGAGAAGCCATCTACTCCCTGTATGTACTCTCACTGGCAGGTCAGCCAAACAGAGCCTCTATGAATTATTACAAACAAAACCAGCAACTACTCACAGCAGACTCCAGATATCTGCTGGCAGGAGCATTCCAATTGGCAGGAGATTCAAGAAGTTACGCGGCACTTTTACCGAAAAACTATATAAGCAACAATGCATCTGCTGAAAATGATAGCTACAGTTCTCCTCTACGGAATTTGGCATTGGTGCTCAATACATTACAGGAAACAGATGCAGATAACCTGCAAATCCCGTTACTGGCGCGACAGCTTTCCAAAGCTATTCAATCGGCTCCGTATCTGAATACGCAGGAAGCTTCATTTGCCGTGCTCGCGCTGGGTAAAGTCGCCAGGCAAAGCAAAGGATCAACTGTAACCGGTGATATTGCCTCGTCCGGTAAAACTATTGCGAAATTTACCGGAAGTGAATTAAAACTAAAAAAAGACATTAACAACAAACCTTTAACTGTAACCGCGATCGGGAAAGGAAATCTTTACTGGTTTGCTCAGAGTGAAGGGATGTCGGCTACAGGAACATTTACTCCTGAAGACCATGGATTAACAATCCGTCGCTCTTACCTGACAAGGGATGGAAAACCAGTTGGCATGATTCGTCAAAACGATCTTCTTATTGTAAAATTATCACTTACAAGTGCCACAGGGTTACCTATTGAAAATGTAGTGATAACCGACTTGCTACCAGCAGGCTTTGAAATTGAAAATCCACGCGTTACAGAAGCAAGGGAAATGCCCTGGATCAAACAGGCAGCTGTTCCGAATTATCTGGACATGCGCGATGACCGTATTCATTTCTTTACAACAGCTGGTAAGTTGGAGAAATCATTTTACTATCAGGTTAGGGTTATTTCAAAAGGAACTTTCACAACAGGCCCTGCTGCCGCGGATGCCATGTATCAGGGTGAATACAGAAGTTACTCCGGCGGTGGTAAAATCAAGGTCGAATAGATGCGAACATATCCAGCCCTGATTTTATTTATACAAAAAGAAAAAAGATTTTTTCCTCTCACATACAACCATCTCACATCTTCCGGGCCTCTTTAATGCGGAAACACTAAAACATTGCCCATGACCTCAGAGGCGGAATTGATTTCTGGATGTCTTTTACAGGATAGGGTTGCTCAACGGCTCCTCTATGATCGCTATAAAAAGGCTATGTACACACTGGCATATCGGATCACCGGTGATTTTGATGATGCCAATGATGTATTGCAGGATGCTTTTCTGGAAGTATTCAAACATCTCAATCAATTTCGTGGAGAGGCCGCATTGGGTGCCTGGATCAGACAGATCGTCATTCGGAAGGCGACCAAAAAGAAAAAGATTGTGGCCTGGCAAAATCTTGACGACAGCCCTATGGAAATCATAGACTGGGGTCAAAACGAGATTAATGCCAATCATCTTGAAACAGCCATACTTGCTTTAGCAGATGGTTTCCGGACCATCTTCGTGCTGGCAGAGATTGAGGGTTATACGCATCGGGAGATTGCTGTTATGCTGGGAATTTCGGAAGGCACTTCCAAATCGCAACTTTTTCATGCGAAAAGAAAACTAAGGATCATGCTCACTTCTAAACAATAACAGCATGGAGAAAAACAAAGAAACACTGGACAAAGCGCTTACACAGCTTTCACAATATCAGCCATCGGAGGCAATTTGGAATGATATCGATCAAAAACTCGGAGAATATACGCTACAAGATGCTCTTACTAAACTACCTCAGCACGAACCGGACGACAGCCTCTGGGAGCAAATAGAACAGGATATACCTCAGCCAGGAGGAAATGCTTTCCGAAAAGCATTGGCAGCAGCAGTGATAATCATAGCCAGTGCACTTGTCATATGGCTGATGGAAGCCAAACCGGGAAAACAAATTTCCTATACCGAAGAGGTGGTTGATCAGCGTCTCCGAATAGCAGACACGCAGACCGTTGATACACAATATGAGAACCTGAAAGAATGGTGCGAAACGGAATCTGTTGTTTGTAGTCAATCCGATTTCAAGGAATTGACCAAAGAATACGAAATTCTCAGGATCGCTACTGAACAATTGAAACAGGCTATGGGCAATTATAACGCTGAACCGGAATTAGTACGGCAATTGACAGCAGTGGAACAAGAAAAAACAGCCATACTGAATAAAATGGCCAAATTGATTTAGAAAATTGTCATGAAAAAAATGAGAAATAAATTACTATGGGTTATGTATGGGCTATTCATTTGCCTGATGCAAACCTCATATCTACATGCACAGGGCGTTTTGCAAGTCGCCACCAAAACGATTGAGAAAACAATTCGTACATCGGGGATGCGTACGCTTCATATCAATGCAGAAAAGGCAGATATTGAGCTGATCGCATGGAATAAGCAGGAGATTTCTGTCGTATTGGAATTATCCTCCAAACACCCCGACAAATCTGTTGCCACAGCCGATCTGCATAAAACACAGTACCTGGCAGACCGGAGCGGAAAGGATTATTTCCTCCGCAATTACGTCCAGTTGAAAGAGGGAGAAGGCAAACCGGTCTCCAATCTAAAAGCCAAATACACTATACACTTACCCGCATCTTTTGCTGTTGATCTTAAGAATACTTTCGGGACAATCACGATGAAGGGGCTTGGTGGTAGCATTCGGATGAAAGCTGATTTTTGCAGTACATCACTGTCTAATTTGCAAGGAAAAGGCAATATAGAAACAACCTTCGGGGAGCTTTCGGGAATAGATGTATCGGGAAATTTTGCCTTCACGAGCGACCATACCAACATACGTTTAGAGGCTATCGGCGGGACATTCAAGATGAATACTTCTTACGGAAATATCGAGATTTTTTCGTCCACCAATTTATCAGGTCTCGCAATTCAATCTAAAAAATCGGTGGTGTCATTTATCACAAAAAATTGGCAACAATACGATTATACGATTCAAAGTGCCTATTCCAGTGTGAAATTGCCCAATGGCTTCAAATGGACAAAGAATACCAATGACTTTAAAGAAGCCATTTTTTCAAAAAACCGTCTGGCCCAAATCCAGATCAACGCTGAGTTCGGCGACCTGACCATCAAGTAAACTTACCCCCTACATAAATCTATTAGCCATGAAAATAGCCGGGTTTTTGCTCTCCCTGATGCTATACTGCCAAAGTCTGTTTGCACAGGACAGTACGCACTTTTCTTATGCTGAAGTGGCAGATACGCTTGTCAAACAACGCTTTATCGACAGATATGAGAATGTGTTTATGACGAAGGTACCAACAAGGCATATGTTGAAGATAGGTGCTGAATTTTTTCCTCTTGGTTTTTTAGATCCCGGATACGGGCGACAAAGCTTATTGCTTAGTGTCGGTTATGAATTCAAGTTATTACCTTCTGTTTCATTAGGTGTGAATTTCAAGGCTAATGGTGGGTATTCTTCAAGCCTTGGATTGAATGGTGTTGTTGCTACCAACGTGCAAGGACGTTGGTATTTCGACATGAATAAAAGGATAGCTAATGGTAAGAGTGCCAACAACTTCAGTGGAAATTATTTGGGAATCATAGGAGAAAGATACTGGCAGAGCTTGCTATATTCCTATCCTAAAATAAAAACAGGAATCGAATTTGGGATGCAAAGGAGATTTTTCAATAATGGTGCCATAGATTTTGCAGCAGGTGCCTATTATATGAGATACGCAGAAACCCGTACGAGTTGGGAATACCTTAGCGGAAGTGGCAAAATAAATGATTTTGAAATTTCTACCCGAACCATGCTTTCATTCGCATTTGGTGACTGGAAAAGGAAAACCACAAGTCCAGCCTGTGATGTATTCCGTTGTGACGAATTCATCACCAGCCAGTGGAAATTTTTATGGCCCGTAATCAGAATTAGTAGCAATATCACCAATATAGGTTTGGGTACAGGCTATGAAAAAAAGCTGGGTAAGAGTCCGTTTTCAGTAAATACACAAATCTTCGCTGACTATAATAGCTTTATTTACAGAAACTTTTACAACTATTCCGTTTCTCGCTCAGAGAGTATGCAGTTACAAACCTTTGCGCAAACGAGGTACTACTTCTTGCAAAAGAAACAAATTCGCAAAGGGCGTGGAGGCAACAATTTATCCGGTTTGTTCTTCGGACCTCATATAGATTATTTACGATACACAACTACAGGAAACTATTCTATTAGAGATAAAAAACACCTCGGAGTGGGATTTGCCTATGGTTACCAAAAAGCACTGTTTAAGAACGGCTACATAGATATTTCAGGTGCTCAAAGTTTCGATGTATTACCAAACCAAAAAGACGATGGCCGACTTTCTACATTTAGGGTAGGTTTCGGTCTTTCCATCTGATAAAATATTCTCAACAATACAAATAACAGCCACACTACACGCATGGAAATCGAACAAACATACTATCACAAATGGGTCAGTATCAACCAACATTTGTCTGTTCTGCTGAGAAACTACCGACTTGGCAATATGTCATTTGCGCAGAGTATATTTCAATATATCAGACAGGAATGGTTGGATCAGGATGCTTTGGCGGAAAGTTCTGAGAACAGGTTGATCAGAAGAAATCACTTTTCTTCCCAAACACTTCACAAGCTTGACAGCCTATTGTCCAACGAACCTCAAAACCTGCACTTCACCAGAAGTAACAGACAAATTATCATGGAAATCAAATGGATAAGTGATCAGATGGAGGTGATGTTTGATCATCTGCAAAAGAAGTCTTTACGCTTACACTCCGTTAAGATTTAAGTATAGCCACAATGAAACTATTATTACTAGTTATGACCAGCATGTTATGTCTTCGGTCAATGGCTCAGGATACAGCTCCGGTCACCTATTCGATGACGGAAGATTCGCTGATAAAACAACGCTTTATCGACAGATATGAAAATGTGTTTATGACCAAAGTACCGACGCGGCATATGTTTAAAGTGGGGATGGAATTCTATCCGACTGGTCGCTTTGAATTTGGTGGATCCGGGATTCAGGCCGGTTGGCTCACCGCCGGATATGAATTTAAATTAACTCCTTCTGTTTCGCTGGGAGCAAACGTTAAAACTACTGGTAGTTGGATGTCCAGCTCGGGCTGGCGAGGAAACCTGGCAGCGAGTTTCCAGGGACGCTGGTATTTCGATATGAACCGCAGGATCGCCGGAGGCAGAAGTGCCAACAATTTTAGCGGAAATTACCTGGCAGTTACAGCAGAAAATAACTGGGAGAATTATTATGCTAACCAAATGAAAATAGGTGTCGAATTTGGCTTGCAAAGAAGGTTTTTTAACAATGGAGTGCTTGACTTTGCAGCGGGTGTGTACTACCATAATAATCCGTACAATTACGCCAATGTTTACAGAAAAATAAATGACTTTGAGATTTCTACAAGGACGACATTAGGCTTTGCTTTTGGCGACTGGAAAAGGACAGAAAACATTCCGGTCTGCGATGTATTTCGTTGCGATGATGTAGTTTACAGCCAATGGAAAGTCTTTTGGCCAACTGTAAGAATAAGCCACATCACAAGTGTCTCACTTGGGCTCGCATATGAGCGAAAACTTGGTAATTCCCCGGTTTCAATCAACACACAGCTATCGGGTGATTATGTGCGTATGGCCTTTACGTCTATATTTAAATCAGAGGTTTATAATTCCAACTTTTCTCAGTTTAGGTCGTCGGTACAAGCCAGATATTACTTCTTGCAAAAACACAGTATTCGTAAAGGGCGTGGTGGAAATAATTTATCTGGTTTTTATGCAGGTCCATCTGCAGACTACATCTATTTCCATGATGCTAATTATAGAAACAAACGACATTTGGGTGCAGGTTTTACATATGGATATCAGAAAACGCTATTCCGTAATGCATTTATCGACATATCCGGAACCCAGAGTTGGAATTTGATAAGAAATCAGCCTGGTACAAAGAGAATGGGCTCATTCAAAGTTGGTTTTGGCTTAACCTTCTGATCAATTCTTCAATATCAACACCACACCAGCCACCAGTAAAACAGCACCTGCCAAACGGGGAAACGTGATCTGATGCACTGCGAAACCCTGTAAACCAAAGTGATCGATGGTCATCACAGTTGCCATTTGTCCTGCAATGACCAGACACATCATGTTAGAGGTTCCGATTCTGCGCACGATAAAAATAACTGTAAGTACATAAAAAGCGCCTAGTGCACCGCCCAAAAAGCGTGTCCAGGGAATTTGTCTGAAGTCGCTTATTTTGGGAACCGGATCCTGATTGAAACAAGCGAAAGCAATCAGTAAAATAATAAGTCCTACAAAAAAGGAAGAAACACCGGCTAGTATAGGATTGTTGATAGATTCCCGGAGTTGGGCGTTCACACCGGATTGCACTGCATTAGAAATACCGATCAGGAAAGCAAGAACGAGAAATATCCAGTTCATAAAGATGGGGTTTTGGGAAATGAAGCAGCAAATGTATTGCTAATTTTTCAGTTCCTTTACCTCATCCGGATCTACGCTTTTATAATGTCCATATACACGTAAAATGATCGCCAGCGCTACTGTCACTTCCGCAGCAGCAACAACAATCACAAAGAGTGCAAACAGTTGTCCGCTCAATCGCTCAGGATCGTGCCGACTGAAAGCAATCAGATTGATATTGACTGAATTCAGCATCAGTTCAATACCCAGCAGAATTCCAATAAAATGCCTTTTGGTAATGGATATAGCCAAACCGATACAGAACAAAGCAGCGGCAACGAATAGATAATGTTCGATAGGTATAGTATTCATCAGGCAGGATTTCGGTTTAAAGCAAGATAGGCAGCTCCTACTAATGCCACCAATAATAAAATGGCAGCAATTTCAAATGGCAGCAAATGGCTCGTCATCAGTTCAACACCAATGGTGCGGACCGTAGAATTGCTATTAATCACTTCTCCTTGCATTTTGAAACGGGCATCAATAATGATATAGCTCAAAAAAAGAAACATCCCGGAACCCACCAGAAATCCCACCAATCCCCGTGAAGTGACTACTTCCACTCTATTGTGAATTTCCTGTTCCGATTGTTTAATGACCTTCTGTGTAAGCATAATTCCAAAAATCAAAAGCACTAAGATCCCACCTACATACACCATGATCTGCGTAACCGCAAGGAAATCTGCTCCTGCCAGAACATATAGCGCGGCCACTCCAAGAAATGCTAAAAACAGTGCAAAAGCACCGTAAATAAGGTTTTTTGAAAACAAAATAAAAAGTGCCGACACTATGGCAAGAACTGAAAAGCTATAAAATGCAGCTGCTTCCATCAATATAAAATCTATTATTCCTGTTTTGGTTTGGGCTTCATCGTAGGTCGAAAAGCCGGTTTGGCTTTTATCGGTTCTTCAGGATTTCCCCCATTTGTTTTTTCTTCCTGATCATCCGTTTCTGCTTTCACCTCAGGGGCAGAAGCAACCTTGGGTTTCATCGTCGGACGGAAAGCTGGTTTGGTAGCGACTGGCTCTACAGGTGCTTCATCTGCAGGTTGCTCTTCCACTTTCGGCGCAGCATCTACCTTGGGCTTCATCGTCGGGCGGAAAGCTGGTTTGGTAGCGACTGGCTCTACGGGTGCTTCAGCTGCAGGTTCCTCTTCCACTTTCGGCGCAGCATCAACTTTCGGCTTCATCGTCGGGCGGAAAGCTGGTTTGGTAACTACTGGCTCTACAGGTATTGCAGCTGCAACTTCTTCCACTTTCGGCGCAGCATCTACCTTGGGCTTCATTGTCGGGCGAAAAGCTGGTTTGGTAGCGACTGGCTCTACGGGTGCTTCAGCTGCAGGTTCCTCTTCCACTTTCAGCGCAGCATCTTCCTTAGGCTTCATCGTCGGGCGAAAAGCTGGTTTTGTGGCGACTGGTTCCGCAGATGCTTCAGGTGCAGTTTCTTCCACTTTCGTCGCAGCATCTACCTTAGGCTTCATCGAAGGACGAAAGGCTGGTTTGCTGGCTACAGGTTTTTCAGATGCTTCCGAAGCTGGCTCCTCTTTCGTCGCAGCATCTACCTTAGGCTTCATCGAAGGTTTAAACGGAAGCTTGGGAGCAGGCTTCTTTTCTGCCTCGGTCGGAAGATCACTTTCAGCTGCTTTCTCAATAGCAGGTATAACGGGTTTTCTTGGCTGAAATACAGGCTTGGCAGGAACAGCAGATGTTTCTTCTTTCGCTTCTACTTCCTCCGTTTTAGGCTTAATGGTCGGCTTAAATGCCGGTCTTGGTTTTGGTGCTTCAGCTGGTGAAGCAGTAGCGGTTGATTTCTGAGCTGCCTTTAATGCTTCTTTCTCTTTCTGGAATTGTTCAAGCAACATCCGCTTTTCATCGGCCTGCTCAGTAGTCAGATTAGCATAATTATATACCATGTCCCTTACATCCAGCTCGCTGTAATCGAAGGTTTTGGTCATGGTAAGGCATTCGGTAGGACAAACGGTTGTACATAATCCGCAATAGCAGCACTTTGCCATGTCGATGTCAAAACGTGCAGCATACAAACGAATCGGCGATCCATCCGACGCCCTTCCTACTTCTTCAATGGCTTTAATAGGCTCAATTTCGATGCAATCTACCGGACATACTTTCACGCACTTATCGCACACAATACAATCATCCATCTCATTATGAAGCCTGTATCTCCCATTATCTGGAATGGCAATAGGCTCCTTCGGATATTGCATCGTGACAAGCCCTTCCTGTAAATCAAAAAAGTTGTCCGACCGAATATCTGTTTTAGTACGCCGGCGTCGGGCTTGCAGCAAATGACGTAAAGTCAGCTGCATACCTTTGATTGTGGTACTAATCCCTTCTGATATGTTTTTGAAGTATGTAGACAATGTTGGTACGCTCTTGTAATCGGTGTACAATTGTTCTTGCAGGCTGAACCAGAGATATCCGTAAAAGGAAATTTTGACTTTATCAGCCTATCACAAAGATAGAGTAATCCTCTTAAAAACTTACTTTTCTGCGAATACTCCTTCCAGAATCTCAACCATTTCTTTCTGTACAGATTCGGTTTTGTCGGCGATATACCAGCGTTGGATATCTTCAACAAACTCTTTCAGGCTTTTGGCAGGATTCTCTTTCTGCTGCAACATCAATTGCTGAGCTCCGGCAGGCCTTGGTCCCCAGGTGAATAGCTCGTTGAATTCGTGATCAACTGCAATCAGTTTGGGGATGGAGCGACCGCCATTGGTAAGGTATGCATCCATTAATTCAGGGTTTTCGTCCCGTAACAACAATTTCACAGTAATAGAAGGATTTACTAATGCCGCCGCTGCCAGCACAGGAATATTTTGTGCAGCATCACCACACCATGCTTCCGTTAGGATATACCAGGTTTGCGGAACAGAAATCTGGCTTATCAGACTTTTTAATTCTTCACTAATCGTCACCTTTTTATTCAACCTTTGCATACGTGCCAGGTTGAGTTTTGTATAATAGCTCAAATCGTCGGATTGTTTGAGGCCAGTTGTTCTGTTTTCTGCAACAACTTTTTCCATCAACACCATATAGTCAGCATAGGAATAAACCGACTCTGTAACCGGTAAAGGAAATAATTCTGATACGTTTTTCATCGGGTAATTAATTTAAAATAAAAACCCGTCAATCCCTATTTCAGTTCATACTTTCCGGTTCAAATAAGTGCTGTAGTCAATCTGGCTGGCAACATATTCTTCGTCCATCAAAGGTGAAGTGAACATGAAGTCGGCAGTGGCGCGGTTAGAAGCTACAGGGATATTCCAAACCACACATAGTCTCAGCAATGCTTTCACATCAGGATCATGCGGCTGCGCTGACATGGGATCCCAGAAAAAAATAAGCAAATCAATCTTCTCCTCTGCGATCATGGAACCGACCTGCTGGTCGCCCCCGAGTGGGCCGCTCAGCAACCTGATCACCGGCTGATCCAGCGTTTCTTCCAATAATTTCCCTGTAGTACCAGTTCCATACAGCTCATTTTTTGCCAACATTTCACGGTTTGCATAGGCCCATTCCATGAGTTCCGCTTTGCGATTATCATGAGCAACAAGGGCAACTCGTTTTCTGGGATGTATATTTCTGAAGTTTACCATAAAGTCTATAATTGATATAAAAAGCGAAAACCCGCTTTCAGATTCCGACAAGATAATTCAAATATTCTTTGGCAAGTCCGGTACGATCAAAATGTTCTTTCACAAAAGAAAATCCATTTTCTCCCTGAATCCTGAGCTGATTCCGATTCTTGCTGTAATAGAGAATTTTTTCTACGAGTTCAGCTGTATTTCCCGGGTTTACAAAAGCTCCAGCATCGGCCTCTTCAATCAGTTTTCTGGATATACCGTCGATCACCATCAGTACAGGTTTTCTGCAAGACAAATAATCAAAGGTCTTGTTTGAATAAATGGTTTTGAAGACCTCATTTTTTTGCAGAACTGAAATGCCCATATCAGCGGACAATATATACCGAAAGGCTTCACTTCTCGGAATTTCATCTATAAAGTGGATATTTCTCAATTTCCTATTTGCCGCATCAGCCATGAGTTGCGCTTTTTTTTCACCATCACCTATCAGAAGAAATTGTATGGACTGATCTGCTAATCTTTCGGCTGCGTCCAAAATCTGGGTGAGATCATTGGCGATTCCGTGCGCACCGACATACACAATAGTGAACATGTCATCCATACCATACTTGTTTCTGAATTCAGGTATATTCATTTCCCGACTGATGCCGTTTGCCAGTTCAAAGTCGGCACCATTTGGAATGTAAATAATTTTAGAAGGATGTACCTTTTTCTTCTCAGTCAGATGTGTGCGAAATGCGGGTGTCAGCACATTAATCAACCTGGCTTTTTTGTAAAGCAGGTTTTCTAGCCAATAGGCCAAGCGAATAGCCAGTTTGTTTTTCAAAACCCCTGTTTCAATCGCCGACTCAGGCCATAAGTCCCGCACTTCAAACACAAACGGAATGCCCTTCCACCACGACAACATCAAACCTGATATACCTACAAACAAAGGTGGCGATGTCACAACAATAACTTCATAATGCTTTTTTGCCAGAAAAACACCTGCTAAAATGGACGATATAGTAAATGAAATAAAACCGGCAAGCTTATACAAAAACCCTCTCTTCGCGTTACTAACATCGAAACACCGGATAACTTCCACTCCATCTTTATTCGTTTCCCTGTAAAACCATCTGTCTTTTTTCACTCTAGTGTGCCCGCCCATATAATGCGTCATGCCCGCCAGGATAGTGACTTCGTGACCTGAGGCTAACCACATCCGGCTCATTTCATTCCAGCGAGCGCCTCCACCCCTATCGTCTTCCAGAAAAAACTGATGAATAAGTAAAATCCGCATAATGACTCTGGCTTATGTTGATGATTTGGGTTCAATGATTGTTCTGATGAACCTGCCTTTTGTACGAAAAATAATCTGTTTTGTCTCTTCCCTTTTTCCATAACTCTCAGCATAACACCCCGACACTATTTCCGGCATAAGGAATAGATGATCAGCATCATAAGCGGTAATTTTGAACTTTTCCAAAAATGCCGGAGACGGATTCCATATCTGGCTCATAATCAAATCATCAGTAACATTTTCCATTCTATCTTCAACCAGCCAGTAAAATTCACCTTTCTTCTTTACCACCTTTCTTTGATGTCTGATGTGTTTTCCCAATTCCCGAAATCCTTCAAACCAGCCTATAAATTCAAAATGGTCTTCTCCTTTCTTCCACCTTCCTTCACTTTGACTGATCCAGTTGTACCAGATAAATCCGGAACCTTTCATCATTTGATCATAATCGCCAGGCATTACGGTGTTGTGAGATTTTGTTCCCGCAAAAAATTGATTGCCTGTGTCATTTGAATTGTAGGAGTACGTACCTGCATCACGCAGGATATTTTCCCCGTCGACCCAAATATCCAGATGCAAATTGTCGCATTGAAACGGCCTGTGTCTGTAAGTAGCTGAACGGATAAATGTGCGAGTAGTCGCGTCTCTTAAAATGTGATATCCACTCAGCGAAAGTGGCCCGGTTGCTGCAACCGGAATTGATTTGACTTTTAGCAGATCCGGATTACCAATCCAAAAGCTTTCTTCATTCCATGCACCAATTCCGTATCCCGATTCTATTTCCAGCAAACCTGCCAGAGCTTCAAGTTGAGGGCGATAGTCACGGAAGTGGCATTCTGTTAATGGGAAAAATAAAGCTCCGTCGTTGTTACCGTAATTGGAAAGCCAACCGGTATTCTGATCTTGGAATGCCTGCAGAAACAATACTGAGGCTTTTGCTTTTTGATATATTGTATCGGACCAAGACTCCTGATTCAGCTCTGCCAATCGTATTGCAAGTGTCAGTAATTGTACTGCGACGCGATGGTAGTTGAACGAAAACTGAATATAGGCTCCGTTTTTATCAATCTGATGCGCTATTTCCCTTTCGAAAACTGCTCTTCCTTTTTTCTTCCATTCGTCGCTCTCAGGGAAAAATGGATATAATAATCCGGTAAGATAAAGTCCCAGACTCTCCGTTAGTATGTGATTATTCCGGACAGCAATGGCAGAAAAACTGATATTATCTGCCACGTGTTGTATTTGTTGCCGGATACTATGAATGATTTTACCAAAACGGGATTCCGTCAGTTGATCGGAATGTTTGTAATACTGAAGTGCAAAAGTCCAGTTCATGACTCTCAAACTGATTTCCTGACTGCATACCCAGTTCGGACCGCAGTTAACCGGATTGTAGTCAATCCAGTTTCCTATTTTATCGAAAACCCATTCCGACTGATCCATACCGGAGTAAAAATCATATCGGATCAAATCATACACGAAGGTAAAGCGCGAAATTTCCCATACATATTTGATGTCTCCCGCCTTCGGATCCATCGTTTTGATTCTGCTCCAATGAACTGTTGCGCTATATCGATACCCTGTTTTAGGATTCGTATGCCAGTCTGAGAAAGGAATCCATTCGGCGGAAAAATAGCGCATTTGCCCCCCTTTGATACATTCGACACGTGCTTTCAGATTATCGGGCCAATATGCATATGCTCTCCTTTCTAATTCATTATTGAAAACATACTGAACCGGTAACTTCCTCCAGTTATCCAGAGATATATAGTTTCTCTCAGTTTGATTGCGGGGAAACTTCAGAATCAACCACCCTGAACAGCGTTGCAACGCATACCCTATTCTAAACAGCGCGTAACGGAAACCCATATTCCTGACAATCTGAAATAGTCGCAGATTCATATTTGAGGATATCAATTCTGCTATTCGACTCAAAATCAAATACAATGTAACACCACAAGTAAAATGAAAAAGGACCCATCCAAGTCGGACAGGCCCTTTCTAATTACTATGGCGAAATTATTTTTTATGATCTATATATCTCAAAGCCTGGTTACAGAGTCGTCAACCAGCTTAGTCCATTCCGGCAATTCAGGAATACCTGGCTTACGTTTTCCAAAGAACTGATTGAACATTACTCCTTCTTTATCGATCAATTCAATACCCGTTACCAATCCTGCTTCACTTGGTTTTTTTACAACCCAGGCCTCATCAATCGCATCCTGGCGCAGGTGCAGGTTAAACTCCAGATCCATAATATTCAGCCAAGGTCCCATCACAAATATTTTATTAATGGGTCCGGTGTGAATTTGAATACAGTTGGGATTCGACACAAAAACCATAATCGGAACCTGTGTTTCCGAAGCATTGTCAAATACCGTTTTCATACTTTCCGGAGTGATGCGGTAAGCGTGTCCTTCCGGTGCATTTCTCAAAGCCTGCTTGCGGGTTAATTTGTATTTCCTCAACAATGTGAAGAAGTCATGCGTATCTTTCAGTTCCAGCCATTCTTTCTGAAAAGCAGCTACGTCTATATCGGGAGCCGTATCAAATTCCGGGGCTTTCTCTGCTTTTGGTGTGATTACCAGAGTAGCACCCTGATCTTCTGCTTTGTATTTCTCTACCAAAGCTTCATAAGCAGCTTTGTCACTTTTATCTGTCAGGTAGATTTTATGCGCAGCTTCTCCGGTGCTGTTAAAAAACTGTAAACTCCGCCGTTCGTTTTCATCTACCGCAAAACCGAATTTCCAGTCTCCTAAAAATAATCTCAGATCTATATCCGGCCCCAGTACAAGACCTACATGGTTGTTGAATGATACATGCTCATATACACCTTTGCGCTCATGAACAACATGGTCATTACGTGTCAGCGCCATCACATGACCCAGCGTTTCCACTTCTTTCAATAACTCTCTGAAATCTCCCTGTAACAATATTACACTGTCTCCAAGCCCTGTAGCAAGCAGCTCTGCTTCTGTAGTATTGAGTTCACGGGCTGCATCCCGGATCCTTGTCTTAGGATTTTGCTCTTTAAACGTTGCCCATATTTTTTTCAGGTCCATATGCTCTGTTTCGAGGATTGTTTTCATAGTGAATTGTTATTTAATGTTGTTATGTGATTTCTTTTGTGGTGGTCGTAATCCGGTAAACCGCTGTTGGTAATATCTGGGACAATAATGGGGTAATGGGTCTGTTCGGGCTGAACAAGATGGACTGACAGCCCAAAACATTCTTTTATATTTTCAGGGATTAACACTTTTTGTGGTATTCCTGATGCAAATGCCTTCCCCTGTTTCATCACCAGCACCTGATCTGCATACTGCAATGCCAGATTAAGGTCATGAACAACGGCAATTACGCCATATCCTTTCGCAGTCATTTCTCTGGCCAGCCGGAAAGTTTCATACTGATGCAGCAAATCCATTCCTGTTGTAGGCTCATCCAGCAAAATCAGTCCGTTGTCGACTTCCCATATCTGCGCCAGCGTTCTCGCCAGCTGTACCCGCTGTTGTTCACCGCCGGAGAGTGTAGGAAATGACCTGTTTTTGAAATGTGCAATACCTACTTTTCGAAGACAGTGGTCCACAATAGCCAGATCCCGGTCATTCGGCTGAGAGTCATAAAATGGGTAACGCCCCATAAGCACGATTTCTTCCACTGAGAAGGCCAGTGTGATTGAATTTTGTTGTGCAAGCACTGCACGTTTTCTGGCCAGTTCCGAAAGTTTATATTTGGCGAGGTCTTTGTTATGAAACCTGATGAGGCCCGAAGTGGGTGTGTGTTCCCTGGACAACAACTTCATCAGAGTCGACTTTCCCGCACCATTTGCTCCAACAATAGCCCAAAACTCCCCTGCATTTGCACGAAAACTTACATCATCAACGAGTTTCCGTCCCTTTACTGAGAAATCAACACTGTTTACTTCTATCATATCTTCCGCCGTTTTTGATCCCAAAGAATATACAGGAAGAATGGGGTACCGAGAAGCGCAGTTAATATCCCGATCGGCAATTCGGATGGAGCAACAATAGTCCTGGACATAGTATCCGCCAGAGTAAGCACAATGGCACCTCCCAGCGCTGAGCCTACCAGCAGCGTTTTATGGTCTGGGCCGAATGCACTGCGAATAATATGAGGAACAACCAATCCTACAAAGCCGATCGTTCCGGCTACGGCAACGGAAGCTCCAACGCCAAGCGTTGCCAACACAATCACTTTTCGTTTCAGAGCTGTCATATTTACGCCTAATGCCGCTGCCTGGCTTTCTCCTAACACAAGTAGATTCAGGGCTTTGGACAAATAAGGCATCAATAAAACAGAACAGAATACAAATGGAGCAACAGCAATCACCGAAGTCCAGTTAGCTCCTCCCAGGCTACCCAGGCTCCAGAACGTAATAGAGCGAAGCTGCTCATCAGTAGCCATGTAAGTCATCAGCCCCGTAACCGCTCCTACAAATGCATTGATAGCAATACCACAAAGCAACATGGTAGTGACTCCCCCTCCAGTAAGTTTGGACAATTGGTATACCAGTAATGTTGTGAGTGCAGCCCCGACAAATGAAGCAAGGGATAGTGTATAGGCTCCTCCAACTTCACTGATTATTCCAAAATACCTGGCGTTAAGCATAATAACGATGACAGCAAATAAAGACGCTCCCGAAGTAACACCTATCAGACCTGAGTCTGCTATAGGGTTTCTGAAGAGCCCCTGCAGGGACGCGCCTGCTATACCCAGGCCAGCTCCGACCAGTATCGCCAGGCATACGCGCGGTAAACGTATAATCCAGAACACAAGTGATTTTTGTTCCTCGTAAGTGGCAGTATCAGTAAGTCCGAGCTTGAATGCAATGATCTGAACAAGCTCGGCAGGACTGATACTAAGTGCTCCTACAGAAGCGGAGAACACTGCGCAAGCCAGCAAAACGATTCCTAAAATGACGGATACCCAGAAGAGGGTCGTTTTCCTTTTAACCGGAACAGGAGACATGACATAGGTAATGTCTGGCTTATTTACCACCTGAGCTTGCATATCACTTAATTTTTTGGGCTAATTCTATGGCCGCTTTTCCTAGTCTGGGTCCAAAGCCAGTCAGAAACTGCCCGTCCATCGTCACAATTTTTCGGTTTCGTCCTGCGTTGGTATTTGCCACACCGGGTAGTTTTAAAAGTCCTTCATTACCTTCCAGACTTTCTAGCCCACTCGAAAACAAAACCAGTACATCGGGATTGGCAGCCAGAAGTGATTCTGCAGTCAACGGTTTAAAATCTGAGAATCCCTGAACAGCATTTTTATTTCCCGTAAGCGCGAACATTTTATCCAGTGAAGTCCCTGTTCCCGATACCATCAATGTCCCTGTACCTCTTGCATATATAAACAGCAACTTTTTCGGCGTAGCCGGTTTTCCTATTTTCGCCAGATCCGTTTCCAGCGCCTTTACCATTTTTTCGGCCTGGTGCTTTGCATGAAAATAGGCACCTACTTCCCTGATCAGCCTTATGGCTCCTTCTTTCGAATATTCGTGTTTGAACTCTACCACTTTTTTCCCGCTGCTGTTCAGTTGCTTCACAAGGGCCGGAGACAACATACTCTGGTCGGTGTAAACGATTACATCCGGATTCAGCGCAATGATTCCCTCTGCAGCGATACTGCGGTTATGACCAATTTTAGGGATTTTAGAAAGTGACTCAGGATAGGTACTTGTTACATCCACACCCACCAACTGCTTTTCCAGTCCGAGTCCGGCGATAATCTCACTGAGTGTTCCATTGGCAGAGACAATCCGCAGTGCTTTTTCAGCGAACACATTACCTGCAAAACACACCAAGAATGCAGAAAAGGCAATGAATACTTTAAATGAATTCTTTTGAAACATAGGGTTCGATTTATTGAATGCTTATTTGTTATGAGCAAAAATCCTGTCGACCTCCATAACCAGTAACGTTTCCTGAAATAACCCTCTCACCTCCTCCATCTCGTCCTCGCTAAACGAGAGCATAAAATTGGGAATGGGTGAAGGAAACAAAATACTCTTCCCATTTGGCAGCGGAGTATCAAGCGCATGAATATGTTGCTGATCGTAAAGCACAGAATGAAACCCCTTCACGCCATCTCCTGTGAAGATGAAAAGGAAATTCCCAAACACGAAGTTGTAGTGATCACAGCATTTACATTGACCTATATATCCGTTCGCGGACTGGCTGAGAATACGTAATTTGCTATATGAATGCGAAGAATTCTGCATAATAATCTATCATGTAAGACACTATCAGATGATTTCAATACTCTTATTTTATTCCGCCACTACTTCTGTATGGGCAAATATAGGTTATTTATTTAGACCAAGTATAAACAGATGATAAAAATACTTTTCTCCGGAGTTCTGCAATCGTACGCAGGTATTTGTTGTATATTCAAAACCTGTTCACGCCTGTTCATGAGCCGATCGCATCCTGTACATTCCTAAATATCGAAAGAACTTGAAAAAGTTATTTACCAATCTGACCTTCTGGGTTCTTACCGCTATTACAGCTGGTGCCTTGCTGGGACATTATTATCCTGCAAAGGCAGTAGAAATGGACTTTTTGGGCAAAGGTTTTATTCAGATTGTAAAGCTCTTTATTAACCCCATTATTTTCCTGACCATTACCCTTGGCATTATCGGTATGGGTGACTTGAAAAAAGTAGGGAAGGTAGGTGCCAAAGCCCTGATTTACTTTGAGGTTGTCACAACACTTGCACTTATTGTAGGCATTATTGTAGCCAATATCATTCGTCCCGGAGCAGGTGTAGTTACCGGCAACCTACAACAGGGAGACATTTCTGTTTATGCAAATAAGGTACAGGAATTCAGCTGGTGGCAATTTTTTCTGGATAATGTCACTTTGCAGGTGTTGTTGGCTTCATTGGTGCTGGGCACAGTATTGAGCAAATATTCAGGTAAAGATAAAATCATTGAATGGCTGACCTTTGCTTCGAAATACGTCTTTCGGGCATTGCATTGGGTCATGCTGTTTGCACCTATTGGTGCTTTTGGTGGAATGGCATTTACGATTGGTAAGTATGGAATTGCTACACTACTTCCGCTTGGCAAACTGATGATTACCGTCTATGTGACCATGGCAATTTTTGTGTTTGTTGTGTTGGGTTTGATTCTGAAAACATATAAAATCAAAATCTGGGATTTTCTTAAATATATTCGGGAAGAGCTACTCATTGTGCTGGGTACCTCCTCCTCTGAAGCAGCTCTGCCTTCCATTATGGAAAAACTGGAACGCATGGGCTGTTCCAAGCCAGTGGTTGGGCTGGTTGTCCCGGCGGGGTACTCATTTAATCTTGACGGCACAACGATTTACCTCTCTATGGCCACTATTTTCCTGGCTCAGGTTTTTGATGTTCACCTTACAATTGGACAGATTTTATCCATTATCGGGATTCTGATGGTGACATCCAAAGGGGCAGCAGGTGTCACTGGAAGTGGCTTTGTAGTACTTGCCTCAACGCTTACAGCGATCAAAGTAATTCCTCTCGAAGGACTGGCCCTTCTGCTTGGTGTAGACCGGTTTATGTCTGAAGCGCGCGCCATTACCAATATCATCGGCAATGGAGTGGCTACCATCTGGCTGGCTAATAATGAAAAAGAATTCGACAGAAGTAAAATGGAATTTGCATTTGCTCACGTACATCAGACAGAAAATATCATAACAGATAACCTGACTGACGTGACTCAGGAGAACAAGTAAATTGTCGAATCCGAATGGCATCTTTGTGACATTCCTTTGTTCACCTTACATTTGAGTATCAAAATTTCGATTTTAAAATGATTCAGGAAGATATTAACATACCCGTACGCTCACCAAGAACATTCATCGGTGAAGAGTTTGAGCTCAGAAGCTGGGACGACCTTTTACCTTTTTATGAAGATCTCAAAGCACGTGAGATCAAATCAGTTGACGAATTAAGACAATGGTTTCTGAACCGCAGTGAACTGGAATCATACCTTTCCGAAAACTTTGCATGGCGCTATATCCGCCAGACCTGTGACACGGCTAATACCGGACTGATTAATGCATTGCAGTTTTTTATCACAGAAATTCAACCGAAACTTTCCGAATATGGAAATGAGCTGGATAAGAAAATAATCGGCAATCCTTTTCTGAATGATCTTACTGATGATGGATTTGCCATCACACTTCGTAGCATGAAGCAGGCGATTGCGCTTTTCAGAGAGGAGAATATTCCGGTGATTACCGAAATGCAGACCGAAGAACGCAAATATGGTGCTATTGCAGGCGCCATGACAGTGACGCTTGACGGCGAAGAAATGACGTTGCAAAAAGCAGCCGACCGACTTCAATCAACTGACCGTGCTGTGAGACAGGAAGCATGGACTGCCATTGCTACCCGTCGTTATCAGGATCATGAACAACTCGACGAACTACTGAATACGCTGGTTGGCCTGCGTCATAAGGTGGGACAAAATGCCGGATTCGAAAATTACCGTGACTATATGTTTGCGGCGATGGGGCGTTTCGATTATACACCGGAAGACTGCTTTAATTTTCATAATTCTGTGAAGGAGGCCGTAGTTCCTATTTTGAGTGAAATGGCCGCAGACCGCAAACAGGCACTTTCTGTGGATAATCTCCGTCCATGGGATACCAAGGTGGATCCGCAAAATCTTGCTCCTTTAAAACCGTTTCAGACCGGAGAAGAATTGCTGGATAAGACAATCAGATGTTTTAGCCGCCTTGATCCATTTCTGGGAGACTGCCTGCGTACGATGAAAACCATGAAGCATCTGGACCTGGAATCGCGCAAAGGCAAAGCACCGGGTGGCTACAATTATCCGCTTGATGAGATTGGTGTGCCTTTCATTTTTATGAATGCCACTTCCAACCTGCGCGATATGATTACGCTGCTACACGAAGGCGGACATGCAGTGCATTCACTGGTGACCCGAGATCTGGCACTCAACTCTTTCAAGCACACTCCTTCCGAAGTAGCTGAGCTGGCGTCTATGTCTATGGAATTGATTACAATGGACTTCTGGGATGAATTCTTTGACAACGAAGCAGATCTAAAACGTGCAAAAATTCAACATCTTGAATCGATCATAGAAACACTTCCTTGGGTAGCGACTGTGGATAAGTTCCAGCATTGGATGTATGAAAATCCTAACCATACCGCAGAACAGCGTGCGAATGCCTGGGTGAATATTTATACAGAATTTACAGACACTGTGATGGACTGGTCGGGGTACGAAAAGTTTCGGGCGGTCCTTTGGCAAAGACAATTACATATCTATGAAGTGCCATTCTATTATATTGAATATGGCATTGCTCAACTAGGTGCAATCGGCGTTTGGAAAAATTACCGTGAAAATCCGGAAGCCGGCCTTAAAGGGTATATGGATGCACTGAGACTAGGTTACACAGCTCCTATCACTGAAATTTATGAAGCAGCCAATATCCCTTTCAATTTCTCGGAAAACCATATAAAAAATCTGATCAGCTTTGTAAAAGAAGAACTGGAACGATTAAAAATTTAACAAATAGAGTTGTTCTATTTGGTGATTCGTGAAAAGGCACCTATTTTTGCGCATATTACTATGAACCAGTAACAAGATGAAAATTAGTAAAGTAATAGCATTTGTGGCCTCTGTAGCACTTTTGACTTCATGTGAGTATCAAAAATATAACCACATCGGCCAAAAAGACGTGAATGAAACAGACACGTATGTATATGGTGTGAGCCGCGATTCGCTACCTGCTCAAATGAAACAACAATATACTGCAAAGCCCGAACTTGAAACTCGCGTAAATGCAATCCGTGAAAAACTATACGGCGGATCGACCAGTGCTGTTGTAAAGCAGTAAGCTGACTGACTCCCGCGGAAATATAATATGGGATATCCTCGATGAGGATATCCCTTTTTTATGTTGTACAATTGCTATCAGCAACCCAACGCAGTTTTCTCCGCACCTGAGCAATCGGTTGGGATAATTGTACGTTTTTAATTTACTTTACATCCTTGTTACACACACAAGTAAAATATAGTACTTTTTTTATATCAACTTTCAAACCGCATTAATACACAACATGAATATAGCATTGGTAACCGGTTCTGCCGGCCTGATAGGAAGCGAATCAGTCGCATTTCTTGCTGATAAATTTGACCTGATCATTGGAGTTGATAATAACCTCCGCCAATATTTTTTTGGTGCAGATGGTAATACTGAATGGAATCGTAACAGAATAGAAGACGCATACAATAATTACAAGCACTACTCAGCAGATATCCGCGAAGTAAGCCAGCTTGAGCCTATATTCAAAGAATACGGGACTGATATAAAGCTGATTATTCATGCAGCTGCTCAACCAAGCCACGACTGGGCCGCACGTGAGCCATTCACTGATTTCGGAGTAAATGCAGTGGGAACACTGAATATGCTTGAAATGACGAGATTGCATACTCCGGAAGCTGTTTTCATCTTTACTTCTACCAATAAGGTATATGGCGACAACCCTAACTACCTGCCATTGGTAGAGCTGGAAAATCGCTGGGAAATTGATAAAGATCACCCATACTTCGAGAACGGAATCGATGAAAATCACAGCATCGATCACACCAAACACTCTATTTTCGGGGCTTCGAAAGTAGCAGCTGATATCATGGTTCAGGAGTATGGCAAATATTTCGGAATGAAAACAGCTGTGTTCCGCGGAGGATGTCTCACAGGCCCAAATCACTCAGGCGCACAGCTTCATGGCTTTCTTGCATATCTGATGAAGTGTGCCATTACCGGCAATCATTACACCATTTTCGGGTACAAAGGAAAGCAGGTTCGTGACAATATCCACAGCCATGACCTGGTGAATATGTTCTGGCATTTCTACCAGAATCCACGTCCGGGAGAAGTATACAATGCCGGAGGCGGACGCTTTGCCAACTGCTCAATGCTTGAAGCCATTGCACTTTGTGAGACCATTACCGGAAACAAACTTTCCTATTCTTACTCAGAGACTAACCGTATCGGAGATCATATCTGGTACGTAAGTGATCTTTCTAAATTTAAGGCCCATTATCCTAACTGGAATTGGGAATACGGTCTGGTGGAAACTTTAACTCAGATTCACGACGGTATCTCCTCCAGATTAGGTATCAAAACGGTTTAAAAAATTGAAATTGCTTCGGAATATATACGTTCCGAAGCAATTTCGTTTCCATATATATGCCAGAAAGTTTTGTAATAATCATCCCTCAGTTCAACGACTGGGAAGCTCTTAATTTGCTCATATCCAAAATAGATACGGATTTAGAGCCTGCAATTTTACAAAATACGACACTGCTGATCATAGACGATTGTTCTTTTAAAGAACGAACACAACCTTTTTCTGCTTTTGGAGGCGAAGGAATTAAAGTGCTTCGTCTTTACCGCAATCTGGGTCATCAGAAAGCCATCGCGATCGGACTTTCTTATGCTGCAGAACATCTAACAGCTGATAAAGTAATCGTCATGGACGCAGACGGTGAAGACGATCCTGCCGATATCAATAAATTGGCGGCAAAATCTTTACAAACCCCCGGAAAAATCATTTTCGCCGAAAGGAATAAACGTAGGGAAAACCTGGTGTTTCGCTCTTTTTATGTGATTTATAAGCTGATTTTCAAGCTTCTGACAGGCAAAATAATCACATTCGGTAATTTCAGCCTTGTTCCGCAAGAGCGTTTGCAGAACCTGGTCCGCGTTTCAGAAATCTGGAATAATTATCCCGGAGGAATTATTAAATCAAGAATTCCTTACGATTCTGTCCTGACCGACCGGGCAACAAGACTGGCCGGGGAGAGTAAAATGAATTTTGTTTCGCTGGTACTTCATGGCTTGAGCGCCATCTCAGTGATGGTGGATACAACTGCGGTACGCATTCTGATATTTTCTATTTGCATGTCAGGTGTAGCGATCGGATTCATTGTATTTATCATTTTTCTGAAAATTATTGGTAACGCTACACCAGGCTGGGCGTCTACTTTGGGAAGCACACTCATGATACTGATGTTGCAATCATTCTTGATTTCTTTATTTTTGGTATTTATGGTATTGCAGTATCGTTCACAACAGCATTTTATTCCTGCTGTACATTATCGCGACTTTGTGGAAAAAGTAGAGACCTTTAGCTGAAAAGATGATCCACTTTGACAACACACCTACAGTTTATTGGTTTTTGGGATATGTACTTGCGGGGCTTGTTATATTAAGCTGTCCCTTAAAAAAAATTCCTGCAGGCCTGTATATGTTGGGTGGACTTGTCCTTTTGGCTTTCATGCGCTTACCAGCGATTGTGTTGAACAGAGAACTCAATCCCGACGAAAGCCAGATGCTGAGTCATGCGATTACGCTATGGCAGGATCCTGTATACTGGCGATCTGCAGACGGAACCACAATAGGACCCCTTGATATATATCTGCTGGTTATTCCTAAGCTATTTGGTTGTCAACCCGACTATACATCTGCCAGAATAATGGGGTTGCTTTGTACTGGTTTATCCGTTTATTTTCTCTTCCGTACGCTTGTAAATTTCTTCAGCGAAAAGACAGCTCGAATTGCTATCCTGATACCCGTTCTGTTGTTGGCTTTTACCCAAGAAGTAGACTTTGTGCATTATTCCAGTGAGCAGGTGCCAGTTTTGCTGCTTTCAGCATGCCTGTGGGTATTGTCTCAACTTATTCAAAATAAAGGGCTGCTACTACGTAATAATCTTATTCTTGGGCTCCTGGCAGGGATGGTACCTTTTGCAAAGTTACAAGCCGTTCCGCTTGCTATGGTGCTCATATTGTTTGCGTTTTTTACCAACTTTTCGCATTATAAAAAGAACCGTAGCCTCCACCCTTTTATTATTCTAATCATTGGCGGGCTTTCTTTTCCGTTGCTTGTTCTCGGACTGACAGTTAGCTTTGATGTTTTCGATGACTTGATCGACTTTTACATTTTGGGTAACGTCATTTATGCAGGAGGAAACAGCAATTCTTCCATGATAGGGCAGTTCTTAAAAATTGCAGGTTTGTCTGTAGACTTCCTTGCTTTCACCTGTATATCTGCTGTGTCAATGATTACGGCTGTTTGGTATACATTCTTCCGAAAAGCCGCCATATACAATCCTAAAATGATTGTTTATGTACTAACAATCACACTTACTTTGTCCAGTATATTCGCTGTTACAAAATCGGGTAACGACTTTATCCATTATCTGAATTTCTGCATTGCTGCCTGGACGTTAATTGCAGCATCAGGCATTCATCAGTTAGGGACGAAAGGCGTTATCCTGCCCGCAGTTCTGCTATTATACTTTCTGGCAGATGATGTATTAAACTATAGAAAAAGCCATACTTTAAATGCATTCGTATCTGACAATGCGACTGAACTCGCTCAAAGTCCGGTGGTAACAGAATTGAAAAAGTACACCGACGAACGGGATTTCATGGCAGTATGGGGTTGGCAATGCCGGTATTATGTAGAAGCACAGCTCGCAGAAGGGACATCAGAAAATCACTCGGAGCGTTCTATTTTTGTGCATGATCTGCAGGAAAAATACAGAAGCCGATATCTTTCTGATATTCAGAGAACGATACCGGCTGTATTTGTGGATGCTGTTGGGAAAAACAGCTTTTGGGTTCAGGACAGAGAAACTCAGGGATTTGAGAACTTTCCTGCTCTGGCTGATTTTATACATGCAAATTATACCTACAAGGGAACATTTGATGATACCCGCCTGTATGTAAGAAATGACAAATTATAGGTCTTCAATGGCCGGAACACCTTCCGCCTGAAGCAGATCATTAAGCGTGGTACCATCCAAAACAGCAAGGTTTGCATCGCGCCATTTTTCCAGTACAGTACGCAAACTGCACGTCTCTTCACTCTTACAGTCGTCACATTTACCATAAAAGAACATGGAAACGCATAATGCAGGCGCTATGGGTCCATCGATGATCCTTAATACTTTGGAGAAACTTACCTCAGCAGGGGCCATACGTAGCATATAGCCTCCTCCTTTACCTTTCTGGCTTTGTAATACTCCATTATTACGAAGATCTAAAAGAATTGCCTCCAAAAATTTCTTTGGAATTTTCTCTTTCTCAGCTATATAGGAAATCAGCACAGGACCTTTTCCATATTGTTCTGCCAATACTTTTAGTGCCTTAAGTGCGTATTTTGCTTTTTTGGATATCATTGTTGATTCAATGTACTTTTTTCGTCTTTAATAATAAAAAACCTGTCCGGCAAACTATCTTGCTATGCCTGTATCAGATAAGTAAGCTACAAAAATGTATTAATTTTAAGAAATAATTCACTGATTCATCTAAATAAAACGAATCCAGACAAGCTAGTAGCGGTTCAGTGCCATGTTACTACAACCACTCAAATTCACATTGTCTTCTTATATAATACATAACAAACTGATTACAAGTTTCTTCATCTCAAATTCTTTACGTCATGGCCGCCATCATAGATCTGTTAAACAATACTAACCAGATACGGATTTCTGCATCCCTGCTTCTCTACGGATCAGAGGCGAATCATGAGATCGGCGCACTTATTATTGAAGAAATCAACAATATGTATAACGCACCAGCAGCGACGGTGAAAGTCATCACCTATGAAGTACAGGTAATTTTTGATATCAGTTATGAGTTAATCAGCTCTTCCGAAGCTGCACATATCGCGTCTACCAACAAAGATTATCGCTATAATTTTATTCGTATAGAATCACAGAACCACATTACAAGATCATTTATGGGTTTTGGTTTGGGAGACAATGCCGGTCATTGGCTTACTTCCGACCAATTAGGCACTTCCACCACGGCTGCGCATGAATTTGGCCATTGCCTGGGACTGGATCATCCGGCTAATCCTGACTTCCGCGGCTCCTCCACACCTCCTCCAATCATGGCAGCACGCGGCAGCCTGGTAGATGCGCAATACCAGTGGAATCCATTAGCAAAAGCGGGAGAATATGGAGGCACGATGAACCCCAAATACCGTAAAGTAACTACAGACGAAATTGAGCTGATAATGAAAGGACTCGACTTTGAGCAGACAAAGACTTATTATATTGGCTATTTGTCTAATAATCTGTTTGATCAGCGTGGCCGTGTGGTATGAAAACAAGTGAGATTTGATCTCAAAAAATCTTATCGTGTTTTCGGATTTAACCAATCATCTGCCTTATCATAAATAAGCTGATACAGGCTGCGTCGGGCTACACCGAATCTGTGATTTCATGTTGTTTGATCCGTGTGCGTGTAGTCAAACTAGAAATTATTGATTTTCAATTTGTTAAAATCAATATGTCAACAATTTAGGAATTTCCGAGGTAGAGTTAATGGCTGCATGTAAAAGAAACGACAACAATATAGAGTTGTACCTTATTGCGAGGTAACTAAATACTACACCATATACGAACTGAGGAAGAACATAAATTGGATACAAGTAAATGAATGACCAGTTCAATGGAGCAAAATTACCTATGTGCACCAGTGCAAAAACCAATGTCAACCCCCAACATAAATAATTATATTTTTTTGGCTCCAAGATAGGTACAGAGCTCTTTGCATAAATTCTGTTAAAGACCATGATCCCTACAAAAATTAATATCAAAATTGCATAATACTCCCAAAAGAATATGTCCAGATGAAAAGGCCAGTAAAAAAAATATTGAATTAAAACCAAAAACAATCCATCTCAAAAGACTAAATCTGGTTAAAAGTGGTAGCCGGAAAAGGGATTCTTCAATAAATGGCGCTATCACACACAGTTTAATAAAATGACCTATATGAGTATTTGTATTCCGGAATTCATCTCTCATCTTACGCAAATTCTCGTAAATGAAATGTTGTATATGTTTTTCAATATACCGTCAAGTATTATAATGATTATTATAATACTTATTGCAATATAAAGACAGAAAAAATAGGTTTTTCTTAAGGCTATCGTCCTTTCTTTTATTGATTCTCTGTCACCAACCTGGAAGCAGGCATAGGGATTTCGGTAGAATGTGATAATGTCTTAAATCATCGTAATTCCTTTCAACTTCAAGTGATAGACATCCGATAAGAGATTCAATCAATAACTCCATCGGTTTTAGTGTCTATAAAAAATTATTCGCTGTTGAAACAATGAAACTATAAACTTCTTAATTAAGGGATAAATCCAAGACACAAGAGGACCGGCTATCACTCCAAATAAAAAATAAAGAAACATCTTCAGATTTTGATTCTTCTTTTCAGCTTCCATAATTATGATATTCTAAATATATATTAAAATTAGTCTATATCATGGTGAATGCTTTCTTTCATTTTATATCGAAAAGACACCAAATGTGTAATCAAGAAAATTTCAAAATATCATTGGCCTTACGATAACCAACTACTTTCGCAATAGTAATTTTATCTTCAGTGACAATTAAATTGGACAATATCACCTCTTACGTTGGTCAACATTTTTTTTGATGCATATCTAAATTTAATTCTAATCACAGAATTATAAATGCAGTCGGTATAAATTATAATATTCTTTTATTTATATCAGTCAAAAATAAAACTCAACCCTACAAATATCACATTATACAAAAAATGTAACATCACAGCGAACCAAAATCCATACATTATCCGAATATACCCAAGTAAAAACCCAAGGGATGTTTGTGGAAGAGTAATTATCGGTAAGAAAAGATTGTGAGCAGCATCAGGGTGAAAGTTATAAAAATGAATCCATCCAAATACTAATGAAGAAAAATAGTATAACCACTTAAAAAATGAAGCTTTACGAAATGGTCCGAGAAAGTACCGAAAAATACCTTCCTCGAGAATAGGAGCAAGTATCAGAGCCCCTAAAATTCTTTTCGACCAGCTCATATTTTTATCTACATGTTCGAGAGAATTAATTAAATGAATATTTTGCAAAAAAGTGATGACAGCAATTATACATAAGCATATTACAAATAATAAGAAGAGATAATATACAACCACATCCCGTAGTTTACGACGAAGTGAAATTGTATTATAGTCGGGAGTATCCGGATTTTTGACAAAGCCTATAAATCGTAAAATTAGAAATTTTAGATGATCTTTAATTTCATTATTGGGCGTAAGTTTCACAAATCGAATAATTTAATATTTCTATCCATGTTGATCTGTCCTCCACCAACTTTCAATTTTTCTTTATCTTGCAATTCTCTAAAACCAATATTAAACTCCACCCGCCTTTCATAATAATAGCTTCGCCTTACAGGACAAAAAGCTATTGGCCAGTTCCGAGGGAGAACCTGTTGCTTTTTTACTGATCAGCCGGTGCAACCGCTGAAGCCTATCAAAATATTTGTAAGGTCCATTTCAGTTTGTAGATGTAGTGCGATGCAAGGTATTAATTTAGAATAAAAGGTGACCGCCTATTTGCCGGATAGTCTAATCGGATGTGGAATACATTAAGAGAACACGAAATCCCGGCACATTATGAAAGAATCAGGCGCCTCTCACTTTGGAATGAAGATTAGAAACGTGAGGTTATCAAAAGGATATAAGCAGGAGTATATTGCCCATCGAATCGGAATAGGCCAGGCGGGCTACAGCAAAATCGAGACGGGCGAAACAGCACTGACACTGGATAGGGCATTTGCTATTGCCAAAGCGCTTGATATGTCTTTGGTAGAACTCATTGAATGGCACCAGGAATAAAAATAGCCTGGTAAACGAATCTACCAGGCCATATAATAACATATTGATATTAGTTTCTTGGTGGCTTTCCACCGCTAAGTAATCCCTGCATTCTTTCCAGGGTTTTCTTTTCTCCGCAGAGCGACAGGAATGCTTCTCTTTCCAAGTCCAGCAGATATTGCTCTGTAACCGGCTGTGCATAACTCAAATCTCCACCATTGATCACATAAGCCAGTTTGTTGGCGATCTTCGCGTCATGATCGGAGATATAATTGGCAAGACGCATCTGAGATATTCCTGCCATAAACAACGCCATACCGGCTTTTCCCTGTACTTTGATATCGTTGCGCTGCTTGGGCTGCGTATATCCATTTTCCGCCAGATCAATAGCGGCTTGTTTGGCTTCCGCAATCAACCGAGAGCGGTTGAGCACAATCTGATCTTTGTCCTGCAGATAATTCATCGCTTTCGCATCATGCGCAGATGTTGAAACCTTGGCCTGAGCTATATTCATAAAGGCAGTCTGGAGAATATTCAATTCTGTATCCCCAGCCTGGTACATATCCGAGCAGCGTAATGCCATTTCTTTGGTACCGCCACCGGCAGGAATAATTCCTACACCAAATTCAACCAATCCCATATACGTTTCCGCATGTGCCACTACTTTGTCTGCATGTAAATTCAATTCGCAGCCTCCTCCCAAGGCTAAAGTATGCGGAGCGGTAACAACCGGAATAGATGAATAACGCGCCCGCATCATGGTTTGCTGGAATTGAGCAATCACCATGTTAATTTCATCGAATTCCTGCTCAATCGCGAACATAAAGAGCATCGCCAGATTGGCACCTGCAGAAAATGCTTCGGTTGATTCATTTCCGATGACCAGTCCACGGAAATCTTTTTCAGCCAAACTGATCCCCTTTTGAATTCCTTCAATCACCTCAGAACCCATCGTATTCATTTTGGATTTGAACTCAAGATTCAGAATTCCATCTCCCAGGTCATACAGATTGGCGCCTGCATTTTTCCAGACAATCTGATCAGACAGGTTATTCAACAATATAAATCCTTCCTGACCCGGAATTTGCTTGTACGACTGAGATGCAACATCATAGTATTGCCGCTTGCCTTTTTCAACTTTATAGAAAGATTCATGACCGGCAGCCACCATATCATATACCCATGCCGCTGGTTTCATGTCCAGCTCTTCCATAATAGCCAGCATATTTTTCAGACCGATTGCATCCCAGGTTTCAAACAAACCAAGTTGCCAGCCAAATCCTGCCGATATAGCCTGGTCAATTCTGAAAATTTCGTCTGATATTTCAGGTATTCTGAATGACGCGTATTTAAAAATGTCTGAGAATGTTTTTCTATAAAATTCTCCTGCTTGATCCTTCCCTGCCAGCAGCACCGAAAAGCGCTTTGGTACTTCACTGATCGACTTCGTAGCTTCCAACGTATCGAACTTTACTTTTCCGGAAGGCTGGTATTCCATGGTGGCAAAGTCGAGTGCGAGGATGACCGATTTACCTTTTTCGTCCTTGATCTTTTTATAGAATCCCTGGCCGGTTTTATCTCCCAGCCATTTGTTGTCATATAGCTTTTGTACTACTCCCGGAATAATAAATGCATCACGCGATTCATCCGTTTTCTCTCCGGCAGCATACAAATTATTAGCAACGTGTACGGTTGTATCCAAACCTACCACATCCGACAAACGATACGTTCCGGATTTAGGCCTTCCAATAACAGGGCCCGTAAGTTTATCGATCTGATCCACGCTGAGTCCCATTTCCTCAGCGGTACGTATGGTTTGTATCAGCGCATAAATACCTAGTCGATTGGCAATAAAACCTGGGGTGTCTTTACTTAAAACGGTAGTTTTACCCAAAAATAAATCTCCATAATGCATCAGAAAATCAACTACGGATTGATCTGTATCAGCAGTTGGAATGATTTCCAGTAAACGTAAATAACGAGGAGGATTAAAAAAGTGGGTACCGCAAAAATTCTTTCTAAAATCGTCACTTCTGCCTTCTGCCATCAGGTGAATAGGAATGCCTGATGTATTGGATGTGATCAGCGTGCCGGGTTTGCGATGCTGCTCTACTTTTTCGAACAAACTTTTTTTAATATCAAGTCGTTCTACTACCACTTCAATCACCCAATCGTAATTTTTGATATCCTGAAGATTGTCGTCAAAATTCCCCAGCTTAATTCTGGAAGCAAACTCCGTACTATAAAGTGAAGCTGGTGTAGCCTTCAGGGTTTGCTGAAAGGCATCATTGACGATCCTGTTACGGACAGCAGGATGTTCAGTTGTAAGACCTTTGGTTTTTTCTATATCATTAGGTTCTTTCGGAACAATATCCAACAGTAAAACTTCTACACCTATATTGGCAAAATGGCATGCTATGCGCGATCCCATGATACCTGAACCTAAAACTGCTACTTTACGAATGGAACGATTCATTATCTAAAGATTTTGGTTATTAGGAATTTATCTAGCTATAAGCTTGGTGCTATAAGCTGGCTGATTTTAAATTTTCGGTTTCGAGACAGTCCGGTCTGAACGACAAAGTCGGTCTGAACGGAAATTTCAACAGAAACTCCTTCAGTTTCGTGCAGGCTGCTGAAAAGCATGCAGACCGGACTTTCAACTTAACCGTTCAGCCCGCCAAACGGCGTGCAGACCAGACGAGTTAAATTTCTTCTTCAATATCACCCGCCTTCAACTTGTGGTTCTCTTCTTCTACAATTTTGTTAATGTCTTTAATTACCTCAAAAAATGTGACCAGCTTGTCGAGTGGGATCTTATCCCGCACCATGGTATTGAATGAAATTACCCCTTCCCTGGCTAACTCTCTTTTTTCTTTTCCGAGGTCTGTCAACATGATCCTGACGAAACGCTTGTCATTTTCGCTCACCTCACGCGTGATCAATCCACGCTCTTCAAGATTTTTAAGCATTCTAACCAGGCTCCGGGGCTCCATGCCAAGCAAAGGAGCTATCTTCGTTGCAGGTGTACCATTTTCAATGTCAATATTGAGTAGCACATAACCCACCGCCATGGTTGTATCAAACCGCGCAGCGTAGGCATTGTACATTCTGGAAATAGAATGCCATGCCCATTTTATCTGGAAATCTATGGTTTTTTCCTTGCGCATATCTTGGATTTTATACGGTGTCAGAATCATTTGACCTATACACAAATGTAAGAAAAGACAGGAATATTATGCAAGCATACTAATTTTGTTGCATAAAATTAGCGCTGCAACACAGTGCAGCGCTAACAAGGAACCTTAATATTACTTTTCAGCAATCATTTTATCCATCAGTCCATTGAAATCCTCAACAAACTGATCATAGTATTTACCTGTTCCGGGGCCTGAGAAGCCCGTGTGAATCTCCCGAACTTTTCCTTTTTTATCTATAAAAATGGTAGTAGGATACGACATTACTTTGTTCAGCATCGGTAATGCCTTGCCTGTAGCCTCATCGCTGTTGGTACCTGCCAACAATACAGGGTAAGTCATTCCAAACCTGGTGATCATTCTTTTTAATTTGGGATTGGACACCTCCGGTTTATCCGAATGCTCAAAAGCCAGTCCGATGATTTCAACACCACGATCCTTGTTTTTCTTATACCATGGGGCCAGAAAGTTGGTTTCATCCATACAGTTGGGGCACCACGAACCTAGTATTTGTATAATCACCACTTTATCCTTGTATTGTGGATCACTGAGTGAAACCATTTTCCCATCAGAGTCAGGAAACTTGAAATCAACCTTGTCAAATCCCGGTTTCAGGAAAGTAAGCTTGGTAGCGTCTGGTAATTTAGCATCAGGATTTAGTTTGGCGGTCCATGTTTTATAGCCTTTCAAACCTGACCATAGTTCTCCTTTCAGCGTTCCGTCCGCCTTTACAGCCGCTTTAAAAAGCATTGCATTAGAACCATCGAATGTGGATAAGTACAGACTATCGCCATTGATATTGCCATTCAGGAATCGGTAATCACCGGTTGGTGTTAAAAATGAACCTTGTACCGCGCTTCCCTTTTGCGTGAAATTCCCGACTGCAAGGGTTGAATCTCCCGTAGCAGGATTCAAAAAAGTAGTAGACCATTTTCCATCAAGCGTTTTTTCACTTTTAGCAACCCCTTCTTTAAAAAAACGGTGACTTTCACCATGAACAGCTTTGAATGGTAAAGAACCAACAATACTACCTTCTTTAAGTCTGCTGTAAGTACCGGTCAGTTTATCTCCATCTACGGCGGCTACTATTTCAGAATCGAAAAGCTCCATCGGAATGTGCAGTGAATCGTTTTCGAAATAAGCGCTATCCAGTTGAAGACGCTCTTCCCCATTGACAGACACCACTGTATAGGTTTTTTTATCCGGATTTTGGCTGACTTCCAGAAGAACAGGAATTTCCTGTCCGTCTCTCAGCAATGTTGCCCGCCAGTTACCTTCTTTCAAAGTCTGATCGACAGAAGAGCTGCAAGCCACCACAGCCGCCAGCACAAAAAAACCGACTATATAATTTAGTATTCTCATATTCAAATATTTGAAACAAATTTACCGTTTACGTTCAAAAATTAATTCCTCCTACAACGGCCATTCCTACGCCTTAAAATTGTTAAGTTTGTAACTGCCTCTTGGCAAGAAATAGTTCCTACGCACGTTGCTTTTAATAAATGGAGTCTCAAAGTACTTATCACGAACCAGTCATGCTGTCGGAATGCCTGGATGGATTGAATATCCGGCCCGATGGAATATATGTAGATGTTACCTTTGGTGGTGGTGGGCATTCGCGTGCCATTCTCGGTAAATTGACGACTGGTAAGCTTTATGTTTTTGATCAGGATCCTGATGCGGCAGCCAACGCCGAGGAATTTAAGGATGATGAACGTTTCACATTTATTGCAGCCAACTTTCGCCATTTAAAACGATACTTGCGTCTTCATAAATCAGGTCCTGTAGATGGCATCCTGGCTGACCTTGGTGTATCTTCACATCAGATCAATACGCCCGAACGTGGTTTTTCTACCCGATTTGATGCAGATCTGGATATGCGTATGAATCCGAATATTGAAAAAACAGCTCGCGAAGTACTGAATGTAAGGTCCGCTGCAGAATTACAGCGAATATTCGGCATGTATGGAGAAGTGCACAACGCCCGTACTGCCGCAGAAGCTATTTTTTCTGCCCGCCATAATTCATCGATTGAAACCATCAATGATCTGAAAGGAATCCTGCTCAGGTATGCACCGAAGCATCGGGAGAATAAATATTTCGCTCAGGTATTTCAGGCATTACGCATTGAGGTGAATGATGAGCTGAAGGTACTGGAAGAATTTCTGACACAATCTCCCGAAGTATTGGCTGAAAACGGAAGACTCGTTGTGATGTCATACCACTCTCTGGAAGACCGGCTCGTGAAGAATTTTATACAAAAGGGAAAGTTTGACGGAGAAGTTGAAAAAGACTTTTACGGCAATGAAATAAAGCCATTACGGGCCGTGACAAGGAAGCCAATTGAAGCCACCAAGGAAGAGGTTACCAGAAATCCGCGTGCTCGCAGTGCGAAATTACGGGTAGCTCAAAAGTAGGCTTAAAAGCAAATTAGATACTTCTATACAGGTCATCAACAATAAATAAGAAATGTCAGAAAACAAGAAAAGACCTAAACCGATTCCGCCGAAGCCCAAGAAGCCGAAGAAGGAATATAGCCTTTTCAACTGGCTGAACCGTTTTTTACCACTTGACAAGGTATTCGGAGAAAAAGTACCGGGACAAGAGGAGCGTGTTCCTGTCAAATATTTTTATTATTTCGGATGGATTGTAATCCTGCTGGTCGTATACGAGCGAATCGGCTTCGAATCGGAAAGTTATGTTCGTGAAAGTATCAAATTGAAAAAGGAAGTGGACGATCTCCGGGCCGAATACACATCCATTCATGCAGAATACATGAAAGGCAAAAGACAATCCGTAGTGATTGACAAAATGAAAGAAGCAGGATTGGAAGAAAATCTTACACCTCCTAAAAAAATTATCATTCGCAAGGAAGAATAATTATTAAAAGTACCATTCCGGATTTCAGTAATATCGATTGCCATAATTCATGAAGAACGACGTAGAAAGCGGTCAAAATAATAAGAAAGCGCTGATCAGCCGGGCAAGGGTGGTTGGTTGGGCTCTGGTGGGACTGGCAATTCTGGTCTTCATCAAACTGCTTCGCGTGCAGTATTACGATACTTTTAAGGGCAAAACCTGGGCAGAATATTCGGTTAAGAATGATCTTAAGTTGGATACTATTCCAGCCATGAGAGGTAATATCTATTCCCGCGATAATAGTTTGCTGGCCACCTCTCTACCCTATTATTTCATTGGCCTGGATACTAAAGTGGCAGATTCCACTTATTTTTCTGAACATATCGATCAGCTGTCGAACTTGCTTTCGAAAAGCTTTGGTGAAATGACTGCTTCTCAGTACAAAACCAAAATTCTGCGTTACAGAAATAGCAAAACCAAGCGCTACTTGAGACTCAAGGCGAGAGAAATAAGCCATTTGGACAGGGAAAAGATAAAAAAATGGCCGTTTTTTGAAAGGTCCCGGAAAGGAGGAGGCGGAAAATTCGAAACCATTTACAAACGGTACAAGCCGTTCAGTCCGATGGCGGATAGAACCATTGGTGGTACTGACCCAAAAAGTGGAAGAGGTTACATCGGTATAGAAGCCAGTTTTGATAAAAAACTGGAAGGAAAAGCCGGAATTGGCTGGGTGGAAAAAGTGGAAGGAGGTATTAAAATTCCTGTGGGAGATGCACTGAATGTGCAGCCAGAAGCAGGACGAGATATTTATACCACCCTGGATATGAATTACCAGGATATGACCGAAATTGCACTTCGTCGTAAACTGACAGAGATGGATGCCGATTTCGGATCGGTAGTCATTATGGAAGTGGCTACAGGCGAAATCCGCGCAATGGCCAACCTAACCAAGCGTTCTAATGGCAAATATGAAGAAGTTTTCAACTATGCATTAGCCGGTAGCAATGATCCGGGCTCTACTTTCAAATTAGCAACCATGATGGCTATTCTGGAGGAGACAGGAATCGATCCGGATAAGGTGATGGTAAACACGGGATCAGGCGCACTACGCTTTCGTAACCATACGATCAGGGATGCACACCGGGGTGGATTCGGCAATATTACCGCATCGCAGGTGGTTGAGAAATCTTCCAACATCGGTACCGTATTACTGATGCAGAAATATTTTGCCACCAAGCCTGATAAGTATCTGGGTTATCTGAAACAATTCAACCTGACAGCTCCTACAGGTATACACATGAAGGGCGAGAAACCTCCTTTGATCAGAGATCGCAGTTCTAAATTATGGAGTAATTATTCGATGTACTTCATGGCGCACGGCTATGAAATGCAAATGACACCCCTACAAACGCTGACATTTTATAATGCAGTAGCGAATGACGGCTATTGGGTACGGCCTATGTTGGTAAGAGAGGTGCGCAGCGCTGAAAAGGTAGAAGATAAGATAGAACCTTACACCCAGGAAAAACCTATTGCATCTCCGGAAACAATCAGAAAAGTAAAAAAGATGCTGGAAGGTGTGGTAGCTAATAGCCTTACAAAAAGTGTAAAACAGGATCTTTACCGTATTGCCGGAAAAACCGGCACGGCGCGTAAGCTGATTAATGGAATTTATACAGAAGGGAAAAACTACACTTCATTTGCAGGATATTTCCCTGCCGACAAGCCTAAATACAGTTGTATCGTCATCATTGACAACCCTAAAAGTTCAGGAGCGGATTATACCCGTTATGCCGGGAGCGTTGCAGCACCGGTTTTCAAAGAGGTAGCCGACAGAATTTATGCGTACGACGTAACTATTCAAAAGCCGGTCAAGGATTCTATTCCTGAAGCCGCACACGATGTAAAGTGGGCAGGGAAATCTTCTGATCTCCGGATTATCAATGAAAAACTTCGCTTGCCGGCCCTTAATACGGATTCGGATTATGCTGTGGGTACCATTGCTAACAAGGGCAAAGCCCGATTTAAATCTCTGCCGGTCAATTCAAGGGATGTACCTGATCTTGCAGGACTTCCTCTGAGGGATGCGCTATACCTGCTCGAAAACAGAGGTTATCAAGTTACTTTTAAAGGATCAGGCAAGGTGGTCGAACAATCTATTGCGCCGGGGGTTAACCGAACCGGAGTTAAAACTATCCTATTAACATTACAGTAAGAATTCATATATGGAAGCTGGTCAGGGAAAATCCTTAGCTCTACTTATCGAAAATATTGAAAAACTGGACATTACGGGCTCCGCAGACGTCACGATTCAAAATCTGGTACTGGACTCAAGGAAAGTCACAGCTGGTAGCTTATTTATCGCGTTAAGAGGAACACAGACCGATGGCCATCAATTTATAGCAACCGCAACCAAAGCAGGAGCGTCGGCTATTTTGTGTGAAGAGCTTCCCGGAGAAATCAATGCTGATGTAACTTATGTGAAAGCCGCTGATTCGGCTCTGGTAATGGGACTAATCGCATCAACATTTTACGGAAACCCTTCTGAGAAGATAACGCTTGTTGGTGTAACTGGTACGAATGGAAAGACATCAGTAGCTACATTTCTTTTTCAACTGTTCAGGAATCTGGGATATCGTTGTGGCCTACTTTCTACCGTACAGAATCAGGTAGAAGACGAAGTTATTCCATCTACACATACTACACCGGACGCTATTGCGCTCAACCAATTACTTGCAACCATGCTCGAAAAGGGTTGTTCACATGTGTTTATGGAAGTAAGCTCACACGCAGTAGCACAGCACAGGATTTCAGGTTTACATTTTTCAGGAGGTATTTTTACGAATATCACCCACGATCATCTCGACTTTCACAAGACTTTTGACAACTATATCAAGGCGAAAAAAGGCTTCTTTGACCAACTGCCGAAGTCTGCCTTTGCACTGGTAAATGTAGACGATCGCCGCGGATCGGTAATGGTGCAAAATACAAGAGCACGCATAGAAACCTATTCATTGCAAACACTTGCTACCTACAAGGGCAAAATGATTTCTGATACGCTTGCAGGAATGCACATGGAAATCAATATGCGTGAAGTGTGGTTCAGGGTAATAGGCCGTTTCAATGCTTATAATCTGCTTTCAGTATATGGGGCTGCCGTGCTACTTGGCGAAGATCCTGAAGTAGTTCTTACAGAACTTTCCATTTTACAGAGTCCTCCCGGGAGATTCGAGCAATTCCATTCGGCTGATCAGATCGTCGGAATTGTTGATTATGCCCATACGCCGGATGCCCTGGAAAATGTACTTCAAACCATTACAGAACTTCGGAATGGTAATGAAAAGGTAATTACCGTAGTAGGGTGCGGAGGAAACCGTGATATAGAAAAAAGGCCAAAAATGGCGGCAATTGCCTGTAAATACAGCAATAGAGTGATACTTACTTCTGACAATCCCCGCTTCGAGGATCCAACTATTATTCTCGAACAAATGAAGAGAGGCATACCACCACTGGACTATAAAAAAACGAGCGTGATTGAAGATCGTAAAGAAGCCATTTTTAGCGCGTATTCAGAAGCCAACCCGGGAGATATTATCCTGATTGCAGGTAAAGGCCATGAAAACTACCAGGAAATACAGGGTGTTAAACACCACTTTGACGATAAGGAAATATTGGGAGAAGCATTTTCTATCTCCCGCAAAAGCTAACAGATAATACATTGTATTAGTACAACGCTCAATTTTGACCTTTCAGGTGTCAAAGTCGGGCATTTGTTTACGCTAAATGTAGCAACAGTTTTTGTGTAGTCTGTGAAAAGACGCAACTTTGCAGCGTCACCCCAATTTCTGTTTCATGTTATATTATCTATTCGATTACCTTGACAGACATTTTAATATACCCGGAGCGGGTGTGTTTCAATATATATCTTTCAGGGCACTGGGCGCTACCGTTCTTTCTCTTGTAATCGCTGCTACTTTTGGTAAATGGATTATTGAGTTTCTGAGAAAGAAACAGATGGGAGAATCAATCAGAGATTTGGGTCTCGCAGGACAAATGGAGAAAGCGGGAACTCCAACTATGGGTGGTTTTATTATACTCGCTTCTCTTTTAATACCGGTCATACTGTTTGCAAAACTGACTAATGTCTATATTGTCTTGTTGATTATCACCGCGTTATGGACAGGACTGATAGGATTTGTAGACGATTATCTCAAAAAATTCAAGAATAATAAAGATGGTCTTCACGGTAAATTTAAAATTGCCGGCCAGGTCGGACTTGGATTGATCGTCGGGCTTACCTTATCCTTTAACGATAGTGTAAAAATCCGTGTATATGAGCAACCATTGTTCAGCTCCTCGATCGGTGAAGTACAGCGTTACAGAGATATTATCCATCCTACTGTAACCACTATTCCTTTTATCAAGAATAACGAATTTGACTACAGGGCTTTGCTATTTGGATGGTTGCCGGAGGAATATACGTGGGTTGTATATACCATTATTGCCATTATCATCATTACGGCAGTTTCAAACGGAGCCAATATTACTGATGGTATTGATGGACTGGCAGCCGGAGTTTCCGGTATCATTGCATTGACATTAGGGGTATTAGCATACCTGTCTGGAAATACCAAGTTTTCTCAGTACCTGAATATTATGTATATCCCAAATTCCGGAGAGCTGGTGATTTTCTGTGCTGCGCTGATTGGAGCCTGCGTAGGGTTTTTGTGGTATAATGCTTATCCGGCTCAGGTTTTTATGGGAGATACAGGTAGTTTGATGTTGGGTGGTGTGATTGCCGTAGTAGCGCTTGCTATCCGAAAAGAGTGGTTAATTCCATTTCTATGCGGTATTTTCCTGGCAGAAAACCTGTCAGTAATTATGCAGGTGAGTTATTTCAAATATACCAAAAAACGATATGGAGAAGGAAGGCGGATACTCCTCATGTCTCCGCTTCATCACCATTATCAGAAAAAAGGGATTCATGAGGCAAAGATCGTAACCCGTTTCTGGGTTGTAGGAGTTATTCTTGCAATCCTCACACTTGCAACATTGAAATTAAGATAAGCTAGATAGTAATGAAGAGTTATGAATGAAGAGTTAAAAGATCCCTCACTCATAATTCTTCATTTTTCATTCTTAATTCTTAATTGAATCACCGTCCTACCTGCTCACTATACCTTCTTGGATCATAACCTTTTGCAAATAGCGGGTACTGATCAAAAATGCGACGTACAACACTTCTATAGTGATTATTTGTATTCTCAGCACCTTTAAAAATTCCGGAGGCATATCCTCTCCAAACTACCTGATCACTTTCTGCATCGATTAAGGAAACAATGAGTGTTCCTTTATCCAGCGCATACTTGATCGGCTCGTACCGGAAGCCGTCATTTTCTGTATCTACCCAGTTTTTAATAACCGGCTGCATATAGCCTTGGTAGCGAAGATTGTCGTAAAAGATACCATAATTCACCAATAGCGTTGGCTTGTCTGCAGTAAGCTTGTAGCCCCTTACTTGCATTTGTCGCCTGATGGCTTCATAAATTTCTGTACAGAGATTGTTGGTATCCCGCTCACATTCAAGAAAAGTATATGAGGAATAATCTTTGAAGTTGGTCTCATAACTGTAATCGTGCTCCACAAACACTTTACGACCACTCGAGCAACCTGCCAGCAACAGCACTATTATTGCAGCAGCATACGGTTTAATAGACTTTAACATAAGCATTTCATTTTTGTCAGGTTATAAAAATGTACTCAATAGTTCATTCCCTCAAAAATTTCCAATAGCTTACGCCCCTCTACACCTTGCTAACCCATGTAATAAGCTATTGCCTTACGCATTTCAGGTAGAGAAACGACAATGTCATAGGCACAGCTTCCTGCACCTGTTAACAAAGAAAAGCGAATCTCACTACCCTTGTTTTTTTTATCCTGCCGCGTGAGTGACACAATTGCATCCACTTCATCAGGAGCTATTTTCACCTTTCCATAAGTGGCAAAAATAAATTCTTCAATGTTACTCAGTGTTTCAGCATCAATCATTCCCCTTTTGAATGACAAATAACTCTCCATGATCATACCTACCGCAATCGCCTCTCCGTGAAAAAGTCTTTGAGATGGTGCTTTACTCAGGAAATGCGTTTCTACTGCATGACCAAGTGTATGTCCGAAGTTCAATATTTTCCGCAATCCTTTTTCAGTTGGATCCTGATCAACGACTGCCTGTTTAATATTTACTGAATGTTCAATCAGATCTGCCCAATTCTGATCTTCGAAATCGATTGTACTAATCTGTTTCCACTTCGCACGATCAGCAATCAGGCAATGCTTAACAATTTCTGCAAAGCCTGACCGTGTTTCTCTTACCGACAAGGTATTCAAAAAAACAGGATCGATCAGTACTGTTTTAGGAATATTAAAAACCCCTAAATGATTTTTAAATCCTTGAAAATCAACCCCCAATTTACCTCCCACACTTGCATCCACTTGTGATAGCAAGGTCGTCGGAATTTGTAAAAAATCTATTCCTCTCTTATATACTGCAGCACAAAATCCACCCATATCACCAATTACACCTCCGCCAATGTTCACTACAAGCGCATGTCTGTCAAGCTCTTCACGGGTCATGGCATCCCATATTTTCTCGCAGGTTGAAAGCAGCTTATACTTTTCTCCACTGGCAACCGAGACAATCTTGTGAGGAGGCAATGCCGCTTTTATCAGGGGATAACAATGCCTTTTTGTATTGTTATCAGCGATTACAAATACTTTTGAATAGTTTGCTGAACTGATGAAACTGACTAAACTCTCTTGAATTGGTGCAATTACTACCGACTGATTCATTACTTAATAATTGAGACAATGCCCGTTAGATATACGACTTACATTGTCTGTTGGATGTGCAACTGAAAAAATTAAAATTTTACCGTTAAAGGTACACATTATTAGGAAAGTAAGATTCCGCATTTGTGAAAATAATTACCCGTTTCACGCTAATCAATTTTGCTGATTTCTATTTGCTAATTCCATATGTAGATTTAAGTATAAACAGCACATTATGCATATTGTATAGTATCGCATATGTCTCATATTGATCTACGCTCAGCTAATCTTTCCTTAAAAGCCTAATTAACGTGTATTCTATTTATAAAAGCACTGCCATTTTCCTATTTTATTTTCGTAAAATTGCGGCCTTGTACGTATTTTACAGCCTGATCTTTATAGATCTGTTTTAATAATCTTCTCAATCCATGAGTACTCCACTTATTTCCGGAATCCAACAAGTAGGTGTTGGTGTTCAAAATGTACCAGCAGCGTGGCAATGGTATCGTCAGGTATTAGGTTTCGATGTACCTGTATTTGACGACAAGGCTGAAGCTCCTCTCATGACTCCTTACACGGGTGGTAAAGTACATCAGCGACATGCAGCTTTGGCCATTAATATGGCTGGAGGTGGCGGACTGGAAATCTGGTCGTTTACCAGCCGGGTATCTCAGCCAGCCGGATTCAAAATGGAATTGGGAGATTTAGGAATAAATGCAATTCGTTTCAAGGCTCCTGATGTGAAGAAGGCGCATGAGCATGTCAAAAGTAAATCAAAAGAAGCCGTAGGGCCTTTAGTCTCATTACCCGAAGGCGAGGGATTTTGGGGTAGCGACCCGTACGGAAATATATACCAGATCACCAGCGATACCTCCTGGTTTCAAAAAACAGGTCATCCGGTTGGAGGCGTGTCAGGTGTTGTAATAGGCGTATCCGACATCAACAAAGCATTGTTGTTTTACAGCAATTTGCTCGATCCTATGGAGATCGTCTATGACAAAACAGATGTATTTGAAGATTTGCCTACTTCTATTGCAGGCCAGCGCTATCGCAGGGTTTTACTTAGAAAAAAATTCACTCCGGTAGGTGCCTTTTCTAAACTTTTGGGGAATATTCAGATTGAATTACTACAAGCTTTGGACCGCAAACCAAAGAAACTTTTTGAAAACCGTTATTGGGGCGACTGCGGATACATCCACCTTTGCTTTGATACGCTTGATATGCCTGTACTGAAAACAAAAATTCAGTCGAAAGGATATCCGTTTACCGTGGATAGCGAAGAATCATTTGGTATGGAATCTGCTGCAGGGCGCTTTGCCTATGTAGAAGATCCGGACGGTACATTGATTGAACTTGTTGAAACGCACAAACTACCTATTCTCAAAAAAATAGGATGGTTCCTGGATATACAGAAACGCAAAAATCAAAAGCCACTTGGCGACTGGATGCTGAAATTACTCAGCCTGAACAGAGTGAAAAACTAAATAACTAGTGAACCATGCCACTTACAATGGCATGGTTCACTTTTGTTACCTGTATCTGTTACCCATCCAGGCTAAAAGAGGAAGCGCGGCAAAAAGCAATAAACCAGCCTTAAAGCCTGCAAAAAGCCCAAGTATGACGGATAAAACCAGAACAATGACGGGATATATATAAAGCAACATCCCAAAAAGTGCAGAATCGTAGAATACCGTACGGGCTGTCATTCTGGCAACTTTTTTAGTAAAAAAATGATATAAAGGCCGATGAACTAACCGACCTAACCATCCTATTGCACGGAAAACTATATTTCCTTTAGAAGGTATAGACTCAGGACCGAAAAAAGCATCCATTGCCTGCGAGCGCTCTGCTTTGGTCAAACCTTCCGGCAAAGTCAGGATTTCCTGATTCATTTTCTGTTGAAGGATCTCATTGAATTCCCGAAGCCATTTTTCATATTCTTCCGGATCTGTAATAAGCTCATTTCTTTTAATAGGCTCTCCAAAACGGATTGAAACACGTTTTCCTGTTCCCCTGTAATGCTCATAATTCATCCCTACGGGTACCACGAGCATATCCGTAAGACTGTCATCGCCATACCAGGCCTGATAAGCCATACGAGCAGTTCCCTTTCCAAGTGGTCGGAGTTTCCACTCATTTACACACACACCCTCAGAGAATACTATTACAGCATCACCATCCCTCATCGCTGCAAGACTTTCTTTTGTCGTTGCATCCAGGTTCTTAACCTGTTGCCTGCCTTCTGAGCCACGAAAAACCGGTATCAGTTTAATTTGCCTTAGCCAGAAAGCAACGGCTGGCTTTTTGAAGGCATCACCTCTTGCGAGGGTATGGATCATTTGTTTTAATGTTGCGCCAATAACAAGCGCATCAAAAAAAGAATCGGGATGATTGGAAGCCAGAAGCAAAGGCCCTTTTCGTGGAAGTCTGTTAAAATTGATAACCATCAGTCTGCGTAAAAAAATGGGCAGCGCGAGGCGTATCAAAAAACGGGAGAAGTAGAAGAACAAAGCAGCTTGGATAAGTTTTATATACAAAATAAAGCAAAAGATTGGAAATTGTAATCAGTATACAGAGTTCTTAGGGAAACGAAACCAATTTCAATCCTGAAATTTCATGCGATTATTTCATTTTAATCCATTTACTTTAAAGATGAGTATCATCATCGAATGTGAAGTTAGTAACTTTGTCAGGGATGGAAAATCCTTCAGAGTGCAGTAAGCGGGCATAAACCCAATCATCATTACAATGCGTTTAAAAGATTATCCGGCTATCATCAGAAAAGCCTGGGAAGGATTCGACAGTTCTATCGGTGTAAAATTTGTTGAAGATATAAGTGCAAAAGTTTCTACCAACCACGTGTTTCGTGTTACGCTCGATAACGACGATGTTGTGATTGCCAAGCTTTCGTACTTTGGCAAGTATGAGCATTTCAAGGAAGACCACCGCATCATACAGACACTGGCTAACAACCTCCTGTATCCTTATGAAAATGTACTCGCCAGATCGCTGATGAAGAACAATCAGGTATATACTTATCGTTATCAGGAAGACTTTGTAGACACCTGGGTAGTTTGCTACAATCCGATCCGAGCCATGAACAGGCTCCCGAGGCGGCTCAATGAAGACCAGATCCGGCAACTGGGGAAAGAAGCAGCTAAGTTTCACCTTGCCAGTTTCAGAGCCGGAAAGTCGATTCCCAAATCTTCTAAAAACCTGAGGACGGACATTCAGCATCTGCTCGACATCCTGGAAACAGATACCGGACAGTATGAACACCGGGGCTTTATCCACATTTTAAAAAAGCAATGTGATATATTCCTGAAAAATATACAGCGCCTCAACGTCAGCGGATTCGATTTGATGCCAGTATTTGTGGACTGGAACATCGGTAATTTTTCCGTTACCGACGACCTGCGTTTTTTCTCCCGCTGGGATTACGACTGGTTCCGGGTATCCTCCCGCATTATGGATTTCTATTTTTTCAGCAGGGTAGTTTCCAACGTTGGCGATAGGACAGTCTTCAGCTATCTGATGAGCACACTTACGGAAGACAGGTTTATGATTTTTCTGGAAGAATATCACAAGATATATCCGCTAACAGAACGAGAAGTCAGGTTCATAAAGGAGGCGTACCGGTTTTTTATTCTCAATTATGTGATCAAATACGGAAAGTATTTCTTTCACAGATCCTATTGTACCAAGCTGCAAAAGGAAGCATACGAACTTTATTTTCCTGCTATCGATGGTTTTGATGAAGAAAAAATCCTTCGTCACCTCAATCTGTAGTAAATTTTTATTTCACTCCTAAGATACTAACACATGATACTGGACAATTTTAAATCTATACTCTCCAAATATGAAGTTGTTTTCTTCGATGCATTTGGTGTACTCAAAACCTACAATGGATTGATTCCCGGCATAGAAAAGACCTTTGCATATCTAAGAGAGAATGATAAAGATTTCTATGTTGTCACCAATGACGCGTCCAGAAGCCCGGAACAGCTCGCTGAATCTTATGTGAAACTGGGTATCAATGACGTCACACCCGACCGCATCATCTCCTCTGGTATGCTTGCGAGGGAGTACCTGGACTATAAGGTGCGGGATGGCGTTGTTGCCTATCTCGGCACTGACAATTCGGCCCACTATATTGGCACTTCCGGTTTGAAAACCCTATCCATCAGGGAATTGAATCTTGACTCGGTCGGAGATGTAAATGCTTTGGTTTTCCTGGATGATGAAGGTTTTGATTGGAATACAGATTTAACCAAAACACTCAATTTACTCAGGAAACGCAATATTCCGGTTATCGTTGCCAACACGGATAAGACATATCCTGCTTCAAAAAGCCGGCTTTCTATAGCCGTGGGGGCACTTGCCAAAATGATAGAAGATACCATCGGGCGCCAGTTCATACGATTTGGCAAACCGGATCCTCAAATGTTCATTTTTGCTTACCAGCATATCAAAAATTATCCGAATGTCGACAAACGATCTATTCTGATGGTCGGAGATACCCTACAGACTGATATTTTAGGAGGCAATAAATTCGGATTGGATACAGCTCTTGTATTAACAGGTAATACGCAGGCAGAAGACGCGGAGGTACGGATAAGGGCCACAGGTATTATTCCTACGTATATATGTGTATCTGCGGTAGTGGAATGACAATCAACAGTTTGGTGTTTCATAAATAATTATAATTTTACCTCCGGTTCTGATACTCAATTTCATTCATCAACAATAATCACACATGCTAGCTAAAACCTTTGGAAGTGCCGTCTATGGTGTAGACGCCAATATGATCACTATTGAAGTGACAGTGGGACAGGGACTTGGTTTTTTTATGGTTGGCCTTGCCGACAGTGCCGTAAAGGAAAGTCAGCAACGGGTTGAAGCCTCCCTGAAATATTTCGACTACAAGATGCCACGCCAGAAAGTGGTTGTGAACCTGGCCCCTGCAGACATACGCAAAGAAGGCTCAGCATACGATCTGCCGATTGCACTATCTGTGATGAAATCATCGGAACAGCTTACAACTGCAAAAGAGTTAGAAGATTATGTGATTATGGGAGAACTTTCACTGGACGGTATGCTCAGGCCCATTAAAGGAGTTTTACCTATTGCTATTGAAGCAAGAAAGCAAGGTTTCAAAGGTTTCGTATTACCAGCTGAAAATGCACATGAAGCCGCAATTGTTAACAATATTGATATAATACCTGTTGAAACACTGGAAGACGCTATCGGCTTTTTTGAAGGGACAAAGGAAATTGTGCCTCTGATTGTGGATACGCGGGATCTGTTTTTTACCAGCCAAAACGAATATGATGCGGATTTCGAACATGTTCAGGGACAGGAAAATATCAAAAGAGCACTGGAGATATCAGCCGCCGGTGGACACAATGCCATAATGATTGGCCCGCCAGGCGCAGGAAAAACGATGCTGGCCAAGCGTATCCCAAGCATACTCCCACCTCTTACACTCCCCGAAGCATTAGAAACTACCAAAATACATTCGGTTGCCGGCAAGCTCGGTAAGCGGGCTACCTTGGTTTCACGCAGGCCGTTCCGTTCTCCTCACCACTCTATCAGCGATGCTGCCTTGGTAGGTGGCGGCAGTTTTCCTCAACCAGGAGAAATATCATTGGCGCATAATGGCGTCCTGTTTCTCGACGAGTTACCTGAATTCAAGAGAACAGTACTTGAAGTAATGAGACAACCTCTAGAAGAGCGGCGCGTCAGTATATCAAGAGCTAAAATGGCAGTGGAATTCCCCGCAAACTTTATGCTGATTGCCAGTATGAATCCATGTCCCTGCGGCTATTACAATCATCCTGAGAAAGAATGCGTATGTGGTCCGGGCGTCGTTCAAAAATATCTCAATAAAATCAGCGGACCACTTCTTGATCGTATTGACCTGCACGTAGAAGTGACTCCGGTGTCATTTGATCAGATTGCCTCAACCCGTAAGTCTGAGAGCAGCCAACAGATTCGGGATAGAGTCATAAAAGCACGCGACAAGCAAACCGAACGCTTTAGGGACAAAAAAGATATATACTCTAACGCAATGATGACACCGGAAATGGTGAAGGAGGTATGTCTGATTGGAGATGCAGGTAAAGCTTTATTGAGAACTGCTATGGACAGACTTGGGCTATCCGCGAGAGCTTATGACCGCATTCTGAAAGTATCCCGTACCATTGCTGACCTGGCCGGAAGTGACGACATTAAAGTAGAGCATCTGGCCGAAGCCATTCAATACCGGAGTTTAGATCGGGAGAACTGGGCTGGCTAGTTTGTTCTCTTTCCATTGAACACGTTAAATATGGACTGAAGTTGAGATTTTCATTTTGAAATGGTAAAAAATGAACAATGTGCATACCTTGAAACACAAATCATTATCTTTGCGGCTCTTTCTAAAAAACAATAAAACATAAAGAACGTGAACAACAATACTTCGCTGATTTGGAACATCGTACTTACGCTTGCTGTGGCGGTGTTATTCTTTTTACATTTTTCAAACAAACCTGATGCAGGCTCAGCGGTAGCCGATGGACAAGTTGTTCCGGGACGTCGTACAGTATATGTACAGGTTGACTCACTTCTGACTAACTACGATTTCTTTAAAGAAACTAAGAAAGAACTTGAGAACAAGAATTTTCAGCTCGAAAATGAATTGAATACAAAAGGAAGATCTCTTCAAAATGAAGTTGCTTTCTTTCAGCAAAAAGCACAAACAATGACTCCGGAACAAGCACGTTCTACTGAAGCTCAATTGATGAAAAAACAACAGGATCTTGTTGCTTACCGCGATCAGGCGGCTCAGTCTTTAGGACAGGAAGAAGCAAAGAAAAATGAGCAGCTATATAAAAATATCCGTTCATATATTGAGAAATATAACAAAGAAAATGGTTACGAGTATGTTCTTGGTTACTCTTTGGGTGGCGGAATTTTGTTTGCAAATCCTTCTTTAGATGTAACTCAGAAAATCATCGAAGGTCTGAACAAAGAGCACGCAGCATCTGGCGGAGCAAAAGCGGATACTACTGCTAAGAAATAATATCTGGCTTTATAGTCATATACATATCAAGTTTTAAGAACGAGGTTGCCTATTGGTTGCCTCGTTTTTTTGTGAATAGGTTTTGGTTTTAAATCCCAAAGAGATGCTCGTCAAATCAGTAACAGGATCCTTGCTTCTTGAATGATTGAAGATCTGATATTACGTACCTACGGCACTTTTAATCACTTACTACTTTCTACCAATATGGTACCCCTAAAGGGATTAATCACGCAAAACAGAAATATTATTCGAAGTCAAGGGTACAACTAAGCTCAAATCCCGAAGGGATGAAATATCGGTAGTAGAAAAAAAATGGATGGGTATCAGAAATACCGTAGGTATGTGACATTACGTTCCAACGACACTTTGATTAAGCTGAAACAATTTCTCATTTATACCAATTACATCGGGATTGCCACGTTGTAACTACCATGAAATCAACCCGACCTGTATCCATTCGTTAGAGGTGTTCTAAAGCAAAAAAAGAGGCGCCGATTCAAAGCACCTCCTTCTCAAAATCATATCTGTAATAACTGACTAAACGTTCGATGACGACAATTTAGCTCCGATATATTCACGGTTCAATCTTGCAATATGTTCAAGGCTGATCTCCTTCGGACATTCAGCTGCACAGGCACCAGTATTAGTACATGCTCCAAATCCTTCGGCGTCCATTTGTGCCACCATTTTTTCAGCACGAATATTTCTTTCTGCTTGTCCCTGAGGAAGTAATGCAAGCTGAGATACCTTGGCAGATACAAAAAGCATAGCAGACGCATTTTTACATGCAGCTACACAGGCACCACATCCAATACAAGCGGCAGCAGCGAACGACTCATCAGCATCTATTTTAGGAATAGGTAGGCTGTTTGCATCCTGGGCATTACCAGTATTTACCGAAATGAAACCTCCGGCAGAAATCACTCTGTCAAAAGAATCACGATCCACAACCAGATCTTTAATCACCGGAAACGCTTCTGCACGCCAGGGTTCCACCACAATCGTATCTCCATCATTGAAAGAACGCATGTGGAGCTGGCAGGTTGTAACACCTCTTAATGGGCCATGTGGCCGCCCGTTGATATACATCGAACATGCCCCGCAGATCCCTTCACGACAATCGTGGTCAAATGCAACCGGTTCTGTTCCTTTTTCTATAAGTTGTTCGTTAAGAACATCGAACATTTCAAGAAAAGACATATCCGGAGAAACATGATCCAGACTGTAATCTTCGAAACCTCCATTTGTATTGCTATTGCTTTGTCTCCAGACTTTAAGCTTAATATGCATGTTACCTGCACTCATTTTTCTAACATTTAACGGTTAATTGTTAACCAATAATATTAATTAAGCGAATGGCCACCTGACACGGCTGATAGCCGTATGCCGACAGCCGAGGGCTATTATTTATAACTTCTTTGAGCAATTTTAATATTCTCATAAATAAGCTCTTCTTTGTGAAGCTCCCATTCTTCCTGTGATTTGTGCTCCCAAGCGGATACAAACATGAAGTTGTCGTCATCACGAAGCGCTTCACCTTCTTCTGTCTGGTGCTCTTCACGGAAGTGACCTCCACATGACTCTTCACGTGTCAAGGCATCAATACACATCAGTTCACCCAGTTCGATGAAATCCGCAACACGACCCGCCTTATCCAGTTCAGGGTTAAATTCATTTTTACCACCCATCACCTTCACATCCTTCCAGAATTCTTTGCGAAGCGCACGTATTTCAATGATCGCTTCCTTCAGACCCTTAGCATTACGCGCCATACCACACTTCTCCCACATGATCTGTCCAAGACGGCGGTGAAACAATTCAGGAGACGTTTTGCCCTGAATTGACATCAAAGTATTGATCCGGTCTGTAACTTCTTTCTCAACCCTAATAAATTCAGGATGATCAGTTGAAATCTTACCGGTTCCGATTTCCTTCGCCAGATAAGAACCAATTGTATAAGGAATTACAAAGTATCCGTCAGCAAGTCCCTGCATCAGCGCAGATGCTCCTAAGCGGTTGGCACCGTGGTCAGAGAAATTGGCTTCTCCCAACGCATACAACCCAGGTACGGTAGTCATCAGGTTATAATCAACCCAAAGTCCGCCCATTGTATAGTGAACCGCCGGATAGATACGCATAGGGACTTCGTAAGGATCTTCTCCTGTGATTTGCTTATACATATCGAAGAGGTTACCGTACTTTTCTTTTACTACAGCTTTCCCCCAGATTGTGATATCCTCCTTCGATGGATTTGCAATATTGTTTTTGTTCGCTTCTCCTTTTCCGTAACGTTCTACAGCAGCGGCAAAGTCAAGAAAAACAGCAAGCTTGGAAGTACCTACACCATACCCTGCATCACATCTTTCCTTCGCAGCACGTGAAGCGATATCGCGGGGAACCAGGTTACCAAAAGCAGGGTAACGACGTTCCAGGTAGTAGTCTCTTTCATCCTCAGGAATTTCATTTCCGGGACGGGTATCATTCTTTTTCTTTGGCACCCAAATCCGTCCGTCATTACGAAGAGATTCCGACATCAAAGTAAGCTTAGACTGATGATCACCTGAAACAGGAATACAGGTTGGGTGAATCTGAGTAAAGCATGGGTTTCCAAAGTAAGCACCACGTTTGTGCGCTTTCCAGGCTGCTGTTACATTACTGCCCATTGCATTCGTAGAAAGATAAAATACGTTTCCGTATCCACCAGTACAAAGCAATACTGCATGACCTCCATGACGTTCCACTTCACCGGTGATCAGATTTCTGGCAATAATACCACGGCATTTGCCATCGATATTCACAACATCAAGCATCTCATGGCGATTGTACATTTTTACAGTACCCATACCAACCTGGCGCTGCAATCCGGAATACGCCCCGAGTAACAATTGCTGACCGGTTTGTCCGGCTGCGTAGAAGGTACGCTGAACCTGCGTTCCACCAAATGAGCGGTTGGAAAGCAAACCACCATATTCACGCGCAAAAGGCACACCTGCTGCAACGCACTGATCTATAATATTTCCGGAAACCTCTGCAAGACGGTGAACATTCCCTTCTCGTGAGCGATAATCCCCTCCTTTAATCGTATCATAAAAAAGACGGTAAACAGAGTCACCATCATTCTGGTAATTTTTAGCGGCATTAATACCACCCTGTGCAGCAATGGAGTGCGCACGACGTGGAGAATCCTGAAAGCAAAATGCCTTTACCTTATACCCCATTTCGGCAAGGGTAGCAGCAGCCGAAGCGCCAGCCAGACCTGTTCCTACTACAATAATTTCAAGGCTACGCTTATTGGCAGGGTTTACAAGAGCGACTGAAGACTTGTATTTACTCCATTTCGTTTCAATCGGCCCCTGTGGTATTTTGGCATCCAGGCTAGATGAAGTTGCCATATATGTTTTTACTTTAAATAGTCAGAAAAAATAGATTCAAACAATGGAGCTTTGGCCCATTTTAGTACACCCATCCGAGGTATATCGAAATAGGCATGAGTGCAAAAAGTATTGAGATAACCACTGAAAAACCTGTTCCCAATACGGAAATCACGCCGTTGTACTTTACATGATTCAGCCCAAGTGTCTGGAAAGCACTTTGAAAACCATGTAACAAGTGCCAAAAGAGAGAGATACATCCCAATACGTAAATCAAAACCACAATTGGATTTTGAAAAATGTCCAACATCATTCGATACAGGTTTAACTCTTCTCCTGTTGCAAATTGGTTTGAGCGGTTTGGAATCCAGAAATGAGCGGTATGAATAACCAAAAAGATCAGCAACAGCGTACCGAGTAAGCCCATACTTCTTGAATACCATGTACTGTTAGCTGAGGCATTGCTTACCTTGTAAGCTACCGGACGAGCCGTTCTATTGGCTTTCCATAACATCAGTCCATCCGCAATATGGACTAAAAAACCTATGATCAGACCAATTTCCAGTGTACGAACGATAGGATTCGTACCCATGAAATGTCCCCAGTGTGAAAAAGTTTCACCACCATCATTGTAAAAAATCATGGCATTAATGCCCGCATGAATGACCAGAAAACTTATAAGAAAAAGTCCGGTAAGAGCCATCAAAAGTTTTTTCCCGATGGAACTCGTTAACGTTTGTGTAAACCACGACATAAAAAACACGAACGGTTTTAGTGCAAAAAAATAAGGTATATTTAGAACGATTCAAAGGTATGGCACAAACCTTTGCAACACAATAAATCAATCTCCTTTTTCCCCTTCCTGATTATAATTTATAATCATTATTAAGAATCCGGAGATTACTGTATGAGACATTTACCTAAGTTTGTCGCACTATGTAAAAGTTTTGTGACAAACATCAGTTCCGTCTGGAATTATACACAGTTTTTACCTTGTTTTTCGTTTAAGTTTTAGTCCAATATCCGTTAAGCCATTTAAGTATGACGCATTCTCTCCTTCAGCTCAGGTCATGGTTGTTTATTTTATGTCTGTTTTTTGTCTTTCAGGCAAATGCTACCCACTTCCGCGCCGGAGAGATTACCGCACGCAGAATCTCGGATACTTCACCTACCTATGAGATTAAATTAACCGCATATTTTGACGTAAGTCAACGGGGGAAACCAGCTGCTGACGCAGCCAACAATATACTTTTCTATTTTGGCTCGGCCACTTCCACATCACCACGGGCATCGCAGGTCGTAGCCAGAAGTTCCGTGAGAGACATCGGGCTGAATACAACTGTCAATGAATATATCACAACTTATACTTTTCCGGGAACAGGGAACTACCAGATTTCTGTGACTATGGATAACAGGAATGAAAATACACTAAACCTTAACAAGGGTATTAACACGGACCAACTAAACTTTTACGTTCATACTACAATCCTTGTAAATAGTTCACTGGGTAGAAATCAGACTCCCGCTTTACTGAATCCACCCATTGATCTTGCAGCGGTTGGCCAACGTTATGTGCACAATCCAAATGCATATGATGCGGATGGAGATAGCCTTTCCTACAAAATTTATGTACCTCAGGAAGAAGGCAGACCAGGTTTTGGAATCAATGTTCCGTATGAAGACCCAAATTTGATTGGGGCTCCAGGCCAAACGGAAGCCGGAGCAACACCTGCTACTTTTAGTATTGATCCGATTTCAGGGGATCTGGTTTGGGATGCACCAACTTCTCCGGGCCAGTATAACGTCGCTTTTCTGATCGAAGAATGGCGCGACGGTTTCATGATTGGACGAATAGTCAGGGACATGCAAATACTC
>NZ_JBXHAT010000005.1:0-160116 GCF_056895255.1 Dyadobacter sp. HNCC25DJ187
ACGGTGCGACGATTCGCTTCACCTGTTCAGATCCCAAAGTCACAGAAACCAACAGAAGACCTTGTTGGTGACTATTGGTCCGGTGTTCACCTCTTCCCATCCCGAACAGAGAAGTTAAGCCCGGAACCGCCGATGATACTTGGATCAAACCTGGTAAAGTAGGTAGTCGCCACAATACTATTAAACGAAGACCATCTCAAAAGGATGGTCTTTGTTGTGTGCTTAATGTTCACCTCTTCCCAGGCTGGGCCACGTTGGCTACACCCCCGGTCGGTCGCGACTCGGAACAGAGAAGTTAAGCGCGGCTGCCTAACCCGGGGGCGCCCGGCTTGTACGCAAGCCCGGCCAGAACCGCCGATGATACTTGGCCTACGCGGCGCGGATCAAACCTACGCGGTCCGACCTGGTAAAGTAGGCGGAGCGCGCAGCTTTGCCGCCACAATATCCCCTGATTGGATTAAGCTCAAATACTTTTCCTTTTACTTGGCATGGGTCACTAAGTAGATATTTGCGTATATAGAGATCGTTTGTCTTGTAGGAAGTATAAAGTTCCACAATTAAAACCAAATGAGGCAAATGTCAATGATGCTCTCTCACATACAACCCTATTATAGTTGATGTGATTAATCAGAGAGGTGATTTACATGCTTGAAAGAGCAGTTTTGTAAGCATGGTTGGAATGCTCTCTGGAATTCTTTCCGAACCTCAATGATTGAGCTAGCTTATGGGCCTATTCCTGAGCTAGCAAACGGTGCTTTCAATCCTTTGTCTACCTTATGGGCTACGATTGTATAAAGTTCGCTATTCGATAACGAGGTTTTATCAATGTTTAAATATGGATAAGTGTTCTCCAGGTACAAAGGCCATTCGCCAGCATGCTTGGGATGATATCAATCTTTATAATTGCTGATGTGATTGCGGTTGGAGTGGCTTGCTTTCCAAGTGAAAGTATTCATCTGGTTGGAAGCAACTGACTGGCTATTATCAATTAAATGCCACCCGGCTGCCCGCGATTTTAGAAAATCAGCGAACTCTTTGCTCACCCTGATATCTCTTTACATTGTTGCTTTAAATATCTGTCCCTTACATTCTATCCTGTATCATTGAGCTTCATCCGCGAAGCTTGATACAAAGCCTATCGCGCTAATAGGCATTAGAAGATCCTGGATGTACGTCTTAGAGAGAAAAACGTTTAACTGCAATTTTTAGTCCTTTTTGTTTGGAAAGAGGAAGGTTCTTCTCCTCCAGATAGATATGCAGGCCATGAATGGCTTCAACGATTTTGTAGATTTCGAAATAATCCAGTTTTTACATGGGTAACAGGGAAGCGAACTCGGCCTAAAAGAAAAAGCCACTCGTTAAAGTGGCTTTCGATGTAGCGGGAGCTGGACTCGAACCAGCGACCTTTGGGTTATGAGCCCAACGAGCTACCAACTGCTCCATCCCGCGGCGTTGATTGGACTGCAAACATACGACATTTTATTTGATAATGATATTTTTATAGAAAATAATTTTCTGATTTCTCAATCACAGAATCTGAAAAATCTCTCAAAATAAATACTATTGTCTGATAATGAGTTAGATATGTTGACCATTCTTACTTAATTATTAAATAGACACGGCTAAAATATATTCATTAAAAGAATTACTCAAAGCAATTTTAGGTTCTCAAGCGAATCTTTCAATGATTTGAAAACATATATTTTTCACCTTACTAGTAATAAAGCTGTATTTTTGCATCATTATCAGAAGGATAGACTTTTTAAAAGAGCATTTTTACTTTAGTCTGGTATCCATACAGCAGACTTTTGGAAATAATGTGAACACCAATTGCAGCTTTTCTGAGTTAGATTGGCCCTGCTAGAGCTGGGAAAAATTTCGTTGTCTGACAATTGAAAATTTGTCAACGAATTGTAAACAACTATTATGAGTGAAATTCAAGAAAACACAACTCCCTTCCGGAATCATAGAGCGGGTTTTGTCAGCATTATAGGTAAGCCCAATGTAGGCAAATCTACACTGATGAATGTTCTGGTAGGAGAGAGGATGTCCATAATTACATCCAAGGCGCAAACTACACGTCACCGAATCATGGGAATTCTGAATGGTAAACATGAAGAAATTCCTTTTCAACTGGTATATTCTGATACACCAGGTGTAGTAAAACCGGCATATAAACTGCATGACTCCATGATGACTTTTGTAAAAGGGTCTCTGGAAGATGCGGATGTAGTGTTATTTGTTACTGAAATCGGAGAGAGAGTTGCCAATCATGAGGTATTACCTCTTTTGATCAGAACTGACGCACCGGTTATTTTGGTCATCAACAAAATTGATCTTTCTTCTGATGAAGAAGTGAAGAAAAAAATGGAAGAATGGGATAAGGAGATTCAGCCTGCTGCTATCGTTCCTATTTCAGCACTACATAACGCAAATATTCAAACATTGTTTGATGCGGTAATTACACGTCTACCGTTTCACCCTCCTTATTTTGATGAAGACGAACTTACCGATAAACCGGAGCGTTTCTTTGCATCTGAGATCGTGAGAGAGAAAATATTCCTGAATTATCGTCAGGAGATTCCATATAGTACAGAAGTGGTTATCTCAGAGTTTAAAGAACGTGACGATATGATTGTCATTCGGGCGGAAATTCTGGTAGAACGGAAAAGTCAGAAGGGAATTATTATAGGAGAGAAGGGGGAAATGCTTAAAAAAATAGGCACGCAGGCTCGTGAGGATATGGAGGCTTTTTTCGGAAAAAAGGTCTTTCTGGAGCAGTACGTAAAAGTTGAACCCGAATGGAGAAGTAACGAAAGGAAGCTTCGCCAGTTTGGATATGAAGAGTAAATAAATACAGGAATGGAGGAAAAGACTATTTCTTTTCCGGATCAAATTTAATGGCTATATAAATGGCGAATATTATTTCGATTGTAGGTCGTCCCAACGTAGGGAAGTCTACACTTTTTAACAGACTTACAGAAAGCAGAAAGGCGATCATGGACAACCAGAGTGGTGTAACCAGAGATCGTCACTATGGATATGGTGAATGGACAGATCAATACTTTACGGTGATTGATACAGGAGGGTATGTAGTAGGTTCCGGAGACATTTTTGAAGGTGCTATCAGAGATCAGGTTGAGTTAGCTCTAGAAGAGTCAACTGTAGTTCTGTTCATGGTAGATACAATGACTGGCTTGACTGACCTTGATAAGGACTTTGCCAATGTATTGCGCAGATTTAATAAACCGGTTTATCTGGTTGCAAATAAAGCAGAAACAACGGAGCGATATCAGTCAGCAGCTGAATTCTATGAATTAGGCCTTGGAGATGAGATATATGCTATTTCAGCTCAGACAGGCTTTGGAACCGGTGACTTGCTGGATGCAGTAATTACACATTTTGACACTGCAGGTATTGAAGATCCGGAAGCCGGAATACCTCGTATTGCTATTATGGGACGTCCTAATGTAGGCAAGTCATCATTTCTCAATGTACTAACTGGTACGGACCGCAGCATTGTAACAGACATAGCAGGAACTACAAGAGATGCTATTCATACGCATTACAATGCCTTTGGAATGGAGTTTATTCTGACGGATACTGCAGGATTACGCAGGAAATCGAGGGTGAATGAAGACGTGGAATATTATTCTTCTTTACGCTCGATAAAAGCAATGGAGGAGTCAGACATTTGTATCGTCTTGCTGGATGCTACATTAGGTTTGGAGGGCCAGGATTTAACCATTATCGGTCTTGCTGATAAAGCAAAGAAGGGTATCGTTATCATGGTGAATAAGTGGGATTTGGTTGAAAAAGACAGCAAAACAGCAGATACTTTTAAGAAGCAATTGCTGGAGAGGTTAGCTCCAATGAATTACATGCCGATCGTATTCGCTTCCGTTGTTGAAAAACAAAGGATCCACCAGGTGATGGAAAAGGCAATGGAAGTTTATCAAAACAAAACCAAGAAGATTTCTACTTCTAAGCTGAATGATGTAATGCAGAAGGAGATTGAAAAATATCCTCCACCGGCAGATCGGGGTAAGTATATCAATATCAAGTATATGATACAGTTGCCTACGCCTTCACCAACGTTTGTATTCTTTAGTAGCAACCCTAAAAATGTAAAGGATCCATATATAAGATATCTTGAAAACCGGATGCGTGAAAATTTCGATTTTTCAGGTGTACCGATCACAATTTTCTTTAGAGAAAAATAAAGTATGATGTTTTTTAGTGCAGGCACTGGTTGTTTTCAGCCAGTGCCTTTTTGTTTGGTCACGATTTTAGTCCTGTTCATCCTCTGATATGGAGGTTTTGGTAGAAATTATTTTTTTGATGCAACCCAAGACCCTAATTTCCCATCTGTTAAGCAAATTCTATTTCTGATCCCATTTTAGAAAAATATAAAATTTGTTAAAAACAAGGTACTATGTATTGCAAGATACCAGATAAAACATATATATTTGTATTGTTAATTAGTTACATCGATTTTAAATAAGAGACCTTACTAAAAGACATAAAAAAGCCATGAAAACGATCCAACTCTTCACACTCTTTATTTTGCTTAGCCTTCAGGCCGGAGCAACAGGATATTCACACAACATGTTTGTAGCGCATAAAAAACTACAGGCAGGTACAGAAAAAAGTACGATTTGTGAACATGAAAAAGCTAGCAAACCTGAAAAGGTTGCTGTCCGCGCAAAAGTAACTGTCAAAGCGAAACAGGAGGTGTCAATCACCCGGCAGATCAGCCATAAATTGTCTGGAGTTGCTACGCTTAATCAAAGAATAGTAGAACAAGGATCTGCTTCATTCTTCACATCTGAGGACGAAGAAGAGATGCAAAGCTCTGTTATTTCTAAATTTGTAGGGTTGGTTAAAGGAATGGTATTTTCATTTCTCAGTTCTATCTCTTTGAACTAAATCTGGTTATACGGTATTCTCCTAATAACTTTAAAGCAGAGCTTCGGTTCTGCTTTTTTTGTTTGTATAACCGGATGATTTAAGATGCAGGGTTAGCATACTGCTTTCCCAGCTTATGTGAAATTTGCATACTATAAAAGCAAAAGCAATTGTAATAGCGGCATAGGCAGGCCAGATTCAGATTGCATTAAACGTATGTGTACTTAACATTCATACATCTAATAACGGCACAAAAATGTGGTGAGCAAAAAGAGCTCACCACATCTATATTTGAAGAATATATATAGGTTTTTTAACCAACTGTATTAGTAAGCGTACCAATAGGCTCAATACTAATATGTATGACATCACCCTTTTGTAAAGTGAAATCGGAAGGGGGGATGATACCTGTTCCTGTCATGAGGTAAGCCCCCTGCGGGAATTCCATTTCTCTGTATAAGTAATTGAGCAATTCGTCCGGAGTTCTTTTCATCTGCGACAGCGTAATTTCTCCATTGAAAACCTCTTCATTACCACGTACGATGGAGAGATCGATCACTGTATCTGCAGGGAGTGGCAACTCCGGTATGTATAAGCATGGCCCAAGAGCCGCGCTGCCAGTATAAGACTTAGCTTGTGGCAAATAAAGAGGGTTTTCGCCTTCAATACTACGTGAACTCATATCGTTGCCTATCGTGTAGCCGACAAGTGTACCTGATGACGTTGCAAACAACGTGAGCTCTGGCTCGGGGACATCCCAGGAGGAGTCCTTGCGTATGCGCACTTCATTGCCAGGACCGACTACACGCGAAGCCGTCGATTTGAAAAAAAGCTCCGGACGCTCCGCTTCATATACACGATCATAAAAATTTCCACCTCCAGCCTTCTCTGACTCTTCCATTCTGGCAGTTCGACTACGGAAATAGGTTACTCCCGATGCCCATACTTCTTGTGAGCCAATAGGCGCTAATATATTAGGAAATGCCTGGTCTTCTGAAAATGTAACGGGTAAAAGGCTTTCTATCTGTAGTTCAAGCCAGTCGTACAAATCATCGCGGTTGACAGCCTCATCCCAATCGGTTTGATGCAGACGATAGTAAACATCGTCTTTTTCTAATATGATACCATGCTCAGTTTTGAATAATTTCATAGAAAATGAGGTTTATTTCTGTGGCCTGTAAGGCTTTCTGTATAGTCAGATAAGTCTGAAAAGATCGTACTATACTTATTAAATACATGCTAATCCGTAAGCAGGGCTATCCGACCTTGCCTGTAAAGTCGGATAGCTACAATTTATCTTTCAGGAAATCAGCCGTATAGTTACCTTCCAGTTTGATCATTTCTTCAGGCGTCCCTGAAAACGTCAGGTAACCACCAGCATCACCACCTTCAGGTCCCAGATCAAGTATCCAGTCAGCACATTTAATCACCTCCATATTGTGTTCTATGATGATCACACTGTCACCTTGATCTACTAATGCATTAATAGCTTTCAAGAGCTTTTTAATATCATGAAAATGCAGACCTGTAGTAGGCTCATCGAAAATAAATAGTGTTTTCCCTTTGTTGGCAGAACCTTTCCCAAGAAATGAAGCAAGCTTCACTCTTTGTGCTTCTCCGCCAGATAAAGTATTGGACGATTGTCCCAGTCCTACATAACCTAAGCCGACCTCCTGCAGAGGAAGAAGTTTATCAGCTAGTTTTGGTTCTGACTCACGGAAAAACGATATAGCTTCGTCCACTGTCATGTCCAGAATCTCTGACACATCCTTTCCTTTATATTGTACTTCCTGGATTTCCTGCTTGAAACGCTTCCCGTTACACCCTTCACAAGTCAGGTATATGTCAGCCATAAATTGCATTTCTACCTTCACCTGACCTTCACCCTGACAAATTTCACAACGACCACCATCTACATTAAATGAAAAATGAGAAGGTTTGTAGCCTCTCGATTTGGAAAGTGGTAAATCTGACATCATCTGTCTGATATGATCATATGCTTTGATGTAAGTGACAGGATTAGATCTGGAAGATTTTCCAATCGGATTCTGATCAATCATTTCGATGGCAATAATCCGGTCTGTGCTACCCGAAAGTTCATTAAAACGCCCGACATCTTCGCTAAATTCACCTTTCAGACGCATGAGCGCAGGGTAAAGAATTTTTCTGATCAAAGTTGATTTTCCTGATCCGCTCACACCCGTCACAACGGTAAGTGTATTCAGCGGAATCCTTGCGTCAACATCTTTCAGATTATTTTCTCTTGCACCCTTAATGTCCAGAAAATGAAGTGCTTTTCTGCGAACAGCAGGTACCGGAATAGTATCTTCTCCCAACAAAAAGTGCAGTGTATGTGAAGTTGTTTCCTGGTCTTTGGCAGAAAAAGAATCATTTTTCAAATTACGGATATCATCCCAGGTTCCCTGGAATACCACATGTCCGCCACCGGTACCTGCCTCCGGTCCAATGTCAATAATCTGATCTGCGGCATGCATCACCTCTTCCTCGTGCTCTACAACAATGACCGTATTCCCTAAGTCTCTTAGCGATTCTAAAACGCCTACAAGTCTTTGTGTATCTCGTGGATGCAGGCCGATACTTGGTTCATCCAGGATATACATGGAGCCAACAAGAGCACTTCCTAATGAAGTTGCCAGCTTAATACGCTGAAATTCTCCTCCGGAAAGTGTACTTGTTAATCTGTTTAATGTCAGATAACCCAAGCCCACTCGGTTCATATAATCCAGACGGGTTTCAATTTCTGTTAGAATCCGGCGCGCAATAAGTCTGTCATGTTCGCTAATATCCAGTGCTCCGAAAAATTGAAGTACATCTTGAATAGGTTTTAGTACAAGATCCGTAATAGAAGCACCACCTACTTTCACAAAGGAAGCATCTTTCCGAAGACGTGATCCACGACAGTCGGGACAAACTGTGCGTCCTCTGAAACGGGACAACATGACCCGGTACTGGATTTTATGTGTTTGGGATTCCAGCTCATGAATAAAGCTGTTAATACCCTCAAAATATTGGTTACCGTTCCACAGTAGATCTTTTTGCTCCTGAGTAAGATCTTTAAAAGGCCGGTGTATTGGAAAATCAAATTTGGAAGCATTGCGGATCAAAGGAACCTGCCACTCGCTCATTTTTTCTGTACGCCATGGTGCAATGGCGCCATCATATACGGAAAGAGTCTTATCCGGAATCACCAAATCCGGATCAATACCCAGAATTTTACCGAAACCTTCACAACGCTTACAGGCACCAAACGGATTATTAAAACTGAATAAATTCACCGTCGGCTCTTCGAAGGTGATGCCATCCAATTCGAATTTATCAGAAAATATTCTCTTCTCTCCGTTTACAACCTGCACAATGCAAACACCTTCTCCTTCAAAAAAGGAAGTCTGTACCGAATCCGACAATCTGTATTGCGTATCCTCATCCTCATGTTTTACAGCGGCACGGTCAATAACAATGAAAATCTGGTTCCCGGCTTGGCTGTATGCTTCATCATTTTCAATAACATCCTCAATATTAGTAACCTCATCATTGATCATGATACGGTTATAGCCTTTGGAAAGAAGAATAGAAAGTTCCTCTTTTTGAGTACGTCCCTCGCGGATCAGAAGCGGAGCCAGAATGAGTACGCGTTGCCCCTCCTCATGAGAGAGTATAAAATTGACAACATCTGTAACCGAGTCTTTGCGAACCAATTCTCCGGAAACCGGAGAATACGTATGACCAATACGCGCAAAAAGAAGTTTCAGATAATCATAAATCTCTGTTGAGGTACCTACAGTTGAACGGGAATTACGCGTGTTTACCTTCTGCTCAATAGCAATAGCGGGAGAAATGCCTTTGATATACTCTACTTCCGGCTTTTCCATACGTCCTAAAAACTGACGCGCATAGCTGCTTAAACTCTCCACGTACATTCTTTGCCCTTCGGCAAAAAGCGTGTCAAACGCAAGCGACGATTTGCCAGAGCCCGAAAGCCCGGTAATTACAACCAGTTTATTTCTGGGAATTGCTACATCAACACTTTTAAGATTATTTACCCGGGCTCCTTTGATAAGAATATATTGCCTGGGGTCAAGGTCATCAAACTGAGCAGCTTCAATCCGCGGCACTGGTAATTGGATCATAAAAATCTATTATAAGCGGGTGGTGTTAATATATACTCCCGACCAAAGTTTAAACCTAAAATTCGTGTTTTTAGTTTTGCTTTGCAAACCGGCTTCTTTTGAGAGTTATACGTAAAGATCTCTGTTAGTAAATCTATTTTTACATAAGTAAATTGCACTTACAAAGGTGCTTATACTTTCAAATAGTCAAAATTTGCCAGTTGCAAAGTCAGGTTAATTTTGATTAAAATTTAATACCAGCAAAAAAAGTATTTACTCAACCTTCTCTGTCATGAAAAGATTTCTTCCCATTTTTAGCCTGATTTTACTAATTCCTGTGTGTTGTTCGGCTCAGTGGGAAAAACAGGTAGGGCTTAATGTAATTCCGTTGGTTGCCAAATCGGTGGAGGTAGCATCGGAATTTACCACACATCCTGGTTACGGACTAACATTGAATGCAGGTTATACTTTTGGAACAGATTATATAGGAATTGTCACAACAGACGTGGATGATGGTGTTCGGGAAAGGAATACCTCCGGGTTTTTCGCAAAAGCCGGAGGCAGGATATATCCGTTTTCTCTGGGTGGTCGCGACAGACGTATGAATTTTTTTACAGGAATGTCCCTGGTTTTATCTCAATACAACCAAACTGCTCTTAAAAGAGAATTAACGAATGATTTTATGCTCAGGCCTCTGGAGCCTGTTCGTTCAGACGGCGTGGTGCTTTTTCCTGCGTTATCTCTGGGATTCAGTCATCGTTTGTCACAGTATTTGATTTTGGACTGGGGAGTTCAAAAAGCATTTGTAAACAGAAAGGAAGACTACATAGGCCGAAAGGGAAAGAACTATCAGCCAGGAGCTGGCGGAGGCGAGTCCTTCGATTATTTACAGGGACAGCTCTTATTGAAATACAAATTTTAAATACAGTCTTACTTTTATATCCCTGTTCGAATCACTTCAACGGAAGTTTTAAATGACATTCCTTTCTGTGCTGCATCTTCAAATATCGGGTCCGCCAGATGCCCCCAGTTAGTAACATCGGATATACAGTCGGTGAGCACTGTAACTTTTGAGATGAGGCCAGGTGCCAGCTCTACAATTTGTTTGATACTCGTGGCAACACAATGTGAACGCGCTTCTCCTGCAATCAGAACCTGATCAAAATTTTCCAATTCAGATAAAAATGAGGTATTCGTCAAAGTTTCTGGTGCGGCTTCTATAGGTACCTGCGCTTTAAAAACGCCAAAATGTTCGGTAAGTGGATTGATGCCTTTGGATATAGCGGTATAATCTCTTCTTGTGCGATGTGTCCAGGCAAGCAATGCATCCAGAATGGTATCATCCAACGCGGCGCCTTTCGATCCGATCAGACAATGTTCAGGCCATATAAAGTGCTGGAATTCGCCTTCTTTTTCAAGTGTTTTAAGATAAGCAAGAACGTATTCCTTGTCGTAACGCGGAATCCAGCGGCCTTCTTCCACGGCTTTACCGGAAATGAGTGTAAACGGAGCGACTGTATTTCCATTCTGATCTTCCCAGAAAAGCGGATGTGCGATATCAATCACATGATGTGTATCCAGCGTTACAAAAATAGCATCCAGTTTTTCGCCTTTAATAGCAATTAGCCGGGCGATATTTTCAACATCTTTTTCTGCGCCAGGAACAAACAAAGCTCCTTTTGGATCACAAAAATCAAATTGCGCATCAATGATTAATAGTGCTGTTCCGGCCATGTTGTAAGTTTTAGCTGTCCAATTACTTTTTAATTATTCCCAGGTTTCAGGAATTTCCATTTGTCGTGCATACATCTTGGAGCACAGCTGATGTACAAAGCCAAGCATTATATTGGTGTCACGGATATAATCAAACCTGTAATCTTCATCCAGTTTGTTAAGCCCGTTGAGGATGGTTTGTGCTTTTTTGGCAATGTACAGAGCGCATGTGTCAGCTTTGGAAGAATAGGTTTTCAGAATACTCTGATAAGATTCCATAAAGGTATTCATCAGAAACAAATTCAATTCGATAGCACCTGCTTTGTCTTTCGTCACTTTCACGTGATAACTGATTTCTCCACTCAGTTCCCTCATATCCATGAGAACCCAGCCAGGAGTATTCTGGTTAAATTTTGAGGTCCTTGTTATCCTGCTGGTTATTTCTTCTCTTCGCTCAGGTATCGTGGCCGAGTTCTCAAGTAATTCAAAATGAAGCCGGTCAGTGAGCGTTTTATCCTTGGTAATAAGCCGAATCAACAGTTTATCTTTTTCTTTAGCAGGTATTTGAATGATTGCCTTTTTAAGCTGATCGGGTAATGCCATAATCAGATGGATTGTTAGTTTCAAATGATGTATTTACATCCAATTGTTTCAGGTAAAAGTATTCAGTTATCCTCATAATTCCTTCCCACTGCCGTATCTGGGATATTATTTTGATTTCTTTTGTAAGAAAAATTATGCCTGTTGTATATTTTTTGGCACTAATTATCGTATGTATACCGTGTAAGTTGCAGTGCCAGTTAATAAAAGGATGCTCAATATTTGTGCAATCGCCCTCACACCTGTTAACTTGCACGTGTTTTGGCAAATTAAAATTCTATATACACATTATGATTTCAGTGGCTATGTGCACTTACAACGGGGCGAAATACTTACCCCAGCAGTTGGAGAGCATTGCTAATCAGACGATTCCGATAGATGAATTGGTGGTATGTGACGATGGGTCGACCGATAATACCATTGAGGTGATAATGTCATTTGCGGCTTCCTGCTCATTTCCTATAGCTATTCATTCGAATATTCAAAACCTGGGATCAACCAAAAACTTTGAGAAATGCCTCAATCTTTGTCAGGGAGAGATTATTTTTCTTTGCGATCAGGATGATGCATGGCGTATCGATAAAGTAGAGAAACAACTTGCTTATTTGAAAGCGCATCCGGATAAAGATGCCGTTTTCTCAGATGCAATGATGATAGACAATGATTCAAACCCGGTAGGCCGTACCATATGGGAAGAGATCGAATTCAATGCAGGCATGCAGAAAAAGTGGCTGGGAGGCAAAGCACATGAAATCCTTTTCAATGGTTTTGTAGTAACAGGTGCGACGCTGGCCATCAGAAAATCCTGTTTGACGCGTTTGATGCCATTCCCGACGCATGTGGAAGATCTGATTCATGACGCATGGATGGCCATGGTGCTGAGTCTGGAAGATAAGATCGGATTTATAGCTGAAAACCTGATTTCCTACCGCAGACATGAAAGTCAACAGGTTGGTTTTGGAAGTAAAACAGAATACGTGCGGATCAATGATCGTTTCAGCCGGCCAAGAGAGGAAAAATTGATCCCAATTAAAGAAAAGGCGGATAAGCTACATGGAATGTATCTCTTGCTGAGGGAATTACCATTTGTGCCGAGAGAAAAACTGATTAAGTTATACTTAGCTCAGAATCATTTTTACAGACGTGCCTCGTTACCTGAAAATCGCTTTCTGAGAATTTCCCCTATTTTTCAGCATGTGGTAAAGGGCTATTATACATTTAGTAGTAAAGACTGGTGGTTGCCTGCTGTCGGAGATCTTATTGAATAAACAAAAAAAGGTGAAAAATCAGTTTGGCCTCCCTTCTGTTGCAATTGTAATTCCTGTTTACCAGCCAGAGTTATCGGCTGGAGAAAAGTTGTCTCTACGACAATGCATGACGGTTCTTGGCAAGTATCCCGTTATAATTGTAAAGCCCGAAAGCCTGGACCTGTCGCATCTGACAGAAGAGTATACTATCATTACTTTCGTGTCTTTCCCTGATACCTATTTTAAAGGAATTGATGCCTACAACAGGCTCATGACTTCGCCTGATTTTTACAGAACATTCCTGGAATTCGAATTTATATTGATTTACCAACTGGATGCCTATGTATTTCGGGATGCGTTGTCCGAATGGTGTGCAAAGGGATATGATTATGTTGGCGCTCCGTCACTACACCACGAAGAATATGATGCCTTAAAAGCCTCCGAAAAACAGGTTTATGCTAACGCGCTGTCTACCAATAGATATGTTTTAAATGGGGGATTGTCTTTGAGAAAAACGAAGTCTTTCGTACGTTATCTCAGAATCTATAATGTCTGTTATCCGGCTTGGTTGGGAAATGAAGACATGCTGTTTTCTCAGGAGGCTACGCGCCTTATTCCTATGAAGTTGTTTCTGAAACTGCCCGACTGGAAAGAGGCACTACTTTTTGCATTCGAGAAAAGTCCTGCTGCCACCTTTGAACTGACAGGACATCAATTGCCTTTTGCATGTCATGCCTGGGAGCGCTACGATCCCGCGTTTTGGTCAAAGTACATACATGATCAAAGTACTGAGTGAGGTTTAACGTTTTTTAACAAACTATACCGCCCGGAAGTACGTTCTTGCAGATATTTCATCAAAAAAGATATCATCATGAATTTCAAATCGCTATTGGTAACCATTATTACCATTGGCCTTTCACTAAGCAAAAGTCTCGGCCAAATCACAGAGAATCCTAAGGTTGAGGAGCAGTCTGCAGAATATGTCAGTATTCAGAAAGTAGAATTAACTGATAAGTTTACAGTCGTTTATCTGCAATTTAATGATCGGGATACTCGCAGAGAGTTATCCATCCCCAAGGGTTTCCCAGAAGGTATGATTCCAAGAGGTCTTCCGGATCAACAGAATTCTACCATATGGCTGGATCCGGAAACAAGGTTATACAAACCCGGAGAAGTGAATGTTAAATTTAAGCTGATCAGGGCTGAAAATATACCTACGGGAAGTATGAAAAAAGTGAAGCCAGGTGAAAAAGTTGATTTTATAGCCTATTTTGAAAGACTTACGCCAGGAATCGAAATTTTCGATTTTTACGAAGGCAGAGCCGAAAAAGGTTCTCAGACCTGGAATTTCTATGGAGTTCATATTACTAATCCACTGAAAAAAAGTGCTACTGCAGCCAAGTCCAAGGCTGCTATTCAATCAAAAGCTTCCAAGCCCGCGGAAACTGCAAAACAAACAGCTGAAAAAAAGAGTACAGAGCCGGAAGAAACTTCGGCTATGGTCAGGGGAACTGTATTCAGCAACAAAACCAAAGAGCCCATTGCCGCTGTAATCAGCTATCAGGAAGATGGTGATTCTTTACAGGTGAAATCGTCGTCGGGTAACTACCGAATAGGGATCAATGGCAAACAAAGATATAATTTAAGAATAAGTGCTCCGGGCTATTATGGCGCAAATGTTGAAATAGCTCCTGTGGATTCTGCAGGAAAGCTGAGTTTTTCAAAAGATATATATCTGGTTCCTCTTGCTGTAGGAGAAGCAATCACATTATCTAATATCTATTTTGCCACCTCTGAATTTAAGTTGCTTCCGGAATCTTCCAGTGAGCTTAATCATGTTGTTCAGATGATGAAAGACAATCCACAGGTCGGAATACGAATTGAAGGACACACCGACAATGTGGGTGATCCGGATAAAAACATTGAATTGTCCAGAAAAAGAGCTGAATCAGTAAAGGAATATCTGGTAAGCAATGGAGTTGCAGAAACCCGCATAGAAGCCAAGGGGCTGGGTGCGATTAAGTTACTGACCAGATCAACGAATGAAGAAGAACGTCGTAAAAACAGACGGGTTGAAATGGTAATTACTGAGCAATAGTATGCCTGATGACTTTTAGATAAAAGCCCGGTCAGTATGTAATCCGGCCGGGCTTCTTTATGGTTTTATCTTGCTTTGATAATCTCTGTGAATTCACGTGATTTCAAAGAAGCTCCTCCTACTAAACCTCCGTCGATATCAGGAGAAGCGAAGAGTTCCGCAGCACTTGCAGCTGTTACGCTTCCACCGTACAAAATTGAGATTTCCTCTGCTACAGCTGAGCCATATTTATCAGCAAGATGCGCGCGAAGCGCAGCGTGCATGTCCTGTGCCTGTTCTGCTGATGCTGTCAATCCCGTTCCGATTGCCCAGATTGGTTCATAAGCAATTACAATATTCTGGATTTGCTCTTCTGAAAGATGGAAAAGACTTTCTGTAAGCTGATTTTTAACAAAGCCAATGAAGTCTTCATTTTGTCTCTGATCCAAAGACTCTCCGCAACAGAATATTGGAGAAACGGCGTTTGCAAGCGCTGTATTTACTTTTTCAGCCAGCAAAGCATTTGTTTCATTAAAATATTGACGACGTTCGCTGTGTCCTATCAGTACATACTCCACACCAATAGCTTTCAGCATAGCTGCCGAAATTTCACCTGTAAATGCACCGGAAACTTTGTCTGAGCAGTTCTGAGCTGCCAGAGAGAAATTGGGTGAATTCTCTATGTATTTTTTGATGGTAGTCAGATAAATGGCTGGCGGGCAAAGGATCACTTTTGCATTACCTTTCACTTCGTCATTAGCCATGTTTACCAGCTCAGATGTAAGCGCAACCGCTTCATCTACAAGCTTATTCATCTTCCAGTTACCAGCAACAATTTTTTTTCGCATGAGTTAAATTTATTATGGGAAACCATCATTTTGCGAAACAAAATTACCATAATTTCCTTACTAACCTTATAATATATCTGCCCTTAAATTAATTTCAGAATTTGAAGATTTTATTGTGTTTAATCTAGTTTAAATATATTATTTTTACATCTAATATTTTAATTTTGAGAGGAATACCGCCTTTTTTACGAAGTTCTGGCTGAGGTAACTTCAGCATTTCAGAGTTAAATAATGATAACTTAAAAATTCACATAAAAGAAAGGAGGCCACGATGAAAACGTCTATGTGGTTATTCACGATAGTAATGCTATCGGCTATCGCCCCGTCTTACGCAAATATTGATCTTACTCACGACGTATCCCAGGAGAAATACGGTTACTTTCTGGATAAAAACAGTAAAACAGCACGTATACCTTTCGAGCTGCATTCAAACCTGATTTTACTATATGTAAAAATTAATGATACGGACTCGCTTCGGTTTATTTTAGATACCGGCGTGAGTTCAATTATCATTACTGATCCTGCCGTACTCACACCTGATAAGCTGCGCCTTACAAGAAAAGTAAACCTTACCGGAGCAGGAGAGGGAAATTCCATTTCTGCGCATGTCGCAATTGACAACCGTTTTGCAATGGGTAAACTTAGGGCTAACCATCAGAATATGGTAGTACTCGACGAGGATTTTCTTCGTTTATCTGAATATGTAGGAGTGCCGGTTCACGGTATATTCGGTTACGACGTGTTCAATAACTTTGTTGTTACAATCGATTTCTCAAAAAAGGAGATTGTACTTATGCGGCAGGACTCCTATAAATACAAAGCTCGCAAGGGTGACAAACATCCTATTATTATTCAGGATACCAAACCTTTTACAGATGCGGTCACCCTGTTTGCTGATGGTCGGGAGCGACCCATCCGCGTTCTTATCGACACAGGAGCTGGACATGCATTGCTTCTTAACAGCGGTCCGAAAGAAAGTTTTCAACTGCCTGAAAAAGTGATTAGAGCTCAGTTAGGAAGAGGTCTTAATGGCGTGATTAACGGAAATCTCGGACGTATAGACCGGATGCGTCTTGGTCGGTATGAAATGGATAATATTGTAGCTTCCTTCCCGGACAGTATCGCTTTTGGTGCAAAATTACAAGGACGAAACGACAGACAGGGAAATATCGGATGTGAGTTGCTCAGAAGATTCAAAGTAACGATGAATTACCACGATGGCTATATGGTTCTGAAACCAGTCAAAAGCCGGATGAGAGAAAAATTTGAACATGATATGAGCGGACTGGAAATACGTGCAGAAGCTAAAAACTTACGCAGCTATTTTATCAATCACATTGTCGAAAGTTCTCCGGCCGAAAAAGCAGGTCTTAAAGAAGGGGATCAGCTTCTCTTTTTCAATGACCTGTCTGCGAATGATTTGAGTATGAGCGAGGTATATAAAATGATGCAGCGTGGGGACGGAAGGAATATTGACCTGCTGGTCAAAAGAGACGGACAGATTTTCTTCGCACGACTGACTCTGAAAAGAATGATTTAGCTATTTTTAGGGGTAAACAAATAACAGAGTACCTTGGAACGCCTCATTATCACAGAAGACGGATCGCATTCACTTTACAGTCATTTATTTAATCAACAATATCATTCGTTACAGGGTGCACTCACCGAGTCAGTTCATATTTATATAGAACTCGGATTGCGCCCTGTTCTTGCGTCAGCCGACGATGTAATTTATATTTTTGAAATGGGTTTGGGAACCGGGCTGAATGCATTGCTGGCCTGGCAACTGGCCGATGAGCTGGGTAAAAGGGTTCATTATACATCAATAGAAGCTTTTCCTGTTTTGCCCGAAGAGGCCTCTCTACTTAATTACGGATCGTTAACCAACACACAAGGGTTACTCAGGCTGCATCAGGTAAGCTGGGGAGAAGCACATCAGCTTTCACCGAATTTTACCTTCCGGAAAGAAAACATACGACTACAGGAATTTGAACCGGATTACAAATATCACGTCATTTTCTATGATGCCTTTGACCCACGTGCACAACCGGAACTTTGGACAGAAGAAATTTTTACTAAAATTGCACGCTATTCGGAGCCCGGAGCCGTTCTCGTAACGTATTCATCCAAGGGAATTGTAAAGCGTGCACTTGCAGCAGCAGGTTTTCGTGTAGAACGCCATCCGGGGCCCGGAAGAAAAGTCCATATTTTGAAAGCAATAAAACTGTAGGCATCGCCGTAAGACGCAACATCAAAAGTCCATGAATTATAAAGATATCATCAGCAACGAATTACAGGAAGCACAACAAGCACTTGATCGTTTTCTGAACGATCCGGAGCAAATAGCAAAGATCGAAGCAGCTGCACGTTTGATGGCAGCTGCTATACTGAACGACAAAAAAATTATTTCCTGCGGAAACGGTGGATCTCATTGTGACGCCATGCATTTTGCCGAAGAACTTACCGGGCGATATCGTGATAACCGCCGTGCTTTACCAGCCATTGCCATATCAGATGTTAGCCATTTAAGCTGTGTAAGTAATGATTTCGGCTATGAATATGTATTCTCCCGCTATATAGAAGGACTTGGACAAAAAGGAGATGTACTCATGGCGCTGAGCACAAGTGGAAACTCTGGTAATATTATCAGAGCAGTTGAGGCAGCAAAGGCAAAGGGAATGAAAGTGGTTATTCTTTCGGGTAAAGATGGAGGAAAGCTGGCTGACGTTGCAGATGTGGAAATACGTGTTCCTCATTTTGGTTATGCGGATCGTATTCAGGAGATTCACATCAAAGTGATCCACATTTTTATGTTATTAATTGAGCAGATGGTAGTGGGTGGTTAATTAATTATTAAATTATCGGTGATTTAAAATTTGAAGATCACGCTGTAAATAAATAACCGGGTTCATGAAAGTACGTCCATCTGCAATGATTTTGAAAGGCGAATCGATTCTTACACTTCGCTACAACTATGGAAACGTAAATGTTTTTGCCTTGCCTGGTGGAAACCCCGATCCTGGCGAAAACCTTACTGATGCATTAGTGAGGGAGCTTCACGAAGAACTTAAAATTACTACCAAAACCGGGAAAATGGTATTTTGCGGTGAGGTGATATGGGACGAAATCAAGAAAGAGACCTTACATATAATATTTGAGTCGGAAATTACTGCCGGTGTACCAGAGCTTAATGGCGCCGAGACAACCGCGCTGGAAATGGTTTGGCTTCCTTTTTCAGAGCTTAATCATACAATTTTGTACCCTAATGTAGGAAAATATCTGCTTAGTTATATTCAAGGAAAGCCTGAACCAGCTCATGTGGGTGTCATCGATCAGCCCTATATTCAGTAGTAACCATCTTTTGATTTGTGATTAGTAACGTTGTTTGTTTCTCAAAAACAGAAACAAACCGTACTTTTGCATTTTAAAGGAAGGGTAAATGGAAAACGAAAAGAAGGAAAAGTTATCAAACTTCTTGATAAACAGGGCTGATAAGGAAGTATTGTCCCGTGGGCGTTCCATTTATAGCAGCGGTGCTTTGAAGGTAGCAAAACTGGAATACAATGGGCCTGGGAATGCAGAATTTAAAGTCAAGAGTGATTATTCCACACAATTTTATATAATTCAGATCAGGGAGTTCCTCACTCCCCAAATCAGTACTTCCTGTACTTGCTCCCAGGGACAAAGCTCGCTTTGTAAGCATCGGGTGGCAGGCATACTGTACATTCTGGATAAAATGCCGAGTATCAAGCAGATCCTGTATGAAATGCAGGAAACCGTAGTAGACCTGGGTGAAATCAGGGATTTTTCATTACGTAATTTAGTACTTGACGACACCTGGAGAAGCAAGGAGGAGATCACTGACATAGATATTATTTCGGCTAAGGATGGCGATGCAATATGTGTTGTTCATGATAAGGCGAAGCAATTTAATGTAGAATTCAACCGGGTTAAGAATACCAAGCAGCTGCGGACTGCTTGTTCCTGTGACCAAAAGCTTTGGGTGCCGATATGCGAGCATAAGCTGGCAGCATTGTTGAAACTACGGGAAGAGCTGGGAGAGCGTGCCTTTGAAGTGATGAGAGATTTGACGGAAGAGAAAACAAATCTGCTTGCTCAATACGGATATACACTGGATGAAGATTTTCACACGAAGTTCGAATTCAAGCTGGATGAAGAAGGAGCATTGCATCTCGTCAAACTTGATCCTGGCATTCAGAAGGTTGGAGTTCACCAGGATTGGGATGAATTACGTGAGCGTATTCTACCGTATCAGCAAATATCCTATCAGGTAGCAACTTCCGAAACAGCAAAAGATGATGAAGACAGGATATCTTTGTTCGTTTTCTGGCCAAAAGGTAAAGATCATTTCCTGGATTTTGGCTTCGGAGCGTTTTCTGCCAAATACAATAGCAAAACTCAAAAAATAACAAGTATCAGGAATGTTGCTGGTGGTGGTAGTCAATACTATTCTCCGGATGACGTGCCTGTTCTTACCGAGGCCGAAGCCCGTCTGGTACGTATGGCGAGACATTTGGAAGATGGACTGCAAAAACATACACGAAAAAAAGGATGGTCCTATAATGCCTACTTACATTTTAGTGATGTGAGCCTGTTGCAACAGCGCGATTCCAGAAATTACATAGGTAATCAGATATCACAGATTTTTAACGATCTGGATGAAGAATGGCTTTATATATCCGATAGTGATCACATTACCACAAACAATCAGCTTGTAAAAGTAAAGTTGCACAGAGAGCCTGTTAAGTTGTTTTTTGTGCTAACCGAAGATAGTGAGTTCGTTACGCTTAATCCATACGTTGAAATATATAAAGGTAGTCCGGTTGACCTGCAAAAGGTTGCCGATTTTGACAGCTTCTGGCTCGGCATGTACCAGGAAGATACGCTGTTCCGCTGGGCAACTACAAGCGATGCAGAAATGGCAGTATACATGCGTGAAAATGGATTTAAGCTGCGTGTGAAAAAAGATTTTTCGGAAGGTTTTCTGAAGGAATGGATCATGCCTGTAACTGAACAGTTTGATGTAATCTTCCAGACGAGACATGCCATAGAATCAACATCTTTGAAGTTACTGAAAACCAGAATCTATCTTAAAGAAGATGATGCGAACCTGTTGATCGTACCTATGTATGTGTACGAGGGTGATGAGGAGGATACTGAGGTAGAAATGGTTCACGATCTGCGAAAAACTAAAACTGGTTTTGAAGATGGAAAAATTACCATGCAGGAACGCGATGTTAATGCGGAGCAGGAAGTGTGGCAATGGTTAGAAACGCTACATTCAGACTTCAAACATCAGACCGGCAATCCGTTTTTCTATCTTCCGTTTGATCATGTAATGAAAGAAGGTTGGCTGTTCAGGTTTGTAGAGGCTGTGAACAGTAGAAAATATGATCTGCTCGGATTCAAGGATTTGAAGAAAATGCGCTTTAATCCAAACAGAGGTCAGTTTAGCGTGCGTGCATCTTCCGGAATAGACTGGTTTGATATGCAGGTGGAGATTATGTTTGGGGATCAGAAGGTTTCATTAGCAGATGCGAAAAAAGCCTTGCTCAAAAAGCAGAATTATGTTCAGCTCAAAGATGGATCTTTAGGAATGCTTCCTGAAGAATGGATAAAAAAACTGGATCCGCTTCTGAAATTCGGAAGGGTGGATGGCGATCAGATACATCTTTCTAAAATACATTTTTCGCTGATTGATGAGCTTGTATCACAGGCGGATAATGAAGAGGTATTTTTAGAGTTGCAGGAGAAGAAGGAAAAACTGTTGAATTTCAAACAGATTCCTAATGTCCCCCTGCCAGAGAATATCAATGCTACATTGAGGCACTATCAGGCAGAGGGATACAAGTGGATCAACTTCCTGCATGAGTTCGGTTGGGGAGGTTGTCTTGCAGATGATATGGGATTAGGGAAAACCCTGCAGATGCTGACATTTTTGCAACAACAGAAAAATAAAGAAAAGAATTATACGAATCTGGTCGTAGTTCCTACCACATTGATTTTCAACTGGCAGGCAGAAGCAGAAAAATTTACTCCGGACCTGAATCTATATGTTCACAGGGGAATGACACGTCGAAAAGATATTCAGTTCTTTGAAGAATATGATGTGATTCTTACTACATATGGTACCATGCGTAGTGACGTAGAGCTTTTGAGAGATTTCGGGTTTCACTACATTATTCTGGATGAGGCACAGGCCATCAAAAATCCTGACTCCCTGACTTCAAAGGCATCCCGGTTACTAAGAGCCACAAACAGGCTGACAATGACTGGAACGCCTGTAGAAAACAATACTTTTGATCTCTATGCACAGTTTGAATTCCTGAACCCGGGAATGCTCGGTCATGCTGACTTTTTCCGAACAGAATATGCTACACCTATTGATAAATACCAGGATAAGGAAAAATCGGAAGAATTGAGAAGGTTGGTGTATCCATTCATGCTGAAAAGAACCAAAGAGGAGGTTGCCACTGACTTGCCAGATAAAACAGAAACAATTCTCTTCTGTGAAATGGGCAAAAAGCAGCGGAAGGTTTATGACATGTTCAGGGAAAAGTACAAACAGGAAATTGCTGAAAAACTGGCTACTGAAGGCCTTAATAAGAGCAGCTTCCTAATACTGGAAGCACTTTTAAAACTTCGTCAAATTTGTGATTCTCCTTCTATTTTATCCGGAGATGAAGATTATGGGAATGAGTCAGCCAAACTGGAGGAAATTACCAGAGAGATCGAAGAAAATGCTTCAAATCATAAAATATTGATCTTTAGTCAGTTCCTTGGTATGTTGGATCTGATACGTCAGCACCTGGACAAGATGAATATTCCTTATGAATACCTGGATGGGCAAACAGTTGACAGAGCAGGACGTGTAAGTCGTTTCCAGAATGATCAGACCTGTCGCGTATTCTTAATGAGTCTTAAAGCAGGAGGAGTAGGGCTGAACCTGACTGAAGCAGATTACGTATATTTAGTAGATCCATGGTGGAATCCGGCAGTAGAGCGTCAGGCAATTGACCGTACCCACCGTATTGGTCAGACGAGAAAAGTATTTGCTTACAAAATGATTTGCAAGGATACGATTGAGGAAAAAATCATTTTGCTGCAGCAACGTAAGCAAGATCTGGCAGAAGATCTGGTAGGTGGAGAATCAGGATTTATTAAGAAACTCAGTCAGGAAGATATTATGGGTCTATTCAGCTAATTGATTATTCATCAATAGCTGAATAGACTTTTGTGTGTGTATATCTGCTGTAAAATACTATAGGGATGCCTGAATACGACCATTCTCGTTAATGGTAGTGGAATCTGGCAAAGAAAGATCTGAAACATGCAGTGAGTTGATCCAGAGGTTATCGGCTGTACCTGTCGGTTGACTTGCTGCCCTATCAGAAGACTTGTTATATTTAAGTTCTGTGTCTGCAACTTGTTCATTCATTGCACGTTGCTTAAGGTCTTTCTCAAGAAGGCAAAGTCCAAAAAGAATAGCTGCAATTATTAATGTAAAATATGACTTCATAGCTAAAGTTAATTTTCGGGGCATTCTTTTTAAGGAGTTACAAAAGCTTTAATTGGTTGTAGTGAAGGTCAAATTAATTTTACATTTTCTTAACCCAACTATACATACGTAAATACTTTCTTCCCGGATTATCCCGTCATTTTCAAATGTTTATCCCTTTGTTTATTCAATTACAAACTTCGTCAATCCATTTAATTATCACTAACCTTTCTTATTGAAAGGTCAGCGCAACTATTGAACTTACAGTTATTGGGAAACTATTAGGTATAGCAAAAAAATCATACCCGATTAGTGTGAGTTTTAAACAGCTTCGGATGCCAGTGGAAATTTCCACTGGAAAGTTTGAGAGGGAGTGATGCAATAGTCCAGGCCAACATCAAATTCGTCCAAATTTTCAATTTCAAGAATTGGTTCAAAAAAGGACAAACCTGTCTTGATAACCGATGATTTGCATTGAGGAATAAAGCGATCATAAAAGCCGCCACCATAACCAACTCTAAACCCTTTTGTGTCAAAAGTTAGAAGAGGAACAAGGATGATGTCTATGTCTTGAATATCAGCCTTTTGAGAAATGTATGGATCAGGTTCCGGAATCCCCCATTTATTTTCTATAAGTGTTGTCTCCGGAGTAAGTACAAAATGTTCCATTGTCCGCGTACCAGGGACGACCCTTGGAACGACAATGGTCACGTTTGGTAACGACCTCCAAATTTCTCCTATAATTAACATCGTATTTATTTCATGCTTATCCACTTGTGGTAAAAAAATGTGTATGCATGTTGGGGAAAACGAGGAAATATGCAACAGTGCGTTTTCAGCAATTACACGGTTTGTATGATGTAATTCCTCACCTCTCAACACGCTCCTGCGGAGAAGAAATTCCTGCCTTAACAACTCTTTCGTCATTCTGTAGTAATAATTCTCTGTGCTATTCGTACCGGTAGGCAATATTGAATATTAAGTCTAGACTACCAACTTCGGGAGATAGAGATTCTGTCTTTGCATAATTCCTTTGGATGTAATCCTTTATAATCGGTTTGAAATCCAGGTTAAATAAGAGAATGTCTCTACTCCTGTAAATGCTTTTCATCAGCCGGTATCCCGGCTGATTACCAACAATGTTCTTCCTTTTCTTCGCCTTTTTAGATGTTTGTTTGTACTTTCACGGTCGCATTTAAATCTTTAACTATAGTATAGCAATAAGACATGAGCAAAATTAAAGTTGCAAACCCCGTAGTAGAGCTTGACGGAGACGAGATGACCCGTATCATCTGGAAGTTTATCAAGGAGAAACTTATTTTACCGTATCTGGACGTAGATATTAAGTATTACGATTTAGGTGTTGAATACCGTGATGAGACTAACGATCAGGTAACTGTTGATGCTGCTAATGCGATCAGAGAGTATGGTGTTGGTATCAAATGCGCAACAATTACGCCGGATGAAGACCGTGTGACAGAATTCAATCTGAAGCAAATGTGGAAGTCTCCAAATGGTACAATCCGTAACATTTTGGATGGTACCGTATTTCGTGAGCCTATCGTGATGAGCAATGTACCTCGTTTGGTAACGAACTGGAGTGCGCCAATCATCGTTGGTCGTCATGCTTTCGGAGATCAATATAAGGCAACTGACTTCGTTGTACCTGGAAAAGGTAAGTTAACCATCAAATTTGAGGGTGAAGACGGACAGGTGATTGAGCATGAGGTATATGAGTTCAAAGGCCCTGGCGTAGCAATGGGAATGTACAATATCGACGAGTCTATCCGTGGATTTGCGCGTTCTTGCTTCAATGTAGCTTTGGGTAAAGGATGGCCGTTATACCTTTCTACAAAAAATACGATTCTGAAGAAATATGATGGACGTTTCAAAGATATTTTCCAGGAAGTATACGATACAGAGTATGCTGGGAAAGTACACTATGAGCACCGTTTGATCGATGACATGGTTGCATCTGCTTTGAAGTGGGAAGGTAACTTTGTATGGGCTTGTAAAAACTATGACGGTGACGTTCAGTCGGATACTGTTGCACAAGGATTTGGTTCTTTGGGTCTGATGACATCTGTATTGGTAACGCCGGATGGCAAAACCATGGAAGCTGAAGCTGCACACGGAACAGTGACACGTCACTACCGCGAGCACCAGAAAGGACGTCCAACTTCTACAAATCCAATCGCTTCTATCTTTGCATGGACGCGCGGTTTGGAATTCCGTGGTAAACTGGACGAAAACCAGCCTTTGATCGATTTCTGCCAGACATTGGAAAGAGTTTGTATCGAAACGGTGGAAAGTGGTAAAATGACTAAGGATTTGGCAGTGTGTATCCACGGAAACAAAGTAAACCATGGTGAGCACTATCTATATACTGAAGAGTTCCTGGAAGCAATCAATACCAACTTGCAGACTGCTTTGGCTTAATACAAGTCTTTGATTATTAAAAAAAAACCGCTGATTTCATGAGGAAGTCAGCGGTTTTTTATTTCATCTCATTCAAAATTCTTATAAAAGAAATGAGCGGCATGAAAATTGCAAAATGGATACATTTGATTCTCTCATAAATAGAAATGCATTTTGTACAAGGTTACGCTTATTTTAGTCTGCTGTATTTTTTACATAGTCTCCGCTCAGGGCCAAATAGTAACTGCTGAAGCAAAGGCATCCTTGACGGATACAACAGCAGCACATCCCAGAGAAGAGGTGGATCTGGTGGACGTGGCTAAAAAAATCTTGAAAAGAGATAGCAAGGATCGTCCGGAACCACGTAAAGTCAACTATTCTATTATTCCTGCAATTGGTTATACGCTCTCTACTGGTTTTGTTGGGCTGGTTAGTGGCAATGCGGCATTCCATCTCAGTGATCCTGCTTCTACCAATATGTCAAGCGTTAGTACCAGCTTCAACTATTCTCAGTACAGGCAAATTACGGTTCCTATTCAGGCCAATATCTGGACTAATAACAACAATTACAATATCATAGTGGATTGGAGGTTTTTCAAGTATCCGCAGGATACTTACGGCTTGGGCAGTCAGAGTCTGGAAGCTGATGCAAGCAAGCTGGTCTATTCTCATTTACGTTTGCACCAGATGATCATGCGCAAAGTGAAGGGATCGTTCTATCTGGGAGCAGGTTATATGATGGATAAACGCTGGAATATTTCTGAAGAAGGAAGTAATGAAGATGTTTCTGCCTATGGATTAGGAACAAGATCCATGTCGTCGGGAATACTCCTGAGTGCGTTGTATGATAACCGTACCAATTCCATCAACCCTCTGAGTGGTTTTTTCGCTAATCTGCGCTATAGAAACAATCAGAAGTTTTTAGGTAGTGACAGCAATTGGGAATCCTTGATTTTGGAATTTCGAAAATACATCAATTTTCCTGCCAACAGTCGTAATACACTTGCTTTATGGAACCTGAACTGGTTTACACTGAATGGCAAGCCTCCATATCTTGATCTACCCAGTACAAGCTGGGATCCTACCAATAATACCGGAAGAGGTTATATCCAGGGACGCTTCCGGAGTCCGCAAATGCTTTATCTCGAAACGGAGTATCGCTTTGCCATTACCCAGAACGGACTTTTAGGTGGAGTGGTGTTTGGCAATGCGCAAAGCTTTTCTAGTTGGCCATCCAGTCGTTTTGATCGTATAGCACCTGGTGGTGGACTTGGGGTGCGGGTTAAAGTAAATAAAGCATCCAGAACCAACGTGGGAATCGATTACGGATTCGGAGCAAAAGGGTCGCGGGGAATATTTGTTAATTTGGGTGAAGTGTTTTGATGGTAGATCAGGTTAATAAATTTAGCTATGCAAAGAGTATAATTATATATCAATAATATTTCATTTGAGATATTGTAAGTACCTTTGCGGGCAATTTGTTGATATAGATCGCAATATCCTTTCTTTAACTTAATTTTTCGTTGCAATGTCCGCAGTAGCAGAGCAAGCCAGATTGGCCGACCGTATTAACGCCCTCGAAGAATCTTCGACGCTGGCGATGACCAAAATGGCACGTGAATTGGCCGCACAAGGTCACAAAGTGATCAGTCTGAGCGTTGGAGAGCCAGATTTTAAGACGCCCGCACACATTTGCGAGGCTGCCAAAAAAGCAATTGATGATGGTTTTCATGGCTATTCACCGGTAGCGGGTTATCCTGATCTACGAAAGGCTATTGCAGATAAATTAAAGCGGGATAATAATATAGAGTGGAAATCTGAAAACATTGTTGTTTCTACTGGTGCAAAACACTCGTTGGCTAACGTCATTCAGGTTTTGATCAACCCGGGTGATGAGGTGATTATTTTCGCTCCATACTGGGTGAGCTACTCAGAAATGGTAAAACTGGCAGAAGGAAAATCAGTGATTATAGACGGAGCATTTGAAAACGATTTCAAAGTAACTGCTGATCAGCTTGAGGCGGCTATTACGCCGAAGACCAAAATCGTGATGTATGCCTCTCCTAATAATCCAACCGGAGCTGTGTATTCAGAAGCGGAACTGAGAGAAATCGCAGCGGTATTGGAAAAACACGAAGGTGTTTATGTATTGGCGGACGAGATCTACGAATACATCAACTTCACGGAAGAAGGTAATTTCAGTATCGGTTCTATTCCTGCATTGAAAGAAAGAGTAATTACTGTAAATGGTGTAGCGAAAGGATATGCCATGACAGGTTGGAGAATCGGATTTACTGCTGCCGCCAAATGGATCGCAGATGGTGTTGAGAAATTGCAGGGGCAAGTTACCTCAGGTACTAATTCAATCGCTCAGAAAGCTGCAACAGCTGCTTTCAACGGCCCGTTGGATGCATCTAAAGAAATGGCAACAGCATACAAGCGTCGTCGTGACCTGGTTATCGGTCTTCTACAGGAGATTCCAGGCTTTAAGGTAAGAGTTCCGGAAGGCGCATTTTATGCATTCCCTGATGTGAGTCACTATTTTGGGAAATCGGATGGAGAAACAACGATCAAAGATTCTGATGACTTTTCCAACTGGATACTAAATAAATATTATGTTTCTACGGTAGCCGGATCTGGATTTGGTGCGCCTAACTGTATCAGAATCTCTACTGCAGCAGCTGACGAGGCTCTGGAAGAAGCGGTACAACGGATCAAAGAAGCAGTGGCTACTTTGAAGTAAACATTGTAAAATGATATGTGAAAAGCCTCATGGTTGAATTAATCCATGGGGCTTTTGTTTTTAATAAATAAGATCAAAAAATTTGAATAACAAGCTGAAAGCCTGTGCGCCGATAGCAGATAGCCAAAGATGAGTAAATATTTGTTTTTAAAAGTTAAGGAGATAGAAAAAGAAACGGAGGAGGCTTCAACGATCCATTTCTGGCACCCGCTTAATGAGGTGGTTGCATATCGACCCGGTCAGTTTCTGACGATACTGCTGCCTCAGGATGATAAGAAAATCAGGCGTTCTTATTCCATGTCCAGTTCGCCATATACCGATGTTTCCCTGGCAATCACCATCAAGCGTGTGCCCGGAGGCTTTGCTTCCAATCACTTGTTGGATTCCGTAAAGCCTGGCGATATATTGGAAACTATGGAGCCTATTGGAAACTTTTTCCCTAAACAGGCGGATGATCAGACCAGGCAGGTTGTCTTCATAGGTGCTGGAAGTGGCATTACTCCTCTATTCTCTATATTGAAATCAATCCTGATGGTAGAACCGGAAAGTGAGGTTTTTCTTCTTTACGGTAGTCGTGATGAGCGAAACATCATTTTCAAAGATAAAATCGATGCACTTAAAACGAAATATAAAGAGCGATTTAATCTTGTTCATAGTTTGAGTCAACCTTCTTTCGAATGGAATGGTGAAACTGGCAGGCTAAATAAAACTCATATTTTGAAAATAATGGAATCAATGCCATCTCTGAATAAGAAGACAGCAGAGTATTTCATTTGCGGGCCTGAGGATATGATGGAAGAAGCACACCGGGCATTATCAATACTGGCTGTTCCGGATCAGCTGATCAGAAAAGAAAGTTTTGTCACTGCTACGAGTGCTCAGCCGGGAGAGGTTGTAGAAGAAGAGGATGAATCGTCCAAAGTCCGTGAGATTACGCTCTTTTACGAAGGAACAGAATACAAGCTTCCTGTGAAGCCTCATGAGACTGTACTGGAAGCAGCACTGAACATGGATATTGACTTACCTTATTCCTGCCAGGCTGGTATGTGTACCGCTTGTCTGGGAAGATGTGTATCTGGAAAGGTCCATTTGGATGAAGAGGATGGACTTTCTGAAGCAGAGCGTAATGAAGGTTTTGTTCTCACTTGTGTCACACGTCCGTTGACTGACGATGTAATAATAGAGGTAGAATAGGGGAGTTGTTTAAGATAATCACCTGGTAATTTATTCTTTCAGCAGTTTTAAAATTTGCTCACGTTCTTCATCTGTAGTTGTATAGTTGGTCAGTATTTGGTGTACTATTTCAAAAGCAGAATCCTGAAAAGCGGTTTGGATAAGTCGGGCAGTGAGATTCTGCTGCGTTTCTTCTTTTCCGAGTAGGGCTACGTAAATGTGAGAGCGTCCTCTTTCTGTGCGGTACAACAATCCTTTATCATGCATGATTTGCATTAGCTTTAAAGCTGTTGTATATCCGACACCCTTACGTTCTGCAAGATGGGTATGTACGGCTCGCACCGTACTAGGACCTGCTGCCCATAAAAAATTCAAAATTTCCAATTCGGAATCTGTTGGTTTGATATACATATTGAATTACAATTTAACCTCCTAAATATCTACGAAAATTTACGTAGAAGCAAGGATTATCTACGTATCTTTTCGTAGATAAATATAATTGGTTGATTTGTAAACTATTACATAAAGACAAGGCCGCTGGGATATATCCCAGCGGCCTTGTCTTTATGTAATTCATTTCAGTTGCTATACGTAGGTATTAAGCATGACCGGCATCACGAGCATCAATACATCTTCATTTTCTTCCTGGTCTACAGGAATGATGAGACCGGCTCTGTTCGGAGCAGAAAGTTCGAAAGTGATGGTTTTGCTTGACATGTTACCTAATACTTCAATCAGGAATTTAGCATTAAAGCCAATTTCCATATCGTCGCCATTGTATTCACACATCAGACGCTCATTTGCTTCATTCGAATAGTCAAGATCCTCTGCAGAAATAACAAGATCATTTAACGCCATTTTCAATCTTACCTGATGCGTTGTGCGGTTCGAGTAGATAGAAATACGACGCAGTGAGCTGAGAATTTCCTGTCTGTTAATAGTCAGGGTATTCTGATTATTGGTAGGAATTGCGTTTTCATAATCCGGGAAACGCTCATCAATCAGTCGGCAAATCATCCGTATATTTCCAAAGCTGAAAAAAGCATTGGATTGCGTAAACTCAGCTTTTACCGGAACATCTTCAGAAGGAAGACAAGATTTAAGCAGGTTCAATGCTTTTCTCTGCACGATCATAGAAGTGTCCACATCCGACTTAATATCCGAACGGCGGTAGCGAACCAGACGGTGCCCGTCAGTAGCAACAAATGTTGCATTTTCGGCGCCCATCTGAACAAACACACCTGTCATAGCAGGACGAAGATCGTCAGTACTTGTAGCAAACAACGTATTCGAAATCGCAGCTGACAATGCCGAAGATGACAGATCTACAGATTGTCCGCGATTAACAGATGGCGTTTTAGGAAAATCAATTGGGTTCTCTCCGGACAGCTTGTAACGGCCATTGTCAGAGATGATTTCAGTTCCAAAAGTCTCAGCGTTTACCTGCAACGTAATGGGTTGCTCAGGCAGCCCACGCAGGGTATCCAGCAAGAGCTTAGCGGGAATTGCAATTGCTCCTTTTTCAGAAGATTCAACCTCAACTTCCGTAATCATGACCGTTTGAAGATCAGATGCGGTAACTGTAAGTTTATTTCCTTCGAGAGCAAGTAAAAAATTCTCTAGTATGGGCACAATTGGGTTCGTAGAAACGACACCGTTTATAGCGGACAGCTGCTTAAGGAGAACTGATGACGAAACGACAAACTTCATAATATTGACGTAAGTGTTTATATATTAGGATTTTCTAATTGAAATATACAGCAAAAAACTGTTTTGCAGGGAACAAAAGTATAAAAAAAACGGCACCAGTCCAGCGCGTTTACGCGAATTTTCTAAGCCTCCAGTAATATTGAAGTGCTCCTAAAAGAAAGATCACCACAAGCGGAGCCAGTAAGTTAAGTCCTTGCCAGAACTTTCTGTTCTGCTGTATCTGAATTTTATCCAGCTCGCGTATATTTACTTGCTTGCTACGGGTAGTGATAAGCCCGTTAGCATCAGTGATATAGTCCAGCGCATTAATGATAAGATCTTTATTTCCGAAAGTCAGCCCTGTTACCCTGTCGTAGCCAAGAGGAAGAGGAGCCGCTCTTTTGTAGTCAACGTCATTTACTGCAATATCTCCGTCAGAGAAAATGGCGACTTTGCCAGGCTCACCGGTAGCTTTGAAAGTGGCACTTTTAGGATCTGATGGTAAAATACGATTTTGAAATAAGGATGAAAAAGATCCTTCCAGCAATACTCCGGCTAACTTTAATCCATTGTTATACTCAGTAGGCTCTGGTTGTTTCCTTGCTTCGTTGTAACCCACAAGTGCCGGCGTATTCATCAGCTGCGTATAAGCGGAGGTCATCAAAAGCGGAGTTTTTTGAATACCGTCAGTTCCTCCGACAGTATCTACTGAACTAAGAAAACGGGTATATACTGCATTGATGTTTCTGGTGATAGGGTGGCTACCCAAATTGTTCAAAACCGGATAAAACCGCCAGGGCATAGGTTTTATGTCTGGCTTGTCACCCATGGTTCCTACATTCAGCAAAATCTGAGCACAATTAATATCTTTCACCAAATTCGTATTAAGCCGTACTCCCCATTTAAAAAAAAGATCGTTTAAGTTGAGATCCAGTGGTTGCGCATAAGTTCCTTCAAGGCTTACGCTGTCCACCTTAGCACCATCTACAAAAAACATTGCACTACCACCATTCACTACATACTGATCAATTTTATATTTTTCATCATCAGAAAAGGCGCTGTCTGGCTTCAGAATAAGTATTGCATCCAGACCATCATAGGAAGCCGGATTATTCATGTCCAGAAATACATCGTAACTCTGTTGAATTGTGGCGATCAGATCACTGAGTCTGCCCGGTGCGATTTGCGTGTGACTAACGATAAGTCCCACTTTTTTTCTTTCTGCATTAGCCAGTAACCGGATCGCTGACGATAATTCAAATTCTATACCTTCTACGGACTGGTTCAGCTGTTCGTCGGGTCCACTTCCTTTGTTGCCTTTAAGCAATTGAACAGGAACAGAAAGTGTATCAGCCTGTACAATGGCGCCAGGGAAAATGATCTTTTCAGTTCGTTTTCCATCAGGATCGGTTGCATGAAGGTTAGTCGGAGTAAGTCCCCTGTCAATCAGATTTTGATATTGCTTGTTTCTTGTTTCCTCATTAGGAGCTGAAGATGGGTCAGAAAACTGAAAAGTGAGTTTGCCATTGGAATACGTTTTAAACTCATCCAGCATTTCGCGTGTAGCGGTTTCCAGCCGTTTGAAACCCGGGGGAAAGTCGCCGGACAAGTAAACGTTAACCTGTACATTCCTATCCAGATTTTCCAGCATCTGTTTGGTAGCGTCCGATATGGTATATCTCTGGTCGCTGGTCATGTCAAGTCTGAAAAAGAAAACAGAAGCCAGCCAGTTGATACCTGCCAGTACGGCCACAAGTGCCAGAAAGCGGAAAATAGTTTTATTCATGAAGGAAGAACGCCTGATTAAACTGCAAAAATATAAAAAGAATGCAGGAGTTGATTGCTGAGCTATTTCTTGAATTTACAAGACGACGGATCTGACTCTACATAATATGATTTATAGTTCAGTGCTTTCTTATTCATACAACCCTTCAGGTTCAGTAATTCAATATTACGGAAGTCGATAGGATGGCTTTCGGCTTGCAGCGCGATATATCCGCTACCTAAAGCGGTGTTTTGTTTTTTTATCCAATCTTCCTCATTTCCAACTTTTCCGTCTTTAAAGGTATGATTGCTTCCAACATATCCGCCTCCGATTTTAGGATTTGTAAAAACAAGAACGGTATCTCCTTCAATCAGATGATATACAATAGAATCTCCCAATACAATAGCTTCCGCCAAAACCCACTGATCGCCATTGTAGGTTTTGGATGTGGAATTGATACAGTGTTCTTCGGTCGTTTTTCCTTTTATATCCACGATGGTACCTGGCGTACAAAGGTTACCTGTTGTTCTTTCGCCGGCATTTAACCCTCCCAGATATTGCATTTCCAATGAAATGGGAAAATCCTGGTCGAGCCCTAAGCTTGCAGCAGACTGAGAATGCAACATAATGCCGCTATTGCGTACGTTCCAAGACGCACCGCCCGGTACCTGGTTGCCTGTAAAACGGTATTGTAAACGGATTTTATAATGAGAATAGGGTTTGTTGTAATACATGTGACCATATTCCGTGGTGAACTTATCGTATTCCTTGTAGTTGACACGAATCATATTGTCTTCCACAAGGAAAGTGTTTTTATGATTGTCGTTCAACTCAAATCCGGCGATTTTAATATCCCATCCAGTCAGATCTTTTCCATTAAACAATGATTCCCATTCTTCTTTCTCTGCTTTTTTCTGACCAAACGTAGTAACATTGACAATGGTTAACAGGGCGATTATCGCTGCACTACTTTTTAAGATAGACTGGATTTTTTTTGAGAACATTACATACAGGTTTTGAGATGAGTATTGGAACGGGGAAATTACTTCTTTTGAAAAAAGATACCTATTCCTAGGCGCGGCTAATTTGTAATGGTTTGCTTTTCAGCTACATTCTTATATGGTTTTCACTTAGGTATCTACAAAAATGAGTACACCCGCTTCCGGATATACTCATTACTCAAAAATCTATGAAGGAATTATCTTCTTTTCCTCTTACCTCTTGGCGCTACATTCGAAGATTTCCTGTTTTTGGGTGCACTCACTGCTTCCCTTGGGGCATTTGTGCGCTGGCGCGATGGTCTATCGCTACGTGAAGATCTGGAAGCGGAAGGTTTAGATCCGGCCAGATACAAATCCATGCTTCTTCTTGCCAGATTGGTTTCTTTTACCTTTACTTTCACCTGATCTCCAAACGTATATATTTTTTTCGTGCGTTGACCTACGATCCGGTAATTTTCCTTTTCAAGTTCGTAATAGTCGTCTCCCAAATCCGTCATGCGAATAAGTCCCTCGGAAGCTGTTTCGGTGATTTCCACAAAGATTCCGAATTCAGTAACGCCTGTAATGACGCCGTCGAATTCCTTCTCGCGGTCCATCATACTCATGAACTCCACCTGCTTGTATTTGATAGAAGCACGTTCCGCTTCCGCAGCCAGGCGCTCTCTGTCCGAAGAGTGCTTAGAGCCATCTTCATATTGCTCTTTATTTACAGACTTCCCGCCATCCAGATAATGCTGCAACAGACGGTGCGCCATCACATCAGGATAGCGACGAATCGGAGAGGTAAAGTGGCTGTAACGCTTAAACGCAAGTCCGAAGTGCCCAAGGTCTTCAACGCTATAGCGCGCTTTGGCCATTGTTCTTACAGCAAGAGATTCAATCAGATTTTGCTCTGGTTTGCCTTCTACCTGAGAAAGCATTTTATTCATGGATTTCGCAATTTTATTCTCTTCCTCAACTTCCAGTTTATGTCCAAGCTTGGCTACGAAACTGGCAAACGTTTTGAGGCGGTCGGGATCAGGGGCTTCATGAATCCTGTAAACCATTGTGTTTTTGATATCGCCATCGGAAAGAGAATAGACGAATTCTGCTACACGTTTGTTGGCAAGAAGCATAAACTCCTCAATCAGTTTATTGGAATCGTGACGTTCCTTTTGATAAACACCAAGTGGTTTCCCATGCTCATCCAGACGGAATCTCACCTCAGGAGTTTCAAAGTTGATGGCTCCGTTTTTAAAGCGTTCCTTTCTGAAAATTTTAGCGAGTGTATTCATCGTATTCAGCTCCGCAACAAAATCTCCCTCGCCTGTATCCAATACCTGTTGCGCTTCCTCGTAAGAGAATCGCCTGTCGGAGTGAATCACCGTTCTGCCAAACCATTCCTTCAGGATTTTTCCTTTCGGAGATATTTCAAAAATGGCGGAAAAGGCTAGTCTGTCTTCGTTTGGACGTAAAGAGCACAGGTTATTCGACAGCTTTTCAGGAAGCATCGGCACAGTACGGTCTACCAGGTAAACCGAAGTTGCACGGCGGAATGCTTCTTTGTCAAGCTCAGTTCCGGGAATTACATAATGAGAAACATCAGCGATGTGAACACCGATCTCCACATTACCTTCTTCCAGATTACGTAGCGAAAGTGCATCGTCAAAGTCCTTGGCATCCACCGGGTCAATGGTGAAAGTAAGCACATCACGGATATCTTTCCGTTTTGCAATTTCCTTCTTCAAAATCTTCTCAGAAATTTTCTGTGCTTCAGCTTCAACCTCATCGGGAAAATGGTAAGGCAAACCAAATTCAGCAAGAATGGCATGCATTTCAACATCATTGTTACCGGCTTTACCCAGTACTTCCACCAATTCTCCCTCAGCTTGCGTGCGGCGAGTTGGCCACTCAGTTACTTTTACAATTACTTTGTCGCCGTGCTGTGCATCCTTAATTCCTTCTGGTTCGATAAAGATTGGATCAAACAATTTTTTGTTATCAGGCTGAACGACAGCATAACCGCGGTTTATTTCTATAATCCCAACAATCTCGCGGGAAGCTCTTTCTACGATTTCGGAAACACGTCCTTCGGTTCTGCTTTTACCTGAATCATTTTTCGAAGACCTGCCACCTCGTGAGTTTTTAGTAAGTGGTTGTACTGTAACAGTATCTCCATCCCAGGCTCCGCTCAGTAAATCAGCTTCAACATATATATCATCTTCACGACCTTCAATAATGACAAAGGCGAAGCCCTTATTCACACGATCCACCCGACCGGTAAGTCCGTGACTTTGCTTCTTCAATGGCGAAGCTGTGTAGGTACCATTGTTGTTAAAAGTGATTCTTCCGGATTCTTCCAGCTCGTGCAATATTTCATTAAAAAGGCTTCTCACCTTTTTATCCTGTACTCCAAAGTGGTCATGCACATCAAACGGACGAAACGAATGTTCGCTGTTGAGGTCAAAAAAAGCAGCAATATCTGCTTTCAGGTTATCTATATAGGATACAATATGATGAGGTGATTTTACCTCTTCATTTTCTCTTGCTCCTTTTCTTGGTCTTTTATCTTTCATTATTTGGCTTTTGGCTGAAGGCTATTGCTCTCAGCACTTGTTTTATAATTTTTAGCTCCTGGCTATCAGCTATTAGCCCTTACTCTATTCTATGAATATTTTCAGGTGCCACAGTTTCCATACAATTCAATCTCAAATAGATCTGTGCCAGCACAATTACGTCCTCCCTGCAATATCGACAAATTTTTTCAAGGTCTTTCTCAGTATAATAAACCCGCGTTACCTGATCGCCACTCATTTCATTTTTGCTACCGGGAATATCAAACACTGCTGCAAGCAGGTCAAGAGAAGTAAAACTTTTATAATCGCCGAATTTCCACAATTCCATCGTATCCTGATGCAAAAGCTCCCATGGTTTTTTGCCGGAAATCTGAAGCGCTTTGGGTATACTGATTCCGTGTATCAGCATACGGCGGCATAGAAACGGGAAGTCAAATTCCTTGCCGTTATGTGCGCACAACACCAATTGGTCTGCCGGATATTTTTCTATCAGAGATTTAAATTCTAGAAGCAATTGAACTTCGTCGTCGCCGGAGAAGCTGCGAACCTTGAAGGAAAGCTGGTCATTTTCATTCCAGTAATAGGCTCCGAAAGCAATGCATACTACTTTTCCGAATTCACTATATATGGCACCTTTATCAATAAAGCTATCTGAACTGGAAATAGTTTCATCACCTTTATTCAAAGCAAGTGATTTTTTATCCCATAGTTTCTGCATTCGTTCGGAAAGGGCATCGTAACTGGCATGTGAGGCCACGGTTTCGATGTCTAGCAGCAGGAAATTTTTAGCGCGTTTCCGGAAATCATCTGTCATAGTGTGTGGTTGGAATAATCTCCGCCACCTATTCGTGTAATACGCCTTGTAGTCCGAAAGGGGCGATATCAATGATATTGTCTTCAACAATGCTATCAGGTACGAATATAAACTTTTTATCGTAAACCTGATTTTCAAGGAAGTAGCTGATCCAGAATTCGTTGTAAAGATGGAAAACCTCCGGCATAATACTCTCCACTACCTGATGCTGTTCTGGTGCTATTTCAGGATAAAAATGACGCAGAGTAGATGTTTTTTGAGCCGGGTCGGTTCCGGATTCTGCACTTGCATAACCTTTTGAAGTCACCATTACCGTATTAATAGGCTCAGGGTTTCTGTTGATCAATACTACGCTCCATTCCGGTACATTTGCCTCGTTTATTTTTCTTACAATGGCGACCTGAATACCTTGTACCGGATGAAATGGAATATCTTTTTTCATGAATATATCAATTGGTAAGAACAGTTATTGTTCGAGGATTTCCATTTCGAACAAATCTGCAAGATGATTTTTTAATTTTATTGAAACCTCGTTCATTTCAACGTGGTTTCCGGTCTCCTGCGCTATAGAGGTAACCGCTTTGTCCTGAATGCCACACGGAACAATACTTCCGAAATAAGACAAATCTGTATTGACATTCAATGCAAAACCGTGCATCGTTACCCAACGGCTGGATTTGACGCCCATTGCACATATTTTCCTCGGATTTTTCTGTTCATGATAATCCAGCCACACACCCGTGAGCCCGTCAATACGTCCTCCATCCAAACCAAAATCCGCAATAGTCCGGATAATGGCTTCCTCCAGCAAACGCATGTATTTATGGATATCAGTAAAAAAATTATCCAGATCCAGAATAGGGTAGCCCACGAGCTGCCCCGGACCATGATAGGTAATGTCACCGCCGCGGTTGATTTTGTAGTATTTCGCTTCGCGCGCTTCCAGTTCGTCCTCATGCAGCAGCAAATGGTCTGCTTTACCGCTTTTCCCGAGTGTATACACATGCGGGTGCTGACAAAACAGGAGATGATTTGGCGTGATATGCTGTTGTTCCGCTTCCAATCCGCGGTTTTGTGTTTTGACCGCTATTGTTTCAGCAAAAATTTTCTCCTGTAAATCCCAGGCCTCCTGGTAGTCAATCAGTCCGATATCCCGGAATTGTACTTGTTTGTTTATGAGGGTATTCATCAGTCAATGGTGAACGGTCGGGAAATCTCTCATTTGAATGAGCGCACAGCCCGTAACCTTTTTTTAAAACAGGGTCTCAATACAGATTTCCCTTCATGCAAGAATAACACATTTTTAACTCAAAATTGTTCGTATGGCAGCACATAACGACACCGGGAGCTGGGGCGAAGAAAAAGCCGCTACCTATTTAACTGAAAAGGGGTACGAGATTGTGGAGAAAAACTACCGCCACAAACACATGGAAGTGGATTTGATCGCGAAACATAAGAACATGCTCATTTTTATCGAAGTCAAAACGCGGAGTGGAACTGGTTTTGGTATGCCGGAAGAGTTTGTGAACTACACTAAATCCAGATTAATTCTGAAAGCGGCCGAACACTATATATTTGACAAAGACTGGCACAAGGATGTCCGGTTTGATATCGTATCTATTCTGATTTTACCCAACGGAGATTTAAACATCAGACATATTGAAGACGCATTTTGTTGAGGTTAAATACTTTTCAAAAATTGCTTTCGGTAATCCAGCGGACTACTTTTCATTTTCTTTTTAAAAACTTTATGAAAATAGGAAACATCGCCAAAGCCACTCTCATAGCAGATTTCCGATACAGCATGATCGGTGTTGAGTAGTTGTTGTGCCGCAAAGTTAATGCGGTATTCATTCACCATTTCTATAAAGGTCTTACTCGTTGCCTTCTTGAAGTATTTGCAAAACGCATTGGGCGACATATTTACGGCTGAGGACACATCTTCCAGCAAAATCTCCTGACGGAAATGATCAACAATATAGCCTAACGCAGTGTTAATCCTTTCTTTACTTTGTCCGGCAATAACCGGCGTAATTCCCTCATGGAGCAGTTGATACTCCGACTTCACCGCAAGCCGGTTGAGAATCGAAAGGAGTTGAGCTAATTTTTGAAACGGGTTAAGCTCGGACTCCAGTTGTTGCATCAAGGGTGCGATTTCAAGAGATACAGAGTCATTAAAACATATTCCCTGTCCACTCCTTACAAGTAAATGTGCTATTGGAAGTAGTTCCGGGCGCTCAAAAAAGTCTTTTCCCAGAAAATCACCCTCAAACTGTATGACGATTGATTCTACTCCAGAGCCATCATCAGATTGATCAGACTTCCAGCAATGAGGCAGATCCGAACCCAGGAAAACGAGATCGCCTGCTTTGAAATCTTCCATGCTATTGCCGACATAACGCTTACCAGTACCCTTAACGATAAGCGTAAGTTCGTATTCAGGATGGAAATGATACGGAACGGTGAAGCGTTCGAGAAGAAATCTTCTCACTCGAAAGGAGATGTCGGGATTTGTATCAATGCTTTCAAACTGAGCTTTAACCATTGCTAATATTACTCTTTATTTTATGGTTTGATCTGATTTGGATAGAATAAGCCACTAAGTAGCTAATATTTTCCCATATGGTTATATAAAAGGGTGTGATATTTGAATATTGAAATTCAATGTAAAATTTGAATATAATGAATACGACTATTCCTACCCTTAAAAATTACATTACCATAAACGATCATGACAAGGCCCGTTTCAGAGAAAATGGGCATGTCATGATTAAAAATGTTCTCAATGATGAAGAAATCACGCATTATCGGGATGTCATCAACAAAGCTGCTTTGAGATTCAACACAGAAAAAAGAAAGCTGCAAGACCGGGATACGTACGGAAAAGCTTTCCTTCAAATCATGAATTTGTGGGAAGTGGATGAAGAGGTGCGCACATTTTCTCTTGCCAAAAGATTCGGAAAAATAGCAGCTGATCTGCTCGGAGTGGAAAACGTGAGAATTTATCACGACCAGGCACTGTATAAGGAACCCGGCGGAGGGTTTACTCCCTGGCACCAGGATCAGTATTACTGGCCATTGGATAGCAATAACACTGTTACGATGTGGATGCCCCTGATTGATATTACTGAAGACATGGGTATGCTCACATTTGCATCCGGCTCCCATAAAAATGGTTTCGTTAAAAATATCGCTATATCGGACGAGTCAGAGGCGATTTTGGAGGATTTTATCAAAGAGAAAGGCTTTGAAGTCACCCGTGCAAAAACCATGAAGGCGGGAGATGCCACCTGGCATTACGGCTGGACACTGCACTCTGCACCGGGTAATTATTCTCAAAATGTGATGAGAGAGGTTATGACAATCATTTTTGTGGCAGATGGAGCAAAGATTATCGCCCCGCAGAATGAACATCAGGAAGCAGACCGGCAGCGATGGATATGCGGTATGCCGGTAGGCGGTACGGTTAGTTCGGAATTAAATCCGGTTATACTCTAGAACGGTTAATTTTAAGATTATCAGAATATTCACCAGTAAGTAGGAGAGGAGAATTGGCTACTTTTTACTTATAAAGAATAAATTTTCACCTGCGTTTGAGCTGTATTTTCTGAATAATGATAAATAGAATCATAATTGGTTCCGTGGCTTTGGCTGTACTGCTTTTCTATTTCACGGGGGCAAACTGGTTTGGCGGAAAGGTAGACTATAATGCTGAGGTCAAACCGATCCTCAACAAGCATTGTATGGGTTGCCATGGAGGTGTAAAAAAGGCAGGTGATGTAAGTTTTTTGTTTGAACACGAAATGCTTGAACCCGGTAAATCGGGGAAAATTCCTGTGGTGCGTGGTGATGCCGATGCGAGCGAAATGATCAGAAGGATTCTGACGGATGACCCTGATGAAAAAATGCCTAAGAATGGAACTCCTCTCAGCGACGAGGATGTAGCCACGCTGAAAAAATGGATTAATCAGGGAGCAGAATGGGAAACACATTGGTCGTATAAGCGCATTGAAAAACCTGAGGTTCCTTCTTCAAAAAGTATATGGAACCTGTTTGGCTTACTGAATCAGGAAGAAAGCAACTGGCCTGAAAATGAGATCGATCATTTTGTTCTGCAAAAAGTAAAGGAAAACAAGCTTTCGGTTTCGCCTGAAGCCGATAAAGCTACTTTGATAAGAAGAGTGAGCCTTGATCTTACCGGACTTCCTCCAACGGAAAAAGAGGTGCAAGATTTCAAAAATGATCATTCAGACAATGCGTATGAAAAGGTAGTAGATCGCCTCCTGAAATCTCCCGCTTATGGGGAGAAGTGGACATCTATGTGGATGGATCTGGCGCGGTATGCGGATACGAAAGGCTACGAAAGTGACGGAGGTCGGTCTATGTGGCGTTACAGGGATTATGTGGTGAAATCTTTTAACGATGATAAGCCTTTTGATCAGTTTACGATAGAACAACTTGCCGGGGATTTACTTCCAAAAGGAAAAGATCATTTTCCGAAGGAAGAAAATATGATTGCGACTGGTTATCATAGGAATACGATGACCAACAACGAAGGGGGAACAGATGACGAAGAGTTTCGTACAGCTGCCTTGATTGATCGTGTGAATACAACCTGGGAGGTTTGGCAAGGTACTACTTTCGCCTGTATTCAGTGCCATAGCCATCCTTATGATCCGATCCCTCACGAGGATTATTTTAAGTATATGGCCTTTTTCAACAACACACGTGATGAAGATGTGTGGGATGAGTGGCCTAAACTTCGGTTTTATAAGGGAGAAGATTCGGCTCGTGTAGAGCGGGTGAAACAATGGATCACGCAACACAATCCTAAGCAAACGGAAGAAGTAACGCAGTTTATGCGGGTGATGGAGCCGAAAATCAATGCACATAATTTTATCAAAGGAGATCAGTCTACAGTACTTCTCATTTCATACTATGGTGTAAAAGACAAAGGCAATGCGAGAATTCCGGCGGTTGACCTGACCGGAGCAGGTAATGTGGTAATGAATATTTCTACCAAGGCCGAAAATGCAGTATTGACTTTACATCTTGATAAGCTGGATGGCCCTGTGCTATCTCAAATCAAAGTTCCTGTTCGTGATACGGTATTGGTAGCACCTATCGTAAAAACCTCCGGAAAGCATGATATCTATTTGTCTTTGAAAAGTCCAAAGGCTCCTGAAGAATGGGTGAGAATTACATGGATGAGTTTTCAAAAAGAATTACCGGGAAGTGATAAACCCGGATATGATAAGATTGTAGCTGACTACTCCACTGCATTAACACGCCCTGCTGAAAGTATGCCGGTCGTTTGGGAAGGTAAAGGTGATTTTGCCCGAAAGACGAATGTTTTCGTACGTGGAAACTGGATGGTGAAAGGTGCTGAAGTACAGCCGGATGTGCCAAAGTTATTGGCTCCAATGCCTAAGGGAATGCAAAAGGATCGGCAAAGCCTTGCGAAGTGGATCGTAAGCAGGGAAAATGCGCTAACGGGTCGCGTAATTGTAAACCGGTTTTGGGAGCAGCTTTTTGGAAGAGGAATAGTGGAAACAGTGGAAGACTTTGGATCGCAGGGAAGTGAACCTACACACCGCGAATTGCTGGATTGGCTTGCTGTGAAGTTCATAGAAGAGGATCACTGGAGCGTTAAAAAGCTTCTGAAAACAATTGTGATGTCCGCTACATACAGGCAAAGTTCCAAAACTGACAAGGGCAAACTGGAGAAAGATCCATATAATATCTGGATTTCCCGGGGACCACGTGTAAGATTAAGTGCGGAACAGGTCAGAGATCAGGCACTTGCCTGTGCAGGGCTGATTTCTAAAAAGATGTATGGTCCGGGTGTTATGCCTGCACAGCCTGATAAAATCTGGCAGTCGCCCTACAGCGGAGAGAAATGGACGCTAAGTGAAGGTGAAGACCGATACAGGAGGGGCGTTTACACCTATTGGAAACGTACTGCTCCTTATCCTTCTATGGTGACTTTTGATGCTCCGAGCCGGGAATTTTGTCAGTCGAGAAGGATTTTGACCAATACGCCTCTACAAGCGCTTGTTACATTAAATGACCCTGTATATCTGGAAGCTGCGGAAAAATTGGCAAGTAATATGCTAAAACGTGGTAAAACACCCGAACAGCAGTTGACAGAAGGATACCGGATGCTGACATTCCAGCCTATCGAAAAAAAGAATCTGAACGTGTTGGTGAAAGTATATAATCAAGCGCTTTCAACTTATAAAAATAAGCCGGTTGATGTAGACAGCATTCTTGTCTACGGAGCAGAACGATCTCCGGAACTAGCTGCTTTGACTATTTCTGCGAACGTGATGCTGAATCTGGATAATGTGGTTACGAAGGAGTAGGGCTTAGGGTAAGGGGCATAAGAAATCAGGAGTTTTAGCCTGAAAGGCTTCTATATATTAACCCAGGGCGCAGCCCCGAGGGTTTGAACAGATCATTAGCATTCAAAGGGAACCCTGTAGGGGTTCAATGTCATATGGAAAAGCTATTAAAGGAACTTCAACACGCAGACTTACAGCGCCAGACAAGGCGGCACTTTCTGCAATCCTGCGGGTTTGGGCTGGGAGCATTGGGGCTGGGATCTTTGCTAAGTTCGTGCGGAACGTCTTCAGAGAGGAAGTCTGTTTCAGAAGAGGGGTTTATGGCCAAAATTCCGCAGTTCGCCCCTAAGGCTAAACGGGTCATCTATATCCATATGGCCGGAGCCCCTTCTCAGCTGGAATTATTTGACTATAAGCCTGAACTGTTAAAATACCACGGTAAAGATTGTCCTGCAGAATTTCTGGAAGGCAAGAAGTTTGCATTTATTCAAGGGGTTCCCAAAATGTTGGGACCACAAGGAAACTTCAAACAATATGGACAATCAGGAGCTTGGATGTCTGATTATGTTCCTTATTTACAAACAGTAGCAGACGAAATTACTTTCCTGAAAGCGATGCATACGGATCAGTTCAATCATGCACCGGCTCAGCTACTCATGCATACAGGGAGTGCGCGTCTGGGTCGTCCCAGCCTGGGAGCATGGGCAACCTATGGATTAGGTTCAGAGAATCAGAATTTGCCCGGCTTTATTGTATTGGCATCCGGCGGTCAACAGCCGGATGCGGGTAAAAGTGTATATGGAAGCGGATTTTTGCCATCAGTGTATCAGGGGGTGCAATGCAGGACTGGAGGAGATCCGGTTTTATATGTCAGTGATCCCAGCGGAATGAACCGGGATATGCGGAAACAAACGATTGAAGCCATCAATGAAATAAACCGCCAGACTTATGAGGATGTACAGGATCCTGAAATTCTGACAAGGATTAGTCAATATGAGATGGCTTTCAGAATGCAGATGTCGGTTCCGGAAGTGATGGATGTTTCCAAAGAACCTCAGTTTATATTGGATATGTATGGTGTAAAGCCGGGTGAAGGAACGTTTGCCATGAACTGCCTTCTGGCGCGTAAATTGGTAGAGAATGACGTTCGTTTTGTACAGCTTTTTGACTGGGGATGGGACGGCCATGGTACCTCAAAAGATCACAATGTGGAAGGAGGACTGAGACAAAAATGTCTGGAATCGGACCGACCTGTCGCAGCATTAATTCAGGATCTAAAAATGCGCGGATTACTGGAAGAAACGCTGGTCATCTGGGGTGCAGAATTTGGGAGGACTCCCATGCAGGAGAACAGAAATGGGCTTGTGATGCCATTTATGGGACGGGATCACCATTTGGATGCTTTTACGATGTGGATGGCTGGGGGAGGTGTCAAACAAGGATATTCTCATGGAGAGACGGATGAGTTGGGTTATTATGGTGTGAAGGACCGGGTTCACGTACACGACTTGCAGGCGACAATCCTGCATCTGATGGGTTTTGACCATGAGAAATTTACTTATCCTTTCCAGGGCAGGAATTTCAGGCTTACCGATACCGAAGGTAAAGTCGTAAAACAGGTTTTGGCCTGATGCATTTTTGATATTGTAATTTGTAAATAATGCTTCACCCCCTATTACAAGCGTCTTACTGGCCCCTTTTTATTGGCAGGTTCCATCCGGTTCTGGTTCATTTACCTATCGGTTTTCTTTTTGTAGCACTATTGCTTGAAATAGGCAGAAGGACAGGAAAAATAAATGTTTCTGAATCTGCTATTTCCTTCGTTTTATTCTGGTCGGCTGTAGGTGCAACATTCGCATGTGTTGCCGGTTATCTTTTGTCTCTGAGTGGCGGATATGATAATGAATTACTGATGCGGCATCAATGGCAGGGAATAGGTGTGGCAGCTTTTGCCTGGGTCGCCTGGGTTGTTAAATCAGACCTTTTGGGAGAAAAAACAACAATCGCTCCTCTGTTTTATTTACCGGCTTTTGGTATAGCTACAGTACTGACAATGACTGCCGGTCATGACGGTGGTTCATTGACGCACGGGGAGAGTTTTCTGACGCAGTATACACCCGAACCTTTCAGGAGCATGACCGGAATGGCTGCTATAGAGGAGCAAACTACCGAAATTAAACCGATTGCAAATGTGAACCAGGCTTTGGTGTATGGCGATATCGTGCGCCCGATACTAGAGGCCAGGTGTACGCAGTGTCATAATGCGAGTAAACAAAAAGGAGATTTGAGGCTTGATCAGGTGGCATTTATGCTAAAAGGAGGAAAATACGGTCCTGCTTTTGTTGCTGGAAAAAGTGCGGAAAGTGAGCTGATCAAGCGATGTCTCTTACCAGAAAATGATGATGACAGAATGCCTCCTAAAGGTAAACCTCAACTTACGGATAATCAGATAACACTTTTATCGTGGTGGATCGATAATGGGGCACCGACGGATAAAAAAGTGTCGGAACTTAAAGTTTCAGAAGAGATCAAACCAGCATTGGCTGCACTTGGAAATGGATCTGTGCAGGGGGAGCCGAATAGGAAAACGGTATTTTCTGAAAAGGTGAAGCCGGCGAATGAGGAAGCTATTGCTGCTTTGCGGAAAATTGGATTGGTGGTAAATCCTGTAGCTCAGGATCAGAATTTTATCGAAGTAAGTGCGATAAATGCCGGTAACTTCTCAGACGCAAATTTAACCTTACTTACTCCGTTATCCGATCAGATTGTCTGGCTCAAACTCGGTAAAACAAAAATAACGGATGCGGGTATGAAGCAGATCAGCACATTGAAAAATCTCAATAGATTACATATTGAGTATACGGCTGTATCTGATAACGGAGTCAGGATGTTGACAGGACTACCATATCTTGCCTATATAAATCTGATAGGAACGATGTTGAGTGATCAGGGATTAAAGGATATAGTCAGGATGAAAAGCTTGAAGTCTGTTTACGTATGGAAAACTGCTGCAAGTGATAGTGCAATCCTAAGCATAAGGAGGCTAAATCCTAAACTGACCATCGTGGCTGGTCCGGATTCAACAGTGTTGTCTCGCTTTAAAAGAAGAGCAGATAGCACAGCAGTAGAGATATAAGCAATATAATGAAATCAATATTCAGAATATGAACCGCCGGAATTTTATGAGTACATCACTTGCAGGTGCTGGAGCATTGGTAGGAATGGATGCTATTGCCAGGGAAAATAATGCTCCATTTCGGTTTGGTAATAAGTTGTCGCTTAAGGTATTCGGAACCAATTGGGGTTTCAAAGGAACTACGGATGAGTTTTGTGCTGTAATTAAAAAAGAAGGCTATGACGGGACAGAAATGTGGTGGCCTGGCAGTAAGCAGGCACAAGCTGAATTGCTTACAGCGTTAAACAGATATGATCTGGAAATTGGGTTTTTATGCGGCTCAGACGATGACAATCCAGCTAAAAATCTGGAATCGTTTAAAAATCAGATCAATGCAGCTTCAAGCCAGTTTGGTAAAAGGCCTCTTTATATTAACTGTCATAGTGGTCGCGATTTTTTTACTTATGAGCAAAACAAAGCGTTCATCAATCATACAACGGCGATCTCTGCGCAAACAGGCATTCCGATTTACCATGAAACACATCGGGGTAGAATGCTTTTTGCCGCACATATCACCAGAAATTTTATTGAAAAAAATCCGGATTTAAAACTGACCCTGGATATATCGCACTGGTGCAATGTGCATGAGAGCCTTTTGGCTAATCAGGAAGAAACTGTACAATTAGCTTTGACCAGGGTGGGGCATATTCATACCCGTATAGGCCACGAAGAAGGGCCGCAAGTGAACGATCCAAGAGCTCCTGAATGGGCTGCAGCCGTGAAAGCACATCTGGCCTGGTGGGACAAAGTGGTAGAATACAAGGTTAAAAGCGGTGAGGTACTTACCGTACTGACAGAGTTTGGTCCTCCTCATTATTTACCAACAGTACCCTATACTAATCAGCCTTTGGCGGATCAATGGGCGATTAATGTGTATATGATGAAGCTGTTTCGGGAAAGGTACTTAGCATAATCCTCAAAGCTTCTTTTCAATCAATCTTAAAATCGGTAATAATCCTTGTTTATCTACTTCGCTGAAATCATTTAACTCATCACTGTCGACATCCAAAACCATAGCCACCGAACCGTTTCTGTGAAAAACAGGAAGCACGATCTCAGATTTTGATGCGGAACTACAAGCAATATGGCCGGGGAAAGCTTCTACATCAGGAACAATAATAGTTTCCTTTCTGGTGAAGCTGGCACCACAAACTCCTTTGTGGAAAGGGATGCGGGTACATGCCAGCGGTCCCTGGAAAGGTCCAAGAACAAGCTGACCTTCTTTGGCAATGTAAAATCCAACCCAAAAGAATCCGAACGCTTCTTTAAGAACGGCAGCTATGTTCGCCAGATTCGCAATCAGATCACTTTCTGTCTCTGTTAATGCAGTGATCTGAGGAAGCAGGGCACTATAAATTTCAGATCTGTTGGTGGTTTGTGGTATGAGTAAGTTTTCAGCCATTATTTAGGAAAATTTGTTGGTGATGCAACATGTTTTTGAACAGATAAGTTACACTGTACTTTGTAAAATCAAATAAGTTGTTTTAATCGGTTATCTTTCAGTATTTTGGTTAAAATGCTTTATTTAGTAGTTCAGTATATTTTTAAGATTAAATAATGACCCAACGCCATATCTTATTGATGGATGGCCCTGATCATAAAGGGCTTATTTACAAGGTAACACGTATTCTTTTTGAGCATAACCAGAATATTATCAGAAATGATGAATATGTGAGTCCATCAAAGTATTTTTTCATGCGAACGGAATTTGAAGGTGAAACAGATGCCAGCGAATTGCTGGAAGTCTTGCACAGGGAACTTCCGGAAGGTATTAATCTGAGGGTGAATCCCAAGAAAAAGAAAGATGTGGTCCTGATGGTCACAAAAGAGCATCACTGTTTGGGTGAGCTGCTAATTCGATATGCATTTGATGAATTGGATGCAACCATTCTGGCTGTAGTAAGTAACTATAATACGCTTCAACCGCTGGTAAGTAAATTCGGTATACCATTTCATTTTATTTCTCATGAGAATAGAACCCGGGAGGAACATGAGGAGGTGATTTTGCGAACGCTGGACGTATATCGGCCGGAGTATCTGGTTCTGGCCAAATATATGCGGATTATCACGCCTGAATTTGTAAATCACTTTCCAGATCGGATCATTAATATACACCATTCGTTCTTACCGGCATTTATTGGCGCAAATCCATATAGACAGGCTTACGAAAGAGGGGTGAAGATCATTGGGGCAACGGCACATTTTGTGAATAATGACCTGGACGAGGGGCCAATTATAGCTCAGGATGTAAAATCAGTTGATCACAGGCAAACGGCAACTGATATGTCAACAATCGGAAAAGATACAGAAAAGGCGGTATTGTCAAAAGCCTTAAAGCTGGTTTTTAATGATCGCGTTTTTATACATAATAACAGAACCATCATATTGTAAAATAGAAAAAAGCCCTTAGTCAGAATCACCGAGGGCTTTTTGTAATCTGATGGATGTTATTGAATACGTAACATTACAAAAAAATCTTCAAAACATCAAATTCATTTTCAGGCTATTAGCATTTCTAATAGGATTCTAATTAAACAGGAATTGCGGTACGTGCTAAATCTACCAGATCTGCGTCATTCACTTCCTTTTTAACATCTGCCACTTCCAGGAATCGGGTGTACAACTCGTCCAGTGTTGGTTTGTCAAAAGAAAATCCAAGAAGCTCCAGGCGATGCTTCAATGCATGACGGCCGCTACGCGCTGTCAACACGATATCCGACTTGTCTACACCCACATCCTGTGGATTCATAATTTCGTAATTCAGCGTATTTTTCAGGTGCCCATCCTGGTGAATGCCTGAGCTGTGTGCAAATGCATTTCTGCCAACAATCGCTTTATTAGCCTGTACAGGCATGCGCATCATTTTTGAAACGAGCTGACTTGTTGGATAGATAAACTGTGTGTTTACGCCAGTTTCCAGACCGAGTTCCTTATGAACGTTCAGCGCCATTACAACTTCTTCAAGAGAAGTATTTCCAGCTCTTTCGCCTATACCATTAATGGTTACCTCTACCTGGCGTGCTCCCTGGCTGATACCAGCGATTGAATTTGCGGTAGCAAGGCCGAGGTCGTTATGACAATGGATAGAAATTGTTGCTTTGTGTATATTTTTTACATTTTCAAAAATGTACTTGATCTTATTACCATATTCGTCGGGAAGGCAGTAACCCGTGGTATCGGGAATGTTCACAACTGTTGCCCCGGCTCCTATAACGGCTTCAACAAGTTGAGCAAGAAATACAAGATCGGCTCTACCAGCATCTTCACAATAGAATTCTACATCTTCTACTTTGCCTTTTGCATACTTGGTAGCAGAAATAGCTCTTTCAATGATCTTTTCCCGGGTTGTATTGAACTTGTGCTGGATGTGTATATCAGAGGATCCGATACCAGTATGTATACGGCCACGTTTAGCATATTGTAGTGCTTCGGCTGCTGCATCAATATCGCCTACTACTGCTCTTGACAACGCACAAATAATCGGTTCCCGAACAACTTTAGATATTTCCACTACAGAGCGGAAATCACCGGGACTGGACACTGGAAACCCTGCTTCGATTACGTCAACACCGAGTTTTTCGAGTTGTCTGGCAACAATTATCTTTTCTTCAGTTGTTAATTGGCTGCCTGGAACCTGTTCGCCGTCCCTTAAGGTGGTGTCGAAGATCTGAACTCGATTACTCATTTGAATGGGTATTTTTTTATTATTTGAATTACGAATTTAATAATTTTTGACCAATATAAAACCCTTTCCCGTTGAGAGAAAGGGTTTTGATTGATTCAAAACTAGACCTTCCTCACTCCTATGGAGTGCTTAGCAGAAGCAAATTTATATTTTGACCGTATGTCATCAGTTCATCTGAATTGCGAAATTTCGCTGACTGCGATTTTCTTCTGCAAAGAAAGTATAAGTTTTGTCTTAAACAAATATTATTTGGCAAAAACTTATAAAAAATCAAATTCTCTTTAAAAGCTCTTCACCAGCTACTTGCGTGTTCAGAATTTTTTCAGCAGGAGTTGTTTCATCAGCGATGTCTCTTGTTCTGAAACCATCTTTTAGAAGTTTGTCAACAGCTGCGATAATTGCGTCGGACTCTTCTTTCAAACCAAAGGAAATATCAAGAAGAAGTGCAGCTGAAAGCACAGACGCCAATGGGTTTGCGATGCCCTTACCAGTAATGTCGTGAGCCGAACCGTGGATAGGCTCGTAAACGCCTGTGCTGTCACCTACAGAAGCAGATGCCAGCATACCCATTGAGCCAGCGATCTGACTTGCTTCGTCCGTAAGGATGTCTCCGAACAGATTGGCAGTCACTACTACGTCAAAACGCTTAGGATCTTTGATCAGCATCATGGCAGCTGAATCGACAAATTGGTGTTCAACTTCAACGTCCGGATACTCAGGAGCTAATTTCTGAACTACCTCTCTCCACAAGCGGCTAGTTTCCAAAACGTTTGCTTTATCTACAGAGCAAAGTTTTTTACGACGTGTACGAGCTGCATCAAAGGCTTTACGTGCAATACGTTCTACCTCATAACGGCTGTATTCTGCAATGTCGTAAGCTGTGTCGCCATCGTTTTTGCGACCTTTTTCTCCGAAATAAATATCACCGGTAAGTTCACGGAAGAAAAGAATATCCGATCCTTTCAAAATTTCCGGTTTGATAGAAGATGCACCAAGTAACTCATCGAACAATTTAATTGGACGAAGGTTGGCATACAAACCAAGTTCCTTGCGCATTTTCAGAAGTCCTTGTTCCGGACGCACTTTTGCACTTGGATCGTTATCGTATTTTGGGTGACCGACTGCTCCGAAAAGAACGGCGTCAGAAGCTCTCATTTTTTCAAGCGTTTCGTCAGGAAGCGGATTTCCTGTTGCTTCAATCGCCACATGGCCAATCAGTGCTTCGTCATAAGTAAACTCGTGACCGAATTTGGCAGCGATTTTCTCTAAAACTTTTTTACCAACTTCTGTAACTTCCTGCCCGATACCATCACCGGGAACAATTAGAATATGCTTCTTCATTAATGAATTATATTGATTTTAATTTAAAAAGTAGTGTCGGAATATCCTCGGTAATAGTGGCATAAACTGTTGTTGATGAAATACCAAAGTATTCATGTATCAGTTTATTTCGCATCAGTTTCATGAGTTTCCATTCAATTTCCGGATGCTGATCCTTGAAGGTGTCCGAAATTTTTGTGGCTGCTTAGCCGATTATTTCCAACCGGCGGTACACTGCATCTTGCAACATTATGTTTGTTTCGAAATCTAACGCTGATTTTTCTTCTGTATAACTAATTATGATTTCGATCGAATCAATAATGTCCAGTACATACACATCATCGTCGCGCTTCATATCAATTCTACAAGATCAGAAAAAACGTACTTTTTAATGGATGACTTTACAGCCTTGTATTCTACCAAGTCTATTTTTCTCTGACAAATATTTTGAAGTTCATCTTCCAGGCGAAGTATATCAAACATGGTCATGTTCTTTACTTCTATAAGCACATCAATATCACTTTTGTCCGTCTCTTCGTTACGTGCAAAGGATCCAAAAACAGCAGCTCTGGTAATATTATTCTTCAAGAGATGGGTTTTTAAATTTTGATAAATTTGTTGCTTTTCCATACTTCTAAACTTCTCGTTGCATACAAATATACCTTATTCAGCTGCAATCAGTGGCATTATAGATGTTTTAGACTCTTCCACAGTACTTATTAAATTCAGCATCTTTTGCGTTGCCATAATGGCTGAAACTGTCTGATCAGAGTCCAGGCCTCTTGTTTTTACATCCTTGCCATTGATTTCCCAGGTAATGATCGTTTCACAAAGGGCATCAGTTTTTCCGCCTGGCGGAATGCGTACTGCGTAATCTGTTAGCATCGGTAAATTGATTTCCTTTTTGCTGTAGATTTTTTTCAATGCATTCATAAAGGCATCGTACTGACCGTCGCCCTGTGCACTTTCTTCGAAAATTTCGTCGCCAAACCGAATTTGTAAAGTAGCGGAAGGTTTCAGATTTTTAGAATGTGTAAGGACATAGTTTACGATAACAACCTTTTCTTCGATGGCGTTACTATCCAATACATCGGAAATGATGTAAGGAAGATCCTCTGGCGTAACGGCCTCCTTTCTGTCGCCCAGCTCAATGATCCGCTGCGTTACTTTTTTCAGATCAGCATCGGCAAGAGTGATGCCCAGGTCACGAAGATTATTCTCGATATTGGCTTTTCCCGATGTTTTTCCCAGAGCATACGATCGAAGACGACCAAATCGCTCAGGCATCAGTCTGCTAAAATACAGATTGTTTTTTTTGTCTCCATCTGCGTGGATACCAGCAGTTTGTGTAAACACGCTCTCTCCAACAATAGGCTTATTGGAAGGAATCCTTATTCCGGAGAATGTTTCAACCAATTTGCTTACAGAATACAAAGATTTTTCATTCACTAATGTCTCAAGCTCGGGCATGAAATCATTAATCACTGCAATTGTACTTGCCAACGGAGCATTTCCGGTTCTTTCACCCATACCATTTACAGTGAGATGAAGTCCGTGTACACCGGCTCGCAATGCTTCCATTACATTGGCAACGCTCAGGTCGTAATCATTATGGGCATGAAATTCAAAACGGCAATTTGGATAACGATCCACAATGGATTTTACAAACTCGTACGATTCGGACGGCGTTAATATCCCCAGTGTGTCTGGCAGCAAAATGCGTTTGACAGGCATCGTACAAAGAAAATCCAGCGCCTGGAAAACGTACTCTTTCGAGCTCCGCATTCCGTTACTCCAGTCTTCCATATATACATTGCAGTCTATACCGGAAACCTGCGCGAGTTCAATGACTTTCCTGATGTCTTCAAAATGTTCTGCAGGCTGCTTTTTAAGCTGATGCGTAAGGTGATTGAGTGAGCCTTTTGTGAGCAGATTCATTACCCGCGCGCCGGACTCGAGCATCCAGTTTATCGAAGCATCTCCGTCAACAAATGTAAGCACTTCGATTTTATCAAGAAATCCATTCGCCTTCGCCCATTCGGTGATTTTTTTTACTGCCTGAAACTCACCTTCCGACACACGTGCAGAGGCAATTTCAATACGATCCACCTTCACCTCTTGTAAAAGAAGCTGGGCAATGGTCAATTTTTCCGAAGCAGAAAACGACACACCGCTGGTTTGCTCACCATCGCGAAGTGTCGTGTCCATGATTTCAATATAGCGTCTGGTCATAAGGAAGCTTTCGGCCGTCGGCTATCAACTATCGGCTGTATCGACAGAAAAGTCGACAGCCGACAGCCGATAGCCGATAGCCATTTAATAAATTCTCGCTGCTTCAAATTCCTCAATTTCACTTTTCATCGCTTGCAGGTAGTCAATATCATCAAAGCCATTGGTCATATTGTGCTTTTTGTAACCATTGATCGCGAAAGATTCCTGTTCTCCTGTTGCAACCAGCGTAATGGTTTGCTCCGGAAGATTCACTTCCAGTTCAGCATTTGGATCCGCTTCTATTGCCTGGAAAATTTTATCGAGAAATGCTTCACTCACCTGAACTGGTAAAATTCCGATATTCAAAGAGTTACCTTTAAAGATATCAGCAAAAAAACTGGAAACTACGCAGCGGAATCCGTAATCGTAAATCGCCCATGCAGCATGCTCACGACTAGATCCACTACCGAAGTTGCGTCCGCCAACAAGGATTTTGCCAGAGTAAATCGGATTGTTCAGAACGAAATCCTGCTTAGGAGTATCGTCACCGTTGTAACGCCAGTCTCTGAAAAGATTGTCGCCAAATCCTTCGCGTTTAGTCGCTTTAAGGAAACGTGCAGGGATAATCTGATCCGTATCCACGTTTTCAATCGGCAAAGGAACTGCCGTGCTTTTTAATATTGTGAATTTATCGTATGCCATTTGTATGGGGCTTTCGGCTTTCGGCTGTCGGCTGTCGGGCTGTAACCGAGTGGGACATCGTTAACTTCCGGCGTTTAATTTTTAATTAGGTGATATAATTGCTTTTTAATACACACTATTTCAATTGAAAGAGGCTCGTAGCTTTGTTCGTTCAGATAATCCAAATCCTTTGCCAAAAGTGTGAGGTATTTAACTTCCTGACAAGATCCAAAAGAGATTCCAAGAAAACGGGCAAAGTCTCTTTCGCTTAGTTTTCCACATCCTTCTGAAATATTGGCAGGTATCGAAATGCCTGCCCGTCTTATTTGAGAAGTTGACCCAAATTTTTCTTCTTGAGGGAAGTTCTTAGTCAATCTGTAAAGTTCAAGCTTATGACTTTGCTCCCAAACAGCATATTTTCTAAAATCTCTCATTATCGAAATAGTGTGTTATTTGCAAAGGTCTGACAGCCGATAGCCGACTGCCGAAGTCACTCAAAGTAACTCTCTTGGATCTGTTACAACACCTGTAACAGCAGCGGCTGCTGCAACCAATGGACTAGCAAGCAAAGTACGGGCTCCCGGGCCTTGTCTTCCTTCGAAGTTTCTGTTTGAGGTACTTACAGCGTATTTGCCGGCTGGGATTTTGTCGTCGTTCATCGCCAGACATGCTGAGCAACCTGGTTGACGAAGTTCGAAACCTGCTTCGGTAAGAATATCCAGAATTCCTTCTTCTTTGATCTGAGCCTCAACGATGTGAGAACCCGGAACAACCCAGGCAGTAACGTTATCCGCTTTTTTGCGGCCTTTTACAATTGATGCAAACGCACGGAAATCTTCAATACGTCCGTTGGTACAGCTACCGATGAATACGTAATCGATTTTTTTGCCTAGCATAGACTCATTTTCATGAAAGCCCATGTAATTCAGTGACTTGTCATAGGTAGCTTTACCACCTTCAACCTGCTCAGCAGTAGGGATATTTAACGAAATTCCCTGACCCATACCCGGATTGGTTCCATAGGTGATCATGGGTTCAATATCAGCCGCATCGAAGGTATACTCCTTATCGAATGTAGCATCTTCATCCGTTACCAATGTTTTCCAGTAAGCAAGTGCTTTATCCCATTTCTCGCCTTTCGGAGCTTGTTCGCGGCCTTCGATGTAGTCAAATGTAGTTTGATCCGGAGCAATCATGCCACCCCGTGCACCCATTTCAATACTCATGTTACAAACCGTCATACGGCCTTCCATGGTCATATTGCGGAATACATCACCTGCATACTCAACGAAATAACCCGTTGCACCAGCAGTCGTCAGTTTTGAAATGATATATAACGTAACATCTTTTGGGGTAACAGCTTTACCCAATACGCCATTTACGTTCACACGCATTTTCTTTGGCTTTGGCTGCATGATGCATTGCGAAGAAAGTACCATTTCCACCTCCGACGTACCGATACCAAAAGCAATTGCACCAAAAGCACCATGGGTAGAAGTATGTGAATCACCGCAAACGATGGTCATACCCGGAAGTGTGATACCGTTTTCTGGTCCTACAACGTGAACGATACCATTTCGTGCATTACCCAGTCCCCAGTGAGAAATACCATATTTTGCAGAGTTAGTTTCCAAAGCTTTAAGCTGGTTAGCCGAAAGTGGATCTGCAACTGGTAGATGTTGATTGATCGTCGGAGTGTTGTGATCAGCCGTTGCGAAAGTGCGCTCAGGGTAAATAACACCGATATTTCTGGTTTCCAGTCCAAGAAAAGCAACCGGACTGGTTACTTCGTGGATAAAATGACGGTCGATGAAAAATACATCCGGACCATCTTCAATCTTGCGGACAACATGTGCATCCCACACTTTGTCAAACAGTGTACTTGCTTGATTACTCATTCTCAATTTATGGTGAATATGTAACTAATACAATAATTAACTGATTTGCAGTGAAATATATTTCCCTAGGCAAGGTCAGAGCCTTTTTTCAAATCAGGGAAACAAATTTCACCAGAATACCTTAGATATGTATAACGGGAAACGTTCAAAAAATAGTGATTTTGGTTTGGTTAGCACGATTGGGCGAAAATCTTTATTGATTTCTAGGAATTTTTTTAAAATGGAAAGGTAAAATGCTATGATAACGATATCACACATGCCTCTTCGGTGTCACCCCAAACTTTTCCTTGTACGTTTTAATAAAGTGCGAAACGCTTTCATAGCCAATCTCTGTACTGATTTCACTGACATTTTTGGAATTGTTTCTTAGTAGGAAATCTGCGTAGTCAAGACGTTTATTTTTGAGCCATAAGGCGGGGGAAGTTTTGAATTCTTCCTGGAAATCACGTTTAAATGCGGAGAGGCTACGACCAGATAACCTTGCAAGCTCATTTAAGGTCAGAGGTTTCAGGTAATAGCTGTTCATCAGGAATGAAAGATCTACTTTTTCGCCAATGTACAGGCTATATAAATTTGCTCTTAGCCTCTTTGATACATCCAATTCCAACAAATGAAGTAGTAGCTCCTGAAATTTCAGACGGAGGAAATGATTCTTTAACTCTGTTCGGGAGCGGAAGTAGGGGAACACAGACTGAATAAATTTTTCGAAATTTTCGTCTGATTTCAATGGTAGTATCGGATTTTCAAGAATTGTTAAAGTTTCTTCCGGATTGAATAATTCGGGATGAAGATTTACAAATTCTTTCAGCAATTTTTCATCAAAAAAGAAAACCAGGCTTTTATAAGACTCATTGATCGATTCCGACATCAGGTAAAAACCGCGTTGTACGAATAGAATATCCCCTTTTTCGACATACACTTCCTGTGTCGGACTACTGAATTTTTTTTCTCCTTCTAATACTACGATTACTGCATGTTCTTCAAAAAACACTTCGTATTTGGATGGATATACTTCGTTGCGATAGGCAACAAAAGTCATATCCTGAATCTTTAAGGATTCAAATTCGGATGAGCTGATATCGGATGGGACGCGTAGCAATCTTGTAGCGACGAAATATTGATCATTAAAAATGTTGATGCCTGACAGCATTTTATAAACCGTTGGGTTGATATTGCTACCGATATTTCATGCCTACGGCATTTGAGCCTTATACTAAAAACTGAAATAAATCCTGCTGGTCGTTCAGGTATTCGTAAACAACCTTGTTTTCGTCCATGCGAGAGATAAGTGGTTCAAAATCTTTCCTGTATTTCAGCTCAATTCCAACCAGCGCGGGGCCCTGTTCTTTATTGTTTTTCTTAACGTACTCAAATCTTGCAATATCATCGTTAGGTCCAAGAACATTCAAAAATTCACGAAATGCACCGGAACGTTGTGGGAAACGGATGATGAAATAGTGTTTCAGTCCCTCGTATAGCAGCGAACGCTCTTTAATTTCTTCTGTTCTTGTAATATCGTTATTGCCTCCGCTGATGAGTGCAACCACATTTTTACCTTTGATTTCATCCTTCACAAAATCCAGGGCGGCTACGGTTAGTGCACCCGCTGGTTCGGCCACGATGGCTTCTTCGTTATACAGCTGGAGAATGGTAGAACAAACTTTTCCTTCCGGAATGAGTAAAACGTCATCCAGACTTTTACTGCATATATCAAATGTAATATTTCCGGCGCGGCGAACAGCAGCACCATCCACGAACTTATCGATATGATCGAGGGTAAGTACTGCACCATTTGCAATTGATGCCTGCATAGTGGGAGAACCTGCTGGTTCTACGCCAATAAGCTTTGTTTTCGGAGATAATTGCTTGAATACTGTTGATATACCAGATGCCAATCCTCCGCCTCCAATCGCCATAAGCATATAGTCAATCTTGAAATCGGCATCTTTAAAAATTTCCAAACCTACCGTTCCCTGTCCTTCAATTACCTGAAGATCATCAAAAGGATGGACAAAAGTAGCGTTGTTGGCTTTTTGATAAACAACGGATGCATGATAGGCATCGTCGTAAGTGTCACCTACGAGCAGTACATCTACCCATTCTTTTCCAAAAAGACGAACCTGTTTTATTTTTTGAGCAGGTGTTGTTGTGGGCATAAAGATCGCTCCCTTTACCTGCATTTTACGACATGCGTAGGCAACGCCCTGAGCATGATTTCCTGCACTTGCACATACTACGCCGCCAGCCAGCGCTTCGGCTCCAATACTAGCCATTTTGTTATAAGCCCCCCTGATTTTATAAGAACGAACCGTCTGCAAATCTTCCCTTTTCAGGTAAATATTAGCTTCATATTGTTCGGATAAATGGGCATTGTATAGTAATGGAGTGTGGTTTATGATTCCCCGGAGCCGTTCAGCAGCTAGGAAAATATTGTCGAGAGTGGGAGACATATGAAATAAAGGTTCTTTATGCAGCAATCTGAACCTTAGCGTTGGTTGCTTGAGATAGTAAGTCTGCTAATTGTTGCGACAGTTCTTTTTTAAGGGAAATGTATTGGTTGGTAATTAGATCTTCCGATCCAGAGTCGACATGCCTTTTAATCATGCTTTCGACACGACGGATTTTTTCAAGGGTATGAAAAATTTCTATTTCAAGTTCATCAATAATTTCCATGATCAAAATGTTAGTTCAATGAATCCTTTCCTTTTATTCTTTCTATCCGTCGTGAAAAAATGAAGCCAGTCTAATTTATCAAGTTTTGTTAAATGACAATTCGGATGATCCTCTGGAAAGACTTTCACGTAATACAAATCTACTAATTCCTGCCTCTCTTTTAAAGTGGTTAGTTGATTCTCTTTCGATTTAAAGTATTGAAAATTAACAAAAACGACAACATCTATGTCATTAGGTTCGTTCTTCTGAGTTACGAAACTGCCATCAATCCAAGACACGACATCATCTGTAGTTATCTGTTTGAGTTCGACCATGAATTGAAATAGCTTTGAAAGGAGGAATTTACGATGTTCATCGGATCCAAAAATCAATTCAAACTCATGGATAGTTAGTTTGTGTGGTTTGTATGGAAATATGTATCCATTGTTGTCAAACTTCATGAGCAAATAACAAAAGTACCCCTAAACCAAAAGCTCAGGGGTACATGTATATTGAGATAGTTTTTAAAACTAGCTGTTTTCCGGACGTAGGCTACGTACAGTTTGGCCAGCTCTCCACATTTCTGATTCACGAAGTTCAGCCAATTCTTCTTCCAATTTCACGCGGTAGTCAGCTTGTGAATTACGAGTGATAGAGATGTTAGCTTGCTCTCCGGATTTTACAGAGTTATAAAGTTGTTCGAAAACAGGCTTGGTAGCGTCACGGAAAGGCTTCCACCAGTCAAGAGCACCACGTTGAGCTGTAGTAGAGCAGTTCGCATACATCCAGTCCATGCCATTTTCAGCAACAAGAGGCATCAATGATTGAGTCAATTCTTCAACTGTTTCATTGAAAGCTTCTGATGGCGAGTGTCCGTTTGAACGAAGTACTTCATACTGAGCAGCGAAGATACCCTGGATAGCACCCATCAAAGTACCACGCTCACCTGTAAGGTCAGAAGTTACTTCACGGTAGAAATCAGTTTCGAACAAATATCCTGAACCAACACCAATACCCATTGCGATACATTTTTCACGTGCTTTGCCAGTTGCATCCTGGAACACAGCGAAAGATGAGTTCAATCCTTTTCCTTCTACGAACAAACGACGAAGTGAAGTTCCTGATCCTTTTGGAGCCACAAGATATACATCTACGTCAGCAGGAGGAACGATACCAGTCTGATCTTTATAAGTTACACCGAAACCGTGTGAGAAATAAAGTGATTTTCCGGCAGTAAGATTTGCTTTAACGGTAGGCCAAAGTTCGATTTGAGCTGCATCAGAAAGAAGGTAGCAAATGATTGTTCCTTTTGCCAAAGCTTCTTCAAGTTCGAAAAGAGTTTCACCAGGAACCCATCCGTCTGCAACTGCTTTATCCCATGATTTTCCACCTTTACGTTGTCCAACGATTACATTGAATCCGTTGTCACGCATGTTAAGGCTTTGACCAGGACCCTGTACACCGTAACCGATTACAGCGATAGTTTCAGTAGAAAGTACTTCACGCGCTTTTTCAAGTGGAAATTCTTCACGGGTTACTACTTCTTCTTCGACCCCGCCGAAATTTAATTTTGCCATTGATTATTGATTGGATTAATTAATTACTCGATTTAAAAACAATATTACTAAAAATGAAAAGCCTATTGGTAATACTCCCACTCAGCTTCAGGTAGATAATCTACCAGTGTTTGAGGAGATTTGCTTACTGCCACACGTCCGGATCTTACAAATTCAAGGATGCCATGTGGTTTGATATAGTCGAAGAATTCGAAAATTTCTTCTTCTGTACCTGTCTTCTGAATGATCACGTAAGTAAGGTGCCAGTAAACAACCCATGCTTTGTGCACCTTATTAATGGTTTCAATATCAAGCGGTTTAGCGCCGATAGGCGTGGGGATTTTGAACATAGCAATCTCGTTGTATGCGATGTCCTCGTTCAGGTATCCGAACACAGCCAGTACTTCGATCACTTTACGGATCTGACGAACTAGTTTTTCTACTGCTTCCCGCGACTCATGACGAATGACGATAGTAAACCGGGAAATACCCTTACGCTCTGTCTCGGATACAGTCAGGCTGTCGATATTAATTCTGCGCCTTGTAAATATGGTTGTGATCTTGTTGAGGATACCAATGGTATTTTCGGTAAAGACACAAATGGTGTACGCTGTCATAGTTTTTAAAATTCTTGTGAAAATGTAAAGGCACTTAAATGATCCATACTACATTATTCAAGTCTTATATCCGCAACACAAGCGCCAGTTGGCACCATCGGGAACACGTTCTCTTCTTTTTCCACCAATACTTCCAATAGATATGGTTTGTCGGAAGCCAGCATTTTATCAAGCGAATCGTTCAAATCTTCTCTTGCTCCACAGGTATGTCCGTCTATTCCAAAACCTTTCGCAATGGTGATAAAATCAGGATTTTGAAGTTCCACAAATGAATAGCGTTTCTGGTGGAAAAGCTGTTGCCATTGGCGAACCATCCCTAAGAAATTGTTATTCAGAATGATAATCTTAACAGGAAGACCGCTTTGAGCGATTGTTCCTAATTCCTGGATAGTCATCTGGAAGCAACCGTCACCGATAATCGTCACAACTTCACGATCGGGAGCACCTACTTTTGCGCCGAATGCTGCTGGTAGAGCATAGCCCATGGTGCCTAATCCTCCGGAAGTGATGAAAGAATTAGGTCTTTTGAACTGATAATAACGGGCTGTCATCATCTGGTGCTGGCCTACATCCGCTACCACTACTGCCTGTCCTTGCGTTTTGTCTGATAATGTACGGATTACCTCCGCCATTTTGATTTTTTCAGTCGTAGGTGCAAGTTCTGGCTGGGTAATTTTTTCATCCTCAATCGCATCGAATTTCTCAAACTCTGCTCTCCATGCTTCATGATTATTTTCATTTACCAAAGGTAATAACAGTTCGAGTGCTATTTTGGCATCACCTACAACAGGTGCATCTGCTTTTTTGATCTTATCAATCTCTGCGGGATCGATCTCTATGTGTATTACTTTGGCCTGTTTGGCATAACGGCTCAAGTCACCGGTTACACGGTCATCAAAGCGCATACCAATTGCAATGATCAGGTCACACTGATTGGTAAGTACGTTAGTGCCGTAGTTGCCATGCATACCCAGCCATCCTACATAATTGGGGTGATCTACAGAAACGGATGAAAGACCCAAAAGAGTCGACGCCGCAGGAATATCTGTCTTTTCAATGAATTGTAACAATTCGTGTTCAGCGCCAGCGATTTGTACGCCATGGCCAAAAAACAAAAACGGACGTTTTGCAGTATTGATAAGCTTAGCTGCAGCAGTAATTTGTTCTTCTTTCGGAGCAAGACGAGGACGGTAGCTTAGTAACTTCTCGCACTGCTTATAAGTGAAAGGCCTGGACATCAGTTTTTGCTGCGCATCCTTTGTGATGTCAATCAATACCGGACCCGGACGACCGGATTTTGCTATATAAAATGCCTTTGCTATTATCTCCGGAATTTCGTCAGGATTGGTAATCTGGTAATTCCATTTTGTGATCGGAATAGTTACGCCGATAATATCAGTTTCCTGAAATGCGTCTGTACCCAGCAAATGTGATCCAACCTGACCCACAATACATACCACTGGTGTTGAGTCGATAATTGCATCTGCAATTCCGGTAACCAAGTTTGTAGCGCCTGGGCCGGATGTTGCCAAACATACACCTACCTTACCACTAATACGGGCAAATCCTTCCGCTGCGTGCGCGGCACCCTGCTCGTGACGTACCAGAATGTGATTCACCTGCTCTTGATAATCGTAAATCGCATCATAAACAGGCATAATTGCTCCGCCCGGATATCCGAAAATTGTTTCGACACCTTCCGCAATCAATGATTGGATCAATGCATGAGAACCGTTGATCAGTTCTGGTGTTGCTGTCGGCGCCGGCTTATCGATCACCTGAGCTACTTGTGTTTGGTTTTCATTAAATTCCATGACCTTTTCTATTTAGTCGGATGAATTTCAAGCTTTCTATATTGTCGATTATGTTTCCATAATCTTTAATTCTTTTCTACTATGCTTCGTCAGTTACACATCCTTCACTGGCCGACTTCACCGTACGGATATATCTTCCAAGCATTCCCTTTGTGAATTTTGGCGCTGGTTGTACCCATGCAGCCTTTCTTAAAGCCATTTCTTCATCAGAAATGTGAATAATCAGTTGGCGGGTATTGGCGTCAATGGTGATACGGTCACCGTCTTTAACAAGTGCGATCGGGCCGCCGTCAAATGCCTCCGGTGTAATGTGGCCAACAACAAAACCGTGGGTTCCTCCAGAGAAACGGCCATCTGTGATCAGTGCAATTTTATCACCAAGTCCGGCTCCCATTACAGCGGAAGTCGGTTTTAACATTTCCGACATGCCTGGTCCGCCTTTCGGTCCTGCATTCCGGATCACAACGACATGTCCTTCTTTGATCTCACCTTTGGAAAGCATCGTAATGATCTCAGTTTCGTGCTCACAAATTTTTGCTTCGCCGTCGAAAGTCAAACCTTCTTTACCTGTGATCTTTGCAACCGATCCTTGTGGCGCAAGGTTACCATATAACACCTGAATGTGTCCAGATGGCTTTATCGGTGATTCAAGCGGGAAAATAATCTTCTGTGTTTCAAAATTCAGGTCTGGAGCTTCTGCTAAATCTTCTGCCAAAGTTCTTCCTGTTACGGTAAGACATTCTCCATGAATTAAACCTTTTGAATACAGATATTTCATTACAGCCGGAACGCCACCAATTTCCAGAATATCTTCCATGTAGTATTTACCGCTTGGTTTCAAGTCAGCAATAAATGGAACACGATTAGAGATTTCCTGGATATCATCTAAAGTCAATGGGAGATCCGCCGCACGTGCAATCGCCAAAAAGTGCAAAGCTGCGTTGGTTGAGCCTCCCAATGCCATTACGACTGTGAGTGCATTTTCAAGAGATTCTTTAGTGATGATATCTCTTGGTGTAATGTTCAATTCCAACAGACGTTTCATTGCAACGCCTATTTTTTTACATTCTTCCTGTTTGCCGGCATGGGTTGCAGGATAACTGCTGCTGAAAGGCAGACTTAATCCCATTGCCTCAATGGAAGCAGCCATGGTATTGGCAGTATACATACCACCGCAAGCACCCTGGCCCGGAATTGCATTTTGGATTACACCTTTATAATCTTCGTCGGATATGTTATTTGCAAACTTTTTACCCAAAGCTTCAAATGCAGAAACGATATCCAGTTTTTGTCCTTTATAATGTCCTGAGCGAATCGTTCCGCCATATACCATAATAGCAGGGCGATCCAGGCGTGCCATGGCCATGATGGCGCCAGGCATATTTTTATCACAACCCACAACGGCAATTACACCATCGTACCATTGCGCAGCAACTACAGTTTCAATAGAATCAGCAATGATGTCGCGGCTTGGAAGCGAATAGCGCATACCGTCATTTCCATTTGTCATGCCATCGGACACGCCTATGGTATTAAAAATAAGACCGATCATATCATTGTTTGCCTGAACACCTTGCTTTACATAAACAGCAAGTCCATTCAGGTGCATATTACATGTATTTCCTTCGTAACCCGTACTGGCAATTCCGATTTGAGGCTTTTCCATATCGGCTTCTTTCAAGCCAATGCCATATAACATGGCTTGTGCAGCCGGATTAGTTACCTCCTGGGTTAGGGTTTTTGAAAATTTGTTAAGTTCTGTCGCCATTGCTGAATATGTTGTAAATAAAAAACCTCACTCATTTTGGTGAGCGAGGTATAAGATATCAGGTTGTATATCATCCTCACTCACGCTCTTGGCGTGACAATAACCAGGACTGGAATGAGAATAAATTGTTTCATTACTAAACGTAAATTTTTAATCTAGCGAAATTTCGCTGATTTGCCTATTTCGATACAAATTAGAAGTCAATCTTTTTATTTTCCAAATAACAAAGCATATTTTTGAAAATATTCTTCGATAAATACCAAATTTGCATTGGTGAAAGTCTTCTTTGAAGGAAAAATTATTTTTAGAAATTGAAAACAGCAGCATTATGTTAACTACCGAATCGTCATCCGTTTATAGTAATCTTGAACAGATGAGTGTTCAGGAAATTCTGAATTCAATTAATAAAGAAGACCAAACGGTGCCAAATGCCGTACAGAAATCAATCCCACAAATTGAAGCATTGGTAGAGCAAATCGTACTTAGAATGAAAAATGGCGGGCGTCTGTTCTACATTGGTGCTGGTACAAGCGGCAGGCTGGGAGTTGTGGATGCTTCGGAATGTCCGCCGACTTTCGGTGTCCCTTTTGATCTGGTTGTAGGAATTATTGCAGGAGGTGATACCGCGATACGCAAAGCTGTTGAAAATGCGGAAGATAACTGGGGTCAGGCATGGATCGATTTGGCTCCATATCAGGTCAATGAAAATGATACGCTTATTGGAATAGCCGCTTCCGGCAGAACACCTTATGTGATTGGTGGACTTAACGAAGCAAGAAAAGCAGGGTTGCTTACTGGTTGTGTTGTTTGCAATGATGGTTCGGCGGTAGCAAAAGCATCTGAATTTCCAGTTGAGGTGGTAGTGGGTCCTGAATTTTTAACAGGAAGTACGCGCATGAAATCCGGAACGGCTCAAAAGCTGGTTTTAAATATGATTTCAACCGCCGTTATGATCCGCCTGGGTAAGGTGAAGGGCAACAAGATGGTGGACATGCAAATGACCAATGAAAAGCTGGTGAACCGAGCCATTCATATGATTATTGATGAATTGGGAGTTTCTCCAGACGAAGCAGAATCGCTTTTGGAAGAACATGGAAGTGTAAGAGGGGCGATCGAGGCGGTGAAGAAGTAAAAAAGAGCAATCAGCTTGTATAAGTTGATTGCTCCCAAAAGTGTTGTCAAATTTTAAATATCAGAATACTCAGTTGGGTACAGAAACAACTGCACATTTTTAGATACATTATTCTGATATTCGGGATTTACCTTCAGTTTATTCCATTCAGCATCGTCGCTGAATGATTTCCAATGTGCATCGCGATCTGCTTTATTGGCAAAAGTTGTCATATACATCAGATTTGGCATCTTGCTACCTGCAATAACCTCCCCATAAAATACGGCGTTAAATCCTAATCTTTCGAATAGCGGTATTTCTCCTCCCGCATTGAACATTTTTAGCTTATTCCGATAAATTTTTTCTGTATGCCCTTCATAGCTGCGCAACTCGTATATGCGTTCACTTTTTGGGCCATCCAGTTTGGATTTTGCATGAACCGGCATTTGATCAAAAGCTTGCAAAACAATTGATTCAAATCTGGTGTAAGGTGGATTCGTGTAAGCTGCATCTATGTAATCTTTCCCTGCTGAGGTGTAAGCAGCATCTTTGTCAAGTTGCTTAGGTAGCGTAAGCAATTGATCCAGCGATTTTAATGGAGTAAGTACATATACAAGTTTTCCGGCGGATGCAGTATCTGCAGCAACTGGTTTAAAAACACCGACGCTCTTGATGCCTATTCTGTGTAGGGCTGGTAAATAAGCATTTTTCAGGTATTGTTCGACGCGTGATTCCTGATCAGAATTCTTCACATGATAAATCCTGATTTCATAAAATTCTCTCTTTGGTGGTGCGCTGTAAGCAAATGATTGGATTGCAAAAAGAGTTAAAAGCAATACCAGTTTGGATATTTGATGCATTGGTACGGTTGGTGATTAAGATACATTTTACAAAGACGATCTTCCACCGACTTTACCTTATGCTTGCAAGCAGAAATCAAAATTTAGGACAAGACAACTGTTTTTTGCTGCTTTTGGGACGTTTTTGTTTAGGAGTAAGTGGCTCGAAAATATAAGAGAGCGAAATTTCATGTGCTCCTCCGCTACTGGCTCCCAAAGTAGAGATAGTAGCATCATAGCTATATCCGATCGAAAATTTATCCTGACGAAAACCTGCCAGAAAAATCAGTGATTCGTGGTTATTGATTCCCTGTTCGTATTGTTTGAAAGGTATTCCACGATACCAGGCACCCAGTACAAGTGGTTCCAAGGTAACATAGAGGCCAGCGTCAAACTGGTCATATTTACCTTGTTTTCTGTACATAATAGCAGGAGAAATTGTTTTTTCTTTATCAATTTCATTACCAAGGTAAGTGTAGCCCCCGAATGGAATACGTAAACCTGCCTGAAAGCTTGTTTTCATGGGTAAGCGAGCTTCTTCCACTGTAGAAAAGGCCTGATTGGGTCTGTTGATGTGGTGTGTTGCAATACCAGCCCAGTACCAGTCCGAATAAAGCATCAGTCCTGATCCAAAATCAGCATAATTAACATTGGGGCCACCTTGGGCAAATGGGTCTTGTGAGGGAACACCAGGCTGAAGTCCGCCGTTGGTATATTGATCTCCGAATGTCAGTCCAAAATAATCCAGCGTTCTGGAAGCAAATCCGCCCTGAATACCAAGACGAAGTGAAGTAACGTCATTCAGCTGGATCTGGTACGAGTATTGCAGAGCGATATCGGTTGATTTGAGATTACCAAGTCCCTGGCTGTCCATGGTAACCAGTACTCCCAATCCGCTGTTATAATTAGGCAGAAAAACATCTGCTCCAAAGCTGGTTGTTACAAAATTTGCTGATAATGATGGCCATTGATTCCTGTAATTGACAGTAGCACGTGGCGCCAAAGCTCCTCCAGCCAAAGCAGGGTTCAGGTACAATGGGTTAGCGTAGAACTGAGAAAATTGTGGGTCCTGACTCCAACCTTTCTGGCATAAAAGTGTCAATATCAGAACATATAGTATATGCTTGGCCATAAATTATAATGCTTTATAGGGCTTTTCAGATCGTGATTGGAAAACCTGTAAGAAAATACAAAATATATTTCCACAAAAAGTGGTCAAATTGCGTATTAATATTCAAATTAGAATGGTTTTTATGACATTACCGCACAAAATTTTAACATTTTATTTTCGTTAGAATAGTCGGGTAACACTTGCATCTAAATTGAGTGGTTGGGGGCGATTGATCTAGTAACGAAACATGAGTCGATTTTATAATACACTGTCGCAACATTTTTATTGTTTTTTCTTTTTCATGCTGCTTTTTGCGGTGCATGCGAAAGCACAGGACTTCACGGTTGACGGGCAGTGTATGCTCAATCCCGATTGTGAAGCCGACTCTACTACTTTCACAGATACGCATGCGACGGCTACTGCGTGGCAATGGACTTTTGGGGACGGTGGAACGGATACCAGGAAAATAGCTCAGCATTCCTATGCAATGCCCGGCACATATTCGGTTACCCTGGTTCGGATTCTTCCGTCGGGTGCGACAGAAGCCGTTAGCAAGCAGGTGACCATAGGCGAATTACCACCTCCTTTTCAGGATTGGAAAAGTGATACTACGATTTGTGCGGGTGAAACCATTACACTTGATCCTTACCCCAATGGACCTCCGGAGGGAGCCAAATATATATGGTACCCCAAAGGTGATACGACACAAACTTTACAGGTAGACAGCTCTGGATGTTATTCGGTAGAGGTTATTTTGCCCAACGGCTGTAAGATACAGGATCGGGTTAATGTGAAGGTCTGTATTGAACCACCAGCGCAAGAAGGTTCAAAATGGTTTTTCGGAGGGAATGCCGGGCTCGATTTCTCCAACAATCCGCCTACACCTATTACCGATGGAAAGATTAATACTCCTGAAGGAACTTCCTCAATTGCAAACTCAAACGGGCAGCTCCTATTTTATTCTGATGGGATAAAAATATGGAACCGGGATGGCGACGAAATGCCTTGCCTCAATGCAGCATGTGCGCCTATGAAAGGCAGTCCTAATAGTACGCAGTCTGTGCTCATTGTCCCACAGCCTACTTGTAAGGGCTGTGAATATTTATTTAACGTATTTACAACATCGGACATCAATGGCGAAAAATTGCTGACTGTGAACGTGGTGGATATGCGCAGAGAAAATGGTAAAGGTGCTATCATTGAACAAAATACTACGCTACAGGAGCCTACTACAGAACGTCTTGCTTCTGTTCGTAACGACCGTGATAGTACTTATTGGGTTATTTCTCACGATTATGGTACTAACAAATTCAGAATTTTCCATGCAACTACAGGCGGTTTGGTTGAAACAAGTGCCCCGGAACTAGGTATCGCACATGATAGCTTGCACAAGGCCGAAGGGTACATGAAGTTTTCGTCGCCGGATACGACTACAGGGCAAAGACGTTTGGCGGTAATCGTGCCAGGTCCACCTACCAATTATGTCGATTTGTTTTATTTCAACGATTCCACAGGAACGCTTACACATGATAAAACAGTAAACCTTGGTTCGGCACCTCCTACAGCTTATGGTATTGAATTCTCTTCATCGGGAGAAAAAATGTATGTTTCCTTTCAGGGAGCAAATGGTACGAAGTCCCAATTGAAGCAATATGATCTTACCATGCCGGATAGCCTTCTTACCGAGACTGCCATTGTCATAGACAGTTCGGCGACTGAGAAATATGGTGCACTACAGTATGCGCCGGATGGTAAGATATATATGGCTATAGAAGGAAGTGATTATTTGGCAGTGGTAGGAAAGCCCGAAGGAAATTCGATCAGGGGAGTAGAATATGAAAAAGAAGGTGTTAGTCTGGGAGGAAAGAAGAGCCAGCTAGGTTTACCATCTATGGTGCAGGATTTTAGTCAGGATGGCTCTGGGGCCGGATTTGAAGCAGATGGTTTCTGTACCAATGAACCTACTACTTTCGAAGCGAGCCCCGTCTGCGATCCTTTAAAGAACACCTATGCATGGGATTTTAATTATAATCGCGAATCTCCCAATTTTTCAGCCCCGTCCGAACAACAACAAACAACGCATACGTATACTGAGGCCGGGACATATCAGGTAGCGCTGTTACTAACTGTCGAAAATTGCAGAGATACCATAGTCGTTCAGGAAGTCACTATTTATGATACGCCTGATGCTATTAATCTTGGACCGGATAAAGATACCTGCGGTGCTTATGTGCCTTTAAGAATTAATGTTGAAGCAGAAAATTATCTTTGGGTAAGAAGAGGAAGGATCATCAGCCGTCAGAGAGAATACCGTGCTACTGCAACAGGCGACTATATCGGATATGCTTATAACGGACCTAATCAGGATTGTTTTTCTTCAGATACGATCAAGATTACATTACGTACACCACCGCCATTTTCTATAGGAGCAGACACAACCATGTGTCGTGATAGTTCCATTACGCTTGCTGTACAGAACCCTCGCTGGATAGAATACAATTGGAGTACAGGAGAAACAACCAAAGAAATAACTGTAAACGCGCCGGGCCAGTATTCTGTAATTGTGAAGGATGGAAATGACTGTTATAATTCTGATACATTAAATGTGTCGGAACTGCCGTCACCTATTCTGAACCTGATTCCCGAATATGTGATCTGTATTCCTGACGGCGCATCTGTCATATTGGATGCAAACGGAGTCGGCAACCTGGAGTATGAATGGCAGCACTCGGGAGAAACCACTAAGACAGTTACAGTAAACACAGAAGGTACATATAGTGTAGTGGCTACTAATACGGATGGTTGTGCAACGGAGAAATCCACCAATGTTGTTGACAAATGTGAGCCACGATTCTTTATTCCGGATGCGTTTACGCCGGACGGAAACGGACCACAGACCAACGAGCGACTGGAGATTTTCGGAGCCTACTATACTAAATTTACTATAAGAATATACAATAGATGGGGAGAAGTAATCTATGCTACAGAGAGTCTTGAAGATCGCTGGGACGGGACATACAAAGGTGTGAAAGTACAACCCGGTGTATATCCATATGTTATCTCTTACGAAGCTCTTTATTTTCCGGAAAGAAATCCTGTGGTGAAGCGCGGTTCAGTGATGGTGATCCGATAGCTAATTTCGGTTTTGCCGATTATAACGGTTATTTTTGTGTAAATAACACAAATAGTTATAAGCCGGATTGTCGGGACATTCTGATAATTTCCGGTTGCTTATAATTCAGAATTATGCGCCAGGATTACTTGTCAGGAGATGGAGAGAATCTTTCCAATACCGAAAAGGAAATAGAGAGGGCTTTACGTCCATTGTCATTTGATGACTTTACCGGTCAGGATAAAATTCTTGAAAATCTTAAAATTTTCGTGCAGGCAGCTCGCCAGCGTGGTGAAGCACTGGATCATGTATTACTGCATGGACCTCCGGGGCTTGGAAAAACAACGCTTTCTAACATTGTAGCCAATGAGCTCGGATCAGGAATTAAAATCACATCTGGTCCTGTGCTTGATAAACCGAGTGATCTTGCCGGATTATTGACGAATCTTCAGGAGCATGATGTTCTTTTTATAGATGAAATCCACAGGCTTAATCCAATTGTGGAAGAGTATCTGTATTCAGCCATGGAAGATTATAAGATTGATATCATGTTGGATAGTGGCCCGAATGCCCGTAGCATTCAAATCGGTTTGAATCCCTTTACATTGATCGGAGCAACTACGAGGGCAGGAATGCTTACCTCTCCTTTGAGGGCGCGGTTTGGAATTAATGCAAGGCTGGAATATTATGATGCTCAGCTTCTTACTACCATTCTTAAGCGCTCTGCAGCCATTTTGGGAACGCCTATTGATGCTGATGCTGCTTTTGAGATAGCAAGGCGCAGTCGGGGAACACCGCGTATTGCCAATAACCTTTTAAGACGTACCAGAGATTTTGCACAGGTAAAGGGAGATGGGAAAATTACCATTCCAATTGCAGAGATAGCACTGCATGCACTTGATGTAGATCAGAATGGGTTGGATGAAATGGATAACCGGATTCTAAGTACAATAATAGAAAAATTCAAAGGTGGGCCGGTCGGACTGTCGACAATAGCCACTGCTTGCGGAGAGGAAGCGGAGACTATTGAGGAAGTGTATGAGCCATTTTTGATACAGGAGGGATATATGAAAAGAACTTCGAGAGGGCGGGAGGTGACAGAAAAAGCCTACAGACATCTAGGTGTCTTACCGAGACACAGATCTGGTGAGCTGTTCTGATAATCGCGTTACCACCAGATTATTAAATAATTATCTCGTCGGAATCGGTATTTGATCTGTATCATTTTAGTACAAAATTTCGTACTTTTGCGGAGAATTTAGTGTAACCTGGTGTATGATTGAAACTTTAATTCCTGTAAAGTTAATAGTGAGAGTACCATGTGCTGTGATCGAACACAATGGAAAGATATTGGCAGGTCAGAGAAGTTCGGCGTTATCATTTCCTCTGAAATGGGAGTTCCCTGGAGGAAAGCAGGAGGAAAATGAAACGGATGAGCAAACTCTTGCCAGAGAAATACAGGAAGAATTAGGGGTTAAGATCAGGGTTATCCGATCATTACCAGTAACAGTAAAAGATCAGGAATGGCGTGAAATTGTGCTGGTTCCTTTTGTATGCGAGCTGATAACTACAGATATCATACTCACTTCAGAGCACGAACAGATTATGTGGCTGGATCCCGATGATCTACCTTCTCTCGACTGGACAGAAGGCGATCTTGGGATCATTCAGAGCTACTACCAGTATTTAGCGGTTAAATAGTAATCTCTGTCCTTTTACTGTCTCGTCAAATTTGCCGTTTTCGTATACAAGGTGCCCCGATACAAATGTATGCGTAACACGTGATCCGAAATCTGTCCCCTCAAAAGGAGACCATCCGCATTTGGCATATATATTGGAACTTTCAACATGTGTATTGCCATTGATGTCGATCAAAACGAGATCCGCATGGTACCCCTCACGTATATAGCCCCGCTTATCAATCTGAAAACAATCCGCTACGGAATGTGTCATTTTCTCTATCGCCGTTTCCAGGGATATCTTTCCCTGCTTACTTAATTCGATCATCACATTCAGACTGTGCTGAACCAAAGGCAGGCCAGAAGGTGATTGCCAGTAAGGTTGTGCTTTTTCTTCAATGGTATGCGGCGCATGATCCGTTGCAATGACGTCGATCCTGTTTTCTATAAGTGCCTGTAATATGGCCTGCTTATGGTGAGGTGCCTTAATGGATGGATTGCATTTGATCTTATTGCCGAGTACATGATAGTCCTCCGCATCAAACCATAAGTGGTGTACACAGGCTTCAGCAGTAATGAGCTTAGGCTCATTGTTTGCCAATACGATATTGCCATTTTTACGCTCTCCAACCTCAAACAGATAAACTTCTTCACCTGTTGAAATATGTAAAATATGCAGACGGGTATTGTGTTTATGTGCCAGTGAAACCGCAAAAGTGGAAGAAGCCAGGCAAGCTTCTTCATTCCGTACCAATGCATGAATATTATAGGGTACGTTCTCTCCGTACTTTTCTTTATAAAATTCCATACGCTGCTTCACCGTCGGCTCATCTTCGCAGTGGGTTGCAATAAGACAAGGGGCATTGGCAAAAACTTTTTCCAGTACTTCCGGTGCATCTACCAGCATATTTCCTGTCGACGAGCCCATAAATATCTTTATTCCACAAACTTCTCTGGGATCCGTTCGCATCACTTCATCATAGTTGTCATTTGAAGCACCCATGAAGAAGGAATAGTTGGCCAGTGATGTGTCCTTTCCGATCTGATATTTATCAGCAAGCAGAGGTTGCGTGAGTGCGTTTGGAACTGTATTCGGCATTTCCATGAATGACGTGACACCTCCTGCAACTGCAGCCTTAGATTCTGTATAGATATTGGCTTTATGTGTTAGTCCGGGCTCCCGAAAATGCACCTGATCGTCAATAATGCCCGGGATTAAATGTAATCCTTGTGCATCGATCACCCTATCGGCATTCAGGTGTTGCAGATCTTTACCGATACGAGAAATGTGACCATCAGCTATTAGTACGTCAGATTGCTGAATAGCATTTTCGTTTACTACCAGGGCATTTACAATAAGCGTTTTCATTCCGGATCAGGATTTAGTGTCCCTGCAAAGTTATTCAGTACCGGCACAATTCCGAATGATATCTAAAGCGCTTTTTTCTTTATTTCAGTCATTTTGAAACAAGTAGGACTGGGTTGAAATTAAAATATTTTCCAACCATCTCATGTATTGACTATTAGATATGGTAAAACTGAAAAGTCTGTTGCTTGATTTTGTAGATCTCATTTTTCCGCGGTGTTGTGAAGCTTGTGATAAAAGCTTGCTTGGAAATGAAGAAACGATCTGTACGATTTGCCGAATAACATTACCCAGGATTGAGAAAGACGGTGTTTATGCTGAAGACATTAAGTATCGTTTTGTAAACATCCCGGAAGTGCTTTCTACGCAATCATTTTTACTTTTTACAAAAAGAGGAAAAGTACAAAGATTGCTGCATGGGCTCAAATACCGAGGCAACAAAGAAATTGGTTTGTTATTAGGATCGATGTTTGGACAGGAACTGATGCAGGAGGGAAGACTTCCTTCCGCGGAGTTAATTATTAGTGTTCCGTTACACAAACGTAAAATGGCAAAAAGAGGCTTCAATCAAAGTGATCTTCTAGCGGAAGGTCTGGCTAAGGTAACAGGAATTCCATGGAGTGCTACTGCACTTGCACGTCATAAATATACGGAAACGCAAACCGGAAAAAGTAAGCAGGAGCGCCAGGAGAATGTTGCTGGTGTATTTAATGCAGCGCCGGACTTGAACTGCAGGAGTGTAATATTAATAGATGATGTGCTAACTACTGGTGCTACTTTGGGCGCTTGTATAGAGACCTTAAAAACAGCAGGATGTACAGAATTTCATATATTCACAATTGCTGTAGCACAACATTAATTACAAAAAGAGCCGCTGTTCCTGATGAACAACGGCTCTTTTAAAATATCTGGTGTTATTATTTTCTACTTCCTGTTGCAATCATTGCGCAACGGAAACCTACCATTGCAGTTGCAGAGTCCTGATCCATATAGCGACGAGTTCCCGGAGACAACCAATATGCTACATCTGACCATGAGCCACCTTTGTAAACACGCAGGTTATCATTGATCACAGAGTTTGAATTCTTTGTATCGTAGTTTTTAGCATCATCCTGATAACCATCACGGCGGAAAGAGTTCAAATCGTTTACGTCAGTATTAGACATCGGACGATACACGTCATAAACCCACTCACTTACATTACCAGCCATGTCATACAAACCATTGTCGTTAGCTGGGTATGAACGAATTTCCTGTGTGATGATAGCGCCATCATTGGATTTTCCTGCAATACCGGCATAGTCACCAGGGCCACGCTTGAAATTGGCCAACATGGTTCCCTGTTTGCGGCCACGCGGGTTACGCATCGTAGAGCCATCCCATGGATAAATTCTTTGGTTTGACTGGTTTTCATCCGAATACTGTGTTCCGATCATTGCAATCGCAGCATATTCAAACTCGGCTTCGGTTGGAAGACGATATGGAGGCATAACATAGCCACTCTCAATTCTAAGCTGAGGAGCTGGTCCTGAACTTGCCACAGCTTCCGCTTCTGCTTCCGCCGCTGCTTTTTTCTTTTTACCGAAAGAAAGCCCTTTTTTCTTACCAGCTGCAGCACCTGCAGTATTGTTGGCCTGGCTCACAGCAGCTGTACGCCATGCGCAGTAATCATTAGCCTGTACCCATGATACACCCACCACCGGATATAGGCGGAAACCCGGGTGACGCAGATACATCGTTACATAAGAATCGTTGAATGACAGTTCATTAAACCAAACTGCTGTATCAGGTAAAGCTTTCGCATAGAACTCTTCAGAAGAATCTCTTTGAACTGCATTTAAATACTCAAGATAGTGAACGTTAGCAACCTCCGTCTGATCCATATAGAAAGACTGGATACTTACAGTACGTTTTGGATTATCTCTTCTTCCCATTACATCTTCTTCCAAAGAACCCATGGTGAATCGACCTCCTTCGATGTAAACAAGGTCAGGGCCGGCAGGCAGTGCCTTGTATTGTTTAACTTCAAAGCCATCTTTACCATTATAAGCCAAGCCAGTTTTAGAGCTGCTTTTACCCGGCTTCAAGCTGGTAGGCCTTTTTTTATTACAGGAAGTGGCCGCTATTAACACAACTAAAATCAGTGCGATTGACCGGATACCCATCTTATGCATGCAAATCATTGCTTTAAAGTGACTTAAGTGTTTTTCTTTTTTTATAGTATGCGAAACCGCAAATGTATGAAATGAATCGAAATTATTCTTTAAAACTTCTTTATTGGGTCATCTCCATCAAAATTTTCCTTCCCTGATCTATATTTTTGACATTTTCGCAAATCAGAATCAACTTCCCTTTCTGATCTTTGAAGGACATTTCTTTAGGATGCGTTTTAATATAGTCAATAACACGACCAAACTTCGCTGATTGGAAAAATGCGTCATTCTGCGAAGTAACGAAGTATCCTTTCATTGTATTGTTTTTTAATGTCAGTTTTTCAAAGCACAGGCTCTCTGCTTCCCATCTTAATCTCACTGTTTTCAGAAGATCCTGAACCTCAGATGGCACGGGGCCGAACCTGTCAAGAATCTCTTGCTCAAATTTTCCAAGTTCAGCATCTGTTTCGATATTATCCAGACGGGTATATAACGAAAGTCTTTCTGAAATATTCTTGACATAATTATCCGGAATCAGTGTTGCAAAATCTGTTTCGATCTGGCAGTCGGCAACGAGCTTATCAGGAAGGCTTAATGTTCCGGCAAAGAGATCTTTAAACTCATTATTTTTTAATTCTTTTACTGCCTCATCCAGCATTTTGTGATATAATTCATACCCAAGATCATTTACAAAACCGCTTTGCTCTGCTCCTAAAAGGTTTCCTGCACCACGGATATCAAGATCTCTCATCGCCACTTTGAAACCGTCACCGAGTTCGGAGAATTCCTCCAGTGTCTGAAGACGTTTACGTGAATCGCTGGCCAGTGTCGACATCGAAGGTGTTACAAGATAACAGAATGCTTTTCTATTGGACCGACCTACACGACCACGCATCTGGTGAAGATCCGAAAGTCCGAACATGTGTGCGGAGTTGATGATAATCGTATTGGCATTCGGAATATCAATACCTGATTCAATGATATTGGTAGAAACCAGAATGTCATATTCACCCTCTATGAAGTTGACCATCACTTTTTCCAGTTTGTCCCCGTCCATTTGTCCGTGAGCTACTCCGATACGTACATCCGGAACCAATCGCATGATGATATTGGCAATTGATTCAATATCGTTGACACGGTTGTGAACAAAAAATACCTGCCCGCCACGTTGTACTTCAAAACTGATGGCATCGCGGATAAACTCTTCACTGAAAGTATGCACTTCAGTGGTGACCGGCTGGCGGTTAGGCGGTGGCGTTGCAATAACGGATAAATCTCTCGCTCCGAGAAGAGAAAAATGAAGCGTACGCGGAATAGGTGTTGCAGTTAATGTCAGGACGTCTACATTTACACGCATTTCTTTTAAGCGGTCTTTCGCTTTTACACCAAATTTTTGCTCTTCATCTACAATCAAAAGTCCAAGATCCTTAAACTTCACATCCTTATTCAGAATACGATGTGTACCAATCAGTATATCAATTTTACCTTCTTCGGTCTGTTTCAGTGTGTCTTTAATTTCTTTTGGCGATTTGAAACGATTGATGTAACCAACACGTGCCGGGAAATCTGAAAGTCTGTCAGCGAAAGTTTTGTAATGCTGCATCGCCAGGATCGTAGTGGGAACCAGTACTGCTACCTGTTTATTGTCACATACAGCTTTAAACGCAGCACGGATTGCAATTTCTGTTTTGCCAAAACCCACATCACCACACACAAGGCGATCCATTGGATGCCCTTTTTCCATGTCATCTTTTACATTTGCAGTGGCAGTGGCCTGGTCTGGCGTGTCTTCATATATAAAGGAAGATTCCAACTCGGCCTGCATGTAGTTATCAGGAGAAAACGGAAAGCCCGGGGCCTGCCTGCGCTTGGCATACAGGGCAATGAGCTCATGAGCAATATCTTTAAGTTGTTTCTTAACCTTCGATTTTTTTGCTTCCCATTCGCCGGAGCCTAGTTTACTCATGGTAGGAGGCGTGCCTTCCTTGCCTGTATACTTGGCTATTTTGTGAAGGTTATGCACGCTTACGTACAAAAGGTCATTGTCACGGTAAATGAGTCGGATAGCTTCCTGCTCTTTCCCGTTCACATCTTTTCTCTCCAAGCCGGCAAAACGACCTATACCGTAATCTACGTGTGTTACAAAATCGCCCACATGAAGGGAACGTAACTCCTTCATGGTAATGGCTTTGGACTTGCTGAATTTTTCTTTCAGCCTGTATTTGTAAAAACGGTCAAAGATCTGATGATCCGTATAACATGCCACTTTCAGGTTTTCATCCAAAAATCCGCTGCGTAGCGATATGTGCATTGCCTGAAACTTCAGGAAGGGATCCAGGTCATTGAAAATTCTTTCCAGGCGCTCCAGCTGTTTGGGTTGCTCGGAAGCGATGATATTTACATAACCTTTGGATTGGTTTTCAAGCAGATCGTCCAGTAATCGCTTAAAATCTTTATTAAATGAAGGCTGTGGTTTAGAAGCATAGGGCAAACGGTTCTCCGTTTTAAAATAAAACCGCTTACCAAACTCAACTGTTTTGAATTTTTTGATCAGGTTGAGAAAACCTCTCCTCGTTTCGAACAAGTCCTGAGGATTGGATACGATCTGTACGCCACCAGAGGTAACTTCCTGCAGCGCCCGTTCAGCTTTTTCAAAACATTTTTCAATTACCTCCAGTGAAATCTCTGCATCCTTGAACCAAAGAATAGCTGTATCGGGGAAAAAGCTAAAAAAAGATTCCCTGGTTTCCTGTGTAAGCTTTTGCTGTATATCAGGGACGATATTGATTTGCTTGGCGGTCTCAATAGAAAGCTGTGTATCCGGATCAAAGGATCGGATTGTTTCTACTTCATCGCCGAAGAGTTCGATACGGAAAGGGTGTTCGCTGGCAAATGAGAAAACGTCAATAATACCACCACGAACTGAGAACTGCCCTGCTTCAAAAACAAAATCGGTCATTTCAAAACCGTAGCTGCCAAGAAACTCCGTCAGGAAAGAAGGATCCAGCTTTTCACCTACTTTCACTGAAAAAGTATTTGCTTTCAGCGAGCGCTTGTTAATTACCTTTTCAAACAGTGCTTCCGGGTAAGTAACAATCTGAAAGTTGCCGGGCTTCGAAACATTCAGTTTGTTAAGGATTTCGCCACGCATGAGCACGTTGGCATTGTCCACCTCTTCATACTGATAAGGACGCTTATAGGATGTCGGATAAAAAAGTACTTCCGTTTTTCCAAGCAGATTTTGCAAATCATTCTGGAAATACGCGGCTTCTTCTCTGTCCGTCAAAATGTATAAAGCAGGCCCGGGTTTCTTTTGTTGAATGGACGCGCAAAGTACAGCATCAAGGCTACCAGTAAGTCCTTTAATTTGTACATGGTCAAACTCAGGACTTTTGGAATTAATTTGTGTCAGGAAAAGATCAAGGTAACTATCTCCTCCATAAAGCTTTAATAAGTCTTTAACTTCCAACGTAGTTATATAATTGGACGAATACTGGTTGTAATAAAAGCAGTACAGATCCGGTTTAGATACAATATTATTTTTCCCGGGATGATTTTCAACCTCTGAAATGCAAAAAGCCGCTACAGAAAATTCTCCGTCCGGCACTTATTGATAACAGCAGAAACTTTCCTTTTGTTACTGCTACTGAATTTTATACAAAAATAATGTAAAACAAAGCTCAGAACATGATGTTTACCCCAAATTGCATTAATTTTCAGGCCAGGACAATTTGACGGGCCCATGACTAAGCCCGTATTTGCCTTTACAAAAATACTGACAATGATCGATTGGCTCAACGAGGCTGTTTCCATGTATGGCATAGGCACTACTCCATTAGAAATTCTTGGATTTATCACTGGTGCAATATGTGTCTATCTGAATACGAGACAAAATGTTTTGGGCTGGTTTTTCGGAATTGTGAATGCTGTACTTTATGCTGCAGTATTCTGGCAGGTAAATTTGTATGCCGATATGGGCTTACAAGGATATTACTTTTTCACGAGCATGTACGGCTGGTGGATGTGGATGTACGGAGGCAAAAGCCATGATGGTGTTATCGTTTCCCGCACGCCTGGTCGTCTTTACGTTATCTTTGGCCTGATTTTCATCGTTGCTTCACTTTCCTGGGGCTTTTTATTGGGAAGATTTACAGACGCAAGTCTTTCTTATGCTGATTCTGCCCTAACGGTAGCCAGCCTGATCGCACAATGGATGATGGCGCGCAAATACATCGAGAACTGGATTATCTGGATTGTTGCCGATGCTTGCTACGTTGGTATGTATTTCTTCAAGGACTTGCACCTCACAGCAATTCTCTATTTCGTGTTTTTGGTGCTGGCTGTCATCGGTTATCTACAATGGAAGCGGGATTTGCCCTCCGGTCTGAACGCCCAGAAGGCGGTATGAACGATAATTGACTCAAAAGCCAGTTTGAGCAATGGATGTACAAAATTCGGTTTGACTGAAAATTAAGCAACCGACCCAAACGGAATTTCCTGTTCTTCAAGCAAAGTTCTGATCCGATCCGAATCTCCGAAAACAATACGCAAACTTTTCTTAGACGATTCGTCATCTTCATCCATCCATTTCCAGTCTTCGGCAGTAGCATCAAAAATATCAAGAATAGTCAGAATACGGTCATCTCCTTTTTCTTTAGAAAGCCACTCGGTTGAATGGCTGATATAGATCACAACCTCTTCCTGTTCAATCCATTCCAGATCGTTGATCATCTCATCCAAAGCATCCAGATTCTTACCTGAGTAATCGGAAAATTGAAGAGCTTGTCCGATCTGCTCATGGAATTCTTTCATGGACGTCGCTTTTTGTCCATTCACCTCACCGATAAAAGCTTTTGGAAATATATTTTTGAGATTTTCCGTACCACTGGTGAGCAAAAAGTGTGTGTTTTTCATAGAAATCAATATGCAGACTGTTGAATATCAAAGTTAAGGATTGTGTTGTTGCGCTTTGTTATGCTTATTTTAATTCTTCAAATGTTTCATAGTGATCCCGGGTGTACCAGGCTCTTTTTTCGGATGTCACCAACCTTTCAGCTCCGCGGTCTTTTCCTTGCTCTTTAGGATTCACGTCCCATTCTCTGTATCTGGCCGGTTTATTCATATAATCCTTTTGAGGGAGCCGTTTTTCGTAGTTTCCGAATTTTCGTCCGCCTACATAACCCGCCGGAGCGGCATTGTGCTTTCTGATATAAGTCAGCAAGGTATATGCCTTTTCAGGGATGTTTCCCTCATTCCTCCGGCTTGCCTGCTTTCTGTAATTACCCTTTGTTCTTTGCGCATTTTCTGAAAGGGAATGATTCTGTTTTGCAGGCGTTTTTTCTTGCTGTGAATTCTGCCCCGGCTGGCATGCTAAAATAATAAATACCAGCAGACAGCCAAAATAGTTGCGGAAAAACAGGGAGAGTGACATTGATGTGTTTTTTTATCAAAAAATGCCTCACCATTGGATGAATAGTAAGGCATTGTAACGGTGCTAATTTAGTGAAAACATGGGCAGTCGCAATGCAACCACATTGTTGAACATGAGTCTGCATATTTTTGGATCCATGAAATCAATCAATGGAAACTCAGAAACGATAGACATTACCTCGAACTCACTTTCTGCTCTTACCACACACCAAAGTTTCGAATAATCGTCCGATAACGCATAGGACATCAAAGTGCCCTGCTCCATCATTTCATTAATTTTCTTTCTCTGTGCAGGTATTTTTGCTGTAAATTCTTCCGACATCACAGCCGGAAGCATGATTTCAACCATATACTGGCTCATGGGCGATAGAAGGTTAGGTGTACAGAAATACCTTAAATTTTACTCCTTTATAAAAGGAAATGGACAACTTAATAGTTCCAGTGCTTTTAACGACAATCTGTTGCTTTCGATTTGGCAGACACTGTAATTTATTTTTTTATAGCTTCCAACCTTTATGAAAATGCCTGTGTCATACTGAATGCCGGTCAGGTATATTATAGCTGACCAAATGATTAAAAAACAGTATTCAACTATCTTTGGGGATAGAGGTGCTGATTAAAATATAAACCGAACGAAGCACCCCTAAACTTCGGATGACCTTTAACGAACAGGAATTGGTGAATGGCTGTAAGCAGCGCAACCGGCTCGCTCAAAAACAATTATATGATGTTTTTGGGGGTAAGTTGTTTGCTATATGCCTGCGCTACACCAAAAACCGGGCCGATGCAGAGGATGTATTACAGGATGCATTTATAAAAATTTATGAGAATATAAGTTCATTCAGGAATGACAGTCCACTGGAATATTGGTTAAGATCAGTCGTAGTAAATACAGCTCTGAATCATCTCAGGCAACAAAAGTATGTGAAAGACCTGGATGATATAGAAGTGTATGAAAATGGTATTGCAGACAGAGAGATTACGCTTGGCAATTTTCAAATGCAACAGCTGATGGGATTTATTCAAGAGCTGCCACCCGGATGTCAGGTAATATTCAATCTGTATGCAATAGAAGGATATCAACATAACGAAATTGCTCAGAAGCTGGGCATATCTGAGGGGACCTCAAAATCACAATACGCGAGAGCCAGAGGAATACTTCAGCAAAAACTGAACAAGGAAAAAAGATTTGACGATGGATCCGTCCGAAATAAACAATTTTGAAAATCAATGGAAAAAGGCCTTCGATGAAGCCTCTGAAACTCCCCCGCCTTCGGTATGGGAAAATATAGAGGTGCGCCTTGACCGTGATGAAAATGATATAGTTCCGCTTTGGTGGCGTACGCCAAAGCTTTGGTATGCTGCTGCGTCAATCATTGCACTTTTGGTTGTAGGAGGAGGTTATTTCGTTAATAATTCTTCTGAAACCGGTTCAGGAGTATTAAAAGAAATGGCTGAAAAATCACCCGAGTCAGAAAAAGCGGATAATGATCTTACAAAAGATACTCCCCGGTCGTCTGAAGATATTAAGAAACAAAAAGTGGAGGGAAAAGAATCTTTCCCGGAAAGGGCTCCTGTGAAGCATGAAGGTAGTCTGGCTGGTTCCAAGCAGAAAAAACCAAAAGAAAATCATTTTGACATCACTGCAGAAACATCGTCTGCATGGGCAGCCAGAGCAGGTCACGTTGGAAATAGTAAAAATGATGTTGGTAGTACAGCGAATGAATCATTTTCCGAGACTGCATCAGCATTTGACAGGAAGGAAGTGAATAGCATCACAGACATACCACAAGCAAGTTTACTGGCACAGGCAGCACAGTCGGGTTTAGAGTTGGAAACTTTGGAAGGGATAGGAGTTACTGAACTAGATGTTTTTATTCAAAAACGCTATGTTTTCTACAAACAAGATTCTCCCGAGGAAGAGAAATTGCCAGAACCGAAGCAAAAAGGAGAATATTGGGCGGGTATCGGTCTTATGCCGGCTAGTTTTAACCCTGATGTTCAGATAAGGCAAACTGCTCCCAGTTTTTATTCAGCTCAAAATTTGAATTCACTGCAATCTTCGGGGCAAAGGGGTACAACAGGGACTAGCAAAGCAGGGAATTCTTATGCTGTACAAACCCAGGGCGGTATGAAGATATCAAAACATTGGTCTCTGGAAATGGGGGTTAACTATCTGAGAGCTAACTCAAGTTATGAGGGTGGAGGATATGTATTAAATACTTCGAGCGCAAGGTCTGCCAATATGTTAGAGGATGCGTTAGTTAATTTATCTACATCAACATCTAAAGCTTTTCCTGACAGCTATCCTGTTTCACCCGGGCAAGGCGGGGGAGAAGCCTATGAGGGCCTGAGTGGTAATGCATTTATTGATGTTAACAGAAATGTGAGTAATAATTATCAGTACTTACAATTGCCATTACAAGCCGGTTTTACGCTGCGGCCAGATAAAAAGCTGAGTTATTCACTCCTCGGAGGCATGATGGCCAATTTTTTTCTTAGCAATGAGCTGGAATCTGCCGCAGGACAAATGATTAGAACTACAGCCAGCGACGAGGTATATAGAAGTATGAATTGGGCGGCGACGACGGGTTTAAGACTTAACTATAAGGTATCATCCAGGTGGAAAACAACCCTGATGGGCTCCTATCAGAAGGCAGTATCATCAGGAGTGAGAGCGAATCAAAGCCTGGAATCTCATCCGTATCTCTACGGTGTTTCATGGGGAATGAGATATTCTTTCTAAATTTTTTCAGAAGGTTTCCAACCATTTCATGGATATGCGACTCTTTCTTTTAATAGAACTAGTTTGACTGGGAAACTGTGGAGTACAAAATAATGAATCTTTAAAATCTATTAGCCATTTTAAAATCAGGCCGTCCCAGAAGGGTCATTGGCTGTCAGCTATCGACTTTTAGTTTTAAGCTAAGTAATTACTATCATTTATAAGAATTAGACTTAAATAAGGGTGATGGACTATTAGCTGAAGAGCTGACTTCAATATTCAAAGAATTGCCGAATGCTGATTACAGAGAATGAACAGCTAAGGCTAAGTTAAAAAATACTGGTTTCCAGTATTTTCGGGGTGCGTTATCGTCCGAAGGCCTTGCTTTCGGACGATTTTGTTTACGGGTTTCCAACCATTTTGTAACTGATGTAGTCATTGCATTATATCGTAAACGAATATAACATCTTCTATAATTTAAAGCCTGATTACATGAAGACAAAATTACTCTCCCTGATCGTCACATTGTTGGCTACCACGATGTGGTCTTGCAACGACAACTGTAAGGAAACGCGTGTTACCCGCCAATTTACCCAGGTAACACGTTCTCTGATGGAAATGCGTACACAGGTACAAGCCGGAAACGCACGACAATTGGATCGCCCTGGAAAAATCTACGTAAAGGGCAACTATTTATTTATCAATGAGATCAAGAAGGGCATCCATGTTTTGGATAACAGCGATCCTGCGAATCCAAAATTTGTTTCTTTCATCAATATTCCGGGTAACGGAGATATAGCTGTACGCGACCAGACACTTTATGCGGATAGCTTTTCAGATCTGGTAGCACTGGATATTAGTGACCCTGAGAATGCGAAGGAAACGAGTCGTGTAAAAAATGTATTTAAGAACGGTAGTTTCGACGGAGGATTCTGGACATTGAATGAGTCGGTAGGTGCTATCAATGATCAGGATGTCCGCTTGGTGACTGAAACGATTAGGACAAACTGTGAAGATATCCAGTTACCTAACACATGGTGGGGCGGACCCTGGATTTTCTTTTCTGACATGGTTTCATTAAGTTCATCTGCTAGTGCTTCATCCAGCTCTGGCGGAAGCAACGGCCAGGCCGGTTCGATGGCTCGCTTCGCTCTGCACCAGAATTTTCTTTATGCTGTAGGCCAGAACAATCTGCAGTTATTCAATATTAATAACCCTGCAAATCCTCAGCAATCCACAACTATTAATGTAGGCTGGGGAATCGAAACGATTTTCCCCTATCAGAATAAACTTTTCATCGGCTCCACTACGGGAATGTACATCTACGATAACAGCAATCCTGCTGAGCCCAAACAACTTTCCGTTTTTCAGCATGGACGAGCCTGTGATCCCGTGGTAGTTCATAATGATGTGGCCTATGTAACACTTCGAACCGGTAATGCCTGTGCAGGAGCGCAAAATCAGTTGGACTTGGTGGATGTTAGTAATGCATCCAGCCCGCAACTGATTAAAAGTTATCAGATGCAAAATCCGCATGGGTTAAGTATTGATTTCCCGACACTTTATCTATGCGAGGGAGAACATGGTTTGAAATTATTTGATGTGAAAGACAAATTTGCTGTTGATAAGAATCAGATTGCTCATTTCAAAGGGATGGATGCCTATGATGTAATTTCATTAGGTAAAACTTTGCTTCTGATTGGGAAAGACGGATTCTATCAGTACGACGCTTCAAACCCTCATGATTTGAAGCAAATCAGTAAAATTCCTGTAGGAAAATCCATCTAAGGTCTCACATCAAAATTCTTGATTATGAAACATGCAATAGTGTTTTTTATGGGCTTGCTGATGTGTATGCCGGTTTTTGCTCAGGAAAAAGAAACTTTCAGAAAAAAATATGTGAACCATATCGAAGCTGGCGTACTGATGGGCCGGGTAAATTATGGTGGTGGTAATGGAGTACAAGAGGTATCAGAAGGCAAGCAAAGTATTACTGCCCAAATGTATCAGGGAATTCAATTGACAAGTCCATTTTCTGCTGGTGTAACGGTGGGTATGGACTGGTATAAATCAGCTTTGGTCAATCCCGTATCATTAGGTGTGAAATATGATATCACAAAAGGTAACTCGGCAAGATTATATGCATCCGCAGATGCAGGTTACGGTTTTACGTGGTTTCACAACGATTCCGAAGGATTCAACACCAAAGGAGGATGGATGATAAATCCTGGTATTGGTATGAAGTATGGCAAACAGGGCGATGCCACATTTACCATAGGAATCAGCTGGAGGCGACAGGAGGTAGAAGTCTCAAAACCGCCGTTGTGGCAGCAGATTGAGCGCTATGAGCAGAGAGTGTATAACAGGCTTGCGCTACGGATTGGGATGTCATTTTAAAAATTCATAATGTTATAATACTGAACCAATAGTAAAATGAAGCTAAAATCAGGAAGTTATATTTTGTTTTTTTTGCTGGCCAGCGCGCTATTTTCCTGCGAAAAAACGGATGTAGAATTTGAAGATGATTTCCAGAAAAGTGAAAGGGCATGGCAGGATTTTAAGAAATCATCGGGCAATACATATAAGTATGTGGTGAGTTTTCAGTCATGGGCAGGTTTCGGGTCGGAAACAACCATTACTGTTGCAGATGGGACGGTGATCAGAAGAGAATACCTTAGTGTTTTTTATGATCGTGAACCAGGCGGATTGCCGAAAGTGCGATCAGAATGGGTTGAGGATGCAAATGAAATTGGTACAAATACAAATGATGGAGCACTTCCTTTCACTCTGGATGAAGTTTACGAAAAGTCAAAAAATGAGTGGCTTGTAAAGCAGGACAAAGCTACAACTTATTTCAGAGCTGAAAATGCCGGATTGATTTCCTCTGCGGGCTATGTTGAGGATGGCTGTGCAGACGATTGCTTCGTTGGAATTAGGATTAGTTCAATCACTGCCGGCAACTAGATATTGCTTGTTTTAAGCTTGTCAAAAATATGCGATGATACTCAGACGAAGTCATAGCAGAGAATTGAATATGCGCTGGGCGAGTACAGGTATTCCGCCTGTATTTCGTGACAGTGCAGGTCTTTTCACTGCTGATGAAACTTCCCTTAGAAATAGTGCTTCGCCTTTATGATACCAGTTTCTGAACTGATCAGACTTGCTTTGATGTGTAGGCAGGTATTCCAGGATCTTTGATAAATCGAAGGTTTGCGAGGCAATTCCGGCTCCTGCGGTCACACCGTCTACAGCATTACATTGCTGTTCAAAATGGTTGGGAACGGGCACCATCATCACGGGCTTGTTCAGATACATCGCTTCACATACAGACTCGAACCCTGCAGTAGTAACCAATGCCTTGCAGGAAGCAAGCTTCTCAAGGTATTTTTCACTGTTAATGCGGTGGAAGGTAAGGGTATTGTCAAATTTGAATTCTTCGGATACGTTCGGGTTGTCCCAAAAACAATGCAAAGCTACTTTTGGATGTGCCTGATGCCATTCTATGATCTGATTGCTTAGACTGTGATGCGTCATATAAACCAGCAGAAAGTCTCCGTCTGAAGTTTGTAATGTTCTTAATGCACGACGTAATAAAGGCGGAACGACAGCAATCTTATTTTCATCGTCTCCTTCCATTTCACGGAAGGACAGTGCCAGGCGTTTCCAAGCCAGCCAGGAAGCCGCCCTTGAGTTCAGATTGATCAGTATACGGCTGATTTTACCTTTCTCAGGGAAAATGAAATCGGGATGCATCAGCAAATACTGATGTGCTATACAAAGCATGGGAATTCCCGGCCGATAAACAATATTGTAAAGACCGCTGTATGTCTCGTAAAAACTGATGATCAGATCAGGTTGTATTTCTGTAACTTTATCATGTATGGTTCTTAATTCCTTGATGTATTTACCGGCATTTCGTGCAAGAGAATAGACTGTGCGGCCTACGTTCATGCCTTTTCCCCCGGAATTATAAGCAATGGCCGGCGCAATAAACTCGTGAACCGGTGCCTTGATCTGATCTGCGAAAAATGAAGGAATGACCCGGTCGGTTGCCTTTCCTACGAGCGCTCCGGCTACATGATGTCCTGCACTGCGTAGGATTTGCGCTAGTGAAATGGCTTGGGTCATGTGACCGCGCCCTTCACCCTGTACGAGAAACAGAATGTTCATGGTTACATGATTTGTTGATTTCTACCTAAAAACACACCTGTAAACGCTACTTGTTTTTCATTTCCAGGTAAATGGTCAATGATTGTCGCGTTGGCAGATTTCTTCTCCTGACTCATTTGCTGATCATAATAAAGCAGGCTCCAGTTTCCCTCAAAATCTTCCACAAGTGCACTGAGCGTTTCCACCCAGTCTCCGGAATTCATGTATTTGATTCCGTCTATTTCACGAATAGCCGGGTGATGTATATGACCGCAAATGACCCCATCGCAGCTACGGGATCTGGCAAGCTCGGTTAGTTTTTCTTCAAAATCGCTCATGTAGTTGACAGCAAGCTTCACCGACTGCTTAATGCGTTGGGACAGGGAGTAATAAGACAACCCTCTCCAGGCGCGGTAACTATTATAAAACTTATTCAGCCAAAGCAAAAAAGTGTAACCCATATCACCCAGGTAAGCGAGCCACTTCAGATTACTGGTAATGGAATCAAATACGTCTCCGTGCGTAACATAAAACCTTTGTGTGCCCGAATTGAGAATGTAATCCTTTCTGATTTGAAAATTTTTACCAAGTCGGAGCGGAATGATCTGATCCAGGAAGTCGTCATGATTGCCACGGATGTAAATAACTTTTGTATTGTTATCTTCGATCATTTTCAGCACACGTTTGAAAAACATCGTGTGCTTCCGTTTCCAAACACCATATTTTTTTAGCTGCCAGGCGTCGATAATATCACCGTTCAGAATTAATTTTTTGCAGGAATAGCTTTTCAGAAAACTGGTAACTTCTTCTGCTTTCGACCCACCTGCTCCGAGGTGAAGGTCCGAAATGATAATCGTCCGGAAATGAGTTTTATCTGCCATGTTACAAATATTCTCATTTTATATTAACTGGATGTTATTGTCAGATTATCAGTGTGTTAAGAATATTGTTATGTCGCCGATAAATAAGATTGTACAGTTATTTCGACGTATTTAGGCCGATTTTAACGTAATAAAAGCTATTTTTATATTTATCAGTGCTAACTAAAATTAACCAATGAAGAGAATTTTTATCATTTTACTGTTCTGCTTTTCGTCTGTTTTTGCCCAAAATATTTACCAGCCACATGAGGTAGAGCGGCCCGTTGAACCCACCGGAGGAACTGGAATTTTCAATCAATTTATAGTTGCTAATATTCAGATGCCTTTCACAAGTATTGTGCGGGGAACCAGTGGGCGTGTTTACGTGAAAGGGATTGTTGAAACCGACGGGACTATGACTGACCTGCAGATAAGCAGAAAGCTGGATCCTCTATGTGATCAGGAAGCCCTAAGGATTTTAGGATTATATAAGGCCTGGCAGCCAGCTTTAAAAAATGGAGAAAAAGTAAGGCAGTACCTCACTTTCCCGATTATCTTCAAAGCTACGCCCCCTGTTAACTTTGACAGTACAACCTACGGCATTACAGATTATTTTGATAAAAAATTCTTCGCTACTTCTGATCCGGAAAAGGCCGAGTATCGCGTTGTACGATATCTGGATGACAGAGGTTTCCTCAAATCCAATGTGGTTTCAGAGCAAAAGAAAGGGAAAAAGTGGTCTGAAATGGTAACTGTACCTTTCGCGCGTAAAGAAGTGTGGTTCAAACATGCATACAATGCTAACAAGATAGATTCCGTCCGGGCTTATGAAATTTCAGCCAGAGATGAAAATCTTACGAGTTATGTGTCCGAAGCTACTTTTCTTCCTGATGGACAACTACTTTCAGAAACGCAGTACGACAGTAATAACAAAAAGTCTAAGTTCAGAGAGTTGGATCTGAATGGGCTGGTCAGAAAGCTCCGGATTTACTCGGACTCTTCATCGACTGAGATTGTCTGGCATAACAACGGGCAAATTAAAAGTGTTGTAGAATACCCTGTTGAGCCTAATTTGACGGGTAAGGAGTTGGTATATATCAATAGCTGGGAAAGGGATGGCACACAAAGATTGAAAGAAGGAAATGGTGTCTGGCGGGGAGAAGGAGGTGAACTTTATGGGAAAACATATATAGAGGAAGGAAAGGTAGTAGACGGAAATAAGGATGGGGAGTGGATTGGAAAATGGAGTGATGGTAAAATCCTTTACAAAGAAATATATGCCGCAGGGGCACTGCTTAAAGGGACTTCCTATGAAGGCAGTGAAGAAGTGAGTTATACCAAAGCGATCGTTCAGCCCGAGTTTAAAAGTGGTATCAATAATTTTTACAAATTTCTAGGTCAAAACATCATCTATCCGGTAGAAGCTTCACGTAGAGGCATTGGAGGTAAGGTGTTTCTTTCCTTTGTAGTATGTGAAGATGGAAGTTTGTGTGATTACAAAGTCGAGAAAGGACTTGGTTTCGGCTTGGATGATGAAGCTTTAAGGGTCGTGAAAAAAATGAATCATTTGTGGGAGCCCGGTGAACTGCGCGGGAAAAAGGTTAGAGTTAAATATAATCTGCCTATTAACTTCCAAGTGGAGAGATAGTTTCTGCCGCTCATCCCATCCCGGTGCCATTTAAAGTGGTTCCGGGTTTTTTTGTACCATTTGAAAAAAACCTGATCCTGAATTTGATTAAATTGTGATATCATTTTAATATCAAACTATATGGCTATGAATGAAAAAGAATTACGCTCAATATCCGGCTATACGCTGTTTGCGTTAGGTCTGGCTATGTTATTTGGAGGTGTTTTGTATGTAGTTATGACGGGTAGCCCAATACCTGGCGTCATCTTATCAATGATTGGCTTCGTTGTGCTGATCGGGCTTACGGTAGTCAATCCGAATGAGGCGGTAGTGACTACATTCTTTGGTGACTACATGGGAACCATGAAACAAAATGGTTTACGTTGGGTGAATCCGTTCTTCAAACGTAAAAAGATCAGTTTGCGTGCAAGAAATATCAATGGTCAGAAACTGAAAGTAAATGATAAGCTGGGTAATCCTATCGAGATTGCAGCCGTAGTTGTATGGCGGGTAGGTGATACGGCCAAAGCGTCCTTTGAAGTAGATGACTATATAAAATATGTGGAAATACAATCTGAGGCTGCTGTGAGGCACCTGGCGGGTATATATGCGTATGATACAATGGACGACGAAGAACTGGAAACTCAGGAGGTGACGCTTAGAGATGGCAGCGGAAAGATCAATGAAATGTTGGAAGCGGAGCTGACCGAGAGATTGAGTCGTGCCGGAATTGATGTGCTGGAAGCACGTATCAGTCACCTAGCGTATGCGCCTGAAATTGCCGGTGCGATGCTACAACGCCAGCAGGCATCTGCAGTAGTTGCAGCCCGCAGACAAATCGTGAACGGTGCCGTGGGAATGGTGGATATGGCACTTGAAATGTTGTCGGCTAAAGGTATTGTTGAACTGGATGAAGAACGGAAAGCAGCCATGGTCTGTAATCTGCTGGTAGTGTTGTGTGGTGAAAAATCGGTGACACCTGTCTTAAACGCAGGAACCTTATATCCGTAATATGGCTGAAAAGAAAGCTTTCGTTTTACGTATCAATCCTGAAATGCTGAAAGAACTGGAAATCTGGGCACAACAGGATTTCAGAAGTGTAAACGGACAGATCGAATACTTGCTCAGAGAAGCGCTTAGGAAGCAGAAACGCACTAAGAATAAAGGAACGTCACCTGAAATGGATTAAGGGTTGATCATTTTGGAAGATAGCAGGCTGAGAAACCCTCAGTCTGCTATTTCGTTTGTACGTATGGGCATAGATGCTGTTTTTGTTTTTCAATTCGTTAAAATTGTATCGTTATAGTTGTTACACTATTTATTTTTTAACTAAACTCAATGAAACAGGTACTAAAAACCGTTGTTTTAACGCTACTTTCCTTTCAACTTTTTGCTCAGATTCCGGCTAATTTCCAGTGGCTTTCTGACGGAAGCGGCTACCGTGATGTAGTTGAAGGAGAAATCATAGAAGTGAAATTACCTTCAAAACAAGAAAAAACATTCATCTCCAAATCTCAGCTAACACCTCAAGGCGGCGCTCCCCTTGCCATCCGTAGCTATACAGTGAATAAGGATGGAGATAAGGTATTGATCTACACCAATACAGAGCGTGTGTGGCGTTATGATACCAAAGGTGACTACTGGGTATATGATATCAAGAGTCAAACCTTAAAACAACTTGGGAAAGGATTAGGTAAATCGACATTAATGTTTGCAAAATTCTCTCCTGATGGGAAAAAGGCCGGATACGTAAGCAAGCATAATGTATATGCCGAAGATCTGCAGACAGGAGAGGTAAAACAACTTACCAAGGATGGAACGGATCGCGTGATCAATGGTACGTTTGATTGGGTTTACGAAGAGGAATTTGACTGCCGCGACGGATTCAGATGGAGTGACGATAGTAAGTCAATTGCTTACTGGCAGCTCGATGCCCGTAAGATTCGTAACTTTTTGATGATCAATACGACAGATTCTATATACTCTTTCAATATTCCTGTTGAATATCCTAAAGTAGGGGAGACGCCTTCGCCTTATAAAATCGGAGTAGTAAATGTGACAAGTGCTGAAACAAAATGGATGAATATTCCGGGTGATCCGCAGAATACCTATTTACCAAGAATGGAATGGTCGGGCGTGCAGGATGAACTGGTTGTGCAGCAATTGAACCGCCAGCAGAATGAAAGTACACTGATGTATGTGAACACCAACACAGGTGCAGCAAGATCATTTTATACCGAAAAAGATGACGCATGGATTGATATCAAAAGCCGTTGGGAAGATGATCCTGTAGGTTGGGACTGGATTAATGGCGGAAAAGAGTTTATATGGGTAAGTGAAAAAGATGGCTGGAGACATGTATACCGTGTAAGCCGTGATGGTAAAAAAGAAACGCTGATCACGACGGGTAATTTTGATATGATTAATCCGGTACGGATTGATGAGAAAAATAACGCCTACTATTTTACCGCTTCACCTGAGAATGCCACACAGAAATATCTGTACAAGGCACCTTTGAACGGAAAGGGCGAACCGAAACGCTTGTCGCCGGTCGACCAATCAGGGACACATAGCTATGATATTTCTCCGTTAGCGAAGTTCGGAAAGCATAGTTTCTCGAATGCAAGATTACCTTATATGACAGAGTGGATATCATTTCCTGATCATAAATCAATAGATCCGGAAAATGCTATCAGTGAAACGATGAAGCGTATTCGCCCTGCCGGTATTGACATTGAATTTTTCAAAGTTAAAACAGAGGAGGGAGTTGAAGTGGATGCCTGGATGGTGAAGCCAAACAATTTCGATCCTTCCAAAAAGTATCCGATCGTGTTCATGGTATATGGCGAACCTGCCAGCAGTACTGTCAAAGACACGTATGGAACCGGAAGAAACAGGCTTTATGATGGGAATATGGCAGAAGATGGGTACATCTATGCTTCTGTGGATAACAGAGGAACTCCTATGCCAAAAGGAAGAGCATGGCGGAAGGCTATATATAAGGGAATCGGAATCATCAATATCAGGGATTATGCCGGTGCGGCGAAGGCCATGTTTGAAAAATATCCGTTCATTGATACCGATCGCGTGGCTGTTCACGGATGGAGTGGTGGCGGGTCGTCTACACTGAATTTACTGTTCAAATATCCCAAGCAGTTCCAGACAGGTATTTCGGTGGCGGCAGTAGGTAACCAGCTGACTTATGATAACATTTATCAGGAGCGTTATATGGGCGTGCCGAAGGATAGTAAAGAAGATTTTATCAATGGATCACCTATAACGCATGCGAAGAACCTGGAAGGAAATCTGCTTTATATCCATGGTACAGGTGATGATAACGTACATTATCAGAATGCAGAAATGCTGGTGAATGAGTTGATTAAGCACAATAAAGTATTCCAGTTCATGCCTTATCCGAACCGTACACATAGTATTTCGGAAGGAGAAGGCACTACGAAGCACTTGAGAACTTTGTTTACCGACTACCTTAAAAAGCATTGCGCTCCGGGAGCTAAGTAAGCGTTAAGCGGTCTGAATGGCGCAGCCAGTCTGAACGGATTGCGACGAATGTTTGGTCTGAACAACATCATAGTTGGTCTGAACACTTATCCGCCAACTTTATTCATCGTTCAGACTGGCTGCCATTCAGACCTAAGGAGATAAAATGAAAAAGCCGGACCAGTCAGGAATAACCCTCATCGGTCCGGCTTCTTTTTTCTGGTCTGAACAACGCAGTTGGTCTGCACGGATTGCGACGAATGTGTGGTTTGAACGCTTATCCCTCAGGCTTATTCACCGTTCAGACTGGCTGTGCCATTCAGACCGGAAACCAGATTATTTACCATACAACTTCTTAGCAGCCTCTTCGTATTTGTCACCGGCAACCCATTGCGGTGCTTTGGGCATGTTGGCGATCAATCGGGCAGCGTAAGTATAAGCCTGGCTGAATTTTAAAAGATAGCCAAAGTCAATCGTTTCCGGATTATCGCTTACCTGGTGATAGTTTTTCATAATATCACCATTGAATTCTCTGAATCCGGGTGTAAATGTAGGAGCAGGGATTCCTTTTTTTGCAAAACTTACATTATCTGATCGGTCAAACAGGCCCTGTTCCGGAGAAGGATCTGCAAAAATTCCCAATCCAAATGCCTTGCTGGCTTTCTCCATTTCAGCCTTTGCTCCTGTACGGTCAAGTCCCATGACGGCTACAATAGTTGTGTCGTTATATCCGGCCCCGTCAGAATTGATATTGAAAATACATTTGTTCAGAGGTAGCAATGGATGAGCAGCATAATACTGGCTTCCAAGCAAGCCGACTTCTTCAGCGGTAAGCGCTACGATCAATACGGAACGTTTTGGAGGTACTTTTGAAAATGCTTCTGCGGCTGTCAATAAACCTACAACCCCGAAAGCATTGTCACGTGCGCCATTAAAAATGCTGTCCTCAGCCGTGTAAGGTTGTCCTCCCTGTTTCCCAACACCTATATGGTCGTAATGGGCAGTAAGCAGGATATACTCATCTTTCAATTTCGGGTCTGATCCTTCGATAAAACCAACAACATTATAGCTATTGATCAACTTTGTCTGTCTGCCACTCGTTTTGAAACGGATCTCTTTAACATTTCTCAGTGCTCTTGTAATATTGGCATCTTTGCCATTGACCCATGCGTGTGGGATCGTCTTTCCGGCTGCTGATTCGGGTGCAAGTGCTATTTTTTCTCCTGTGAAATACTTATTGACCATATTCCAGGGCATAGGGGCATTGAACAATTCAATGACTGCTAGAGCACCTTTGTCGATAGCCAGCTTCCGTTTTTCGGTAGAAGATGCGATGATTTCAGATGGAGTCTGCACATCAGGAGTTCCGCTTTGTATGAGAACAATCTTATTTTTTACATCCAGGTCTTTATAGTCATTCCAACCCTTCGCCGCATTTTCCAGCCCGTACCCGGCATACACCAAAGCAGCTGTAGTATCCATGGCACCACCTGCCATCAAAATCCAGTCTTCGCCGCTTTTCAGCGTAGTCGCTTCGGCCACAATCTCACCAGACCCGTTTACACCCTGTTTTTCAAATGGGACATTTTGAAAATACGAATTGGTGATTGAAGCTTCATTGCCCGAAGCAACTGTTTTGACACCTAACTTACGGAATTGTTCTGCGATATAACGTGCAGCAACATTGTTCCCCTGTTCCCCTGTACGGCGTCCCATGAGCTCGTCGGAAGCCAAAAAGCGCATGTGTGCTTCTGTTTCTGATGACTTCGTGGAAAACTCAGGAGGAGCCGCGCTTTTTTTCTGGGAAAAAGAAGGGGCACCAAATAAGGTCAGCCCTGCTGCTAATAAAATAGAAGATGGTTTAGTCATAAATTTTGATCAAAAGTCGTATTGAGCAAATAAAAGCATTTTTTTGGTTTTTGAAATGGTCTGTTATCATATAGACGATAACCTGGATGAAGTAAAATTCAAAAAGCCATCCGGAGAAATAAATCTATCGGATGGCTTTTAACTTTTACTAATACAGATTATTTCCCCGACTTATTCGGAAAAGCCGGAATATTCGGTACACCTTTTGGTCCGGCTTCGGTCAGTTTTTTCTTCATTTCTTCAATCGCTCTGTCGAGTTGCTGATCAATTCCCAAATACTCCTGATGTGGATCATTATTGACTTCTATATCCGGAGATACACCTTCACCTTCAATAATGAATTTTGATCCATCCGCAGCGAAATGTGCAAATTCTGGTTTACGCAGGTCGCTGCCATCAATAAATGGTAAGGATCCACGGATACCTACTACACCGCCCCAGCTGCGTTGTCCAAGTACGGGTCCAATTTTATAATGTCTGAACTGATAAGGGAACATATCTCCATCGGAAGCAGAGTATTGGTCAATCAGACAGATTTTAGGACCAATCTGCGCATCAGGTTTTACGGTTGCCGCCTTGCTGTTACGCATCATGGCACCAAGCCCGGGTTCACGACGCAGTCGCTCAATGATCATCGGAGAAACGTTACCTCCGCCATTGCCACGGTCGTCAATAATAAGTGCTTCTTTGTCGAGCTGAGGATAAAAGTAGCGGGCAAACTGATTAAGTCCATCCGGACCCATGTCTGGAATATGTACATAACCGATTTTACCTCCTGATGCTTTGTTCACCTTGGCAATGTTGTCCTGCACCCACTGATGGTAATACAGATCCGATTCATCGGCAATTGGTTTGACGAAAATTTTCCGGCTTCCTTTTGTATTTGCAGCACCATTAATTTCCAGTTCCACTACCTGACCTGCTTTATCGATGAGGCCTTCATACAGATTGGTGAAATCTTTTACATCATTTCCGTTAATGCTGATAATGAAATCTCCAGGTTTTACATCCAATCCCGGTGCATGTAATGGCGACACAAGTGATTTGTTCCAGCTTTGACCTGAAAGAATGGTCTCAATCTTGTAGTAACCACTTTTATCTCTGCTGAATGTTGCTCCAAGCAATCCCATTTTGATCTTTTCAATTTCAGGACGCTCACCCGGATTGGTGTAAGCATGACCAACATTTAATTCTCCGATCATTTCACCGATAACGTAGGTGAGGTCGTTGCGGTGGTTAACATAAGGAAGCAGCACTTCGTATTTGGTATGCATTGCCTTCCAGTCCACGCCATGCATATTAGGATCATAAAAATAATCCCGCATTTGGCGCCAGCTTTCATCATAAATCTGCTTCCATTCCGCATGCAGGTCAGTTCTGGTCTTCAGCCCGTCCAGATTCAATTTATTCTTCGGATCTATTTTAGATGTTCCAAGATCTTCAATAAAGACGTCAGCCATCTTTCTCAGCAAAATCTTTTTGCCGTCAGGACTTACCGCATATCCACCAAAATCTCCGATTTCTGTTTCCTTTTTATCTTTCAGGCTGAAATACTTAAACGATCGGTCTTTCCCGGCTGAGTTTGAAGTATAGTAAACGCCATCTGCAGCGCCCACAAGTCGGTAATAATTACCGGCAGCAACGGGCAGACTTTCTATTCTGTCGGCCAGGTTTTCTTCATCTACCTTTACTACAATGCCTTCACTTTTTTTCGCAGTTTCCGGCTTGGCTGTCTCCTTTTTTCCCTTTGCAGACGAAGAGGACTTTTCAATAGCTTTTTCCTCTTTTATTTCTACTTCATCATTTTCTATACGAAAGGATGATTTTGTGTCAGCAGCCAGACGGACGAAGTAGGGTTTCGCCATATTTGTGTAAGCATGGTTCCATTCCGTATTGCTGTAAGTTGGATTGAAATCCCGCTGTGAAACGAAATACAACAATTTTCCATCAGGACTGAATGTCGGCTGAGAGCTATTGTACCACGTGTCTGTTACCTGTACGAACTTCTTCGTGTCAATATTATATAGCTTAATCACTTCAAATTCTCTGGCTCTGCCTGGTTCAGAATAGGCAATCCATTTGCTATCCGGAGAGAAAACGTAATCATCAATTTCGCGGTAGTCATTGTGAACAACGGCTGTTTTCTTTCCTGATGCTACGTCTATATAGTAAAGATCCTGATTTCTGTCTGCCAGTAAAAGCAATTTACTATCCGGACTCCATACCGGATTAAATTTATAGCTGCCGCCCCCTTTTGTAAGTTGCTTAGCAGGTTCTGTGCCATCCTGTTTGCGAATGTACAGCTCGTCCTCACCGGTTTGATCCGACAGGTAGCTGATCCATTTGCCATCAGGGCTCCATTCTACATTGCGGTCGTGGGCATTACTGCTTTGTGTAAGATTGCGAACCACTCCGTTTTTGGCAGGAACAGAAAAAACTTCACCACGCGCACCCAATACAGCACGTTTGCCGTCCGGTGAAATGGCATAGCTGTTTATCGCCTTGGATGCATCAGTTTGCTTATGACGGCCAGACGAAAAATCCTCGGAAATGGTAATATTCAGCTTATCCGTTTTGCCGGAAGTAAGGTCATACAGATAAATAAATCCGCCGTTTTCGAAAGCAATAGCGTTGTTTCCAAGAGATGGAAATTTGCAATCATACTCCTTGAAATCCGTGATCTTCTTGGTTTGTTTAGTCTGGGTATCGTACTCAAACAGATTTGCAATACGGTCTCTGTCGCTTAGGTAATAAACCTTGTTTTTATGATACATCGGGAATATATCCTGCGCAGGATTATTGGAAACGTTTTCTGTTTTTCCCGATTTTACATCGAAAATCCAGATATCGTCAGCCATACCACCTTTGTAGTACTTCCAGGTACGGAACTCACGAAAAACACGGTTCATCGCCAGCTTAGATCCGTCCTCATTATAGCTGCTCCATCCGGCTACAGCAAACGGAAGTTCTTCACTCAGGTCACCACTTACCGGCGCTTTATACAGTTTTCCTTTAAACGCGTTGAAGGACGTACCGCGACTCCGGTATACGACATGTTTGTCATCCGGCGTCCAGTCCATCACAATGTTATTAGGCCCCATGCGGTCTGCTATGTCATCGCGACCCAGGGTGGCGGTATAGGTAATACGCTTGGGAGCACCGCCAGTTGCCGGCATCACGAAAACTTCCGTATTGCCATCATACTGGCCGGTAAAAGCGATTTGCTTGCCATCGTGACTGAATTTAGGAAACATTTCATAACCAGGATGGCTGGTCATTTTACGTGCAACGCCTCCGGTTTTTTCCACTGTATATAAGTCCCCGGCATACGAAAATACAACCTGATTATCGTGAACCGCCGGAAAGCGTAACAAGCGGGCTTCCTGAGCATGGAGCGCCGTTTGGGCGAGTCCCAGGAGTAAGGCTAATGTGTAAGTTTTTTTCATAGTTATTTAAAAAGAGCATGACGGTCAACATGGCTTCAGGAAAGAACGTTGACCGTCATACATAGGTTATTCACTAGTGATTCAATATAATAGCAGCTTCCTTTGCAAAGTAGGTGAGAATGCATTTTGCTCCGGCGCGACGGATGCTTAACAATACTTCCATCATAGCGCGGTCGCCGTCGAGCCATCCGTTCAGAGCAGCAGCTTTGATCATCGCATATTCACCGGAAACATTGTAAGCTGCAATTGGGATATCGAAATTTTCATCAAGCTGACGGATAATGTCCAGATAGGACAAGGCAGGTTTCACCATCAGCATATCAGCTCCTTCAGCAAAATCCTGTTGTGCTTCCAGAAGCGCTTCACGCTTGTTGGCAGGGTTCATCTGGTAGGTTTTCTTGTCACCGAACTTCGGGGCAGATTCTAGTGCATCGCGGAAGGGTCCGTAGAATGCGCTGGCATACTTTGCAGAATAGGACATGATGCTGACATCTGTAAAGCCTTCAGTGTCAATATAATCTCGGATGTATTTTACACGGCCATCCATCATGTCGCTCGGTCCAAGGATATCAGCGCCTGCTTTTGACTGAGCAAGCGACATTTTTCCAAGAATCTCCAGCGTAGCATCATTGAGAATTTTTCCGTTTTCAACAAGCCCGTCGTGCCCGTCCGAGCTGTATGGATCCATAGCTACATCCGTCATGATAGCTAGTTCAGGAAACTGCTCCTTAACAGCCGTGATGGCTTTAAGATAAAATGTATCTTCTTTGTAACTTTCTGAGGCGAAGCGATCTTTTTTGCTTTCCGGATAATTGGGGAAAAGATCAATACCGCGGATACCGAGATCGGTAATCTCTTTTAGTTCCTCGAGCAAATTATCCAGTGAATACCGGTAAATACCAGGCATCGACTTCACTTCTACCTTTTGGTTGAAGCCTTCCTGGAGAAACATGGGGAAAATAAAATCTGAAACCTGCAAAGATGTTTCCTGTACCAGATCACGTATTGCAGAAGATTTTCTATTGCGTCGTGGACGACGGGAGATATTAAACATAAGCTTTCGGCGAGCAGCAGTCGGCTGTCGGCTTTTTTGATTTGTAGCAGTAAATATATTACACGGAGAACGACGTAGAAATATAGAGAGTTTCAAAGAGCAAAGTTTTTGTCACCCCACACCCTTTGCCCTTGCCCAAATCCCCCTGCCCATTCACCCAACCATTAACTTAAATCCTTCTCCATGCAGATTCATAATCTGTATCGAAGCGTCTTCACGAAAATGCTTCCGAAGCTTGGTGATGTAAACGTCCATACTACGTGCGTTGAAATAGGAATCGTCTCCCCAGATGGTTTTTAGGGCAAAACTGCGGCTGATGGGTTGATTGATATTCTGGCAGAAAAGTTTGAGTAATTCGGATTCCTTGCTTGTAAGACGGGCAGATTTATCGCCGTTACTTAGCTGCTGGTGGTTATAGTCGAAAGAGTAGCTTCCTACCTGAAATACTTTGTTTTCTTCTGGCTGATCCGGCTGCTTGCGATAACGGCGTAGGATAGCTTCGATTCTCAACAAAAGTTCTTCCCGATCAAAGGGCTTGGTGACGTAATCATCAGCACCCACCCGGAATCCCTGCATGGTATCTTCCTTCATCGATTTGGCTGTAAGGAAAATAATAGGTACGTCCCTACCACTCATACGCACTTCTTTAGCCAATGAAAAACCATCTTTCTTGGGCATCATGACATCGAAAATACACAAGTCATATTCTTTGTCTACAAAGCGCTGCCATCCCTGTTGCCCGTCCGTTGCGAGGTCTGTAGGAAAACCTTTGTCAATCAGATATTCCTGAAGTAAAGAACCAAGATTAACATCGTCTTCAACAAGTAGCAGGTTTGGCATAGGAAAAGCGGTCTCGTTAGAAAATTGTTTATGTGTACTGATGGTGAATAACGCAGATTTGTATGTCGTTATCACCTAAAATTACAAATTCGTTCTGAATCCTGAATTTGACTTATAATCAAATGTAAATTTGTGCCTAAAACTACCGAACTTTCGGTGTTAAAAAACCTTCTGAATTCATAATTTATGTTAAAGGTGTTATTGGGAATCGTAGCTTTTGTTGCTGTCTTAGGAATTATTTATTTGGCTGGCCCGAAAGTGCCTGCTGTTCAGTTTGATCCAGTGTTACCAGTTGTAAAACAGGATCTGGTGGCTTTGGAACAGGAGATCAATCAGACTGAAAAGGCGATCGCGATGCTCAAACCAGATAACCAGGCCCGTATCGTATGGGCAGATTCCACCAAGAAAGAAAAGACACCTTACAGCATTGTTTATATTCATGGATTTGGTGCAAGTTGGGCAGAGGGGGAGCCAGTGCACCGCGACCTTGCCAAAAGGTATGGAGCGAATCTATACCTGGCACGTATGCACGATGCCGGAATAAGTGACCCGGATGCATTTGACGACCTCAGTCCTGAAAACTTTTTGCAGGAAGCTAAGCGTGCATTGGCTATTGGTAAGGTATTGGGCGATAGTGTCATTGTGATCGGTACTTCTGCAGGTGGATTACTTAGTGTATATCTTGCATCTACAAATCCTGAAATCAAGGGCCTGGTTCTTTACTCTCCGTGTATGGCTGTTGCCAACCCGGCCATTAAACTGATCACCGGGCCGTGGGGGAGGAAAATACTATATTCCGTGATGGGCGAATACCGTAAAAATGCGGATCCGGAGCCAGACAGAGCCATGTTCTGGCTGCAAAGCTACCGTACCAACGGATTGCTGACTTTACAGCAAACCATAGATGCCATTTCTCGACCTGAAGTATATAGGAAGATTAAAATGCCCGTTTTTTTGGGTTATTACTACAAAAATGAAGAGGAGCAGGATCAGGTGGTTTCTGTAAAAGCCATGCAGGATATGTTTCCGCAGCTCGGTACACCTGCTGCGCTTAAAGTGGAAAAAGCATTTCCTGAAAGTGCAGATCATGTGATTGCTTCTTACCTGCGTTCGAAGGATGTAAAGGGAGTGTATGAAGCAACAGACTTATTTTTTCAGAAGCAGCTGGGATTAAAACCTACTTTAGAAATCAATTAAGGTTCTTTCCGGAAACGGAAAATTGCTTTAAAATGCTTTACTTTGCCGGCTTGAATCAGAATTGTCAGGTTAAAAAAGAGATTTACATCGCCAGGCACTGTTTGGCTTATCAGACTTAATATTAATAACAAAACTATGGCTTACGGTTTATTAAAGGGAAAAAGAGGTATTATATCAGGTGCTCTCGACGAAAACTCAATTGCCTGGAAAGTGGCACTTAAAGCAAAAGAAGAGGGTGCTATATTTACCCTGACCAACGCTCCTATTGCTATGCGTATGGGAGGTATTCAGGAACTGGCAAAAACCTGCGATGCTCAGCTTATTCCTGCCGATGCCACATCAGTAGAAGATATCGAAAATCTTTACACCCAGTCTATGGACGTCCTGGGTGGCAAGGTGGACTTCGTTCTGCATTCCATTGGGATGTCTGTAAACGTACGTAAAGGCAAATCCTACGGCGATCTTAACTACGAATGGATGCAGAAAGGGCTGGATATTTCAGCAATCTCACTGCATAAGTTTTTGCAGGTAGGCGAGAAGCTGGACGCGATCAATGACTGGGGTTCGGTAGTAGCTTTGTCGTATATCGCAGCCCAACGTACTTATTCTTTTTACAATGACATGGCTGAAGCAAAAGCAATGCTTGAAAGTATTGCCCGCAGCTACGGTTATCGTTATGGAAAAGCTAAAAATGTGCGCGTAAACACTATTTCTCAGTCTCCGACTAAAACGAAAGCAGGATCGGGAATTGAAGGATTCGATGCATTCTACGACTTTGCAGAAAAAATGAGTCCGCTTGGTAATGCCACTGCAGACGATTGCGCCAATTATGCCATTACCTTGTTCTCTGACCTTACCAGATACGTAACGATGCAAAACCTTTTCCATGACGGAGGTTATTCATCCACAGGTATTTCTGAGGAACTCGTAACGATGATTCAGCAACAAAGTCAGCAATAATTACTTCACCGGCTTGCCGGAATAGTTAAAAAGTCCCTTTGTGATTTTATTCGCAAAGGGACTTTTTGCATTTCTGATAAAATATTTATGTTGCTGCTCCGTTTCGCGTTGTATGATATGGACGAACTGGTTAGCTTCGCCCGGTATTATAGCTGTGAATCTGAAAACAAATCCCCTTTATTACATGAAGACTTCCTTTCGATTGAAATGCCTTTTGACATTTGCCATCATAGCGACGCTCGCGGCTTGTGGCGGAGAAAAAGAAGAAACAAAAATGGTGGCTGATACCCCGGTCTATACGTTAGTTTTTCTGGATAAGACACAGAGTGTTAATGTGAATAAAAACTATGTCAATGAAAAGTACAGGCAGGTGCTTACTGATATAGTCGAAAATAACATGAAGAATAAAGGTGATAAGCTGGATGTCTATTTTATTCATGAAAATACGTCTAAAGCAAGAGCCATGTCGGTGATGGTAAGGAGTGAAAAGGAGAGTATGGATGCTGCAAACGCAACAGATAGGGAGGCGATAGAAACGGCTTATTCACTTTCTTTGCAGAAAGAAAAAGGTATTTTCCTCAGACAGCTGCTTGCAAAACTCAATCAGCAGAATACCGGTTCTTCCAATCAGGCAACAGACATATGGGCCAGCTTGCCGGTGATTGCAAAAGCAAATGAAAGTGGCGCTGAGATCAAAGTATATTATTTCAGTGATATGATCGAAAGTGTGAAAGGATCAGATCGCCGCGATTTTCATGTAAAACCGCCAAAAGATGATGCTCAGGCTGATGAAGCAGCAAAAGCGGACATTAAAAAACTGGAGCAATATACCATCGGTTCGCCACAGGTTACGATTGTTTCTCCATTTGAACCGACAGCTTCGTCCAAAGAAAATAACCCGCACGTAACGCATTATTGGCAAACATTATTTCAGGAATTGGGCGGGGTGAGTGTGGAGGAATTGTAGGGTTTAAAAACTACTTATGGCTTTCAAATTTTCCGGTTCGTCAAAAATAGCGCGAATAGGTATTTGAAAGCCAGATATAATAAAGCTCTTCACAAAGCCTTCAGAAGATTTAAGAATCAGGCTGTATTCAGAACCTTCAAGATGGTATTGTTCCAGCGTTTGTTTTTCAGGATCAATAATCCAGTATTCTTCGATCTTATGGGCCTGGTAATCTTTATACTTGACGCCCCGATCACGCTCTTCTGTAGAATCTGAAATGATTTCAACAACCAAATCGGGCGCAGGAAACAATATCTGATCTTCAGTAAATTGGATTGCTTTTTCATTTTTAAAGAAGCATATATCAGGTTCGTAATCATTACGGGTCAGGGTGATCATAATTTTTTCAATCCCTACGAAACCTAAAGAATGCTTGGCCGAATAGATATTAAGTAGCTGAGCAAGAAGCAGCGAAGCCTGGTTATGCCTCTTCTTAACAGGAGAATGGACAATCACCTCACCGTTTATAAATTCTACCTTTTCTTGTTGTGTAATTTAATTGTAGAATTGAATACGCTTTGTTTTCTCCCGGTTAAGCACTGCGTGCGCTTCCTGAAGCAAAAAATGGGCGTCTGGCTCATTTAGTATGTCGGAAATAATACGATTACTCATATATACATCAATAATGATTGCTATTCAAAAAATAACAAAATTTACTGAAAATCGGCTTTGATCTTCTTCACCAGATTCTCCGCATCAAATACCCCGACAATCCTCCAAATCCACCTACAAGTCCGCCTACCAACGTTGTGACAGCGAGAAGTAATAACCCGTTAGGGAGCGAAAGTATCTGAGCAATCCGGTTTGACATGGCTCCTTCTGAATTCATATGCAGATAAAATCCATAACCGAGCCAGAGTATAGCGATAGCGAAAAAGCCTGTCAGAAAAGCCTTGCCGGAGGTAGCTGTTGGTCGCCATGCCAGGGCAGCAAAAGGGATGAGGGCAGCTGTCCACCAGGGGCCGAAATACTGGCAGATCGCTGTGACTACGATGATGATGATCAGATTCATAGCTGGTCAGTTCTTTTTAAAAGTGATACCTGAAGTAAGTCGCGGATGGGTTTGATCCGGAGAAGAAAGAAATACGAGTTCATTCAATTCCCCGTTTTCCCATTTTTTTAGCAGGTTCAAATAATAAGGACTTCCCGGATTACCGGATTGTCCGCCCGGATAGATTCCGTATGCTTTTGGATTTGGCCCAAGCTCCACAACCATTCGCCATGAGGGGCCGTTTCGCTTTGTAATCGCATTCACAATGCCCGAGCCGCCGCCCACTTTGATCGCAGGCGCATTGAACGATTTCAAGCTTCTGCTGAGGTGGCGGATTTCAGTACTTTTAACATTTGACCAGTGCCATTTCGGACTCATATCGCCATGGTATTTTGTGAGCGAATCCAGCGTAGCTTTGAAGCTCGTCAGTACAATATCAGGCATAGTTTCCTTTTTTGAAGTATTGATATTATCGAACCATTTCTCATCAGGCTGATTAAGCAGCATATATATTGTTCGATCGCGGGAAGGCTGTTTCATTAGTAGCTTTTCAGAACCAAATTCGTCATCCCAGATAAAGGATTGCAGTAATGGAAACCAGGTTTCAAATAGGGAAGCTGGTATGGATTCAGGATTGTTCTGGTAATTCCATTTGTCCAGACTAGTTTTCGCCGCTTTTTCCGCCGGGCTGAGCGGTGAGCCATCCAAAACAGACAAAAGCCTTGGTAACACATTTCTTGCCAATACACTGAAATTATCATTCTGAAGCGACCTCAGACTATCAGCATTTGCGCTTTTCATAACAGCTAGCCGTTCATTGATGCGCACGCCACGTTCAGAAGGAGCAAAGATCCAATTGATATAATAAGGATAGCTCGGGTCTGTAGAGGATTGATTGGCCGAACTCACAAATCCTCTCTCCGGGTTTTTTACAAATGGGTTTTGGTCCGCGGGGATCCATCCCTGCCAGTCGTCAGATGCATCAGTACCATCCAACAGAAATTTGCCCTGGTCTCTGTATTTCAATGGAAGCTTTCCGTTCACAGTGAGTGCTATATTTTTACCATTGTCGGCAAACACGAAGTTCTGAGCAGGCCCGACATATCGTTTTAGTGCTGCGCGATAATCATCGTAGTTGCTGGCTTTGTTAAGCTCATAAAAAGTAAGAAAGCTGTTGCCAGGTTCATGACCAATCCATTTGATGGCCAGGTTAGGAGCATTTTCTCCCGATTCATCCGACTCTGTTACAGGACCGTGATGTGTGTACACAACCTGTTCTTTCACCGGTTCACCACCTTTTACATATACAATCTCTTCCCGCTTGCGCGTCGCTTTCCATTGGTTGTCGTGCCAGTAATGAGACCTTGTCGTGTCCTTGAATTTAACTTTATAGAGGTCGAAAACATCTGCATCTACATTGGTTACACCCCAGGCTACATTTTTGTTGAAGCCGATAATGACAGACGGAATCCCAGGCAGCGATACGCCATATACATTCATCTCCGGTGTGTGCAACTGAACCTGATACCAGATAGACGGAAGCGTAAGTTCCAGGTGCGGGTCATTGGCAAGTATAGGATAGCCAGTCAGTGATTTGTCACCGGAAATGGCCCAGTTATTACTTCCGATTCCCTCCGGTTTATTTTCATCCCTGGGCAGAATAACACCGGCTGTTGTAGTCTGGTTATTAATAAAAACAGAATCCACCTTTTTCAAAGGGTTTTCAACAGGTATCGGCAGGCGTTGAAAATCCCATTTGGTGCCGTCAGGTATAATCGGACTTTCCTGAAACATCGGGTAATCGGGAAACAGATCCGCGATGACTCCTTTGCCATATTTCCTCAGAACATTGGTGATCCGAAGATCATTGGCTCTTCCCGCCAGTGTAAGCGTCATTTGTTCGAGCATATACATGGTATTGATCGGCTTCCACGGCTCCGGCGCATAACCTAATAGCTTATATTCTACAGGATAATCTTTTGGTTTGAGCTGATCAATATATGCATTAACTCCGGCTGAATAGCCTTCCAGAGCAGTTTTAGAGCGGGTTTCACTCATGGCCACTTTCAGGTTTGCTTCCGCTCCGTAACCCATTCCGAGTCGTCTGCTTCTCTGGTCCATTTCCAGCGTGGCCGGGCCAAGAATTTCGGATAGTCTGCCCGCAGCGGCACGCGTCTGCAGATCCATCTGCCACAATCTGTCTTTGGCGGTCAGGTATCCCTGTGCATAGAACAGGTCAAAATCATTCTTGGCGAAAATGTGAGGTACACCTGTATCATCGAAGCGTACAATCACCTCGTCATGAAGTAAACTGGCTTTCAATACAATCTCATCATGCGCAATTTCCTGCTTTTCTCCGTTTTGCCAGAATCCGGAAAATGGGCTCAGAAACGGACCCAAAGCCGGTGCTGGTCCCCAGGGACGGCTTAGCGCATAAATAAGTCCGGCTGTAATGGCGACAGATAAGATAGCCTTGAAAATTTTCATAGAAAGCAAACTTTGGGTTTACAACATATTTTCTTCAAGCGTAAAAAATCAGGAAACTACTTGTACGATGGCTTCAATGAGATTGATGTCGCTGTACATGACAGATCGCTCGTCAGGAATTTCGCCTGCCATAGAGATGCCTTCAGGAAAAAACTTTTGTCTTGCCGGACGGAATGCTTTGGCTGTCAGGTGTAATGCATGGACGCCTGCACCAGCCAACTCTGCTGCATTTAGATGGTTCACACCTCCTCCGGCCATGATTTCTATAGCGGATCCTGCTTCTTTGGATAACTTGCCCAGTAACTCCACCGCTTCAATTGCACGCGGTTTTTGACCGGATGTGAGTATGCGTGATGCACCGGCTGCTATGACAGCTTTCAAAGCTTTGAGGGGATCAGGTGTGAGATCGAAGGCACGGTGAAACGTGACTTTCATGGGATGCGCAAATTCGATGAGGTCTTTTGTGCGCTCTATATTAACCTGCCCGTCGGGCTGCAAAATGCCAAGAACAACACCGTCTGCACCCAATTTCTTGGCTAATGCGATGTCTTTCCTCATGATCTCTTCTTCAAAAATATCATAGACAAAGTCGCCTCCCCGTGGGCGAATCATAACATAAAGTTCTATTTGTACATGTTCCCTCACCAGTTCAATCAATCCTGCACTGGGAGTTGTTCCGCCTTCGCCGAGTCCGCTGCAAAGTTCAATTCTTTTGGCTCCGCCAGCCTGAGCATTAATACATGATTCCAGTGAATAGGCGCAAACTTCAATAGTCATAATCGAGATAAAATAAATGGATACGGGAAATTACAAAAGTGAAGGAGAAAATCGCTAGTACTATATGAATCCATTAGGTCCATCGGGCGTAAGCATAAAGTAAAAGCTGGTCTGGTAAATACGTCCTGAATGGGGGTCAGTCTGCCGTGAAGAAGAAAGTTGGCAGGATTTTAATCTAAATTTTATAAATACATCTATTTGATTTACAGTGTGTTAAAATAATTATAGATTTTTTTTTCTACAAAAAACAATTATTTTTCTTTTTTTTCGCTTAAAGCTATTAAAAGATGCAGAATTTTTTACTTTTGCAGAAATTGTTAGAAACTATTAATAGGCGAAAATACTATGTACTGGACACTCGAACTTGCGTCATATCTTGAAGATGCTCCATGGCCAGCTACCAAAGACGAGCTAATTGACTTTGCAATCAGAACAGGCGCTCCGTTAGAGGTTGTTGAAAACCTACAGGAACTAGAAGACGACGGACAACCTTATGAAAGCATTGAGGAAATTTGGCCGGATTATCCGACGAAAGATGATTTCTTCTTTAATGAAGACGAATATTAAATTCGAAGGCGGCTCATTCAGGCCGTCTTTTTTGTTGCCCTATTTCTCCTCTAAAAAACCGGCAGGCAGGCTTTTTTTATACCAATCAAAAACGTAAATTGTTCATCTAAACAAAGCAACAGGCAAACAGAATACGCTGCAACAATTTGTCATAATTCGGGATATTCAATCCATTCTGCTAATGGAACTTCGATTGCTGAGAGAACTGGTTAAGAAAGGTGAGGGTGAGCACGTGGAATTTAAACTGAAATCCAATCACCCCGAAAAAATTGTCAGGGAAATGGTAGCGTTTGCCAATACAGGTGGCGGAAAGCTATTTGTGGGCGTAGGGGACGATAAGACGATCAAAGGCCTGAAAGATGCTGAGGAAGACGAATACACGCTCACCAAAGCCATCGACAAATATATCTTCCCAAAAATCAACTACAAGACTGAGAAAATTCCTATATCATCGGATCGTGATGTATTAGTAATAACGATACCAAAAAGTATAGACAAACCACACTATGTTGTGGATGAATCCGGCTCCCGACAGGCGTATATTCGTGTTCAGGATAAGTCTATCCAGGCCAGTCGTGAAATGAAGGAAATCATGCGCCGTGGACGTAGTGAAAGAGATATCCGGTTCCAATATGGGGAAAAAGAAGAAAAGCTGATGAAGCTGCTCGACGAGAAGGAATCCGTAACGGTTGACCTATTTGCTGCTTTTGCCGGTATACCCAGGAAAATTGCATCCAATACACTGGTTGTGATGGTCCTTGCGCGTATACTGGAAGTGCACCCGCACGAAATGATAGACAAATTTACCATGTCGATGTCTTATCAGTCAAACTGAGTTATTTTACCAGCCACATACCAACCAGTGTCGCTACAACGCATAGTACCATATTCAAGAGTACATTAAGGAGTGCATCAGTTAGCCTATTGTTCAAAACCAGTTGAATGGTTTCGTTGGTAAATGAAGAAAATGTGCTGAAACCGCCGCAAAAGCCAATGGCTATAAAGGCGCGGTAATTACTTATAGTCTCTTCCGGCTTTTGCAGCGACCAACCTGCAAAGAGACCGATAATCAGGCAGGCAAGTATGTTGGCCGTCAGTGTACCAAAAGGAAATACCGACGACCATCTTAAAAATACTTTTCCAGCTCCAAACCTGGCTAAACTCCCCAGACCGCCTCCTACAAAAACAAGCATGAGCTGGTTCATATTAACAAAATCAGAATGGAAGGTCGTCTGATTCGTCTTCAGTGAAAGTGGTAACCGGAGGGAAAGCATTTCCGGCTTGTGCTGCGGCAGGAGCATTATTGCTAGTACTTCCTGCTTTGTCAACTTTCCATGCTTTTACTTCTGTGTACCAGCGGGAATTATATTCACGGCTTTCCACATCGATAGATGCCGTTACCGAATCATTTACTTTTAGGCTAGCCTGGTCAATTTTATCACCCCAAAGAGCAATACATACTTTTTTAGGGTATTGCGACGGGATTTCAAGGATGAATTCCTGCTTGCGCCATGTCCCGTTCTTGCCCTGACCCGATACTTCCGGAAGTAATGCAATGACAGTTCCTGTTAATTCCATATCAATGATTGATTTTTAGATGCTTAAAATAAGGTTCCAAAAGTAAGCTTTTTGGTTTTCGATTGCAAAAAAGCATTAGTCAATTGCTTGCTCCAGATCAGCAATAAGATCATCAACATCCTCAATACCAACACTTAGACGAATGAGTGTATCTTTTAATCCTACCTTTTCTCGCTCTTCCCGTGGTATACTTGCATGCGTCATGCTGGCAGGGTGTGTACAAAGCGACTCTACTCCTCCAAGTGATTCTCCAAGCGAGAATAGCTGAAGTCGTTCCATGGTTAAGACAGCCTGTTCATATACATCCCCTTTCAACTCAAAAGAAAGCATTCCACCAAAGTCGCGCATTTGTCTTTTTGCCAAATCATGACCTGTATGAGAAAGTAGCCCCGGATAATATACCTTACCTACTTTGGGATGATTTTCAAGCCACTGAGCCACTTTTATCGCATTTTCACAATGTCTCTGCATCCTGATATGCAGTGTTTTGATTCCCCTCAATACCAGAAAACAATCCTGTGGACCCGGAACAGCTCCACTCGCATTCTGAATAAAGGCAAGTTGCCTGGCGAGCTCATCATTACTTGTGATCAGAGCACCCATTACTGTATCCGAGTGTCCGCCGAGGTATTTGGTCACCGAGTGCATGACGATATCTGCACCTAGTTCCAGCGGATTCTGCAGGTATGGGGATGCAAAAGTATTGTCAACCGCAGTCAGGATTTTTCTCTGTTTACAAAGCGATGTTACAGCTTCAATATCAATTAGCTTTAACAAAGGATTGGTAGGGGTTTCCATCCATACCAGCCTCGTTTTGCTTGTAAGCACATTTTCGATATTAGCAACATCACTCATGTCGACAAAGTGAAAGACGAGACCGAATGCTTCAAAGATTTTTTTCATGATCCGATACGATCCTCCATAGATATCGCTGGTAGCAATAATTTCATCTCCGGGGCGAAAAAGTTTGAGCACAGCATCCGTGGCAGCAAGTCCCGATGCAAAGCAAATGCCATGTCTGCCGTTTTCCAGCGCAGCCAGCGCATTCTGCAATGCAGTTCGGGTGGGATTGTGTGTGCGTGAATATTCATAACCTTTGTGCTTCCCCGGACTTTCCTGCACATAGGTCGACGTCTGATAAATGGGCGTCATAATAGCGCCTGTAGTAGGGTCAGGCTCGATACCCGCATGGATGGCTTTTGTTGCGAACTTCATGTTTTCTAACTTATAACTGTTATTGAACTGAAAGCCGATCGCTGGCTACCGATGGCTATTTGTACAAAGATAGAATTCTCAAAAACCTTTTAGCTACCTGTGGCGTTGGAAGGGGAGAAAGTATTTAATTACAATGCAGTCAGAAAAATCGTCGGGCGGGAAATTTTCGCTACCAGTAATTATAAGTGTATTGATGACCATCGTTCCATTGATTAGCACATCACTGGCAACGGCGTGGGCAATAAGTCATGAAAACATGCTGAGAGGATGGTCGATGGAAATATGGATCGGTATCACCTTGTTACTTACTATTGCATCCTCGCTGGCGCTCACGCCTCCTACATTTCTGGCGTTGGTATATGGTTACTTTCTGGGATGGATTGCGATTCCATTGCTATTTGCATTGAATCTGGGGGCAATTGCTATTGTGTTTTTTCTTTCCCGTTTTCTGCAACCAGACTCTGTGAGAAATTATCTGATACGTATTTATCCGCAGGCTGGCCGGCTTCTGAATCGGTTTCATCAGAATCAATTGAGGCTCATTTTCTTTGCGAAGCTTTCTCCTGTCTTGCCTTTTGCGGTCGCAAATCTATTTTTCTCATTGGCAGGTGCCCGTTTCAAACAGATTATTGCAGGTGGAACTTTGGGTATGATCCCAAGAACAATACTGGCAGTTTGGGCCGGCAAGGAAGCGCAGGATATTGCCTATTTATTGGAACACCCGAATGAAGGACTGGCAACAAAAATCGTTATTCTGGTATTAATCGTAGTATCGACTTTGGGAATGGGGTATTTCTTCAAAGACCGGACAGCGGTTCAGAAGTAATAATCTTATCCACTGGTTTCTACCTGAGTCTGGCTGAGGTGACCTCAAAAGGTACCGGATACAGATTCATTAACTCTAATTCCGGTGAGGTTAAGAAGTATCCTGTCACAAATAAATCCAGACTGTCTTTCTTAAACTCCTCGGGCAAGTTGCAGGCACTCCATGCATTTGAACCCTCGGAAAGATCCAAACGACCTCCGTTAATAAGTCCGCCTGAGCTTCGATATGTTACTTGAAAATCCACCACATGGTTACTTCTTCTGACATCCTTAACTTCCGGATAGCAGGCTACAGCAGGTATAGTGTTGTTCTGTTTACAACTTCCCCAAGCCAAAGCGAAAACGGATAAAGTGATATAGTGCATCTTCATAATGGAGCTGTTTACAGTTAAAAACCTATAATCGAATTCTACATCCGGCTAAACCGGTCAGTTTCAGAATGACAGCTATCTGCTAGAATTGGTTGGAATCTTAAAGTAATTTTAAATTATAAAGGTGTATGTTAATATCCTACAATAATTCGATATGAAACCACATAAAATCATCAACTTAATCCTGTTTATTTGCAATTAAGTTATACTTACTCAAAAAGTAGAATGAAATCCTTACCTGTTATTGATCTCGCTATTGTGATTGCCTATCTGGTGGCAATGGTGGCTGTAGGTGTTTTCTTTTCGAGAAAAAATACTACTGCCGATCAGTTTACCAAGGCTTCAGGTAAAATTCCCGGCTGGGCTATAGGAATATCCATCTACGCTACTTTTTTGAGTAGCAATACATTTCTGGGCGTGCCGGGTAAGGCTTATGGAAGCAACTGGAATTCCTTTGTTTTTAGTTTGTCTATGCCACTGGCTGCATGGGTTGCGACCAAATTTTTCATCCCATTTTACCGGAGTACAGGAGCGGTGTCGGCTTATACACATCTTGAACATCGCTTTGGCCCATGGGCAAGAACGTATGCTGTAGTTTGTTTTCTGCTGACTCAGCTAGCCCGAATGGGTTCGATTTTCTTCGGAATTGCATTAAGCTTACAGGCGCTGACCGGTTACCCGATGTCTACGATCATGATTGTAGTAGGCATTTGTATCGTACTGTATACGGTAATGGGGGGAATGGAAGCGGTGATCTGGACAGAAGTAGTACAGGGTGTTATCAAAACTATCGGTGCTCTGGTCATTCTGTATCTTGTGGTGAGCGGGATGGATGGTGGAATGTCTAAAATAATAGATATAGGAACCGCTGATCATAAATTCAGCCTGGGAACATTTGCTCCGGATTTTGTACAATCTTCGTTTTGGGTCGTGCTGTTGTATGGGTTCTTCATGAACCTGAATAATTTTGGAATGGATCAGAATTACGTACAACGCTATCATACAACTTCGTCCGTTAAAGAGGCCGCGAGTTCAGTATGGCTCTGTGTGTATCTGTATTTACCGGTATCGCTGATATTTTTTCTGCTCGGATCTTGCTTGTATGCCTATTATCAAAGTAGTCCGGATTTGCTAAATGCTGTAAGGCTTCAGGCGGCTGCCGAGCGGCTTCCCGGAGGAACTTCAGCGGCAATTCAGCAATTGGCTTATACCCTCACCCCGGCCGAATATGGCGATAAGGTTATGCCTCATTTTATGGTGACGAAAGTTCCGGTAGGCTTGCTGGGATTGATCGTGGCCGCTATTATGTCCGCAGCCATGAGTACCATCAGTTCGGGTATGAATGCTTCGGCAACGGTTTTTTCAGTTGATATCTATCAGCGTTACATCAAGCCTGATATGAATACGAAGCAATCCATGACCCTACTGTATATTGCCACTACCGGATTCGGTCTGCTGGGAATGATTACCGGCATAGCTATGATAGGTGTGAAAAGTGTGTTGGATATATGGTGGCTGTTATCGGGAATTTTTGCCGGAGGTATGCTGGGTTTGTTTTTGCTGGGAATTATATCAAAAACTACCAAAAACACTGAAGCGCTCACGGCTACAATAATTGGCATTATCGTGATTGTATGGATGACATTTTCTCCTAAGCTCTCTGATGAGTATGCCTATTTACGAAATCCTCTACATCAAAATATGATCATGGTAGTAGGTACGCTGACTATATTTTTGGTTGGCTTACTACTCACAAAACTGAAAAGAAATAAAGCCTCAAAGCAGGAAGTGGCGATGGATACCCACTAATACAAGTAAGATGTATTCTGATTACGGCTGCTGTTGATTTACTGAATTGTTGTGCTCAGCAGTTTTCAATATAAGATCTATTTAAGAACACCAACCAATCTAGCTATGACTGCTATTCCTAACCCTTCCTCATTACCGAAAGGCTTTATCCCTGTGATGCTCACTCCATTTCTTGATAATGGAGATATTGACTATGAAGGATTAAAGACTTTAACAGAATTTTATCTTGAAGCAGGTGCTGCAGGACTTTTTGCAAACTGTCTTTCGAGCGAAATGTTTGAATTGACTGCCGAGGAACGTTTGACGGTTACGCAAACTGTCGTGGATCAGGTCGCTGGGCGGGTGCCGGTAGTGGCTACGGGTACATTTGGCGGACCTATTGCAGCCCAAGCGGAATTCATAAAACGTATATATAGTACCGGAGTGCAGGCAGTGATTGTCATTTCGGGGCTTATTGCTTCAGAAGGGGAGTCGGATCAAGTGTTCATGGACAGAGCAAAGGAGTTAATCGCATTAACGGACGACATACCACTCGGTTTTTATGAGTGCCCGGTTCCTTATAAGCGATTGATTAATAGTGATGTACTGGCAGAATTGCTGAAAAGTGACAGAATTGTATATCACAAAGATACCTGTTTGGATGATGGAGAGGTTGTGAGAAGGCTAGATGTGGCAAAGGGTTATGAATTCGGACTGTACGATGCCTATATGGTGAATGCGGTTTCGTCTTTGAAAGCAGGTGCCTCAGGACTTTCCTGTATTCAGGGTAACATTTATCCGGAACTGGTGGTTTGGATTTGTAAGCATTTTAACGATTCTGAGAAACAAGAACAGGTCAGAAAAGTGCAGCAGTTTTTCGTGGATACGATGGATATTGTACATACGGTTTATCCGGTTATTGCCAAGTATAGCCTTCAAAAAAGAGGCTTCCCAATTTCTTTATTCACGCGTAGAGATGTAGGCGTATTGTCGGAAGATCTGAAAGATCGGATGGATACACTACTTACTCAAGTTGAGAAACTACAGGAAGAGCTCGGTATTGATAGTATATTTGACAAATATCTGATTAAATAATAACTCCTTTATGACGCGGATTCTTGCTATTGCCTTACTCTTTACAGCAGCAAATGATTCTTTTGCTCAAAAAAATTCAGTTGGAATTCAAATGGTTGAGATTCCTGCGGGTAAGTTTTACATGGGTTCGGAGGGTGAAGGTGAAACAGTTGATGAAAACCCTATTCATAGGGTTTCAGTGAGAAATCTGAAAATTGCGACAACGGAAGTTACCAATGCCCAATATGAAGACTTTGATCCATCGCATAAGAAACTAAGAGGAAAGGACGGCTTTTCTAAAGCGGATGACGAAGCTGTTATTTTTGTGAGCTATCAGGATGCTATAGCCTTTTGTGAATGGCTGAGTAAAAAAGAAGGGAAAAAGTACCGCTTGCCTACTGAGGCAGAATGGGAATATGTATGCCGTGCCGGGACTGTCACTGATTTTTCTACCGGCAGATTTTTATCAAAAGCACATCTCAAAAGTCAGAAAACAGACCGAAATCCTGAAATTGTATCTCTCAAAGTGGCTCAGGCAGAGCCGAATGCATTTGGCGTGTATGACATGCATGGCAATGTGGAGGAATGGTGTTCGGATTGGTATGGACCATATGCAGCCGGTGAACAGAGCGATCCTGTAGGCAGGATTTCAGGTTTGTTCAGAGTAACGAGGGGTGGAAGTCACGGAACGCCGGTAGCCTACTTGCGTTCTTCCAACAGAATGGCAATGATTCCAGAAGACAAGCATTTTCAGCTTGGATTTAGGGTTGTAGAAGGGGACTACCCATCGTCGACACCGCTTCCGGCTGTGACTCCTGCCGAAGTATTTCAGCATGTTTCACAAAAGAAATTTAAATGGGAAAAAGCTGCTGAGTCAAAACCTCTCTTCATGGAACCGGTACGCTATGTGCACAAGCCGGAATGTCCGGATGATATCCCGTTTTTCCACCACAACCATTGTCCGGCTATTGCCTGGTGCCCAAACGGGGATCTGCTGGCTATCTGGTTTTCAACCAATCAGGAATCGGGCAGAGAAATGACCATACTTGGAAGCCGCTTGCGGGCAGGACAAAGCCAGTGGGATAAGCCATCCGAATTTTTCAAAGTACCCGACAGAAATATGACTGGGTCGTCTGTCTTTCACGATGGAAAAGGTACTCTATACTTCATGAATGGCGTGGAAACGGATGGAGACTGGAAAAACCTCGCGATGGTACTTCGGACAAGTACGGATAATGGGGCGACCTGGTCGGCTCCTATACTGGCAGATCCCGAACATCAGGTTCGTAATCAGGTGATAGCGGGCATGTTTGAAACAAAAGAAGGATGGTTGGTACAGGCTGGAGATGCTGATCCCGGACCTGTGGGTGGCACTGCTATTCACATCAGTAAGGACCGTGGAAAAACATGGGAGAATCCGTATACGAATCCAGCGGTGCCGGAGTTTAAAGCTGGTGGTAGAGGCGGACTCATTGCGGGTATTCATGCCGGCGTGGTACAGCTCAATGATGGCAGGCTGATGGCGCTGGGACGGAATAACAATATCGCCGATGCGAACGGTGTCATGCGGATGCCTATGAGTATTTCAAAGGATATGGGCAAATCCTGGACTTATTCCGCCTCTGAATTTCCTCCCCTTGCTGGCGGTCAACGGCTTGTTTTTTTGCGTTTGAAAGAAGGGCCGCTGTTACTGATCTCTTTTACCCACCATCCTGAAGAGTCTGACGAAAGTAAAAAAGGGATGCTTTTCTCAGATGGGAAGGGTGGTACTTACAAAGGCTTTGGGATGTATGCTGCCTTATCGTACGATGATGGTAAAACATGGCCTGTTAAAAAGTTACTGACAGATGGGAAAGAGCGTTATCTCAATGGAGGAGCATGGACAGGTGCGTTTGAAATGGATAAAACAAATGCGGAACCAAGGGGTTATCTGGCAATTACACAATCCCCCGATCATGTAATTCATTTGGTGAGCAGCAGTATTCACTATCGATTTAACCTGAGCTGGTTATCTGCCAAATAGGATTAAAGTCGTGCAATAGCTCTCTGGAATAGGGCCTTTTGAGTAAAAATATCTCCTCAAATAAAAAGAAAGAACCCGCTTACGCCAATTCCGACAAATTGGACCAGCGGGTACTTTAACTTAACTACTCAGAATATAATTTTTGAAATTTTTGATCAGTTTAATCTTCAATTAGAAATTGAAGAACATGTTCATTTTATAGAAATCACCGTCAAAGTTAGCTTTTGCGGCATTTCCGGCAAGATTACCCCCGAAAGAAAACCTCAGACCAGCATTGCCTTTTGTAAATTGAACATAAGGTCCAAGCCATGTGTAGTACTGGGATGTACTGGTTGGCTGGCCTTCGCCTCCTGAACGAAACAGATTTTCGAAATGTGCACCGGCAGACAGGAATGGTTTGATTTTTCCGCCAAAGTTGGCCCAATAGTGCACATAATTCGCAGTGATCGGACTTTCTTTGCGGAGTGCTCCGTAATATCCAAAATAGAGTTGTCCCTCTGTCTTGCTATTGTTCAGGTTGACCGTCAAATTAGGTACAATTCCGTCACCGATTGCGTATTTCCCAGCGGTGAAAGAGGATAGCAAGTTACCCATCGTAAAGCCTACCTGTGGATTAATGGTGATTGATTCTCCTGCTTTGAAGCTGTATCCGACACCAAACTCGGTCCAGTTTCCCCAGGCGATCGCAGTACCGGCACCCCATTGAATACCATAAAAAGTAAATGCTGTGTTCTTGCCTGTAGCTATGGATCCATTAAGCTGTGGATTGAATCCGAAGAAAGCATCATGGTTTAAGGATAATCCAATAGAAACTTTGTCATAGTCTTCTTCTGATGTGCTTTGAGCCATTGCAGGTGTCAAAAATAAGCTTGCCGCAACGGCAGATAAAGAAAAGAATAATTTACGCATAATGATTTAATAATTAAGGAGTGAAAATTCTTAGGTAATACAGCTCGTTTGAGCTAACGATTTGGATAAACGTTGGGCAATAGCAAGCCCTTCAGAGCGCCCGTTTTATAGCAGCACTCAGACCTTTTTAAGATAAAATGATTTGATATCGTATTGTTAACTGGCTTTGAGTTGATAGTTAAGTGAATAAATCATATTATTTGGGCATGCCGCTTCCCTTTCGTATACAGTGGAAGCCAACCGTGTATACGCGCTGTTATCAAGGTTTCTGTGAAAATTCTGGATCAGTTCCTCTTCGTTAAATTAGGAATTATGAATGATCCAAGGATAGATGTTTATAAATAATGATTATGGCGCAAAATTTAGATTTTCAATTTGTTGGAGTTGTGCTAATTAATCCTTGCCAAATAATCTTTTACATAAAGCTTCTTATGCAGTAGATCATAAATGCGTTGAGCAAATATATTTATATTCTTATAATGCAAAGCATAAACACCGATAAAAATGTAGCAAAATTCGAATAAAAATTGATCTTATAATTCTATTTTAATAAAATAATCTGGTTCAAAAGCTATTCTAATATCATGTTAATTTTTCCTTGTTTTCTGTTCAGAATTATAAGGAATAGTATCATCTATGTAATTGAAAATAGCTATTCTAGGTGGGATCATTTATGAAGAACCTATAAATACCATCATCAATTTTATACCAAATAGTTTTTGTACAGTGATGTAAAATAAAGATAAATAGACGGTTTTTTATTGGTATAAGTTTTTCTATATCAGATATTTGTGCATAATTTATTTAATCTGAATAATATTATTTCTGTAATAATATAGTCTGGTTATATAAAAATAATTCATAAATATGTATGTATTGTTCAATGATTAATACTAAACACATACGGTTGTATTTACCTATATGTTACTTTTTAAAATCTGTTATGGTTTTAGATTCATTTACTAAATTGCACTGTCTAATGGTGTTAATGAGCGATGAAAATAGTTGGATTATGCGCGAAATTTCAGGCTAGTTTTCTGAAATAGCGCAGTTGCACTATTCTAATATAAAGACTTCTAAGCGAATATTTTCTCCGGGCATTATATACAGGTGATCAATCGGCTATGTAGCTCGTACCCCAGGCGGGAGCATGTACTGGATAGAATAGGTGAATTAAGTATATAATTGAAAAACTGTCTTATACTGAGAATGCAAATTCCCGATAAATCATGAAGCCGCATTTTCATCGCGTCCCAGTAAAATCGCAAAATTCGTTCAGTATCCGGCACGAGCAAAAAGCTGGCTTTGGCACCGTATGGCACTATCATCCTGAATTGGAGCTGCACTACCTGATCAAGGGTAGGGGAGTGCGTCTCATAGGAGATAACATCAGTAATTTTTCAGATGGAGAATTAATCTTATTAGGAGAGAATCTGCCGCATGTCTGGCGGGTAGAAGAAGGTATAGATGCAGACGTGGAGGTTATCGTAATTCATTTTTTGCCTGATTGTCTGGGTAGTGATTTCCTGAACTTGCCTGAGGCCTATTTGCTGCCAAGGCTATTTGAAAGGGCGAAAAGAGGTTTGGTTGTGCAAGGGGAAGCGAAAGCTAAAATTGTTGAACTGATGCTGCGTGCAGTTGAGGCGACCAACATGGAAAGGCTTATTCATCTACTATCGATATTAAATATACTTGCCGAAACGCCTGAGAGATCCGATATTACTTCAGGACATGCATTTTACAAATCCAGCGATATGGAAACACTAAGGCTGAATAAGATTTATGAGTTTACACTTGCGCATTACCGGAATGACATCACATTGCAACAAGTCGCTGCCATTGCGAACCTGGGCGTCACCTCGTTCTGCAGATATTTTAAACTAATGACACGGAAAACCTACAATGATTTCCTTGTTGAAATCCGTATCAGCCATGCCTGCCGTTTGTTGATTGAAGACAGGCTGGCTACGGAAGTCATTTGTTTTGAATGTGGATTTAATAATGTGTCTAATTTTTATCGTCATTTCAGAAAAGTAACTGAGATGACGCCCCTCGAATATAAGAAGAGATATCTTTTTAAAGCTACTTCTGATGCTGCATAGTTTAGTTATTGTGGTTCTTCATCCACTCATCCATTGAGAACTTGCCGGAGCCTGCAACAGTAAATAAGACGACCAGAAAGAGTACGATCAGCGATAGCCACAGCTCAGAATTGAGATAAGAAAATCCGGTTCTCATATTTACAATAAATACCGCTGCGATCAGGATCGGAATCTGGACCAGAGCAGATAACCGTGTCAGACATCCCATTGCAATCAGAAATCCACCGAAAATATGCGCGAATGCCACATAATGAACAGCACCTACAGTCCAGAGTTGGACATCCAGTTCCCGGATCAACTCTGAAAGCTTCGTGGTGTCGCTGATAAAGCTGACACCTTTTACAAAAAGCAACACGCCTAAACCAATACGAACAGCATCCAGCCATGCCGGATGATGTGTATCGCCCCAATGTTCGATTCGATCCATTATGTTCATAACTTCTGAATAGTTTGATGTTCAGAAAGTTATATTATTTAATGATTTAAATCAAGAGATGATTTATCTATTCTTAGGACTGTTTTTAAGTGCCTGCCTGGAGTTGCTGTTCAGGTAATCTGCTGCCTTTTCTACGAGTTGGGCATGTCCGCTTTGAAGCAGAATAGATTTGTCGGCACGGAGTAGCTGAGAGAGCTCTTTTACATTTTCAGCTTTAAGTAGCTTATCATATTTTCCAATAAAAAGATACAAATCCACATGGGAGGATCTTGCGGTTTCATACAGCAAAGTGATATCATAATGAAGCCTCCGGAATGCTACCCACGAATTATAAATGGAATATCGTTTCTCAGGAGTATTTAAAACCTGTAATGTAAACCTGTGTAAGCTGCTATGTATGATGCCTGCTTTTTGCAGTATTGCTGCCGTTTTAAAAAGTAGGTTCGGATTGTGCATCAGCCATCTAAACAAATAGCGCGTTGGCGCAAATCGGGATGCCAGCGTGTATAGCGGATGTTCCGAAACGCCATCAGGTGCTATAAGAAACGCTTTATTAATGCGATCAGAAAATGTTTCCAGGGTAGCCAGTGCAAAGCGTCCTCCCATACTAAAACCGGCCACATCGAAACGCGAAATGTTTTCTTTAGTAAGAAAAATATTCATTGTTTGTGCCCATACATCCTTGGTTACCAAATCAATGTGTTCCAAGTCGGCACTTTTTCCATGAAAAAAAAGGTCGAATGCGTAGATGGTGTAGTGATCCCCAAGATGATTGGCAAAGGGTTGAAAACAACTTATGCCATCTTGTCCAATGCCGTGGAAGGCAAGGAGAATGTTTGGGCCGTGGCCGAGTTTGTGGTGGTGGAGTTCGACTACCAATATAGAGCAGTGTTGTAAAGCGGGAAATTAGGATCTTTTCCGATTACAGATAGATTATCTTCCAGACTTTGTGAGATAATTAATCTGTCAAATGGGTCATTGTGGAAGAATTCCAATTGACTTACACGAAGAGTGTGTACAGGAGAAATAGGTAAAATTTGAATATCCGTTAATGCTAACTCATTTAAAAAACTTTCGAAAGATCCTTTCAATTTAAGTTTTCCTAAACTCAATTTGATGCCAATTTCCCATAATGAAGCTATGCTAACATATTTCTGGCTGTTTTCATCTTCGATTGCGAGGCAGGCGTTTGTTGATAATGAAGTATCTCCTTCTAAAAACCAGATAAGCGTGTGGGTATCCAATAAATAACTCAAGGCATATAGTCTTTAAAATCTTCCAAAGGTTCTTCGAAATCCTGGCTCATCATAAAGGTGCCTTTCATCATCCCAAATTTCAACTTCCTTTTTTGTAAATTTTTAATATTATGTTTGTCTATCAAAAAATCTACAAAATCAGCAACCTCCTCCTTTAGGTTCAGGGGCAGTTGAGATACTTTGGTTAATAATTCTAGTTCGCTCATGACTTTGATATTTGAAGTAAGTTAAATTAAAGTAGAAAAATTTCCAAGTGAACAAACTCACCGGGAAATTTTTCACTTAATTCTTCTTACGATTCCATCAAATAAGCCTTGATAAAATCATTAATCTCCCCATTCAGCACGGCTTCTGTATTAGAAGTCTGGTGATCGGTACGATGGTCTTTCACCCGGCGGTCGTCCAGTACATAACTGCGGATCTGCGATCCCCATTCGATTTTACGTTTGGAAGCTTCTACTTCTGCACGTGCAGAATTTCGTTTTTCCAATTCTATCTGATACAAACGGGATTTCAAAAGGCGTATGGCAACTTCCTTATTCATCAGCTGTGATCGTTCCTGCTGACAGGCGATAACGATACCGGAAGGTTTGTGATGCAAACGTACTGCCGTTTCTACCTTGTTTACATTTTGTCCACCTGCCCCACCGGAACGATACGTATCCCATGTAATATCAGCGAGATTGACATCAATTTCGATGTTGTCATCTGCTAATGGATATACATAAACGGATGTAAAAGAAGTATGTCGTCTTGCATTCGAGTCAAACGGCGAAATACGAACCAGGCGGTGTACGCCATTTTCCGATTTCAAATTGCCATAAGCATATTCACCGCTAATCTCCAATGTAACTGATTTGACACCGGCCACATCACCATCCTGCAAATCTACTTCACGAACTTTGTATCCGTTTTTCTCGGCCCACATGATATACATACGCATCAGCATCGATGCCCAGTCCTGCGATTCGGTACCACCGGCACCAGAGTTAATTTCGATTACGGCAGGGAGTTCGTCGCCTTCTTCACCCATCATTTTCCGGAACTCTATTTCATCCAGCTTGTCAGAAAGCTTTTGGCCTTCTTCATCCACTTCTTCTTCTGTGGCTTCATTGGCGTCATAAAATTCCCAGATCGTGTCCAGGTCGTCGCGTAAGCGCGCTAGTTCTTCGTATCCGTTTGTCCAGAATTTCAATCCGCGGATCTCCCGCATTGTTTTTTCTGCACGGGTGGAATCACCCCAAAATTCGGGTTGAACAGTTTGTTGTTCTAAATCTTCTAGTTGTCTTTTACGGTTACCGTAGTCAAAGATACCTCCCCAAAGCCTCTACACGGGCCTTCAAGTCTTTCAATTGCTCTGCTGTCATTTGAAGTTTTGAATTTTTAGTAAAAAAATAACCTTGATATTATGAGGAAGCGTTGAAGTGATGTGTCACGTTGAGCGGATCGGACCGCCGAAGCGATCGAAACGTCTGGCAAAAAGCCCTTCGACTCCGCTCAGGGTGACAGTAGCAAACCAAGCCATTCCCAAATCGAGGTTTGAAAGTCACAAAGGTACAACAAATGATGATTACCATCAGGTTCATGTAAATACCTTCTCTTGTCGGTGTAGGCATTCCGGCAAATCGTCTTAACTTTGTGGAAATTTTTTGTCAACCCATTTCTTACAAATAAAAATACCAGAAAATGGCTCAAACATATGACGTGATCGTTGTTGGAAGCGGTCCCGGTGGTTATCCCGCAGCAATCCGTGCCTCTCAATTAGGTCTTAAAGTTGCAATCGTTGAAAAGGAGAGTTTAGGTGGAATTTGCTTGAACTGGGGTTGCATCCCAACCAAAGCGCTTCTTAAAAGTGCTCAGGTTTTTGAATACATCAAGCATGCAAAGGACTATGGTATCAATGCAGGAGAATATTCTGCAGATTTCGGCGCTGTAATTAAGCGTAGCCGTGGTGTGGCTGATACCATGAGCAAAGGCGTTTCCTTCCTGATGAAGAAAAACAAGATTGATGTCATCATGGGTACTGGTAAAGTAAAAGGAAGTAAAACTGTTGCGGTTACCGATAAAGATGGTAAAACAACAGATTATACAGCAGGAAAAGGTGTGATCATCGCAACAGGTGCGCGTGCGCGTGAGTTGCCGAATATTAAAATAGACGGTACCAAAGTAATCGAATACCGCAAGGCGATGAGTCTTGAAAAACAGCCTGAATCTCTTTTGGTTGTAGGTTCGGGAGCAATCGGAATGGAGTTTGCTTATGTATATGCTTCAATGGGCACTAAAGTAACTGTTGTTGAATTCCTTCCAAATCTGGTTCCTGTTGAAGATGAGGATATCTCAAAAGAAATAGCGAAACAATATAAGAAATTCGGTATCGAAACACTTGTTAATTCATCGGTTCAGACTGTAGATACGAGTGGTAATGGATGCAAGGTTTCTGTTAAAACGCCGGACGGAGAAAGAACTTTCGAAGTAGAAGTAGTATTGTCTGCTGCAGGAATTGTTGCAAACATCGAAAATATTGGTCTGGAAGAAGCAGGGATTAAAACAGACAAAGGCAAGATTTCAGTAAACGAGTGGTACGAAACCAGCATTCCTGGATTCTACGCAATCGGAGACTGTACACCTGGTCCTGCACTGGCGCACGTTGCAACTGCGGAAGGTATTATCTGTGCTGAGAAAATTGCAGGTCACAAAACGGAAGCTTTGGATTACGGCAACATCCCGGGATGTACTTACTGCCAACCTGAAATTGCTTCTGTCGGTCTTACTGAAAAGAAAGCGCGTGAAGCTGGATACGATATCAAAGTTGGTAAGTTTCCATTCAAAGCATCTGGTAAAGCAGTTGGTGCCGGTGTTACAGACGGTTTTGTAAAAGTTATTTTTGATTCGAAATATGGTGAGTTCCTTGGAGCCCACATGATCGGCGCAAACGTAACTGAAATGATCGCAGAAGTGGTTGTAGCCCGTAAATTGGAAACAACTTCTCACGAAATTATGCGTGCGATTCACCCACACCCAACGATGTCAGAAGCAGTAAAAGGTGCTGTTGAAGCAGCATATGGTGAAGCGATAGATCTTTAAGCTTTCGGTAGTCAAGCTATCTGCATTTCAGAATAATAATACCCTGATGACTTCGGCTATCAGGGTATTATTTGTTTTTTGTCTGTAATTTCTTCTGTAGTGCGGCCTGATCCACTGATGCAATCAGTTGGTCACGGGGTTATTTTATTCAAAGTTCTACTACTTAATAAACATCACATTTTTAGTCGTATCTTCGGGCACTTAACGTTAATATAGTCATATTTAACATTGGATACGGTAGTATATTCAAGTCATTTTGAGGCCGTTTGGAAGAAAGAACATGAACGTAAATCACAATGGGGACATCGTGTTTTTTCTATTGCACTCATACTTGGGTATCCGGCACTGTCGATACTCTACTACTTAAATAAACATCCGGACTTTATAGAACTTTTTCAGATTGTAGGATCGGCCAGTCTGTGTTTTTCCGTGATTTTGGCCTGGCATTTTTTCTACGGGTTGTCAAGTCAGAAACTTGCGTTCTATAACTATCTCATACTGATTTTTTTTCACACGACCATCCTTGGTACAATACCTCACCAGGCTTACGAAAGAACCTGCTTTAATATGACGATCTGCCTGATCTTCTATTGTATGGTAATTCGCTGGCCGATCCGTAAGGCAATAGTATGTTCAGTCCTGGTATTGATTTTTTTTCCTCTGGCATTATATCGGCTAAGTCCTGATGCATTTGCTCTGTTTATGCGAGAAGGAGGTGTATTTTTCTTTTTGGCACAGTGTGCCTTTCCTTTTATTGTTTGGCAGCGCTATGACAACGAGAAAAGGACATTTTATTACCAGCACTCGCTGATGCAACAAAATGAGGTGTTAGAGAAGCAGGTGGCTATTGCAGAGCAGGCAACCCGGGCTAAAACAGATTTTCTCTCCATGATGAGTCATGAAATCAGAACACCACTAAACGGTATCGTAGGTGTTGTTCATTTGATGCTCAAAGAGAACCTTAGAACAGATTTTCAAAAGGAGCTCATTCAAACACTACAGTTTTCTTCTAACCACCTCATGGCGGTTGTCAATGATATTCTGGATTTTAATAAAATCAATTCAAATCATGTAACACTGGATCACAAACCATTTGATCCGGTTCTACTTTTGGAAAACCTGAAGAAAACCTTTCTGCTCAAATCCAGGGATAAGAATCTGGACCTTGTTTTTGAGGTTCGGGGTAAGCTTCCACATCGGCTGATCAGTGACGAGGGAAGGCTTCATCAGATTATCACCAATCTGATTCACAATGCGATTAAGTTTACCGATTCAGGTATAGTGGTTTTGTCTGTAAGGGAATTAAGTAGAAGTGAAAAAATAATCCGGCTGCAATTTGAGGTTACTGATACAGGAATAGGTATCCCTTTCGATCAACAGTGTACCATATTTGATTTGTTTACGCAGGGAGACAACCAGGGAACAAAAAAGTATCATGGAACAGGTCTCGGACTTGCGATTACCAAAGAATTGTTACGTCTGTTTGGAAGTGAAATACGGCTGAAAAGTATTCCTGCAAAAGGTACTGAGTTTTCATTTGATATTGATTTCGAATTCACAAACCTGGTTGAAGTTGAAACGCCTGATGTATTGCCGAATCGGAAATTTGAATATGCTGATAAAAAGGTTCTTGTGGTAGATGACAATACTACCAACTTATTATTAGCTACCACTTTTCTGAAGAAAAAAAATATTATTGCGGATACGGCAGTGGATGGAAAGAAGGCTGTCGAGAAGTTTTTAACCACACATTACGATTTGATCCTCATGGATCTGAGAATGCCGGTTATGAATGGTTTTGAAGCTACCAGACTTATCCGTGAACATGGGTCGGATGTTCCTGTGATAGCGCTTACCGCGTCTTCTTTTGAGGATGAAAAAGAAAGGGCCATGACCAATGGCTTTTCAGACTATCTGGTTAAGCCTTTCCTGCCTGCGGATTTTTATGATATGGTATTTGCACATTTGGATAAAAGAGCTAGTCTATAGCGGTTTAAACTTTTAAACTTAAGACTATACCAATAGCTCTTACTATTTAGACACCTCTTCAATCAGGCAAATTCTAAATCTGCCTGAATCCAGCTTTGCTTAATGCGATGAATAAAATAAACTGTGAAGTCAATTGACGTAAACAATACGGAGCTGGATACGAACAGGAGAGCTGGATGCTCTTTGAGAATAGGTGCGAAAGCAAGTATGGGCAGCACCACAATGAGCCTGATATAGAGATCGTGAATTGTAACTGCTTTGAGATTCTTTTTTTCTTTATAATAAGAGCTCTGCTCGCCTTCCAGCCGCCATTGGCTGAAAAATTTTACTCCATAAAAGTGAATGAGCAAAAAGGTGATAAAAGTGATTGAACCTGCCGAAAATGGGAGTTTTGAAGAAATGCTTACCAAAAGAACAGCTACCAGGATGGCTGCAATCCATCGGAAAGACATTAAATAGTCCATCACACATGTTCTATAGAATACTTTTCCCTGCCTCTTTATTATTTCGATATATCCTTTTTCAATGCTGCAAATACCTTCTTCTTCCCCCAGTTCATTATACGCTAAATTTACTGCATCAGTAAAGGTTACGCCTGTTTGCAGGTGATTGCTCACTGACGATGCGAGATGATCAAATAATTCATCATGTATCTCGGCATAATCAAACCTGGTAGATGTCTCAATAAGACTTATCAGTGTTTTTATCTGTTCGGTAGTGAGGTCCATAGCTTAGTTATTAAGAGATCAGGATGTAGAGTAGTACTCCCTGCAATTGGATAATAAATGCTGGATTCTACTTTCATAAGCTATGCTGTGTTCTTTATATACTCTTCGCCCGTATACCTCTGAATCTTAACTATGAACTTGTTTTTATTTTAACTTCTTTCTCCTCTCCATCGCCTCCCGCCAGGTTGTTAAAATAATTCCTTCCTTTTCAATATACTTCTTTAATTCGGGATCTATCATCGCCAGGAAATCGCCTTCTCTTGTAACATGAGAGTCTGAAATGTGAGGGAAAATTTCAGAATGGATCGTGCAATGCATAATCACCATAGTGAGCCCGGGCTTAATGTTCTTAATCGCATTGATATACTTCTCCGTTTTGTATTTCTGAAGTGCTTTTTCGGATTTATCTCCATTTTCTGGACCTTTCCAGCCGTAACTGCTATTTTCCAGATCGTCCAGAACGGGAAGTCCAGCGTCCCAAAGCTGCTTTCCTACCGTTCTGGTCATAGCGAGCTGTTCACTTACTATTTTCTCCTGCTGCTGTGCTACGGTATTGTGTCCCCCGGGAAACATAACCGGTATTTTTTCTTCCATGCCTACTTTCAGGTAACGTTGCAGAAATTCGGGGGTTGCAAATAAGGTGCCCATATGCGAGTCGAGGTGGGTGGGTTCCAATCCCATGGTGCGAGCCCTGTCAAGTTGTGCGCGTATTTCAATCTCCACTTCATCAGGAGATGCATTTTTTACGACTTCACCGACACTCCGCCACATAGCTCCCTGTGAATCAACAAGGCCTTTAACCTTAGGTTTTCCTGCCAGTGGACTCCAGCGATAGTCTTTCCATTCCGAAGTGAGTGTCAGGTGTAGGCCTGCATCTATATCTTTGTTTTCCTTCCAGTAGTTCACGAATCCCGGTACCCATCCACATGGCATCATTACACTCAGCGAATTGGCGACACCTTCCTTTATTGCTTTTATTGCCCCCTGATTGGATTCGTATGACATGCCCACATCATCGACATGGATAATCAGCACTTTTTTACCTTTAGGATATCCGAGTTTTTCGGCAAAGGTTTGTTCAGTTTGTGCCATGGAGAAAAAAGGAGTAATAAAGAGTAGGGAGCTTATTAATCGTTTCATGGAGGTTAGTGTAAGTGAAAAGCAAATTTATGGGTAATACGATTCTAAGCTTCTAATGTACTATTTCTTTATTAATTGGATAGGTCTTTTGTTTAAAAGTCGATAAGCCAATGAGCATCTCTTCCGGACATATACACAATACACTGATACTTTGCTCGTTATTTGCGGAAAATCACACCCCGTTAAATTCCTATGATTCGTTCCTGCTGCCTTTTGACAGTCCTTTTGATAACTGTGCATTCAGTCGCCAAAGGCCAACACTTTTCTTTAAGCAGACTTTTTTATCCAAATATCACTTTAAAGGCAGATTACAACGTACCATCAAGTCTTAATGGCACTCAGGATTATGGTGTGACACGCAACGGATTTTACGGAGTTATTCCAATTCAAAGCGAAGTGCAGCTGGGATATAGTTTGAGGAAGAAGTTGGATTTAAGAGCAGTGCATACCGTGATGCTTGCACAGTTTACTCAAATTCAGCCGACTATTGATGGTGTGGATACACCTGATAATGGTTACAAAACTTTGTCGGTAGGTGTGCTGCGCTTGCAGGCAAGTATCAAAGATCGTCTTTGGGTTTATGGGGGTGGATTGGGTGTGACTGAGAGTAACGAAACATTTTTTTCTCCACAACCATTTTTCTGGGGTGGTGCAGCACGGATGCATATTTTAGGATTAAGGACACAGATACTCTACGGATCAGCTATTACTTATAATCAGAAATTACGTTTTGTACCCGTTTTTGGTATCAACAAAGGTTTGGGCCATTGGCGTATCTCAGCGCTTCTTCCATTTATGGTCAATGCCAATTATAAAGTAACCAAGTGGTTCAACATAGATATGATGGCGGGCCTGAATGGTTATAGCGGAGGTTTTCAGATACAAACTCCTGAAGAAAAAATGTTGCGCAGAGAAAATTACCGTCAGATTAAAACAGGAATTTCGGCCAATGCGCACCTTTTTTCTGCCATTAACGTGTCTGTAGAAGCCGGTGTAACTACATTCCGCCAGCTCCGGACTTTTAACGGTGCCCGCCAAAATCTGACTTCTGAAACACCGGCAACTACACCCTACATCGGAGCGAGTATACGCTATATTACAGGAAGATCCGGGTTTTCATCCAAGTTTGTACGTAAATTAGGATTGGGGCAAACAGGAATTAATTGGTAATTAAGCCAGTTTCAGCGCCTCGGATTTCAGTAAATTCTTATCGATTGGCACAACCCCCACCATTTCACAAACAAGTCCGCCGCCCAAATTAGATATAGCGGCAACGGATTTTGAAGGAAGTCCTAAGGCTACACAACAAGCAGCGATGCTGATGACCGTATCGCCTGCACCAGATACGTCTGCGATATGTCTGATATGTGCGGGTAAGTGATGCTTCTCATCCTGGAAATCAATAAAAACGCCTCTTTCGGAAAGTGTGATCAGTGCTCCTTTAGCATTGAGCGTTTCCTTCAATTGCTGAACAGTCGCCCGAAGTTCTTCCGGATTATCGACATTAAAATCTATTTTTAACCCTTCACGCAATTCTTTTAAATTGGGTTTGAAAAGCGTTATGTTGTTATAGGCAAGGAAATTACGTTTTTTTGGATCAACCACTGTGGGAACCTGATGCTCGTTGGCAAAGTCTGTGATTTCCCTGATGGAATCGGCGGTCAGTACGCCTTTGTCATAATCTTCAAAAATGATCACCTGGCAGGAAGGTATCAGTTCTTTTACTTTGACAATTAGCTGGGCAGTTTCTGACGCATTGACAGGTTTATCTGTTTCTGTATCAATACGTACAACTTGCTGTGATCCGGCGATAATCCTTTCTTTAATCGTTGTAATACGATTTTCGCTCCGGATCAATCCTTCACAATTCAATCCTTTTTCTTTCAGGCTGTTTTCCAGTAAGTCACCGGAAGAATCTGTGCCGATTACACTGCAGATAATGGCTTCCGCACCAAGTGCCTGCACATTCAGCAATACGTTTCCAGCACCACCCAGGCGATATTCACGTTGATGAACATTCACTACGGGAACGGGAGCTTCCGGAGATATACGTTCTACTTTTCCCCAAACATAGGAGTCTACCATTACATCGCCAATAACCAGTACACGTAGTGTATCAAATGCTTCAAAGATCTGATGAATATTCATGAAATGTGGTAATCCGTTATACAAATAATATGTGTGTTACGAGTACTATGATGACTTGAGTTTTGCCGTAAAATGTAAACTTGCTACTTCAAAACGTTTATTCAGATAAAGCCGATGTGCATCCGTGCGCGACTCGCTGACGCCGGAATCCAGATGAATCTGGTCGTAATTTTCCTTTTGTGCAAAATCAAAGATCCAGTCAAGTAATTTCCCTGCATATCCTTTTCCTCTGTATTCAGGTAAGGTAGAAAGGTCATCAATGTAGATGTATTTTCCACGGAAAAGGTTGTAGCCTGTTTCAAAAACAGCAACTGCTGCAGCTTCATTGTTCTCTTCTGCAAAGATCATCTGCCGATTGTCTGCCAGTGTTTTCCTGATAGCAATTTCATATGCTTCATTTGAAAGCAATGGCCGCAGTGCCTGAATAGCTCTGCGGCATTTCAATATGTCATTGTCTGTTGACGCGATCAGAATGCGACTCATCCGTTGGCAGGAAAAGTTAAATTGCTGAGATTATGGCCCATTTTATCTCTCTTGGTGAGCAGATAATGTTCATTATGCGGATTGGATGGAATTTCAATTCCAACAGTATCGACTATTTCAAGACCGTAACCAATAAGTCCGGCGCGTTTTTTAGGATTATTAGAGATGATCTTTATTTTCGAAATGTCCAGATCGCGAAGTATCTGTGCACCTACACCGTAGTCTCTTTCATCACTTGAAAAACCGAGTTCAAGGTTAGCTTCCACCGTATCACGTCCCATTTCCTGAAGTTTGTACGCTTTCAGTTTATTGAGCAAGCCTATTCCACGACCTTCCTGATTCATGTATACGATCACACCTTTCCCAGCTTTGTCGACCATATCCATTGCTGCATGTAACTGAGGACCGCAGTCACAACGGCAGGAACCGAAGATATCTCCTGTAACACATGATGAATGTACGCGTACCAGAACAGGCTCGTCTTTTTCCCAGGTCCCTTTTACCAACGCAAGGTGCAGGTCGCCTGTATTGATCTGGCGATAAGCTATAAGGTCGAAATGTCCCCATTTAGTTGGCATATCAACCCCAATCTCTCTTTTAATGAGTGATTCTTCTTTTAGCCTGTATTCGATCAGGTCTTTAATACTCACCAGCTTAAGATTGAATTTGTTCGCAATCTCACGAAGTTGAGGCAAGCGGGCCATGGATCCATCTTCATTTAAAATTTCCACCAATACACCTGCAGGAGCTAACCCGGCAAGTCGAGGGAAATCAATGGCAGCTTCCGTGTGACCTGTTCTGCGTAATACACCACCTTTTTTTGCTTTCAAAGGAAATATATGACCAGGGCGTCCTAAATCCTCAGGTTTTGTTTCGGGATCTACAAGTGCCTGGATCGTTCTGGATCGGTCACTGGCAGATATACCTGTTGTGCAGCCATGCCCGAGAAGATCAACTGAAACGGTAAATGCAGTTTCGTGAAGGGCTGTATTATTGCCTACCATCATTTCAAGGTCAAGCTCGGCGCAACGCTCTTCTGTGATGGGGACGCATATCAGTCCGCGTCCTTCACGCGCCATAAAATTGACGATTTCGGGTGTAATTAATTCAGCAGCACATACAAAATCACCTTCATTTTCCCGGTCCTCATCGTCAACCACAATAATCATTTCTCCGCGACGTATCGCTTCTATTGCTTCTTCAATTGTATCTAACACAGCAGTATCACCGTTATTGTCCATGAAATGGAGTTGATGAAAAATAGTTTTAAACAAAAACTCGTTTTAAAAATTCAAAGGTACAGCCTAAATGTGGAAATGTCCTATTTTTGAATTTGTAATGGCAAAACAAAGGATTTGTTTAATACGTTTCAGGAAATTAACCTAAATGCGATTACCATTTTTGAGGTAAACACAATTGTTATGAAAGGAAAATTACGCTTACTGTATCTGCTGATGCTATACTTGCTGTGCCTGGCAGAGGTAAGCGCGCAACTTCCTTTCTGTGACAATCCAAACAAAGGAGCGTTTGTTCTGGCAGATGAGGATGTGTGTGTGGGAAAAACCCTTGAGATTACAAATCAAATGCAAGGGGCAGACTTTATAAAGTATTCGTATAAGTTCGATAAATCCAGAACAGACGTACCGGGACCTTCGGAGGGTATTAGTGACTTATCTTTTGTGTATACAGAAGCAGGATCCTATACGATAGCACAATGGGGATCAAAAGGTACCGGATTTGCGCTTTGCAAAGATGTTGTTGTGAAGGAAACGGCAGCTCCCAACGGGTACATCACGAGTTGCAACAACGGCCGGGTCAGGCTCACGCTTTTAGATGATGCAATTTATCAGGCTTATGACAAGATCGAAATTGATTGGGGAGATGGACGGATCATAAAGGTAGATAGAGGTGGGTTGCTTATTCATGAAACAATTTTGAGAGCAAAGCCTTCAATCAAAATCAAAGGCATTCATAATGGTGACTTTTGCGCTTCTGAATTAAAGTCCAGGACGTTGACAGGCGAGGCAACACCTCCGTCCCTAGCCAGCATTAAAATCAAAAGAGTGGAAATGGGAGCTGATGGAACGGTTACTATTGCATACGATGCAATGGACGGCATCAAAACCGAATTGTTCATGGCAGAAGAAAATGGGATGTATAAAACTACCGGGAAAATCAGTGATGAAACAGGCGGCGAAAAGGCGGAAAAAATAACAGGTCTTGATCCTGGTAAAGTTTATCATTTCAAACTCATTTCAAAGGACATTTGTGACAACCCTACCGAGAGTCCGGTGGTAAGTAGCGTCGTGCTCAAAAGAGGAACATTGGTAGTTGATGAGTCCAATAACCTGGTATGGGATGCTTATCCGGACGCTGCTAATTTGCTGCAATATCAGATATTGAGAGAAGAAGGCCCAGCTTTCACTGAAAAACAAGCTGTGTATAACGGAACTGACAGGACAGATTATCTGGATGGGCAGCTGAAATGTGGTACGAGTTACAGATATACACTGATCGCCAGCTTAAACGGATTGGTACAATCTTATTCCGCACCAATTACACTGGAGCCTACATTTACTGCACCAGGTGTGATCAGGCTTGCCGAGGTATCTGTAGAGAGTGATAACGAGATTTCCACCGTTGTGAACCTGAGTGGTGTTGATGGTTTAACTACGCTTTCTAATCTGATTGTGGAGCGCACTGATGCCGGTAGTAATAATTTTCAGAAAATTTCTCCTGATAATAATACAGACTTGTCATTCACAGATTCAGGCATTAATACAAGCCAAACTTCCTATTGCTATCGCTTTAGTTGGGAAAATGCTTGTAAGCAACCATCACCTCCCAGTGAGGTTGTCTGTTCAGTTTTGATAACCAATAATGTGCAGGATATTTCCTGGACGACACAACCGCCATTCACAATTGAAGTCGAATCTTACGAATTGATCAGAATGGATGAGGCAGGCAATGTCCAGGAAGAAATACCAAAGCAGCTTGAAAATAAACAGGCTATTGATCTGGATAAAGATGGTAACAGTACATTTAAGATTAGAGCTAAGTCCGGAAGCATGGTTAGCTATTCTAATGTTATTGCCATCAGTGGTAACCTGATTGTGTGGGTGCCTGATATCTTCACTCCCAATGGAGATGGGCATAATGATATTTTTTTAGCAAAGAGTTATTTTGCAGATAGCTTCCGGTTATTGATCTATAACCGATGGGGCGAAGTGATATTCAAATCGGATAATACGGCTGATGGCTGGAACGGATTGGTGGATGGAAAACCTGCTGGGCCTGGTCATTACATATATAAGATTGAAGGGAACAATATTAAAAGTGGGACCTTCTCGCAAACAGGGAGTTTTCTTCTTGTCAGATGATATACGTATAGCCGGAAATTGGTTTTAACTGCTAATCGTAAGGTAATCAAGCATAAATGATTTAAATTTGTAGCTTCTTTTTACAGATACCGAATTGCTCTCTACACGCTACTGTCAGGACAAATGTTAACTATGAAATTGAAAATACATCTACTATACACAACGGTCTTTCTAATTTGTGGTTTACATGTCGCCCTGGGACAGGGACTTTGTAACGTAGGAGGGGGTGGTTTTACACTTAATACCCATGCAGGCTGCGCTCCTCTTAATGTTAGCTGGACTAACAATGTTGCTAACCCTGTTTTGATAGGATATAATGTCAATTACGATGGTATTTTGCAAAATCCGGCTACACAAAATATCTCTGCTTATCAGTATACAGGACCAGGCAATTATACTATTTTGCAACAAGGAGCAACGAATAGTGGGGCATTTTATCATTGTGAGAAAGTGACCGTGGCAGAGAGCAGAATTGTTTATCTTACTTATACCTCTTGTGGAGGAGGAAAGGTCAGTATCTTACTGGCGAAAGATAATATCCTGGATGCTTATGATCGTATTGAGATAAATTGGGGCGACGGAGAGATAGAGGAGTGGGAAAGAGGGAGCAGTTTGAATCTAGAGCATTTATATAAAGACACTAGTAAAAGACCTGTAATAAAAGTAACAGGATTATATAATACGGGAGCTTGTGAGAAGGGATTCACAAGGGATATCAATGTAACTTTCGAACAAGCACAACTAAACAACATCCAGGTTACTGCTGTTGAGATGCGGCAGAACGGTAGTTTGAATTTTTCTTTTAATGGTATCGGAGGAATTAAAACTCAGGTAAAATATAGTTCTGATGGAGGTAATGCCTATGTAACAGGAAATAATTGGTCGTTGAATGGCCCGCAAACTTACAATATTCAAGGACTTAACATTGAAACATCTTATAAGTTAAAGCTATCATCTGAGGATAATTGTGCAGGTCAGCTGGATTCTGATATTGTAACAACCATGGTTCTGAAGGGTGAATCATCGGGTGGAGCTATCCAACTATCATGGAACAAATACGATGAGACTGCAACTGGTTTTCAAGGCTATGACTTATATGCCAATGGCGAACTTCTAAGAAGTTTCAATTCAATCGATGATACAGAATATACAGATACAGATGTCGAATGTGGTTCTTTTGTGGCATATCATATTGTTGCAAAACTTACCAATTTAACTTCACAATCTGCTCCGATTGGTATCAGAGTGGAAACTGACGCAAACAGTTTAATAGAAAGCGCCAGTGTTAGCGTTAACCAGGACAAGGTCATTGTGCTGGCTGATGTACCAGGTAAAAGTTATAGCTTGAATATAGAACGTGCGGATAATGGCAGTACGGCTTTTAAAAGAATCATGACATTGAATGATATTAATGAGTATGTTGATGAGGATGTAAGGCCTGGCGAAAAGTCCTATTGTTATCGTTTCAGTTATGAATCCTGCGATGTGAAATATCCAAACAGTGAGCCAATCTGTACTATTTTGCTTAAAAAAGATTTATCGGTTTTCTCTTGGAATCCCGAACGACCGTTCTTTGGCGATTTAGAAAACTATACCATTTTGCAGACCTCATTGAGCGGCGTAAATACAGAAATAGAGCGGCAGCAAAATCTTTCATTTACCCCTCAATTCGCTAACAGTAGTGAACTTGAGTATACATTTTTAGTGAAAGCTACTTCTCAGAACGGCAATTTTGAAAGCTTCTCAAACGCAATTCTCTACAGAAGAGGGGCGGGGATTTTTGTTCCGGCTGCTTTTACGCCAAATGATGATAGCCATAATAATACGTTGTATGCAATGGCAGAACAGGTTAAGTCGTTCGATTTTACAATTATGAACCGGTGGGGGAATGTGGTATTTCATACCAGTAACCTGGCGGAAGGTTGGGATGGGAAAATAAACGGGGCTAATGCAGCAGTTGGTTCTTATGTTTATAAGATAGTCTTTGTGGACGATATTGATCAGAAAGTTGAAAAAAGAGGTACTTTTATGCTTCTCAGGTAGAACTAATTAGTTCTATTGAGAATTATATAACATAAAAATTAATAAAGATATGTTTGGAAATATGGCCGATATGATGGGTCTGATGGGGAAAATGAAAGACCTGCAGTCTCGTATGAAAGAAGCTCAGGATTCGCTATCCGGAATTGTAGAAACAGCTGAGTCAGGTGGTGGTATGGTACGTGCAACAGTAAATGGTCAGAAAAATCTGATTGGACTGGAAATTGACAAAGTGCTCATTAACCCTGATGATAACGAAATGTTACAGGATCTGATCGTAGCTGCTGTAAATAAAGCTTATGAAAGCATAGAACCTAAAATAAAAGAACATCTTCAAAAAGCAACAGATGGAGTTCTGCCCAATATACCAGGGCTGGATCTGGGTGGACTAATGAAATAATCTGAGTTTTGCATGACCCCTCCCAGTGTTGCAATTGTAATTCTGAATTTTAACGGCCAACATTATCTGGAGCAATTTTTGCCGGGCGTGCTTCTGCATTCCAGTGGGCATGCTATCTGGGTAGCGGACAACGCTTCTACTGATCATTCGATGGAATGGCTGGCAGCACATTATCCTTCAGTAAAAACGCTCACTATACCTGAGAATAAGGGTTATGCAGGAGGCTACAATGAGGCCTTGCAACAGATTCAATCAGATTATTACATACTTCTTAATTCTGATATAGAAGTTACAGAAAATTGGATCACGCCTGTCATTTCATTTATGGAATCAGATTCCAAAATTGCAGCCTGCCAGCCTAAAATACTTGCGTATGACCTCAGGACTCACTTTGAATATGCGGGTGCTGCAGGCGGTTATATGGATTATCTCGGTTATCCGTTTTGTCGCGGAAGAATTTTTGATACGAGAGAAAAGGATGAAGGGCAATATGACGAAGAAAAAGATGTTTTTTGGGCAACAGGAGCATGCTTATTTATAAGAGCCGATGCTTTTCATAAGGCAAATGGCTTTGATCAGCGCTTCTTTGCTCATATGGAAGAAATAGATTTATGCTGGAGACTGCTGAACATGGGATATAGAATCACTTATTCGGGTAAATCTTCAGTTTACCATGTAGGTGGAGGTACCTTGCACAAATCTAACCCGCGTAAAACTTTTTTAAATTACAGGAATAATCTGATAATGCTCTTTAAAAATCTTCCGAAAGGAAGGCGTTGGAAGACCATTTTTTTCAGACTTATTCTGGACGGAATTTCCAGCGTAAGATTTATAGCCAGCGGTGCATTCCCTGACGTATTAGCCATAATCCGGGCACATTTTGCATTTTATGCCATGATTCCTTCTCTGACAAAAGGGCAAAAACGTGTCAAGTATCGGGCGCCTTTGTATTACAGAAGTATTGTATGGGAGTATTTTATTTTAGGAAAACACCGTTTTGAACAGCTTACGGGTATTCCTCAATCTAAAACTCCCAAATCGTAGGACTGTTTCTTCTTCTTAAATGCTGTCGGAGTTCAAGCCAGAATGCCATAATAAGATAAAGGATTATCGGTGACCCGAAAGTCATAAAAGTGGCATAAATGAAGTATAAACGGATGCTACTGGCAGGGAAATTGAGTTTTTCTCCCAACTTCGCACATACGCCAAATATCTGATCCTCTACGAAATACCGAAGTCTGTTCATGTCCTCTTTTCTAATAATCGCCTCATAATTAGCAATTTTCGGTAGTATTTACAAGCAATGTGGTAAATTTTAACATTGTACGGTTTGGGCTGTAAATTACCGTTAAGTCTTAAATTCTCAAATTATTGCGCTAAATAAATTGTTTTACCCACAATTTTTGTTTCTTTGTGATTAAGGAATTTGTAAGTGGTTCATTATTATCAAGATGTGTTGGTGCAATTTGCCAAAATTTCTTTTGTAAATCGGCCAAGCTCCATTCAATTGTTTGGATACGAAATATCTCTGTAAAGTGAAGCGGTTACATTCCTATGTATTTTCACCTTATTTAATTTTTATTTACAACATTATGCCAACAGGTACTGTAAAATTTTTCAATGAAGCTAAGGGATATGGCTTCATCGTTGAAGACGACACAAACAGAGACATTTTTGTCCATGTGACAGGATTGGGAGGGCTTACAATTCGTGAAAATGACCAAGTAGAATACGAGGTCGTTGAAGGAAAGAAAGGCTTGAATGCTGTACAGGTAAAAAAGATATAATTATATTTTTTTTGCAGAAACTAAAAATGCCGGATCATACGATCCGGCATTTTTAGTTTCTATACCTATTGATTTATTCTATCCAGCTTTTAATATCATCCAGCTGTGGAAGCTTATCTTCTATTTTCAGCTTTTTACGCAATCCACCTAAGTCATTAAAGATTTTGCTCGGGCTTGCAGCTTTAAGTTGTTCAATCGTCAGAATATTCATTTTCTGCAAAGCAGGAATCCATACGGTTGGTACACCGGCTGCCACGTAATCTGCTTCTTTTGCTATTTCCTGTTTCTTTTCCGGGCGCATTTGAGGGAAGAAAATTACTTCCTGAATGCTGGAATTATTGGTAAGCAGCATGGTAAGTCTGTCAATCCCAATACCAATTCCCGATGTCGGAGGCATTCCGTATTCCAAAGATCTGATGAAATCATCATCCATTTCCATAGCTTCATCATCTCCACGCTCTTTCAGTTTCAGCTGATCTTCAAAACGTTCTTTTTGCTCAATAGGATCATTAAGCTCGGAGTAGGCATTGGCAATTTCTTTACCATTCACAAAAAGCTCAAAACGCTCCACCATACCAGGCTTGCTGCGGTGCTTTTTGGTAAGCGGAGACATTTCTACAGGGTGATCAGTAATAAATGTTGGCTGAATAATATGGGATTCTACCTTTTCTCCGAAAATTTCATCGATCAGTTTTCCTTTACCCATACTATCGTTTACTTCCATTCCCCATTCGCGGCATTTTTCACGGATAGCCACCTCGTCAACAGCATTTACATCCAACCCTGTATACTGATGAATGGCGTCTGTAATGCTTAATCTTGGATAGGGTCCAGCGAAATCAAGCTCGGTTTCACCAAATTTAACCACCGTAGTTCCGTTAACAGCCAGCGCAACCTGTTCCAATAACTTTTCAGTCATTTCCATCATCCACAGGTAGTCCTTATAAGCAACATACAGCTCTACTGTAGTGAACTCAGGGTTATGCGTACGGTCCATTCCTTCATTACGGAACAACTTACCGAATTCATATACACCTTCGAATCCACCAACGATCAGTCGTTTCAGGTGAAGCTCAGTGGCAATACGGAGATATAGTCCCAGATCTAGTGCATTGTGATGCGTTTGAAAAGGACGCGCTGCAGCACCACCATGTATGGTTTGTAAGACTGGTGTTTCTACTTCAAGCCAGCTTTTGGAGTCGAAGAAAGACCGCATGGTCGTGATGATCCTGGCACGTTTGATAAAAATATCACGTACATCCGGATTTACGATCAGATCGACATAGCGCTGGCGATAACGAAGTTCCGGATCTGTAAAACCATCATAAACATTGCCTTGCTCATCACGTTTTACAATCGGTAGTGGACGCAACGATTTGTTCAGAATTTTGAACTCCTGCACATGTACAGATATTTCACCCGTTTGTGTGGTAAATACAAAGCCTGTAATGCCAATGATATCGCCTATATCCAGTAGCTTTTTGAATACGGTGTTGTAGAGCATTTTGTCATCACCCGGGCAGAGGTCGTCCCGACGGAAGTATAGTTGTATCCGTCCGGTGCTATCCTGCATTTCAGCGAAGGCCGCACTACCCATAATACGGAAGCCCATCAGGCGTCCTGCCATGGTTACATGCTTGTAATCAATCTTATTATTTTCATAGTTTTTATGGATGTCGGCAGCATACGTATTTACCGTAAATTCTTCAGTTGGATAGGGTTCAATGCCCATGCGCATCAACTCGTCGCGCTTCTGCCTGCGTAAAATTTCCTGTTCGCTTAGTAGCATTTTTGTTTGCAGTATTGGTGATCGTCAACTTCTGTTATACAAAAGAGTGAACAAAACTAGCATTTTTTGACGTGAATAGCGAAATTGACAATGGTAACATAGCTAGGCGGATGCAGGATAAAGTTCGATGTGGCACGTTATTAGTAAAAGTGTTGCATGGGCGCACTACATGAAATTTTTTTTTGTTACCCTATTTCCGAGCTATCACATCTTCCTTTTCATGTTTGCTAAATTTTTAAAAATTACAGGAATTGTTGCCCTTTTCGGTTTACTGCTCTTTGGGGCTGTAGAAATTTGGCTGGATAGAAACAAGGAAAAGCTTTTTCGGACAATACAGGAAGCTGTGAATGAGAAGCTGAATGGTAATCTGGAAATTGCTGACTTCAAATTCAGACCCTTCACGGGTGGATTTGGTTTGAATTTTACACTTGCCAACGTAAAGCTGACCGATAGTCTTTATCATCAACATAAAACAGCCTTTTTAGACCTGGAGTTATTACATGCCACACTTGATCTGAATGGTTTATATAAGGGTGATTTTAAGATCAAAAATCTTGTTTTGCAAAACGGAAGTCTGACTATTTTTGTGAGAAAAGATGGGTATTCAAACCTGACTATATTTAAATCTGAGGAGGATAACGAAGAGGAGCAGAAAACGCCACCTTCTAATGACCTGATTGGAAAACTAAGAAATATACGGTTTGTTAATTTTGGTGTAAGTTTTGCAGATTCTGTCACAGGTAAGAATTATGGAGGGCTACTTCGTGATGCAACTAATCGTATCACCGTAACGGATTCGGCAACTAATGCGAATTTTGATGGTTCGGTATTCTTCAAAGGATTGACATTCAGACCCGAAAAAGGAGCTTTTCTAGCCAATCAGGAAACGCAAATGCATCTTTTGCTTTCTTTCAACGAAAATGAGAAAAGGATAACGGTATATCCTTCGGTCATGGAGACCAGCACAAAAGAGAATGTAAATATTAGTGGTGTATTCAATTTCAGGGATACAATTAACCCCTTTCATCTTAACTTTCAGGCTAAACGTATTGCTGTAGATCATGCATTGCCTTTATTGCCAAAGGTCATCAGGGCGCAAATCGACTCTATTGGAATTAAATCGCTGGTAGATACAGATGTACAGCTTGTTGGCAGAGGGAAAAATAAAAAGCCCAGGGTAAATCTGAGATTCGAGACGCAACCTTTTAGCTATGAATTGCCGGTTGGTACTTTGAACAAGGTTGTGGCTGAAGGGTATTATACAAATCAGGCAGATTCGCTGAAGGAACCAGAACCCACAAATGCCAGACTCACGGCTTCAGATGTGAAAGGTTTTTTTGGAGATATTCCATTCAAATTGAAACTGATAGTCAACGATTTTATGGACCCTCAGGCTAAATTGGATGGCAATCTAAGTGCAGATGCCTCGCAAATGGACCAGCTGCTCGACCCGGCCAGATATCACTTTGAAAAAGGAAAAGCCTATATAGATTTTCATTTTGAAGGCAGTCTGAAGAAATTCTATGATCCTAAACTGGACAAGTTCAACGGTAAAATATCGGGAAAAGCATCATTTCGGGATATTGCTATGGATTACATGCCGAGGCAAGTACATCTCTCAAAAATGCGGGGAGATTTTGCTTTTAATGAAAAAGCACTTGTCTTTCAAAACTTAAATTTTTCCGACGGCCCGAATATGCTATATCTTAATGGACGTATCATAGATTTTGTGCCGTACTTATTCGGTTCTCCCAAATCGCTAAGAGCGTTGGTCAATATTAATATTCCAGTCTGGAAACTGAATTGGCTGGAGACACTTTTCGCAGCGCCTGCAACAACAGCGAATAAAAAAAATAAGCTCAAATTATCTCAACTGCTGGATGAAGCCATTGATAACATAGAAATTACGGCCAAATTAAATTCTGAAAAGGTTACATACAGGCGCTTCGTTGCCACCCAGGTTAAAGGAAAGTTCACTGCAAAAAATAATGCGCTGGCACTCGAGTATTTTGTAATGAAAGCCTTTCAGGGAGCCCGGGTAAATATTTCGGGTGAGATGGGAAATAATAGTTCAGGCGCTTTACCTCACCTCGCTATAAGAGGGAAAATTGTGAACGCAGACGTTCAGAGTGTGTTCAGATCATTTGACAACTTCGGGCAAAAAGCGCTGACAGATGAGAATCTCAAAGGCAGATTAAGCACGGATTTTAGTTTTGAAAGCAGGCTTAATAACAATGTGCGGCTGGTGCCGGCAACAATGAAAGGATTGCTTCATATTAATCTCACCAATGGGCATATCAACAATTTTGAGCCTTTCCTGAAAATGAAAAAGCTCGTTTTCAAAAACAGAAATTTTGAAAGTGTGCAGTTTGCACCTATCACAAACAATTTCCACCTTCGGGGACAGGAAATAGAAATTGAGCCGATGGAGATTGAGTCTAATGTGATGACTCTATTTGTAGACGGCGTATATAGCTTTGGTAAAAAGACAGATATCAATATTGCCATTCCATTGAGCAATCTGAAAAAACGTGATTCCACATACGTACTGGATCCCAATAATCCCGATAGAAAAGAAGGTTCTAAAATTTTCCTGAAAGCACTCGATGAAAACGGTGAAGTGAATATCAAGCTGGCATTTCGGAAGAAGGAGCGTAAAAAAAGGAAAGACGATTAAATCTTTCCTTCCTATAATTTTAAGCTACTTCGTTGCTAAACATATAGCCAACACCTTTTAAAGTCTTGATATACTGATCTCCGAGTTTTTCTCTCAACTTACGAATATGTACGTCCACCGTGCGTTCCAGCACATATATATCAGCACCCCAGATTTTTTGCAGCAGTTCGTCACGGTTGAATACCTTATTGGGTGTCTGAGCAAGGAAAAATAAGAGTTCAAACTCTTTTTTCGGTAGTACTGTAGACTTGCCACCTTGTTGGGTAACCGTATAATTTTTGCGATTAATGCTCAGATCAAGTATGTCTATCTGATCTCCTGAATCTGCTTTTTGAGCTTCTCTGCGGAATAGCGCATTGATTCTGCTCATCAGAGCACGCGGTTTGATAGGCTTCGTAATGTAATCATCGGCCCCCACTTCAAAAGCAGCAACCTCAGAATATTCTTCTGAACGGGCTGTAAGAAAGAGAATGTATGTGTTTTTCAGATCAGGGTTCTGGCGCAACATTCTGCCAGTTTCGATGCCGTCCAGCTGAGGCATCATGATGTCCAGTAAAATGAGATCCGGAACGAAAGTTTTTGCAATTTCTATAGCCTTTTTCCCGTTGGAGGCTGTCTGAACATTGTAGCCCTCTTTAATCAAATTGTATTCAAGAAGCTCTACAATGTCATTATCGTCATCCACTACTAATACCTTTGGTGCAGCATTTAGTGTTTTTGCAGTGCTCATTTTGATGTATGTTGTTAAATCGAATTCGAAATTAACAGATGTGATTTTGACATTATATGTTTTGGGTATTTATTAACACAAACATAATATCAACGACGGGTAACCTGATAGATCTGCCCTTGTTCATTGGTAATTAGCAGGTCTGTGTTATTTAAAAACAAAAGTGCCTCCGCCTGCTTCTTTACTATTTTAATGCAGCCAATAGGTTGCTTAAAGTTAACTATTCCTCTGTCAATGCCAAATAATAGAATTTTTGCATAAGTCAGCACTGCAAAAGTACGCCCGTCGGGGCTTATATCTGCGGAGGTTACCTGGCTGTTTATCTCGATGCTATCGGATGGTGCCAGTGAGTATGAACCTGGCTGATCTGGAACCTGGTATAAAAACACCTTTTTATTCTCTGTACTGCGATTCTTAGAAAACAGATACAGATGGTTATTGAAATGAAAAAATGCTTCACAGTCATAGTGCATCTCATTGCCGCCAGGAGGGAAAGCATTCTGTTGTTGATATTGGATGGCTATTTGCTCGGGGGTGTTAGTTGTTTTGGGAAGTTTGTAGATAGTGAGGTCTTTTCTTTTATTGCTATTATTGCCGAAATCCCCGATGTACAAGTTACCATCACGGTCTTCTGCAAGATCTTCCCAATCGGTATTTTTAGCATTAGTAATTGATCTGATCGCAAGTAATTGCCCTTTTGCATTTATTTCATACAGTTCCGGTTTTCCCCCACTGTCATTGTGTGTCCAGTAAGAACCTGGTTTTGTACCATTTGCCAAGCCAGAACTTTCACTCACAACAGATGGGAGCTTACCGATTTTACTTACTTTGTATTCAGATCGTACTTTTTCAAATCCGTTTTCTTTACGATCAGCATCGCAGGAGCATAGTACGGTTTTGACTGCAAACCAGAGATACATTAATTTATTCATGGATCTTTCTTCTCATTCGGTTCAGAGCAAAGATAGGTAAACCTTTTTACCTGAAACAGACATGTATTCTTTGTCGCTCATTCAATTGCATTCATATCCTTAGAGGAACAATCCACTCATTTTCGCATATTTTATACGCGTAAAGCCATACAAAAATCAAAGAGAACTGGTCTTTGGTGATAAGACTGGTTCTCTTTGTTGGCCTGAAAAGTATTAAGGCTGTTCTTTCACTTTTTCTATACAGATACCTACACTCAATATATGAGGAAGGGGATTTTGGCGCATAGACTGTGAAAGTTTAAAAGTATAAACCCCGGATTTTGAGAAAGAATATTCCTTGGCAATAGGTACTTTGTGATCAAAAAGATCGCCAAGTCCTTTTCCATAAGGTTTGCCGGTAGTTTCATTGGATACGAAGAGCTCTTCCAGTGTATTTGAAATCAATGTTCCGTCAGGCCCATTTACCTGTCTTGTCAAATACAAATTATAGTAGGGGTATTGAAGTGCATTGCGGAAAACATAATAAACATTGTAACGGCTTACTGTGTCTTCAATATTGACCTTAAATTCCGGTTTGTTCTTGATATACCATAAGCCATCTTCAATGTCCTCATGCGCTTTATATATCACACTGTCATCGCATGACCAGAGTATGGTCAGAAGGCTCAAAGCCAATATTGATCTTAAAAAACGCATCCGGAACTTTTAAATGATTATCCAAAATTAGAAAGCGATACCCTTCTATCAAAACCTTATACAGGCTGATCAGAGAAATAACGGGCCAGCCATGTATGTGAGGCCTGTGATTTCCATCGGTTGAGCCACTGTGCTTTAGTCCCTACCTGGTTGTCGAATACAGTCGTTGAGGATGATATGGTCTCATCTGCTACCGCTTGTTTAATCTTTGATACCGGAATGGTTGCGACTTCGTTACGATCATTGATGTAAGCTACAGAGCGATCAAAAAAGTCTATATTCATCTGACTTCCGATTTGTTGTAACCAATGAACAGATTTGTCGATAGAGCAGCCACTTGGAATTTCATCACGTTCATCTACACCGATCACTACAAATCGGTTTTCAAACACTTTAGCCGAAGCTGTAAGCGGCTTTCCATGTGCATCCCAATTATCTAATGCTGATTTAAGAGTTTCGGTCAATACTCCGGTTTCATCTTTTGTAAGCTCACGGTTTGCCTGGTAAATCCAGATCCGTGCTTCAAGGTCGAGGTCGCTGAATGGTATATACATTGTTTTTAATACTTTTTGTAAAATCTAATCTGAAATTAAAACAGTGCCAAATGTGACTAAGTTCTGAAATCATTACAATCCTTCCGCCCGGGCAATCAATTCAGCGAGATCAAAGACACGTACGCTATCTTCTTTTTCTTTGTTTTTTACACCATCTGTCATCATTACCATACAAAACGGACAAGCAACAGCGATCGTATCCGAGCCTGTAGAAAGCGCTTCTTCAATACGCTCTACATTGATATCCTTTTTGCCGGGCTCAGGTTCCTTGAACATTTGCGCACCACCGGCACCGCAACAAAGTCCTTTGGTCCGGCAACGTTTCATTTCTACCAAATCCGCATCCAGAGCTTCCAGGACATGACGGGGGGCTTCGTATATATTATTGGCTCTTCCCAGATAGCAAGAATCGTGAAAAGTTATTTTTTTTCCTTTGAAAGACTCTCCTCCTTCAATACGTACCCGGCCCTCATTGATAAGCTGTTGGAGAAACTCCGAATGATGTATGACCTCATAGTTTCCTCCCAACTCAGGATACTCATTTTTTAACGTATTAAAGCAATGAGGGCATGCCGTTACTATCTTTTTGATACCATACATATTCAGCACCTGGATGTTGGACATAGCCAGCATCTGAAAAGTGAATTCGTTTCCGGCGCGGCGTGCTGGGTCGCCAGTACAGCTTTCTTCTGTGCCCAGTACCGCAAATTTGACTCCTGCCTTGTTTAGTATTTTTACGAAAGCTACTGTCACTTTTTTGTAACGATCATCGAAAGATCCTGCACAACCCACCCAAAAAAGCACTTCAGGTAATTCATTAGCGGCAGCCATTTCTGCCATGGTTGGTACTTTATATGTTGATTCTTCCATCGTGATTCAATAGGATTTGAAAAAGGGAACAAGTTATCGTGCTCTTATTTTACTGCATCAGCCCAATTGAAACGATCACCGGGTGAAAATTTCCAGGGAGCCTGATTGGTGTCCAGATTCTGAAACATCATATTCCAGGATGCAGGTGCCTTCGATTCATCCATGACCTGATGTCTCCGAAGCTGAAGAATAATGTCAAGCGGATTAATCAGAATAGGGCATTCCTGTACACATGCATTACAGGTGGTACAGGCCAGTATTTCTTCTTCCATAATATAATCTCCCATCAGGTTTTTTCCATCCGGGACGAAGTTGCCTCCATTGTTCTGCATAATAACCCCTATATCCTCCAGGCGATCACGCGTGTCCATCATAATTTTACGTGGAGAAAGTTTCTTACCGGTAAGATTCGCGGGGCAGGCCTCTGTGCATCGTCCGCATTCCGTGCATGAATAAGCATCCAGTAAGTTTTTCCAGCTGAGATCAGGCACATCTTTGGCGCCAAACCGCTCCGGTACTTCGCTCTCCGAATCTGCAGGAGTTTCCAATCCCATCATGATCTTTACCTCCTTTGTAATTTCCGGCATATTGTTCATTTCTCCTATAGGTGCAAGGCGGGAGAAATAGGTATTGGGAAAAGCAAGAGCAATGTGCAGATGCTTAGAATAGGTCAGGTATACGGCAAATGCAAAAATTCCCAGAATATGTATCCACCAAGCTATACGCTCGTAAATGATGAGCGTTGTTTCTGGCCAACCGATAAATACAGGTTTGAGAAATTGACTGATAAGAAAATTTCCGGTTCTGGAGTAATGTATACTTCCCATATCTTGTAATACGGAATCCGCGACGTTCATGGTAAGGATGGCGGCCATGAGTACAATCTCAAATATTAAAATGACTTTGCCATCCAAGGCCGGCCAGCCGGACATCTCCCGATGCCGGACAGGTTGAAAACGTTGTGTTCTGACAATGGAACGACGAACAAGGAATATAGCACATGCTATAAAGACTCCGGCAGCGAGTATTTCAAAAAAGCCAATCAGCACAGGATAGAAGGAGCCTAGTACTGGCGCTAATAACCTATGTTTACCCAGCATACCATCCAGGATTATCTCTAATACTTCAATGTTGATCAGAACAAAACCTGCGTAGACTATAAAATGTAAGAAGCCTATCAGAGGTCTATCAAACATTTTCTTTTGTCCAAAAGCAATGCGAAGCATTGTAGAGAGCCGACGGGAAGGGTGGTCGGTACGATCTTCACTTTTCCCCAGGGATATAGTGCTTTTGATAAGCATAGCCCGCTTGGATACCAGCCAGCCTGTGGCAGCCAATATAGTTATGAACAGAATCTGACTCAATATGTCCATATAGGATACTTTTTAATACTTGATAAATATTATAGTATGCTTGCATACTATTTAACAAATATGGGAAAAATGTATCTGGATAAATATTTTGTAAGATAAAAATTTAATTTTCTGATTTAAATGATAGATAATCAGCTGGATAGAGCGTTGAGGTAATAAGGGATATAAATATTTTTTAAAAATTTTCAGTAAATAGTTTGGAAAGCAAAGTCAAACATCTAGTTTTGCAGTCCCAAAGGGAACCAATTGAGCCTGGTGATGTAGCTCAGTCGGTAGAGCAAAGGACTGAAAATCCTTGTGTCGGCGGTTCGATTCCGTCCATCACCACAGAAAGTAAGCCGTTGTAACGAAAGTTGCAACGGCTTTTTCTTTTTGTGCCACATGGATCAGTAGGCAGATTTTGGAGGATCAAGCTGAAAAGGGATCAAGCGATATCTATAACTCACCAGCAATTTGTTCCCGTTTATAATTTTGATCAGGTTTTATGAATTGGGAAATTTTTTTGCCTGTCCAGCAAGATTGACTGGATCATCATTCAGAGTTCCTGCGGTGCCTGGAGAAAAGGCAAAGAAACAGTATGGTAAGTTAGGGGATAGAAATGCTATAAAAATGGTGATTTGAGAAACGGTATTGATTCCAGATTTCTCTAAAATTGCCTAAAATCAGAAAAGCCCCTTATGTTTTAACATAAGAGGCTTTCGTTACTATTGTTGGCCGACAAGCTGGTGTAACTGTGTTGATAATTAGCATTTTACTTATGTTTTCAGAAGCCATTTAGAAGTAAAGGCTTCATTTTTATTGTATTTCTTCAATTTTTGTTTCGATCGAATCCAGCTTATCCCCTAAGAAATCACCGGTACGATCAGTTAACTCATAGATTTTTTCCAGCCTTTCCAGCGTCTGGTCTAATTTGCTTTCGAGGGTGCTTTGTTTGTATTGGATGGCTTCCAATGCCTTCAATATTTCTTCGTTCGATACCTCCATTTCTTTTACTTTACAACCACTTCGGGCTTTTCACTGTGTAACATAGTTTCGATGGTGCGTAGGGTGACGGCTGCATGTTTATCCAGCTGGCCGTATTCATCCTGAGCATACTTTCTCAATATTTTTTTGCGCTTACTTTTTACATCCATTTTGTCGATGTATTGCATCCTGGCAGCGTGGGTGTACAGTGGCTTGGAATTTGGCTGCTGGCTGATGTAATTGCGCATCAATAGTGTGCATTTCTGATCAACTGCTTGTACCAGCATCTGGTAGTTGTAGTTCTCCTCTGTAACTTTCCGATTGTGAGAACCTTCATAATCCAGGAAAACGCTAACCATTCCCGATATCACCAGCGTAGCAGAATCGGTCTGCTGTACTGATGCATAATTTCGGGGATTGTTAATGGCTAGTTTGTTGATCTTACTTATAATTTCTTTGGCAGAGTAACCAGGTGCAAAAACTTCTCCTTCATAGGTCAATCTCTTTTTATCATTCTGCGCAAAAGTGTGCAGTACTAATAATGCCGAGAATGATATAGTTAGCAGAAGTTTGATCATCTTTTTTGACTAATTGGAAACCATGAAATTTATAGCCCTGAGTTGTAATGTTCGATTTGTGATATCAGATATAGGTATATTGAAATTGTATCATTACGATCAAGCAAGAACCACTTAATTATTTTTTAGATCAGTGTTGGATTTCTCCGATGCTCTAAATTTCTCCTGACTCTCTGCAACCTGTTGTTCTAAGTGAGTTGCAAGCTTTCTGTACAGGTTTGCGTTTTCTCGTTCCAATTCCATCATCCTGCGCTCCTGCTCTTCTAGTTCCCTCTTTGGCACCAAGTCATCCAGATACATCACTTTATTCGCATCTCCCTCATATCCGAAGATCCAGTTCGGATGTATTTTATATTCTTTTATAATCTGCCCAACCGCTTCTGCACTAAGTAATTGATCTCCTGATACGACCTTAGAAACTTTTGACGGATGAACATTTATCAATCTTGCCAATGACGCATTAGTTAAATCATGCGCCTTCATTATTGCTCTTATTCGCTCCACTTCAATCATTTTAAAAAAAACGTTTCCAATTGGAAATAATATTTCCTTAATATCTTGCATAGTTCCAATTGGAACTATATATTTGTTCCGTAATTAACTCGCTGATAAAAATACGGAATAGTCAGATACAATTAGCACAAACCGGGGACAAATGGACGATAAGGAATTACGAGTGGATGTATGGCGTGCCGAGTTTAAAAAGGAGAAAAAGCGCCTTGGTAGATTTTGGAGATCGCTTTTACTTAATTCTTCAAAGGATATGAACAACGATGAGTGGCGTAGGGCTATTGAAACGGTCAGTGATGGTCGTGGTAGTTTAATTCGTACGGTAAAGATTGTTCAGCAGCTCAAGAAAATTAAAGAAGTGGAGCGGACGAACGCTTAATTGAAAGCATATTCAACTAACTCAATCAATACAATGGAAGGTAATCAAGGCCCATGGTGGTATCCGTCAGGAGGGTGCAAAATTGACGCAGAAATTCGGCAACAAAAGGCTCATCTGGAAAAGATGGATGCAAAGCTAAATTTCATTTATATACTAGCAATAGCACTAATGGGCATCAACCTAATTACTGCATCTTATTTGCTATCTGTTCTTTTCGGGCGTTAATCCCCCGCACTAAGCATTTTCAACTAACTCAATATACAAATCATGAATTTTAAGACCATCCTTTCACAGCCGGCTGTGGCTCTCCGCGATATGAGCCAGGAACAATTTACGAAGCTTTTTAATAGTGTAAACGAACAGATAGAGGAGCTGGAAGTGGAAAAGAATAACCGGCGCTACTACGATATTAAGCAGAAGAAATTTACGCTAACGACCCAGGCCAGCCAGCTGGAACGATTGCAGAAGCTTTCAACACTCCGCATCGCCAAACAGAACCTTACCATGCACCGCCACTACACTGCTTACTGCGAAGCGCAGGACAACAAACATTGGGACGCCGTATATCATAGACCGTTGCCAGTATGAACCAGCTCGGGGATGTGCCGGACCTGATCCGGATGGTCCTGATGGGGATCGGGCTTGTAATGGCTGTATGGCTTGTTTATTCACTTAGAGATATCATCCATGGCACAGATCAAAATTCCAAGAAAAACAAAGGTAGAACCCGTTTTCGAAGATGAACCGTTTGAAAACGACCGCATTAAATGCCCTAAATGCAACTGCGTACAAGCTGCCCGCATTTACCCGGAACGAAAAGTAAAACATCATTTGCACCGGTGCATCGGCTGCAATTTTATGATTAACAAAAAGGACTGGCACTCCCTGAAACCTGCCGAATAATTTCTCAAACATTTATTTTTTCTCGCAAATGAACATTCATGAAATTACTCATGCCTGGGAAAGCTCTGCGCTTCCGGACAACACCGCTACGCTCAGAGCATACCTGGAAACGTCGAATACTGAGCTAACTGAAGCTAAAAGCAACTATTTTAAAGCGGATCGGGCTTCTGTAAAATCTCACTATCTGAAGGAGGTAGGGCTGTATACCCTTTTATCGGAAGCTTTGGGGGAACGCCTAGCAAGTACACCAGCTGTAGAGCCGGAAATGGTGTTCTCTGATAATTTAAAATTGATTTCTTCGGATACCACAGAAAGTAATTATCTGGAACTGGATAAGGGTGGTATTTGGTATGTACGATTCTGGTTTGATTTCTATGGACAGGAATTCGTTGCAGATGTTAACTCTGAAAAAATCAAAGAAGAGTTTGGATCAATATTGGCCGAAGGACCTGGTGAGCTGTTCGATTCTTTCACAGAAAATTTAGAGGGAGAATACTGGCCCCAACTACAGCAGGCTTTTAAAAAGCATGTGGATGATGAATTGGCAGAGATGGAAAAATATGCATCACAGCCATGAGAACGATCTATCTAATCATCGCTATACCCGTGGCAGTTGCTGCGGGTATCATTGGCGGGGCTGCTTTTGTGGTGCTGTACGTATGTTTCGGGCTGATTGATATCCTGATGGATTTTGCACGCAAACTGGCAGGAGGCAGTGCCAAATGTTAGCGATGTGGATGATCACCGCGCCATGGGCTATCGGAACGGTGGCAGTAGGCGCTCTGCTCGCGCTGGTGGGTGTATTTATTAAATATGTGTTCCTGGCTGTGGAAATGCTGATGGGGATACAGCGAAAACCGAAACGGAAATGAAAAATTCCCCTTCCCCCCCACAAGCCCTGAGGCTCAACCCGGATGAATGGCTGCGGTTGTCGATGATCATCTTCGGGGTGATCGATGCGGAAAATGTTTGCCTGCGCAGGGTGATGGGCTTTCCCCACATGCAGGTGCTGTACAAGGTTTCGGGGAAGATCAGCCAGCAGCTGATGTATCACTCGGAACCGAACTGGGGCCAGATCCGTGTCCTGCTTACCAGGGAGGAAGCCAGTGTATTATTGCTTGCTGTCCGCTGGTATGAAGACACGCTGCTGGCACAACGACGGGCTTTTGAATACGAGCATGGTATCAACGAATTAATCAAAAGGTATGAAATCCTCACAAGAATTACCCGCGCCATCCAAACCGCGCCAGCCGTTCACAGTGATCAATGAGATCGCTGACATATTCAAGATTTGGAAATGCGGGCGGCTTGGTATGCTGCCCGATCACGAAAAACAAAAGGCGCTCGACCTGGTGATGGCCGAGCTTGCCAAACGAACCCTAACCGAGGCGCAGCTGCGCACAATGGAAACCCTACGTAACGTACTAGCAGGATGAGTAATATAAATATCAGTTTAGCCGATGTGATGGCCGTGGATGGCGGGCTGGCTTATATACAGCACAGGTACCCGAACTCTATCGGTTGTGAAACCCAGAAAAACAAGCGTTTTAAGCTTAGAAACGAGGAAAAGACGGCGAGTGCCAGCATGAAACAGTTTCCGAAAACTGGCTATTGGGGAGTGACGGATTTCGGAAACGAGGTAAAGATGATGCACGCGGTGGATATCGCCATGAAGGAAGATGGTCTGACGTTCAAAGATGCACTGATGGATGTAGCAGCATTTTACAATGTTGCCGGTGCTAAATCCGAGACCATCCGTGCAGACTACAACAGCTGGCCAGCCAAGCCGGATGAGTCGGACGGACAAACGACCTACGAGACAAAGGAGCTTACGGAGAAGGAAATTAGGGCCGTACTGGTAGAATCGGCATGGAATAGTCTGGCTGACAACAATGCTAACAGGTTGGCCAATGCCAAGGTGCTGTTTGCCTATTACCACTTGAAATCGGTGGCGGTAAAGCGTTTCACCAGCGAGGGGAAAACGCATGAGTTCCGAAGCAATGAGCTGTACCCTATGTTCATCTACGAGGAAGAAACTGACGGGGAAAAATGGGGTAGGTTTTATGAACCTTATGCCGAAAAGAAAAACAGGTTCCGGTACTATGGTGAAAAACCTAAGGTTTTTATTCATGGATTGGATCAGGCCCTGGTGAAATATAACGAACTCAACAAACCAACGGTGAGTGAGCGGGATTATGACAAAATGACCGCGGAAGAAAAGAAAAAAGCCCGTGAGGATGAGCGCGAAAAAAAGCTGAAAGGCATCATCATCTGTTCGGGTGGATCGGATGCGCTGAATACGGCAGCGCTGGGTGTTAACAATACCAAGCTGGCTTACCAGGTGGTATGGAGAAATTCGGAAAGTGAAGAGTGGTCGGGATCGCAGTACAACGATCTGAGGAAGATGGCCGAAATGGTGTATAACCTGCCCGATATCGACAGCACGGGTATAAAACAAGCTCACAAGCTTGCACTGAAGTTTTTGGATCTGCGGACTATATACCTGCCCGAAGTGCTGCTGGATGTACGGAATGCACAAGGCCAGCCGATCAACAAGGATATGCGCGATTACCTTCGTTTCCCGCATCCGGAAAAGCGGGGAACCTATGGGCCCAAAGATTTTCAACTGCTGGTAGAAACAGCTTTGCCGTACGAATTCTGGGACTCGGAAATGAAGCGGGATAAGAACGGCGATGTGAAAATGAAGCACGGCCGTCCGGTGCTGGAATACAAGCCCAACAACGAGCGGATCTACAATTTCCTGTACAGATGCGGCTTCTGCAGGCTGAAATCCGATAAGACAAAGGACGGTTTCATTTATGCGCACGTGCAGAACAACATCGTGAGGGAAGTGGAAGCGGCCGATATGGAAGGGTATATCCGGAGTTTCCTGCGGTCGCGGTACTTTACTGAAGATCTGCTGAATGCCTTCAACCGGTCGCCACAGATGAATGTGAGCTCATTGGCTAAGATCGATTACCGTGATATAGATTTCACCGCCGCCGGTGCCGATTTCCAGTGTTTCTTTTTCCCAAACGTAACCTGGAAGGTGACCGCAGCCGGAATAGAAGAACTGCCCGCCGGTGTATCAAACATGTACGTACATGAAGAAAAGGTGCTGAAGCTCGAAACCTGGGAGAACAATAAGCCACGGCAGCACAAAGCCAAAAAGGCAGATCCGATTTTTAAGGCCACGCCGTTGAACGATAGTGGTGACTGGGCTGTGGATATCCTGAACGATAAATGTGTTTTCCTGAGCTACATCATGCTAACCTGCCGGATGCACTGGCGTGAAGAACTGGAAAACCGGCTGGAATTCTTCGACAACTACGATACCGAAGAAAAACGCCAGCAGTACATCAACAACCACGGCCTTGGCAAAGAGCAGCTGGAAGCCATTGAACGCTATGCAAAAAATGCCGAAACACAGGCCGAGTACCGCCAAAAATATAAGGTAAGCCTTGTAGGTCCGCTGCTGACACAGGAAGAAAAAACGCTGCAGATGACGCACCTTGCCAACCGGCTGTACGTGATCGGCTACATCCTGCACCGGTACAAGGTGAAAAGCCGTGCATGGGCAGTGTGGGCGATGGATAACAAGCTGGCCGACGAAGGGGAAAGCCACGGTGGATCTGGTAAATCAATCCTGACAGGTTTCCTGCAAAAGATGCTGCGCATGGTGGAGCTGCCGAGCCGGATCGACAAGGTAGAAGAAAACCGGTTCCTGTTCGAAAACGTGACGAATGAAACGGATATGGTCCTGATGGATGATACGCACCAGCACATGAGCCTGAGCCCGTTTTTTGCGCCGATCACCAGCAACTTTGTCGTGAACCGGAAGAACATGAAGCCGATCACGGTGCAGTTCCGGGATTCGTGTAAGTTTTGGTTCAATACCAACTACGGCGATAAGGAGCAGGATCCATCCACGCAGCGCAGGAAATTGCATACGGTGTACTCGGATTTTTTCCATAACAACGCCAATGGGCACTACCGCGAAGAGCGTAGCCCGAACAGCGTTTTCGGGATGGATTTGCCGGACAATTTCGATGCCGAGCAATGGAACCTGACCTATAACCTGTTTGCCTACTGCACCAGTTTTTACCTGAGTTGCGAAACCGCAGTACGTGCTCCTGGTGACAACATCGCGAAGCGGAACCTGATGGCCATTATGGGCGATAACTTTAAAAACTGGGCTGATGTCTATTTCAGCAAGGAAAGCCGCCGCCTGGATATGGAAACGCCACGCGACGAAGCGCAGGAAGATTTCTTCCGGAATTCTACCAAAATGACACCGCAAGTATTCCTTAAGAAACTTAAAGCCTGGTGTCAGCTCTACAACTTTGTGTACAACCCGGTGGACAAATGCACCCAAACGGAAGGCAGGCGCATTGTACGCACCAAGGATGGCAAAACGACGGAGTACTTCTACATCGAAACCGGTGCAACCCCCGCAGCCCCCACCAACCTGATGCCCGACGCTGATCAGCTGGAAATCGGACTGGATAAGGAAATGGATTTTTAAATAGAATTTTTCACATCAAAACTCAGATAATAATGCATAAGGAACGCCCGATATTATTCAGTACCGAAATGGTGCAGGCTGTGGATGCCGACAGGAAGATACAGACCCGGAGGACGACTGGATTGGATACCTTCAATCATCAACCTCACTTATGGAAGTTTGAAAGGCTTTTGCTACAAATCAGTACCGGTCAGGTTCATGCGTTTTTTTCAACGACGGAATCAGTGGGAGAGTATTCGGCAATATTCCCCTATGGCAATCGAGGGGATCTGCTTTATGTGCGGGAGACATTCGGATATTACGATAACAGTAAAGGGGACGATCTGCCCAACCATAAATATATCTATAAAGCACAGGAAGATAAATGTGGCCAGTTTCCGCTCGATGGTGAGTTAGTGACTTTTAAAGGCAAATGGAAACCATCGATCCACATGCCCAAAGATGCCGCGCGTACCTGGTTAAAGATTACCGATATCAGGGTGGAGCGGTTCATGGATATCACAGATGAAGAGTGTATTAAAGAAGGTATTCTCGAATTCCCTCCATTACCGGAAGCACCAGAAAAGAAAAGGTATCGGAGATATCTGGACACATGCCGTAGAGTGACACCTATGGATGTATGTACTTCTGATCCGAAATTATCATTTTCATTGCTCTGGTTAAGCATCAATGGCAATGATTCATTGAATAACAACCCGTGGGTGTGGGTGGTGTGCTTTGAGAAAGTGGAGAAAGGAGGGGAAGAGAAGCCGTCCGTAATCACCAGCAATGCCGATTGGAACGATGAACATTTGGACGCTGACCCGTACGCATAATGAACGAGCCCATTCTACCAGGGCAGACCTGGAAGCTACGCAACGGTGACACGGTGGATATCACCTTCCTGGAACCCTCCGACCCAATGCCGGTTAAATCCGGCACCCTTTGCTGGCTAACCAATGGCCGGTACTGGGACGATGATTTTGAACACAAACTGGATATAATCGAAAGAATAGCATGAAACACATAAAACCTCAAGGCGAAAGGACGATGTTTAATATTGAAATCCTTCTTTCTGATGCACAGTTGAAAGTCCTGGATGAAATGGCAGGTGACGACGATCATTCGAATCTCGATACCTACAAGATAATGTCTGCAGAAAACGGAATTGAGCCGGTAGAGATTGATCCATCCTTCTGCTGTGGACTAGGTGCCGATATCAACGATATCCTATCTCTGGGCTTCCTGCTCTATAATCATCTGAGCGACGGCGTTACCAAATTGACCTTCGAAGATGTAAATCTGCACCCGTTCCGGTTGGTCGTTCCGGATATCAAATCTGTGGAAGTCGATAAGATTGAATGTACCATTGAAAGCAAATACAAACCTATGGTATTCGCGCTGAAATTATCAAACGATGATGAGTGACGAAGCAGAAATACCGCCACCGCGCCACGTCCTTTCCCGGAAGGATGTGTGGCGCGATGTGAAGAACCGCACCTGGGTGGTGTGGGATATCTGGAAAAGCGGCCGGGGCTTCGAAATTGAATTCATGAAGCTGGATCCCGCCGACACTCAACTGGTGCAATTTGAAAGCCATCCCTGGCCAACCGTAAACAAAATGATCACCGATGGCAAAATGAGCCGGGTGATGTAAACCTTAAATCACGATGAAAATTATAGAAAGAAAAGAGTTAAAGAGGGATCCGCGCTTGCGGGCTTTCTTTGAGCTTCTGAAGCTAAAACACCAGGTGCCTGCACATACGATAGAGGTATTATGGAAAAACCGTCATGTGAAGGACTTTTGCGAAGAAGCCAGGCATTTTGTGATGATTGGGAGTGAAAAGCCATTGTATTTTCATTACGATGTATCCAGCTGGTATCACAGCAAAGAAGCCGCCGCCATCAAAATCGAACGTGTAGGCTTCTACGACTCCTGGCAACAGTACGAATCAGCCCGGCTTTCTCAGCTGCATTCCACCCCGAATTCAAGTATCAATTTGAATTAACCTTAACAGAGTCAACCAAATGGAATATTTTAAAAAACGCAGTATCTGCCTGACATACTATGGTGTAATACTGAGACAGGAGCCGTTAAACGCATTGGTGGTTATCGATGGTGAATCGGGT
>NZ_JBXHAT010000006.1:0-70103 GCF_056895255.1 Dyadobacter sp. HNCC25DJ187
AAGTTATTTTTAAGGAAACCTCTTGAACTTCATGATAGCGCTATTCCAGCCCAGTTACTAACTATTAATAGCTATCTATAGATTTAATAAGATCAGCTTTGAATAAGGTCTTATTATGTTGGTGTAGATAGGAGCTTCCATCAATGACGGAAATAGAAGCCCCTAATTATCGAACTGTAGAAGCGAAATGTTAATCTATATGCTTTTCATGCAATCATGCTTCCAGGATATCAATCCTTATACACATGGTAGTATACCCTGAAAAAAGATACTACTTGATATAGCATGACAATCCTAACCGAAAACGATTACCTCTGATCATATAGTTCTTCCATGAATCTGTTACCAATGGCAAATTATATTGCGCCTGCAACCCCATATTTTTCCCTATTCGCAGGCTCAGACCCAACGCCCCGAACATGACGTAATGATTGGTATTAATAGCGGTTTTGTTACCTGAAAATCCATCCTTTATTGAAAACTCACCGAGGTTGTAACCTGATGATAATTGTACGAATGGAGTAAAACGAAACGGAAGGACATAATAACGAGCGTATACCTCTGGTGTGAAAGCAAATTCCCTCAGCCCCCCACGCTTCAGGTTCACCCAGCTACTTCCCTGCTTTGAAAATCGATTGGCCACTGACAACTGAACGCCAACTACCAGACGGTCTGCGATCAAATAACCAGCCTGGGGTGTCAGTGACCAGCCTCCTATATGCCTGCTATTATTCCCAGAACCATTCAATGAAAAAGTAAAAGTTCCCTTTTTCAAATTTTTATAAGTAGGTCTATCTGTTGGGCCATCAATCTGATCAGAGTTTTGGCTTGACTGCGCAATCAAATTACCAGAGAATATCAAAAGACTGGCAAAGAATAAAAGGATTATCTTTTTAATCGATAGCATTGGTGATCTGTGTTAAAATTTAAGTGTATAACCGATGGAAGGAAGTATAGGGAAAAATGAAACTTGCTTTACCGCTATTGCAGTTGGGACGAAATCCTGATTTCGCTGAGTCTTCAGGTCCAGATATAGCGGGTTGTTCCTATTATAAGCATTGTACAAGCCTATTCGTAATTCGGCATTACGTTTGCGGGGAGTTACCAAAGATTTGCTTACCCCAACATCCAGCCGGTGAAATGCAGGCATTCGTCCGTTGTTTCTTTTATCATAAATAAATCTGGGACCGTTGCTGCTTTCAGTTATAAAGGCTGCTTCCGGTAAAGTGACGGCATGACCGGTCTGATAAATAAAGCTCGCACTTACCTTCCATTTTTTACCAATCTCGTAGTTTGCAGTCGTTGCTAAATGATGCCGTCTGTCATACTTCATGGGATACCATGTTGCATCATTAATCTCTGAAAACTTTCTTTCCGACTTTGATAAGGTATAAGCAATCCACCCATTGAAGCGACCAGTTTTTTTACTTAGCATGAATTCAATCCCCTTCACGCGTCCCACACCGCCTTTTATGACAATATCATCCCACGAATCAGCCAGCAAGCCAGTAAAATTAGTGCCGTCGGGATAATCAATCAGGTTTGTCATCCTTTTTGTATAGGCTTCCGCTGATAGCTCCAGACCTGCCTTAGGGAAAGTCTTATATATGCCTAATGATAATTGCGAGCTTCGTGATGGTACTACCTTGCCGGTCGAAGGCAGCCATGCATCATAACCGAAGCCAAAACCGTTGTTAGTAAGTAAATGAACGTATTGATTCATGATTGCATATCCACTCTTCAGTGTCCAGTTAGCAGGTAGTGACCAGTTCAGCCCCAGGCGTGGTTCAGGATTCAAAAAAGTTCGGTTATTGACATGGTACATGCTATAGCGGAAACCAGGATTAAAATGCAATCTCGTGGTAAGACTGATATTCGCATCCGCGTGAAAGCCCAGCTGTGTTGCGGGTAGTCTTCCTGTTCCGATATCATTCTGAGCCCCACTGTAGTTGCTGTTTGTGACAAACGGACTAAAAGAATGCCGGGTGATGTCCATACCAAACTTCAGGTTTGTACGATTGGAGAGGAAATAGTCAAATTGAATTTTACCACCTACATCTGTTACCCCCGCATTGGTGTTTCTATGCAGTTTCACGGGTTCCGCGTTCAGACTGATATCTTCGAAGTTATTGGCCAGCTCACTGGTGTATTTGGAATAGAGCAAGATGAATCTGGAGAAAAGCTTGGGAGAAAATACTTTGCTATACCTCAGTGTTGCAGTTGTATTCCCCCAATTATTTCCTAAAGCTGTTTCAGTTTTCCTTCCGTCAATAGCACTCCATTCGCCGTAGGTAAACCTGTCAGAGCCGTTATATAAGCTTAAATAGATCTGGTCCGTTTTGTTGATCTGATAGTTGAGTTTTGCATTAAGATCGTGAAAGCGATACTTCCGTGTTTCACCATATCCGCTGGCTTTCTTAGGTTGTAATAAGGAAGATAGTCCCAGGGTAGAAATACGCCCCGATACAATAAATGAAGCTTTATTTTTAACAATTGGGCCCTCTAATGTCAGACTTTGATTGAGGATGCCGATACCTACTTCCCCGCCAAATTTCTGGTTGTTACCGTCTTTCATAGTAAGGTCTATCACCGAGGCAAGCCTGCCGCCATACCGGGCAGGGAATGCACCTTTATACAAATCGACTGATTTCAAAGAATTTGGATTGAAAACCGAAAAGAATCCACCCAAATGCGTCACGTTGTAGACAGGAACCTCATCCAGTAAAATCAAATTTTGATCGGGTGTTCCTCCACGAATATACAATCCTGCACTACCTTCTGTCCCTGTAGAAACGCCTGGTGTAAAGCTCAACGCTTTTAGAACATCCACCTCACCCAGCAATGCAGGCATTGATTTAAGTCTATCCATCGGTATGGATAAACTTCCAGTAGGCATATCCCTATCTTTATTTTCCTTAACCGTCACCTCCCGTAGTAAATTATCCTGCTTGAGTCTGACCTCCAAAGGATTTTTATGTTGTTCAAAATCCTTGATGTACACGGGTGCATAGCCAATAAAGCTGACTTTAACTGTGTGGTGGCCATTGGGAATTTCCAAACTGAAAAAGCCATAGGCATTTGTTTGCACTTCCTTTTGCGACAGACTGTCCCTCACGGTAGCGCCTACCAGGAGCTCTCCATTCGCCTCATCACGTACGGTTCCGCTTATAAGTAATCTCTGAGCAAAGGTATTATGTGCGCTGCAGACCATGAAAAAGGCCATTACTACATATTTTCTCATAGTATCTCAATTACCTTTTCGTTGGAAGCGAAAATGAGCCCGTAGCCGTTTTTGATATTGCTCAAAGCTCTTTGTGGAGGAAGCACAAGCAGATCGACGCCCTCGGGTTGGTCGTATTCTATTTTGGCATAATCAAATGCCTCTTTTGTGACCACTTCCACTCTCATGGTAACCTTCGATGCCCATTGAGGATTATGTTGCAGATTTCCCCTGCCTGCCTCAATATAGAATCTTATGGGGATCTTGGGATCAGGCAGGCATTTACTTTTCATTAAAAAGACCCGCGCGGAACGATCTAGTATACGTTCCAAAACCTCATTGTAGTAAGTTGATATTTTTTCTATTGCCCAGGTATGGCAATCCTGCTCTTTGGCAGGTATATTATCTGTGGCACCATATGCACTGGCAGGTATGGTATCTTTTTCGTAGTAGGAAAAAAATGTAAGTGTGTAATAGGTTTCTATCTCAGGCTGCTGGTCTGTAAAGTACAGACTTATCAGATCCTGACCCGTCTGGTGGTTGATTTCACCGGGAACATTACGGGTTCTTTCTACTGTAACATTAGGCAGATCCGAAGGAACAAATACAGATACAGATTCGGCAGTTGGCAGTGCGGGAGCCGATGCTTTTACAATATAGGTGGCTCCTGCCTGTATGACGCGATCAGATACATAAATACCCTTTTCGTTTGCTAGTGGAGAAAGTTCAATGTATTCTTTTCCATCCACCAATAACCCCACTTTTGCATTTGAAACGGTGACCTCTTCCGGAATTTCCCCAACAGGATTGAAAGTTTTGGTTACTTGTATGCGTATGGGAGCCCCCGATTTAAGTTTACCCCATAAAACCAGTTTATCGCCCGAGTAAGGAACATCAAGATGAAGACTGGTTTCTTTGCAACCTCCCAGAGACAGCAAAAGCAAAACACATACAACCTTCATGTACCGGAATAATGTATCCGGCGCTTTTTTGTAGCTATCATGTAGTGACCGCTGGGTAATTCTGTTAGGCAAAAGTAAGCCTGAAATCAAATTCGACTCTGAGGTCATAGGGTGCTTAGGTTATCTCTCCATGTAAAGAGGTATCAAAGCTTTCTAAGGGTTGTATCTGATAAATATTTATTTTCAATTGTAAAAAAGGAAACTACCTTACATGGTGTGAGATCTTCTTATATGTATCATCGCGCCGGATCGAATGATTGGAATTGTATAGATCAATTTCTAAAATACTCTATCACGTGCATCTTTAACAAGGCTTCCTGTTTTTCAACACCGCCCTGAGGAAGTGCCCTGTTTAAGATATAGTGTGGCCAACCGTCTTTATCGGTGTGCTCATATATATAGTACCCCGAAAGACTAAGTACTTTGCAAATACCAATGTGCATCAAATCCTGTTTTTGTTCTTTGGTAAAGCGTTTGGCTCCTAGCCCAAGCTCCTGAACGCCTATCAGGAACAGCACGCCATTGAGGTCGGCGGGGCGTTTCCCTATTGTTTCTTCAAGGGATTGTAACAAATGCTCCCATTGTACATCCAGGGGCTGGTCTTCTATATCGGTCATAACTGGCTTTCGGCTTCCGGCTTTTGGCCGTTGGCTACTGTTTAATTCAATTCCTTATGTATTTTTAGTCTTCCTTTATACTACCACGCTATTCTGGCCGGGGTGCTGCGTGAGGGATAGAAACGGAAAGCCCGCAGCGCCTTTTTGCGGCGCGAGGACTTGCAGTAGATAGCCCGGCCCGAAGGGACACGCCCGAAACCTCATTATTTAAATATCCTTTTCGTTGCGCTCCCTTCTTATATTGAAGGAAAGGTAAATTACAAACCAATAACTTCCCTCAGGCGTTCTGAACGTGGCGGTTTATATTTTTGTAAAATAACAAACATCCTCGCATCTTATAGATATAGAACGGAAAAGCGTTGACGGTTTTTCCTAACTTTGGCTTTTGCCCGAATGAATAATGATTGTAGGAGAGAATAAATCAGAGCGATTGAAAAAGAACGATTATATAACCAGCTTGAATGAACCGCAACGCGCGGCTGTATTATATGGTGAAGGTCCGTTGATGATTATTGCTGGTGCAGGATCCGGCAAAACAAGGGTACTTACATACCGTATAGCGCACCTGATTGAGAATGGCGTGGATCCGTTCCGGATTTTGTCGCTGACTTTTACCAATAAGGCTTCAGGGGAAATGCGCCACCGGATCGAAACTACGATAGGAACAGAAGCCAGAAATATCTGGATGGGGACTTTCCACTCAGTATTTGCCAAAATTCTAAGGATTGAAGCGAGATTTTTAGGTTATACCAGCGATTTTTCAATTTACGATACGGATGATTCGAAGTCGTTGCTGCGTAGTATCATCAAGGAATTTAATCTGGATGATAAGGTATATAAAGCAAATGTAGTATTTAACAGGATTTCAGGGGCGAAAAACCGTCTTATTTCTGCAGATGATTACCTGAAGAACCCGACGATTCAGGCAGATGACGATGCGGCCAAGATGAAGGAGATTGGCAGGATTTATAAAACCTACGCTACCCGCTGTTTTCAGGCAAATGCAATGGATTTTGATGATCTGCTTTTCAATACAAATGTATTGTTTCGTGATTTTCCGGATGTACTCTACAAATACCAGCAGAAATTCCAGCATGTGATGGTGGATGAGTTTCAGGATACGAACGTTTCGCAGTACCTGATCACCCGAAAACTATCGGCTGTACACCGTAATATTGTGGTGGTAGGTGATGATGCGCAGAGTATCTATGCATTCCGAGGTGCGAATATTGAAAATATCCTGAATTTTTCGAAAGACTTTCCGGATGTCCAGACGATCAAACTGGAACAGAATTACCGCTCTACCAGCACAATCGTTAATGCAGCTAACTCTGTGATTGCCCGCAATAAATCTCAGCTGGAGAAACATACATTCACGGCGAACGATGAAGGAGCACTGATTGATGTAATCAAAGCGGGATCGGACAATGAAGAAGGACGGTTGGTTGCCTCCGCTATTATGGAGGAAAAGATGCAGCAGGCTCTTCGCAATGAGAATTTCGCCATCCTTTATAGAACAAATGCACAATCCAGATCTTTTGAAGAAGCGCTGAGAAAGCTGGGTATCAAATATCGGATCATCGGCGGACAATCCTTCTATCAGAGAAAGGAGATCAAAGATCTGTTAGGCTATCTGCGGTATACGGTCAATCAACGTGACGAAGAAGCTTTCAAAAGGATTATCAATCTTCCAAAGCGAGGTATTGGCGATACGACTGTAGCGCGGATCACGGTGACAGCAGCGGAAAACAATGTACCTATCTGGGAGGTTGTATCCAATATAGGTAAATATGCTACCGGAAGAACCTCCGCTCCTATTGAGCAATTTGCAACCCTGATCAAAAGCTTCAAGATTATGCTTGAAGAAGGAAAAGATGCATATGAAGTGGCTTCGCATATTGCGAAGGTATCCGGAATTCTGAGAGAATTGTATGAAGACAAAACGGTAGAAGGACTTTCGCGGTATGAAAACGTGCAGGAACTCCTCAATGGTATCAAAGAATTTGTTGACAATGAAGAGAATGAGGATAAGACACTAAGTGCATTCCTGCAGTCGGTTTCGCTACTTACAAATGCAGATGAACCTGATGAAAATGAAGACCACGACCGCGTAACGATGATGACGATTCACTCGGCAAAAGGACTTGAATTCAGAAATGTGTTTATAGTAGGGCTCGAAGAAGACCTTTTCCCTAGCCAGATGATGCTCGAAAGCCGGCAGGATCTCGAAGAAGAACGCAGGTTGTTTTATGTAGCCATAACGCGTGCTGAGAAAAAATTATCGTTCTCGTATGCAGACAGCAGGTACCAGTGGGGCAGGTTAAAAATGTGTGAGCCGAGCCGCTTTCTGCTGGAGGTAGATCAAAAGTACCTGAACCTTACTACAGCCTTGAGACGAGACAGCGAACCGGCAGCTTCACCCATGTCCTTTGTAAGGAATCTGGGTCCCAGAAAGCCAACAGAACCAAAACCTGTAACTGCTGCTCATGCGCATACCCCTACCGGGGATTTCGTCCCGAGCGACACCCGAGATCTTTCAGAAGGCGATAAAGTGGAACATCTGAAGTTTGGATTTGGCACGGTTTTAAAAATGGAAGTAAACGGAAATGACCGTAAAGCGACTGTAAAATTCGACACCGTAGGCGAAAAAACGCTTTTACTTAGTTTTGCCAAGTTAAGAATCATAAAATAATTTTTATATTATAGTTATAGTGTGTTTCTTCACCGCTTTAAGTTGTATCCAAAATGCATCCCCGAAACTCTTGGTTCGCCAACACTTTCGGGGATGTGTAATTTCTAATATTTTTTAAACTAACTACTTATGTTTCTTGATGCAGATCTTACACAGATAAAAGAGCGTGGCAGCGATGCTACGGTGGTGGAACAGCAAATTAAATATTTCGTCGATGGGTTCCCGTTTCTTCAGTTATCGAAAGCAGCCACAGTCGGTGATGGAATTATCAAGCTTACCGATGAGCAAATCTCAGAAGTAGTAAGCGAGTTTGATAAAAGCGCCGCAGAAGGTGAGATCGCATTGTTGAAATTTGTTCCTGCCTCAGGAGCTGCAACAAGGATGTTTAAATCTTTATTCGGTTTTTTACAGGAAGGGAAAAAAGACAAATCCGTTGAGGAGTTTTTCTCTCAGCTTCCGAAATTTGCGTTTTACGACGACTTGAAAACCTCCTTACATGCAGATGGCCATGATATCGAGACTGCTGATGAAAACACGATCGCTTCTTATTACCTGACCAACAAAGGGCTTGGTTATGGCGAACTGCCAAAGGGTTTGCTGAAATTCCATAATTATCCGGAGCGTCCACGTACTCCATTAGAAGAGCACTTGGTGGAAGGTGCAAAATATGCGAATGCCGGAAGTCTGGTGAAAATTCACTTTACTGTTTCGCCAGAACATCGCGATAAGTTTGAAAAACTGGTTGTAGAGGTTCTTCCGGGATATCAAAGCAAATTTGGGGTAAAATACTTCGTTTCGTTCTCGGAACAAAAAAGCTCAACAGATACGATTGCGGTCAATACCGACAATACGCCTTTCAGAGAAAAAGATAACACATTACTGTTCAGACCGGCAGGACATGGTGCCCTACTTGAAAACCTGGGTCAATTGGATGCTGATATCATATTCATCAAGAACATTGATAATGTAGTTCCGGATAGTATCAAAGAAGAAACGATTACTTACAAGAAAGCACTGGCAGGTATTGTTCTGAAATATCAGAAGAGAATTTTTGACTATATCAACCACCTTACGGGCTCTACAGATGAGACGTTACTGGAAGAATTAGACACTTTCTTCAGAGAAGAACTGTGTGTGGTGCCTCCTGTATCATTCAAAAACTGGGATGCTGCAGAAAAAAGAACTTATTTCCTCAACAAGCTGGATCGTCCGTTACGGGCATGCGGCATGGTGAAAAACCAGGGAGAGCCAGGCGGAGGACCTTTCTGGGCCGAAAACTCAGATGGATCTTCTTCTTTACAGATTGTGGAATCAGCACAGGTGGATGTTAACAATGCGGATCAAAACAGCATTTTCAAAAACTCAACGCACTTCAACCCGGTGGATCTGGTATGTGCTGTTAAAAACCGTGTTGGTGAATTGTATGATCTGAAAAAATTCAGAGACCCTTTGACTGGTTTCATTACAGAGAAGTCGAAAGATGGAAAAGATCTGAAAGCGCAGGAGTTGCCAGGCTTATGGAATGGAGCAATGGCAGACTGGAACACGATCTTTGTAGAAGTTCCGCTGATTACCTTTAACCCTGTAAAGACGGTGAATGACTTGCTTCGGGAGCAGCATCAATAGTTTAAACTGATCCGTTAGCTATATATGCTTTATAAGATAAGAGGTCGGCTCCGCAATGGAACCGACCTCTTGTCTTATATATGAATCTCTGACAAATCAGGGAATCGGCAAAACCTTTGTTTCCTTGAACGTAGAAAGAATAACCATTGTCTGAGTGCTGGCTACCTCTTCAATTTCATTGATTTTTTCCAACATCAGTTTTTGGTAGGTACTGATGTCTTTGGAAATCACTCTCAAAAGGAAATCTCCTGTACCAGTAATATGATGGCATTCGATGATTTCCGGTATAGCATGTACTTTTTCAACGAAAGATTCTGTAACTGCTTTTCTATGTCCAACCAAAGAAATTTGTACAAATGTACTTACTCCCAACCCTACTTTATCCGGTTCCAATTGCGCGTGGTAACTTTTAATGATACCCGATTGTTCCAGTTTTTTAACCCTCTCAAGGGTTGGAGCAGGCGAAAGTCCTATTTCTTTGGATAATTGAGCATTGGTTATTTTTGCATTGGTTTGTAAAATCTCAAGTACTTTACGGTCTATCTGATCTAACTTTATTATCGACGACATTTTTTATGACAAGTTTATAGTATAGCCTGAAAAGGCGATGCAAAACTAAATAGAATCCCGAAGATTCTCTTAATAATCTATTGAAATTTTGTCAAAAAAAAGAATTATCGTAGGTCAAAAGTGAAATTAGTGTGACAATATTAGGTTTCAATCATTTGTAAACCTTTCAAAACAAAAAGCTTAAACAGCGTAAGATTCAATTTTCCGAAGAAAATCCTGATAGGTTGCGCGTACCCCTTCTTCTAATTCTATTGTATGTTTCCAGCCCAAAGCGTGTAATTTGCTCACGTCCATCAATTTTCTCGGTGTTCCATCAGGCTTCTCAACGTTCCAGTTAATACGTCCTTGATACCCAACAGTTCTCTGAATCAATTCTGCCAAATCTTTGATGGAAATGTCATGTCCCACCCCAATATTCAAAAACTCAGAACCACTATAATTCTGCATCAGAAAATAGCATGCATCGGCAAGGTCATCCGCATGTAAAAATTCACGCAACGGTGAACCTGTACCCCATAGTTCTACGAAGGGTTTGTTTTCCTCCTTTGCTTCATGAAACTTACGGATCATGGCAGGCAGTACATGCGACTTATTCAGATCGTAGTTATCATTAGGACCGTACAAGTTGGTCGGCATAACTGAAATAAAGTCTGAACCATATTGGCTACGGTACGCTTCACACATTTTAATGCCTGCGATCTTAGCAATGGCATAAGGCTCATTGGTAGGTTCCAACGTTCCTGTCAGTAGAGAATCTTCATTCAGGGGCTGGGGTGCCAGTTTCGGATAGATACAGGAAGAACCAAGGAACATAAGCTTGGTAACGCCATTCTGGTGCGCTGCATCAATTACATTGTTTTGTATCTGAAGATTTTCGTATAAAAATTCTGCGCGGTAAGTATTATTGGCCATGATCCCTCCTACTTTTGCAGCAGCAAGAAATACATAGTCAGGACGTTCCGCTGCAAAAAATTCACGAACAGCTTCTTGCTCCCGAAGATCCAGTTCTGAGGACGTACGCACTACAATATTGTTGAAGCCCTCATTATTCAGTTTACGATGAATTGCAGATCCAACCATTCCACGGTGTCCGGCAATATAAATTTTAGCACTTTTTTCCACTGCGATTATCTAAATTTGTAGGTTCAAAAATCAATAACGTTGAGACGAATTCGTTACAAAAGTAATCATCTTGCGCTTAGAAAGTTTACACACATGCAAAGACTTATTCTGATTCTGTGCTTTTTAACGGTTTTTGTACCGATAACAAGTTTCGGGCAAGCCGCGCAAAAAGAAACTGCGCCATCCTGGCTTCCCAAAGAAACCGTCAAATCTGACTCTGCCAACAATAAAAAAGCCCAGTCCGGCGGGTTAAAATCTTTGGTATCTGCGCTTGATCCGACAGTGGGAACATCGCTGCCCGGAGGTAAAAGCCAATCCACATCATTATCCGGTCTGTTGGGAGAAACCATTCCTGATCTTGGCCTGCGTGTAAAAGAATATAAAAATCAAAAAGAGGAAAGGAAAAGGAAAAAGGAAAAAGTCAAACTGGCCAGGGTCCAGTATGAAGGTATTCCTATACAGGCTATGTCCGTGAAATTCGGAAGCGGTGATCGTGCTAATATAGAGAGTTTCCATGTTTTGAAAGAAAGTGCTCCGCTAGATCCATATGTGCGAGCTACAGAAACGAGGTGGTACGACACGAAAACGAAAAGATTGAGCTCTGCTTTGATTAAAGATAAAAATAAGGCTTTGTTGCTCCATGGTTCCTACCGGAAGTACAGTGGCGAAAACCTGATTGAAGAGGGAAACTATTACAAAGGAGTGAAAGACGGAAGATGGGTGAAATATGATACCAAATTCAACCTTGTAGATAAGTCTGTATGGCACAGAGGATTTCCTGCCGACTCCCGTATAACCTATTACGACTCTGCACATACGCAGGTGAAAGAAGTTGTTCCTGTGATGTTTGGAAAAGTGGAAGGTGAATTTCTTCAATATTATAAGGAAGGCCAGCTTATGGCCAACGGAAAATTTGAAAATGGCCAGAAAGTAGGCAGATGGATTGAATATTACCAATTCCGGCGACAGAGAAAAAAGGAGATCCAATATCCTAAAAATAGTTGGGATGAAGAATTTGAGCCGTTTATACTACGGGAGTGGGATGATAAGGGCAAGCTTCTTTATGACTACACCAAAGACCCACGTGCATCGGTAGAGGAAGAAAGTGAAGTTGAGAATCCATAGATTGTCAACTTTCCTCCTGTTTTGATGATACCAAAGACTACCGCGACACATGCCGCTTCTGAGTAATATATGATTAAATCAATACCCGTTTTTTCAAAAAACAGCACAATACTGGCAGTCGTTTTTTGCTTTATTCCACCCCTTATATACTTTTTCGTATTTAAGAAGGTAGCTCTGAATATCAATTATGTAGCATTTGATGACATCCTCATACTTGGTGTTATTCCGGGATTTGGTGATGCACCATTGCTTGAAAAATGGCAGCGCCTGATAGAGCTTTTTCCCGAGCACCGTCTTGTTTTTTCAAGATCTGTAATTCTTTTGCTCCACAGTACATTTGGTCGGCTCGATCTGGTATGGGCTATGGTTATCGCCAATTTATGCTGGGCGGGCTGTGCTGTCATTTTTTATAAAGCATTTCAAAAGCTACAACTGTCATTGTGGTACTTTGTGCCCGTTATGTGGTTATGGTTCTCCATTCAGTCATTTGAGAATATATTCTGGGGCGTTAGTTCCTTATGTAATTTCGGTGTGTTATTTTTTGTTATTACTGCATTTTACCTGGCCGCATATTACCCAAGCCGCCTCATTTACTCATTGCCGGTTGCCCTTATTGCAACGTTTACTTACGGCAATGGGCTCATGTCATTCCCGATCATAGCGCTGATCATGTTGCTGTCGGGTCAGCGGAAATCTTTTATCATTACACTTGGAGTAATGGTTCTTGTCGCCTTTATCTATTTTATAGACTTTACACCCATTACCCAAAATCTTGATTTTAAAAACCCGGATGAAGTAAAGGAAGGAATACTTGGATTTCTTGGATTTATAGGTTCCATTACCACCCTTGACGCCTACACGGCAAAGCCGGAAATACTGATGGTTGCTGTAATCACTGGTATCGTGATGATCGTTGCTTTTGTGTTTCTCTTCAGAAAACAGTTTCTACAATTATGGACAGCTGTATGGATAAATCAACCTTTTACCAATAAGGGTGCTTTGTTTGCACTTTCGCTGGCACTATTTATAATGATCACATCACTGGCTCTATCCTACAAGCGTATTCCAACCGATCATTTTGAAGGTATGTTCAAAGGCCGGTACAGGATGTATTCTGCACTTGCCTGCATTGCCCTGTACTTTGCTTTTCTTTCTTTGTCAAAATTTATTGTCTTAAAGAAAAGCCTGGTATTTTGCCTTGGAATCAGTATCATTCTGAACCTGACTATTTTGCACAGTAATTTTGCAGATACCGTCAATAACCGCAGAAGCGCTATCTGCCAGGAATTCAATGCCCGATACAATGCCGACTGGTTGGGAACAAAGATGTTCTCTATGGACCGCAATCACCTCGAAATGATCCGATCTTATTATAACTCAGAAGACCCTCTTGCTGAAGGCTGGAAACCAAATAAAATCCAAACTCCAAAATTTGAAGGAAACTATCCTCCGGATTTAATTAACGATCGAAATTCATATTTACAGATTGGTTACAGCGAGGCGAATTTTCCCAATGTCAAAGATTATTCCGATGGCGCGTATGTCATTCTTAAATCCGATAGCCATGTATACGCAAGTAATCTGTACCAGTATCCGGTTCCTTTGAAAACAACTGTAAGACGTTTGATGTATTTTGCCAAAGGTGCCATTGCCAGCTTCCATCAGGAGACAATCCAGCCGGGAACATATAACATATACCTCCTGCAAAGACTTGATGGTGAAAATCATTTCTACGCTACCAACAAGACCTGGGTGAGACAATAATGGCCACTAGAAACGATTGTGAATAGCTGTAAGAATACGTTCCACCTCAGCTTTCACTTCAGAGGCAGGCCGGACAAAATTGTTATTCATAAAACTAAAAATCAGCGTTTTTCCTTTTTTAGTCAGCAAATATCCACTGAGATTATATACGTTACTCATTCCCCCTGTTTTGGCATAAACAAAAGGGCTATCAGCCTTAAATTGATTTTTGACAGTCCCCGAAACCCCGCCTGCAGGAAAAATAGCATGTAGTCTTTCCTTAGGAAGTTTTGTCTTGATTTTTTGAAGCAGCCAAGTGGTTGATCTGGGTGTAAAAAGATTATATCTGCTCATACCCGAACCATCCTTCCAAACAGGCTTGTCCGGAATCCCATTCAGATGATTGGCTGTAACATGATCAATAGCCATTGCTGTATTTAAAGGCATCCCATTAGCAGATGCATAAAGTAGCATGAGCTGTTCTGCCAGCAAATTATCGCTTTCATGCATCATACGGGTGTACAACGAATCTGAAGGGATACTGTAAACTTTCTGCAATTCAATATTCAATGGTATTCTAATAGATTTTACTTCTTTTTGCAATACATCGGATAACATATCTACCAGAAGGTCATCCGACATGCGTACCGGTACGTCTTGTTTAAAGGGTTTTTCGACAGACGCCTGTGAATAATGAAAGTAATTGCTTTCTTCATCTCTCAGGAATCCTGTTGTTGTTGTATCCTTTCTTGTAAAACGTTTCCAATAATGAGGATAAACTGAAAATTCACGCTCTTGTTTCTGTGAAAAACGGGCTATGTTACCGTAAATAGGCATCGCAGATATTTCCGGCTGATAATAACCATTGTAATCGTCCCATGCCCAGCCTGGTCCGAATCTCTTGTCTTCGAAATGAACAGATGTATAAAAAATCTGCTCTTTTCTCGATTTCAAAAAGTCAATTACCTTACTTTTTGGCAGATCGGGATGTAATAATGAAGGGTCACCTGTGCCTCTTATCAACAGCAGTTCTCCCCATTCCAGGTATTCAAGTCCCGGAATGGAATCACCCAGAATGGACAATCCGGCATAAAGACTGTATAATTTGGTATTTGATGCCGGAATAAAGTACTTGTCGTCGTTATAAGCAGCCAGACTTTTGCTACCATTTTCTGACAAAACAGATACGCCAGTGTGCTGTTGACTTAATATGTCCGATCTTTTTATCTCGCGATTTACATAATGTGATACCGAACATCCTGACAGGAACAGAGGAAAAGCAAGCAGCAATAATGTGCGCATAAATGAAACAACAACAATTAATAAATGTCAAATAGAGGAAATAGCTTCCAAGAAACCATAATTTGTAAAGAAACGTAACTATGGTTATGCTTAGTTTATTAGCATGGAAGTAAAATTAGTTTTTTCAATTTAAAACAAGCGAATTTTAGGGTCGGCTCACGCAGTAAGAATTTTCAGCCACCATAATTTTGTTACTTTACAGCCATATTCATCAATAAGAGTAAACCATGACTGATCTCCACGCTATCCTTAAACAGTATTGGGGATATGATCAATTCAGGCCATTGCAGGAAGATGCTATCCGATGTGTACTTAATGCGACGGATACGCTGGTTTTATTACCGACAGGTGGCGGCAAATCTATTTGTTTTCAGGTTCCGGTTATGGCTATGGAAGGTGTATGCATCGTAGTCACTCCTCTTATCGCCCTGATGAAAGATCAGGTAGAGCAGTTGAAACGACGCAATATATCAGCAGCAGCTATTCACTCAGGCATGAACCGGCATGAGATAGACATCACGCTGGATAATTGTATTCATGGTCACACCAAGTTCCTATATGTTTCGCCGGAACGACTTCGCACTGATATAATGATTCAGCGTGCGAAACAGATGAAGATATGCCTGCTCGCTATTGATGAAGCTCATTGTATTTCGGCCTGGGGCTATGATTTTCGTCCCTCCTATCTGCTTATCTCTGATTTTCGGGACCTGTTGCCTGGCGTACCCGTCATGGCACTGACTGCCACAGCTACCGAGGAGGTTCGTGTTGATATCATGGATAAGTTAAAAATGAAATCGGCCAGCGTATTTAAACAATCTTTCGCCCGTGCTAACCTGTCCTACTCAGCTTTTGCTGAAGAAAATAAAGAACGGAAGCTGGTCCAGATATTAAAAAATGTTCCCGGAACGTCCATCGTATACGTAAGAACGAGAAAGCGAACCAAAGAGCTGGCCGATTCCCTCGTTCGCAATGGCATTCCTGCTTTGCCCTATCATGCCGGACTGCCTTTTAAAGATCGCGGGGATCGACAGTCTGCCTGGATACAGAACCAGACGCGGGTTGTAGTTGCCACTAATGCCTTTGGTATGGGGATCGACAAACCGGATGTCCGCTCTGTCGTCCATTATGACTTACCCGAGAATCTGGAAGCATATTACCAGGAAGCAGGAAGAGCTGGGCGGGATGAAAAGAAAGCATACGCCGTAGCTCTTTTTAACAGAATTGATCTTGAGGAATTAATTGATAGCGTTGAACGCAAATATCCACCTTTCGAGCTGATCAGACGCGTATACCAGGCATTAGCTAATTATTACAAAATTCCTGTCAGCGGGTCTGAGTTTGTGAGTTATAACTTTGATATAAAAGACTTTACCGGCATATTCGGATTACCTGTAAATGAAACACATTATGCGCTTAAACTGCTTGAAGAGGAAGGATTTATTCAGCTCGGAGAAAATTTCAATGAGCCGTCCAAATTACATTTTCTGGTAGATAACCGGCAATTGTATGATTTCCAGATACGCTATCGTGAAATGGATTCGTTTATCAAAGTGATATTGCGGTTGTATGGTGGAGAATTGTTTACAGAATATGTGAAAATATCTGAAAGTGAGATCGCTCAGATTTTCTTCGCCCCGCAGCAGGAAGTGATCAAGAAGCTGATGTTTATGCAGGAAAGAGACATTCTGGTGTATGAGCCTCGTCGGGATCAACCACAAATTACTTACATGACTCCCAGATACGATGCTTCTTTGCTTCCACTTAACATCAGAGAAATTGAAAAAAAGAAAAAAAGGGATTTAGACAAGGCAGGTGCAGTTGTACGTTATGCATCGCATACCAGGCAATGCAGAACTTTGCTGCTGTTAGAATATTTCAATGAATTTGATGCGGATCCCTGTGGCATTTGTGATGTATGTATTTCAAACAAGAAAGGCGAATCTGCAGAGGATGGGAATTTACAAGCTATTCTTGATTTTATCCGACAAAATAACAGCGTATCTCCAAGAGCACTGGCCCTCTCTTTTGATCACATACCCGAAAAATTGCTATCGAGTATTTTAAAGAAATTTATCGAAGAAGAGATTATACATTATAATACAGTCGGGGAACTGACTTTAAAAAGCTAGTCACTATTTTGAAAAAAAACACACTTATTACCGCGCTGATATTATCGTTATTTGCATTCACATCCTACGCCCAGCAAATTCCCGGATTGCAATATAGCAATTACGGAGGGCTGTACCGGGCTTCTTATAATCCATCTGTTCTAGGTGGTTCCAAACACAAATGGCAGGTCAACATCGGAACATTAGGGGGCAGTATTAATTATCGCTATTTTGTATTTCTTGGTAAAAATTCGCTGCTATATCCACTTATTGCACCTCACTCTACCAAAGAACTCTATGGTCGTTCGCGGACGATGGGCTCTCTAACTGAAAACCCGCTTCATCTGGTAAGCGAAATTCGCTGGCCCTCAGTGATGTATTCTATTGATAGCCGCCAGGGTATTGCATTACAATTCAGGACAAGAGGTGTTGTAACGGGTAATAACATTCCGGGTCCGATTAAAAATATGTATTTCCGCAGACTTGATACCGGAGAAGCACTTCCTGCGGATGGAGACTGGGGAAATTTCAATACGGTTCAGCAGAGCTTTTCCGACGCAAGCCTTAGTTATGGCCTACTGGTTCTCGATACTGACGCTCATAAGTTAAGACTGGGTGTTACGGGGAAGCGGATATTTGGAGCACGGGTCGCTTATCTGGATGCAGATATCAGTCAATATGCGCTACGACCTGAGGGAACGGATCCTGAAATAAGTGAATTGGTCCTATCAAATATGTCTTATGAGAGTGGATATAGTCATGTCAACCAAAGGATGAGTATCGGTAATCTTTTCAATTCCGATAAATATGCCAATGGATGGGCATATGATCTTGGTTTTACCTATGAACTGGGGGCTTTCTGGAAAAATACCGCAGAAAAATTTGACGAAAATCCCAAATATATTTTACGCCTGGCTGCTTCTTTAACTGACGTAGGTAGTATACGTTATAAAACAAATAATAGTAAAGTCATTTCAGGAAGTGTACCTGAGTACCTGATGAACCAATCGGCCATGGAAACAATCAGTGACCGCGGTCCTGAAGGATTGATGGAACTTCTTCCCTATACACAGGATACCACCTTAAACAGAACTGTCCGGCTGCCGGGCGCCTTAAACCTGGAAGCCGATATTCAGCTTGTGAAAGGCTTTTTTATCAACCTGGCACAAACGAAAAGATACAAGTATCGAAATGATCAGCTATTAGATATGTATCAGCCCAATTCTTTCACGATAACACCGCGTTTTGAAGACGAAGATTCTGACTTTGCTTTCCCGATTTCGTTTATAGAGGGTAATAAAAAGCCGTCCATCGGTGCAATCGCTCATTTCGGACCGATGTTTCTGGGATTTAGTAATATCAATGGTCTGATCAGGAAAACAGGAGCACGCGGAAGTATGGTTTATCTTGGATTTTCAGCCTGGAAACTGAATAGGAAAAGGGAGAAAAAGTAGTGCGTGATCAGGCTTTGGATTTACCCATCCCAAACCAGCTTCCGATGCGGGAAAACATCCTTTTTTCGAACTGCCAGAAGAAAGAAAACTTGCCCCATATCCAGCCCCAGCATAACAATACAACCTGATAGAGAGGCAAAATAATGATGATGTTGACAGTCCACCGTAGCCAGGATGGTGATTCGTTGGTGAGGCCGATCAACTCAAAGAAAGCGCGCTTAATATAAAGAATAGAAAAACCCGTACAAGCGAAAACGAGTAGGATGATAAGCACATCCCAGCCATTTTTTACATTCCACCGCTGTTTGAGTTTTTCTATCATGATAAATTTTATTCGTAGAAGAAACCCAGATGTTCCGGTTTTACTTCTTCGTTATCCAGTGTCAAAAATTCTTCCCAGAAAGGGTCGTTCGGTAAGCCTGCTCTGCATATCACCGGCTCCTTTTTTACAGGATGTTCAAAAAATAATCTTCTTGCGTGCAAATTGATGCTGCCGTCCGGATTTCCTTTCGGAGATCCATATTTCACATCACCACGTATAGGGCAACCCATAGATGCCAACTGCACACGGATCTGATGTGGCCGGCCGGTTATAGGTGATACTTCTATCAGATGAAATTTATTGATCTCACCCAGCCAACGATATGATAATTCAGCTTTTTGAGAACCAGGAACCTCATAATCATGTGCTGTGGTTACATTTCTTCTTTCATCCTTGGACAACCAGTGTACAAGCCTTCCTTTTTTTACAGCAGGTTTATTTTTCACCACAGCCCAGTATGTTTTCTGAACATCTCTTTTGCGGAAGATTTCATTCATACGTTCCAGCGCCTTGGATGTTTTTGCAAACACGACAAGTCCGCTTACCGGACGGTCCAAACGATGTACCGTACCTAAAAATACGGCACCTGGTTTGTCGTATTCTTCCTTGATATAGTCTTTGACCATATCAAGCAGACATTTATCACCTGTAGAGTCACCCTGAACCAGAATGCCTGGTTCTTTATTGACAATAATCAAATGATTGTCTTCATATATAATTTGAAATGGTCTTCTGGCCATATTATTAGTTTAATACTTTTTAAAAGGTCAATAAGATTCTCCCATATTTGGAAAGGAGTTATTTTTGACATCCTTGATATAATTTCCGATTGCATCAAGCATGATGTCATTCAGTTCTGCGTATCTTCTCAGGAATCTGGGCTTAAATGCCTTATTGATGCCCAATAAATCATGTAGCACCAATATTTGTCCATCTGCGTCCGGACCAGCTCCAATGCCCACCGTAGGAATAGCGATACTTTCCGACACCATCTTGGTCAGTTTGGATGGTATTTTCTCCAATACTACTGAGAAACAACCTACTTCCTCAAGCATTTTGGCATCTTCCATTAATTTCTCCGCCTCAGCCTCTTCTTTAGCTCTAACGGAGTAAGTCCCAAATTTATAAATTGATTGCGGTGTGAGCCCCAAATGACCCATTACAGGAACCCCTGCACTTAATATACGAGTAATAGAATCTTTGATTTCTAATCCCCCTTCCAGTTTCACAGCATGAGCACCTGATTCTTTCATAATTCTGATTGCAGAACTCAAAGCTTCACGCGAATTTCCCTGATAGGATCCGAAAGGCAAATCTACAACTACCAGCGCGCGCTTCACAGCTCTTACTACGGATTGCGCGTGATAGATCATCTGATCAATCGTGATGGGCAGGGTAGTCTCATGTCCTGCCATTACATTAGAAGCCGAATCGCCTACTAAAATAAGCTCAACACCTGCGGCGTCGACGATTCCTGCCATGGAATAGTCATAGGCAGTCAGACAGGAAATTTTCTCGCCCCTTGTCTTCATTTCCTGAATGACGTGAGTGGTAACACGCTTGATATCAGCCTTATGTACAGACATACTATTTCAATTATACAGTTCTGGTGAACTTTGATTTTTACTGTTAACGTCTTTGTAACCAGCTTTCCGGATTCAATCTGGATGTATTTTTCCAGATCTGGAACTGCAGTTCAGATGTTCCGTCACTGTCTGTCGCCACACGTCCTATAGCTTCCCTGGCTTTTACCTTTTGTCCGGGCCGCACGCTCACTCCGCTCATTTTAGCATAGATAGTCATATAGTTACCATGCTGAATAGCAACAACGCTACCCATTCCCGGCATCTGGGTTACATCCAGTACCACACCATCATACACCGAACGGACAGGATCTCCTGCTGATGTTTGAATATCAACTCCCAGGTTATCAACCATAACACCTTTAAGTACAGGGTGGGGGCGTTGGCCGAAATGACTGGAAATGAACCCTTTCACCGGCCAGGGTAATCTTGCCTGTGAAGCAGTGAAAGACGAAGCCAGTGTCGATTCCTCCTCATTCATTCCACCCGACGAGAATACGGGTTCTTCTTCTTTAGGTTCCTCTTTTACAGCAGCTTCTCCTTTCTTTTCTCTTTCTGCATTTTCCCGGGCAATCCGCTCTCTTTCGGCCTTCCTTCTGGCTTCGCGTTCTTCTCTTTCCTTTCTCTCACGTTCGAGCCTTTCTCTTCTTTCACGCTCAGCTATCCTACGAATATTAGCCTCCAGAAAATCGTTTGCACGCTTATTTTCAGCTATCTGTTTTCGAAGTTCAACCTCTTTCTGAGATAATTCCTTGATTACCTCGTTCTGCTTCACTTTTAAGCCTTCAAGCTTTGTATTTTCCGTTACACGAGTATCCAAAACATTCTTCTGCTGACTTTTCTTCGAAGTAATCCTTTGACGTTCAGCCCTTAACTTATCTTCGAGCACTTCCATTTCTTTCACCTGCCCCTGCCGCGCTTCAGTATATTGTTTCAAATACTTGTATCGGAGCACAAATTGATTGAATGTTCCGGCCGAGAACAGGAATACAAGCTGATTCATATAGGCATTCCGCTTGGAGGCTTCGTAAATCATATGTCCGTATTCCTCCTTAACTTTTGCCAGACTCGCTGCCAATTCCTGCTGCTTTTTTTGCAACACAGCCAATTCTTTGTCCAACAAAGCCAGATCGTCTGAAAGCAGATCTATTTGTTTCCGGTAGGTATTAATTTGCTGATTCAGCGCCCTCAATTGCCCCAGATTGACATTTTTCTGAGAAGAGGTCTGCTTAAGTATATTTTGTATATCTCTGATCTTACCTTGGTTTTCGGCTTTTTCCTTCTCCAGCTGTTCTCTTGTTTTTTGTGCAAATGCACCGGACACCGCACAGCAGGAAAGCAGAAGCGCTAATATGAAACAGCAATAGTGTGATTTATATAGGGGCATATATTGTTTTTATCAACCTGAAATACCTAACCGGCGGACAAAGTTAAGCAGACTTACTGTTTTGCCCTATTATTTGAAATACAATATGGTTTACAGCTTACGGGTATAGCCTGATGGTACACTGAACGGGAAGCCCGGACTTTGTGCCTGAATGTCAACCCTGGAGTGTTTCAACGTGATTTTCGTATCGGATGCTTTTCCGTCCTGTAATGATTTTACATGAAGCATCACCAGACTCGTAAAAGGGAAGAGGAGATCATTAACGGCCCGAAAATCTGTATATTCTAAAGCGAAGGTATTGTTTGTACCATTCTCAGTAGCATTAAGTTTTGTAAGTTTTTTATTGTCCTCTGCCACATAATTGACTACTCCGATACGACCTTTATCCTGATTGATCACATAAAAATTCTCCTGTTTGGTAAAACGATCGGCAGGCAGAGCAGGGAAGAGGAGACTACCTACAATTACGGACTGAAGAAGTGCAAAATTAAGCTCAAAATTGTACCTTTTACTCAGTTGCTCATAAGTAAACACGAAGTATTGCTTATGAAATTTATCCATAAAAATAATAGAATCCGGCGTTATCAGCCCACGGGCTACTTCAAATCCTACACCGGTTACAGATATCCAGATAAGGCTATCTTTTTTCATCCGGATATTGAGATTGGTATTATCAAAATTCTGCTTGCTACTCTCGAAAGAAACTTTTGATTTGGCGGTCATGTAATCAAATGCTACCTCGTTCACTTTTATAGGTTCAACTGGCTCACCAACTATAGCATCCTTTTTATTAGCTTCTCCACCAGCAATCACAAGAGAATCCCGGATAGCGGCAGAAGTGTTTTTTGTTATCTTGCTTTTATGACATGCCGTAAGCCATATCATACTTGTGACCATCAGCCACATTACTATTCTATTGTTCATGTAAAGCTCCAGTTGCAATTTTTTTATCAAGCAGCTCAGTGGTTTCACCCATCTTTTTGGCCTTTTTCCATTGGGTAACTGCATTGTCACGTTCCCCTAATTTAAACAAGACATCTCCATAATGCTCAACAATCGTTCCGCTTACAAGTGTGCTTTCTATGGATATTGCTTTTTCGAGGTATGTTTTGGCCTTTTTATAATCTTTTAAAATATAAAGAACCCAGGCATGCGTATCCAGGTATGTGGGGTTGTCAGCGTGCATTTGCACAAGTTTTTCTGACATTTTCAAAGCCTGATCCATCTTCTCTTTACGCAATGACAGAAAATAGCTGTAATTGTTGAGTACATGATCGTTATCCGGATTTTCTTTCAGAGCAAGTTCATAAGCAGCATCCGATTTTTCATGATTACCCAAACCGTTAAATGCATCTCCCAGCTGGGCATGGATATATGGAATCATATCCGGCTTATCAGTAATCAGCTTAAGACTTTCTTCGAACGAAGAAATGGCTTTGTTGTAATCCTTCTTCATCAGGTGAGCCGTGCCATTGGAATACCATAATAAACCCTGGTTCGGGAAAACTTCCAGAGCTAGTTCGGAATGCACCAACATACTGTCTACCTGATTTAATTCTCCATCGAGTTGTATAAGGGCACCCCAAACTTCAAACGTAGAGCCGTCCAAACGGGCTGCTTTTGCATAAAGATCTCTTGCCTCTATCTTTTTACCTGTACGCATGAGCTGATCAGCATACACAATACTCGCTTTGGAGTCGTTGGGGTGAGTATCAGCTAATTGCTTAGCCAGCACTACTGCATCCTGGAATTCGGCTTCCGTTTTCAGCATTTTAACGTACCCTGACAAAACCCGTATTTTGGGCTCTGCTTCCAGATTGGGATTGGCAAATACCAATTTTAACTCCCTGTTACATTTTTCAATATCCCCGTTCCTGCGATAGATATCCGCCAGCAACACATGTGCCTGAGCTTCGTCCGGATTGATCTTCAGTGCCTCTTCCAATGGCAAAATAGCCTCATTGGTACGGTCATTGGCAATGAGCATCTCAGCAAGCTCAATCCGATAGGCAACTTCTCCGGGCTCCGCAGTAATTAGTTTTTGAGCTTCGCCCAGTGCTTTATCTAATTTGTTCTGGCGTAAATAAAGCTGTTGTTTCTGATGTGTGATTTCTTCCGTAACTCCTATTGATTTTTCAAGGTTATCATAGGTTACGATGGCTTTGTCATACTGGTCATTAAACACATAAATCGCAGCAAGCTCTATTCCATACTGTATATTATCCGGACTTTTAGCCACGAGTGCCTGGTAGATCTGGACTGCTTCGGCATATTTTCTTCCCTTGGCTAATAGCTCACCGAGTTGTTGCGCATAGAAAATATTGTTTTTATCCAGATCGTAGGCCTTACGTGAAGCAACAATTGCCTCATCTGCTCTTTCGAGCTTTACAAGAGCACGAGCCAGCATATAATGACCGGCCGCTTTACCAGGCGTTTTTTCAATTAATTTTTCAAAAATCGGAAGTGCTTTGGCAGGTTCGTCTCTCATTAGAAATTTCATCCCTTCAATAGCCAGAGATTCATCTTTCAGATGCTGATCCGGTACACTCAGTGAATCAGGCTGAGCTTGTTCACCGCCAGTTTTGTTCTGTGCGCTCGCTATATGTCCAGCATGAATGATCAGCACAAAGCCGATCAGGAAGAATATATTAAAGGGTCTGGTCCTCATATCTTGTCATGATGCCCATCTGATTGCGAGCCAAACCGGGCGTTTGGTGGTAAAAAGCAAAGTTATTGTTTTTTGTTCTTTTTGTCAGGAGATATGCTGGTATAAACAAGAATAGTAACGACAAAGTTGCCCTATTCTTGTTTTGATAACTGCTATTGCACAGAATAGGTCTGTCGGGACACACCGCTTCTCCCATCTCCGCTGAGCACTTCGGTGCGGATATCCATGGCAGACACTGCATCACTATTGTAATAAGTCAATTTTGCTTTACCATCTTTATCAGTCCTGATCATCGGAGCCCAAAATACGGTGGATCTGTAATCAGGACGAGCGTCTTCTTGTCGGGACTGATCATATTTAGGCATATAAAAATCTCTTGGCGTATTATAACCTGCGATTTTGGTCACCAGAACACCCGGCACTACATCATTGGAATAGTCATAATTAGAATCGCCTCTTTTAGTATAAACCGCTATCACACCATTTCCACCACGACTGCCATAAATGGCCGCAGAAGGCCCTTTAAGTACATCAATGGATTCCACATCATTAATATTAATGGATGTAAGCATATCTTTTTCAACCGGCATTCCGTCCAGTATAAATTGTGGTTCTCCACGACTACCTCTGATCGAAACTGTGGCATTCATTCCTGTACCTAGTACTTGCACTCCGGCAACACGCCCGGCAAGCACATCCAATATGCTGAAAGCCGAAGAAGCCAGCTGCGGCGTCATTTTGATAGACGCATCCGCATTGCTGTATAATTTTCTTGTATCCCGCTGCGATTCCCTCTTGGCCTTAACTGTCACTTCATTCAGCAACTTTTCACGGTTGGCTCTGATTGTCCTGATGATTTCTTTATACTCTTCTGCTCGTTTGAGATAGGCCTGCAACTGCTCCGCCTCCACAGTTACAGGGTAATAAGGCACTTTCACAACTGTAAATACCGGAGGTTGAAAAATATACGCCACGAATGTCAGGTTCTGATTACCTCTTCTATTCATTCCCTGTAAACGGGCACTGAGCGAATCAGTAAATACCATATCCTGAATTGCAAAAAAGCCATTCTCCGCCGTTTCACCTGAAAGCATGGTTTTGACACTATCATTCTGCAGATAAAGAGAGAAAAGTACTTTCTCCGTTACAGGACGGTTCCCACGCTTTACTGTACCAGACAATGTAATTCCTTGCTCTATCAATCGCCGGGGCCGGGCCAGAGAATCCTTCATCACGTCCTGCCATAGAAACCTACGCCATCCCTGAGTCATCATCAAATGGTCTATAGCTGATCTCCGTTCCGTTTTGGAAGGATCGAAGTAGTATCCGGGTTGCTCTATTGTCCCTTTCAGATCAGATGTAAGTAATAAATAAGAGCTGATATCCTGGTCGTAAGGCTGCATGGCTATCTGTCCGGCATCCGTCACAGAAACAGAAAGGCTTACTTCAACCGGCTTGCCCGATGTATCAGTAACCATCACAGATAATTCGGTTTTTCCTCTTGGTTTATAGACCTTTTTGTCAGGAGTAACCACTACCCTGAGCCGGTTGCCATGATCAATAAAAACAAGTCTTTCGCAGACCGGCCTGTTCTGATCGTCAAAAAGCGTGAGGTGTGTGATACCTTCCGGTAAATCCTTTTTATCAAGATTCATCCTCAGATTTCGGCTACTCACTTTCCCTCGGGCTACAAAGGTGACAACGCCACGTGAATGCCCTACAATGTGCACATTCCGTTCTTTTCCGTCCTGAAAATTATGGTATATCAGAATACGCATTGTCTTTGGATTGGATACATTATCAACCATGAGTGAATAGCCCTGTTCCATAGCTGCGGGAAGTGGGAATGTCTTCAGATCACCATTCTCCTTTTTGATATATGCTGTATATTTCACGCCCTTTTCGGGTGTAAACTGAAAATTACCCAAGCCGAGATGCATGCTTTTGAAGGAAACTACAGTATCGTTTTTTTCGTCAGCGATGAAGCCGTTTACCTCAGTACCTAAACCGTCAGCGCTTGTTGCCTTAAAGCCAACCCGTCCGATAATCCCGGTCAAAAGCTGCCCACCTTCCGGAAAAAACTGCATATCCAACCCTTCCGGTGCGGAGGGTGGAATAGTGGCATTCTGATCAAAAATGAAAATGTTTCTCTGAAAGAAATAATCTTCTGAGAAATTGCGCATCCAATTCGTATAAGCTCTTACTACATAAGCACCTGCTGGCAAGGGGGATGCCAGCACAATATCTCCATGGCCCGTACCGCCGTCCAGTTGCACACGTTTCAAAGCAACATTTTTGCCTGTACTTTGTTCTATCATATCTACATAAAGGAGGGTTGATGCGCTATCCGACTGATGCATAGCACCTTCTACCAGATAACTTTTAAACCAAAGGGTATCACCTACTGAATAGTAGGGTTTATCCAGATGCAGATATGCTTTTTCCTGAGGGTAAACGGAACGATATTTTTGAAGTTGGCCAGTAATTATTTTGGTAAAATCTTCATCGGTATATCTGACTGCAGCGAGCAACAAACCTGCAACCAATACAATCAGAGGATAAGCTAATCTTTTATGAACCATGGCTTTAAATTAAGACTTCCCACTTACTATCAGCCAAAATAAGAAAATTATTACTACTATTTATTCCATTTTTTAACCAGCAGATACAACGGATAGCTGATGACCAGAAAGAGTAGGGCAAACTGGCTGCTCGATAAGTCCTGCACCACGGCACTGACCAGAAATGCAGTTGATAACATAAGCATGATCACAGGCAGAACCGGGTACGCCGGCACCTTCCATGGCCTTGGCAAATCCGGTTCGTTTTTTCTGAGCGCCAGCAATGATGCAAATCCAGAAGTATAACCTAATACAAAAAAAAATGTTGCAATATCTGATAATCGTTCGCAGGTTTCTTTCCCTGTCAGAATCAGGACTACAGCAATGCAGGAGGTAATCATCATAGCCTGTGAAGGCGTTCCGCCTTTATTAACTTTTGTTCCGCCTTTGAGAAATAGTCCGTCACGACTCATGGAATACAACACCCGCGGATTGAACAGTAATTGCGCATTGACAATACCGAGGATGGATACCATCAGGAATATCGTTACAATTTTGCTGGTACCTTCCCCAAAAATAAGTCTGATTGCATCCGCCGCAGCCAGCTTTGACTGAGCCAGATCATGCATAGGAATGACGTGCAAAATGGCGAGATTACAGAGTAGGTAAATGATAATAATCAGCAACACACCTCCGATCATAGAACGTGGCAGATTTTTCGTAGGATCACGGTCTTCTTCCGTAAAATAGGCTGCTGTATGCCATCCGTCGTAGGTATAAAATATCGCTTGTAAAGAAAAAACAACAGGTGCTATCCAGCTGCCGGTCTGAGCAATACGACTTGTAGCAACACCAACCTGCTGAGCTGAAACCTCTTCTCCATAGATGTAACAGACAGCAACAAACGCAAACAAACCCACACCTTTCAATACACTCATGATATTCTGAAAAGTACTTGCCAAAGCCAGTCCAAGCCAGTGAATCCCGGTTAGTGTACTAAGAATTCCGGCAGCAACAAATGCCTCATATCCTGTAAGTGTGGGTATAAGCAATGCCAGGTATTCACTCATTGTATAGACGCCAAAACCCAGTGCCGAACAGGTTCCCAGCCAACTGTTGATCCCGACCACAAAACCAGCATAATTCCCAAAAGCCCTCTGTGCATATACATACCAGGCACCCGCTTTGGGAACAGAGGTTCCAAGCTCAATGGTACAGAGCGTACCTAAAAATGCATAGAGGCTCACAGCCAACCATAAGCCCATAATGAGCAGGGGAGAACCGAGCTGCTCAGCAATAGGCCCGGGCTTTCGGAGTATGCCCGTACCTATTGTACCACCGACTGTTACGGCAACACCGAATCCTACACCCAGAATTTTGAAAAGTTCAGTTTTTGCTTTTACCTGGGCCATATGGTACATCCGTTTGTGTCTTCCAAAATAGTAAAACTTTTTGTTTCTGTAAGTGATATATTCGCTGGCTATTTCGATATCATACAACCTCCTGGTCATGCTTAGATTACGAAACCATTGGCTTATTCATCTATCAGCGTGGCTTCTGTTTGCCTTTCTACCTCTCACGATTATTTCCCGTGAACTGGATCCGGATGTCATGAGCTCGATTTGTACGTCATTACCTTTCTGGATATTTATTTCCATTTACCTCGTGGTCTACTACGGCAATACGTTTTTGCTGATTCCCAGGCTTTTTTTCACCAAGCGGTATGTAGCCTATTTCAGCATTTTTGTGTTTTGCTTTTTTCTGTTTTTTTATACTAAACCATTTGAAAACCTTTTATTTCGGCAGATAACGGATAATCACATCCAGGAAATAGATGGTCCTGGCGCACCTGTCCCCGAACCACCCGGTTCGGGAAAGCCGGCTTACCAAATGAAAGCTCGTGAACCCTATCTGCATAACAAGCCACCACACATAGCGCCACCGCAAAGAATGGATAGAGCTAACCAACCCGCTATCGACTTTGTAAGCCTGGTTCTCTTTTTGGTAGTATGGGCAATAGCTATGGCAGTTAAAATATCAGAACAATGGAGATGGTCGGAGAAAAGGATGATGGTTTCTGAAACAGAAAAAGCGAAGGCTGAACTTTCTTTTCTCAAAGCTCAGATCAACCCTCACTTTTTATTCAATACATTAAATAATATTTATTCCCTTGCCGTCGTAAAGAGTGACCACACAGCTGACGGCATTTTGAAGCTTTCCCAGCTACTGCGATACATTACGGAGGAGGCTTCGGCAGATTTTGTACCTCTTAAACATGAAATCCAGTGTTTGGAGAACTATATTGATCTTCAGAGGCTGCGTTTGAATGCTAAGACAACAGTGAATTTTGATGTGGAAGGAAGTGCTGAAAATCAGTTGATAGCACCTCTTATTTTGATCACTTTTATCGAAAATGCTTTCAAATATGGGGTTAGTAATCGCTACGAGAATTTAATAGAAATAAAAATCCGGGCATCCAGCCACTCTATAGAATTCTCATGCCGTAATAAAATCACCGAAACAACAGCGGAAACCGATAGAGAAGGTGTTGGAATTTTGAATACAGAAAAGCGATTGAAATACTTCTATGCAGACCGGTATGATCTGGAGATCAGAAAAGAAAACGGTCTTTTTGAAGTTGACCTTAAACTCCAATCCATGGATCTGAAATGAAGTGTATAGCGATTGACGACGAACCGCTGGCTTTGGAGCTGATCAGAAATTACATTTCAGCAATTCCTGAGCTGAGCTTGCTGGAAACTTTTGATGATGCCATCGAAGGAGCTGATTATTTGAAACAACATCAGATCGATCTGCTTTTCATTGACATCAGTATGCCGGATATCACCGGATTGGATTTGGTAGCTTCTCTGGAAAATAAACCTATGGTCATTTTTACCACTGCACATAAAAAGTATGCGCATATGGGTTTTGAACTGGAAGCTATAGATTATTTGCTGAAGCCGATTACTCCGGAACGTTTTCAAAAAGCAGTGAAGCGTGCAAAGGAACAGTATCTGCTACGCAAACAGCAATCAGAGCAGAATTGGGAACCATTTATGGTAAGATCAGAATATAAAATGATCCGTATTGATCCCGCAGAAATCGAATATATTGAGTCTATGGAAGACTATATTAAGATTTTCCTGATTGATATACCCAGGCCGGTTCTTACACTGATGTCACTAAAAATGGTACTCGAAAAATTACCGGGTGCCGGATTCAGCCGGGTGCATCGTAGTTTCATAGTAGGGGAAAAGCACATTCATTTTATAGTAAATAAAAAAATAGCGTTGCAGTCCGGTAAAGAAATCCCTGTCGGTGACTCATATCTGAGCTTTATAGAAAAGTGGAAAAATCACTGATTCATTTTTCCATTCACCGATACAAAAGTCCTGTTTACCGGTAAACTCAGCCACCTCTGCAACAAGAGACACGTCTATTTCGATAAGGTAAGTAGATACACCTTGAACACGAAACAGATGGAACGTAAAGAATTTTTAAAGAGAGGATTTTCAGCATTGGGTTTGGCTGCTATTGTAAGTTGCTCCAACAAGTCAATTGATCCGGTGGACACTACAGAAGCGGGTACCTCAGCAGGGAGCGGAGACGGGACCTGCACCATTACTGCTACTGAAACCGAAGGTCCTTTTCCTACTAAAGTACCGGGGAGCTACGTTTTAAACGACATTACCTCTGACAGACAGGGCAATAAACTGACCATTAAGATCACCATCCAGAACAAAAACAACAGTTGCGCCGCTCTTGCCGGTGCCCTAGTTGATATCTGGCATTGCGATGCCGCCGGTAATTATTCACAGTATGGGGGCACAGGCATGCAGTCCACTAACTATCAAAGCGTCAGTTTTCTTAGAGGACGACAAGCTACTGATACCAATGGGCTCGCCACCTTTACAAGTATCTATCCGGGCTGGTATTCGGGTCGTGCACCGCACATTCACGTCCACGTTTACAATACCAGCGGCAAGTCGTTATTGGTAACTCAAATCGCATTTCCGGAAGCAACCAGTGCATTGGTTTATGCGCAAGGTGTGTACAAAAGTCATGGCCAGGCGGATACCACCAATGCGAGAGACAATGTATTTAGTGATGGAGTTTCTACTGAAATGGCTGCCGTTACAGGTTCTGTAACTACAGCATTTGAGCTGACACATACGATTGTGGTGAACGGGTAGGGGAGGAGTATTTTGGCGTCGCCTATTTGGCCGTCAGCAATCGCTGTCGGCAGTCAAACTCCTGCATAGGTTCAGGTCGCCAGAGATCTTAGTTAATGATATTTTAAAACCGTCAGAGTAGCCGACGGCCAACAGCCACCCATGAAATCCATTCGACTTTGTTACCGGAAAGTTATAGACACAGACTCCAGGTCTGCGTGGGAGAAAGCTGTGTTTGACGCCACGCATCTTGAATTTTATATGCAGGCACAGCGACTGGATCCCGAAGGTAAACATTCCACATTTGCGGAGCTTACAGACCATATTCCCGATGCACAGCATCTGCATTATCTGACCAGCTCCGCCGCAATAGGATACATCAGAAAGCTTGACGACGTCATTCCGGATGTCTACAATACGCTGGGATTGCCATGCCTGCCGTTCCATGATTTTAAGTTTGAGATCCTTGCATCGCATATAGAAGATAAGGCCCAGCACCGGATCGCGATCTCTTTTTACAGCGATCCGGTGATATGGCTGGAAACGATAGGTAGTAGCATTTTAATTACAGGGCAAGACAATCACGAAAAGCTTCGTAGCGGAGAACAGACAGAAACAGAACTCATTCCAATGAGCTCATTTTTAAGCATTTCACATTATATTAACCCTCAAAACTGAAGTCATGATTACACAAACGCCAGCTCATATATACCTGCAAAGCCAGCGTAAAGCAATAAGAAACGAAGGGTTTCGTAGTTACAGTACGTTTAATAATACGAAAGGAATAGGTGATCTTATTGCGTTCCATGAAGTGGAGCTGGATGCCGGCCAAAGTATTGACATTAAAACTGATGTACTCACGGAAATCATTCTTGTACCTGTTGTCGGCGGAGTGGAATTGATTTCCACCGGCATTGATTCTATATTTCTGAGTGTAGGAGAAACGTTTCGCTTTTATACTTTTCCGGAAAGCGATTTCAAAGTAGCGAACCCCTATCCCACCGAACCGATCAGTTACTTAGAGATACATATCCGTCCGGGTTTGTCGCAAGACGAAACTGATAACCTGCTGGACGAAGTCTTTCTTGATAGCTTTTCGACAAACGAGATCAATCAATTACTTCCCGCATTTACAAATTTGAATCGCTCTGTGAGCGCGGTATTAGGCCAATACAATGGAAGGGAAGAAGGTAGTTATATTCTGAACAATCCGCAGAATACTGTATTTGTATATATCATCAATGGTGCCTTTGAAGTACAAAACCGGCTGCTAGAAAAAGGCGATGCACTCTCACTTTGTGAACTCGAAGAAGTAGAATTCGAAGCACTGTCTGATGGGGCGCTAATTTTGCTGATGGAAATTGGGCAACTGAAGATTTAGCCGAGCATCAGACACTTTGTTAGCGAACTTTGAATGGAAACGGTAATACAATATCGTTATCTTCGTAGTGAAAACAAATGCCCAAACGCTGTGATTTACCTCGATAACAACGCCACCACCCGCATCGATCCACGTGTGCTAGAAACGATGATGCCTTATCTTACCGACAATTTTGCCAATGCAGCATCGACGCATGCTTTTGGTTTGGGCGCGAACGATGCGGTAAAAGTGGCCCGGCAACAGGTCGCAGAATTGATCGGTTCTGAAATGCATGAAATTGTGTTCACCTCCGGAGCTACGGAAGCCATTAACCTGGCGATCAAAGGCGTGGCGGAAAATTATCAAAGCAGGGGAAAACACATCATCACCGTACAGACCGAACATACGGCCGTTTTGGACGTTTGCCGGTATCTGGAAAACAAGGGTTTTGAAGTAACATACCTGCCTGTAAAGTCTGACGGTTTGCTGGATCTGGAAGTTTTAAAATCGGCGTTGCGGCCTTATACCATTTTGATTTCTGTGATGCTGGTAAATAACGAAACCAGTGTGATCCAGCCCATTAAAGAAATTGCCGCACTTGCCCACCAGGCTGGAGCATTGTTTATGACGGATGGCACACAGGCAATCGGAAAATTGCAGGTAAATGTGGATGATCTGGGTATTGATTTGATGCCTTTATCTGCTCATAAATTCTATGGTCCAAAAGGAGCAGGCGCGTTGTTTATTCGTCAGCGGAGACCATGGAGGATAAAACTGGAAGCCTTATTACATGGGGGAGGACACGAAGGCGGAAAACGCTCCGGAACGCTGAATGTAGCCGGCATTGCAGGGTTGGGAAAGGCAGCAGAGCTGGCTCAAAAAGAAATGAAGCAGGATGCCCAACGCATTGGTAACATACGCGATGAACTCGAAAAAGAGCTTCTAAAAATTGACGGAACCCGCATCAACGGAAACCCTGAAAGACGCCTGTACAACGTAACCAACATCCTTTTCGAAGGCTGCGATTCCGACGCCCTCATCATGGGGCTCAACGACATAGCTATCTCCAACGGCTCCGCCTGCACCTCCGCATCCATCGAACCCTCCCACGTACTCATCGCACATGGACTTTCAGAAACAGAGGCGTTTTCTTGTTTAAGGTTTAGTTTGGGGCGGTTTAATTCGGTTGAGGAGGTTGCAGGTGTGGTGGGGAAGGTGAAGTTGGTGGTGGAGGGGTTGAGGGCGATGGTCGGGTGAGGTAGTTAAGAAACTTCTCTACCTAAACAATGTCAAGATCTCCTGAGCTTCTTCAATTTTGGCTAATCTATCTTTTATTCTTTCATGTGCATCATTTACAATGTTCATAAAAAGAAGATTATCAACGATAAGTTGTCTGTCCCTTTTAATATGTTCTTCATGTTTTTTAATTCGAAGATTTATACTGTTAACAAGTCGAGGAAGAGTAGGCTCAGCAGAAGGATTTAGCCATTCTATATCGGATTGATGAATATTTTTATTCATATTTTCTGAATTGAGATGAAGTTAGACACTTGTGGTGATTAAACTTTAAAAACGTTGCATTTGTGCCAATTTAGATTCTGAATATCAGGCCAAAAACTTTGATTTTTAGGTAAATTTATCCGTTTTCGATCAAATTTCTTAATCGAATAACCAGTCTCTCCCTCAGTGAACGTGCCGGACACAATTACCCGATAATCTTCATCAACAGAAATCAAACCACGATCGAACGCGCGGTGCAGATTCGGGCATAGTGCAATCCCGTTGGAAATCGTGTCATTGTAACTTTCTGAAAACGGTATGATATGACATGCATCAATCAAAGAAACCTGGACTGTTGCATCTATCCGCATGCCCGAAATACAGCAGGTATAATTGTAAATCTTAGGTATTTCACGTTTAAAAATCCCTCCCCGGATGAATATTTCTTCCTCATCCTGCTGCTTTATAAGTGTTTGAATCTCGCTTCTGTACGCTGCTGCTGGCTCATGTAGGATTTTCTTTTCAATCTCGGAATACTTATCGTTCAGATATTCCTTTTGCTCCACCAGCTGTGCCTTCGTATCCGGAAAATATTCATCCAACAGGAACTCTTTCAGAATTGCATTGCTCACAGGGTTCTTCATCAGGAGAAACAGCTCTTCATCAATCTGAGCGTATTCAACGGCAGCATTCAGGCCAGAGAAGCTCCTGATGCTTGATTTTAAAGAAAGCAAACTTTCATATCCTGGTTTAGGAACAAGTTTCCAGAAAGATTCAGAAGAAAGATGGTAAAATGGAAGAAAAAATCGGCAGTAATGATTAGTCACAACCAGCGAACTCCAATTTGCGGAGAACAACGAAACGATCTCAGGAGTTATATAAATTCGATTCTGCTCAATCAGTGAATTTTGAACAGCTTGTAAAATCGAAAGTAACAGAATGGGCTTATGAGGTGCTGGCCCATGTGACCTGTCAATTCTTAATTTCTTAAACGCAAGAAGATAGCTATGAAGTTGAGAGGTCAATTTAACGGAGAGTAGAAGTTTTCCTTTGTAATATTATGCGATCATGCAACAGCCTGCCGGTTATTCAGCAATTCTTTATGGTCAAGGTAATCGTCCAGAAGTTTTTCTATATCATTCTGCATTCCCCGCTTCTTGACCATAATTGATTTGCTTTTCACCAATTTAACCGCATTTTGAATCAGGTCAAATTGATCCGGGCTATCTGAGCAAACTTCTCTTAACAGCTGTTCTTCTTCCCGCATCTTCAAAACGCGTTTACTCATATCGATATGGGTATTGAATATGCTGTTATAAATATCTGCCACGCTGTTTTTGAAAAGCCCCTCTCTATACCAAATTACTTGTACGGCAATGAGTTCCTGATGAGAAATGAGTTGTAGAGTTTCGCCCTGCTCCTGTTGAATTTCATACTGAGCGTTCAGCAACTTGGTGAGCATTGTGGCTCGTACATCTTCCACATAAGGTCCCCAGGTTTCTTCATCCTCCACATTCTTCGCTTCAAAACGACGACGTTTTTCACGGTTCTCACGAATATCTCTGGATTCAAGCAAATAATCACGAAATTCAACCAGAGGCAACATCCATTCTTCCCCATTGCCTATGAGCCCTTCCATCGACTTATCGCGCTTCACAACCGTACATACCCAACATCCAAAGCGACTATTGCCACAGCTAGGCGTACTCTCATCAATGACAAGTGGACAATCACCTGAATTGGCATTTTTATACAGCGTCACAAGTTCTTTATGCGTTCCACCCCATGGAGGAGAAACCTGCATCATATACTGCCATAACTCACTTGTTTCTATATCGCTGATCGGTGCGTAGACAAAGGCATTTGGAAGCATGTGTTTACGCAACCGTTGTCCCTTAAGAGCATGTTTTTTCATTGATCTGGAACGGGTAGAGCTTTCATCCGTTCTTGTACCCAAAAGAATGATTACTTCACCGCGCTCATCGATTTTACTTTTAATGAATTGCGTAGTAGGGTTGATTTTCAATCGCTCGGTACACCAACGGAAAGAATTATTCGGTGCCGGATAACCTTTTCCGATCAGGTTTACCCAAAATGTATCTTCCAGCCTTGGGGTGGTTCGCTGCACACGAATAGGCAAGCCTTGCTCCACGGCCGAAATCTCAATCTTCTTTAAGGTAGATTCTATAAACTTAACAATCCTCGGATTTTCAACCAATGTATCGTTACAAACGACATATATTTCCCGTGTTCTTGTCTGCTCAGGTATTTTCTTTAGCGCGTTCCAGATCAGCTGTAAAAGAAGCGTTGAATCTTTTCCTCCACTGAACCCTATAACCCAGGGACGCGGATTTTCATCATATAAATATTGATCTATGATTTCACTTTCAATAAATGGAATTTTAATGGACATGCGCAAAAATAGTAAATACCTTAACCAGGTGATAGTTTACAGCAAATTACTCAAATTTAGTTTATCAAAAAACGAACAATTCATAATGTGTTAACCTACAATAAATTAACTAAGTAAAACAAAAAAAGCCCGGAACCACTTTCGCAGCTCCGGGCTTGTCAAAATTTAATATATCCGGTTATAGTATAGCTTCAGCCAGAACCAGCACCTTGTTGTTAAGCACTTCTACTACTCCTCCGTCGATCGTGTAAGTTTGCTTTGTGCCGCTTACATCCACGACTACATCTCCTTTACCCAATGTGCTTACCAACGGAGCATGACGATTCAATATCTGAAACTGTCCTTCCGTACCTGGTAATGTAACGGCTGTTGCTTCGCCATTAAATACCTTTTTATCAGGTGTAATAATATCTAAATGCATTTGTAAAAGTTTATGAGTTTATGAGTTCGAGAGTTTTGGAGTAAACGCAACTCCTAAACCCATTAACTATTTTACACTTATATTCTGCTGGCAGCTTCTGCAAGCATTTTCTCACCTTTTGCCTGCGCATCTTCAATGGTTCCAACCAGGTTGAACGCCATTTCAGGAAGATGGTCATAATTTCCATCCATGATCAGGTTAAAACCTTTGATTGTATCGTTGATATCAACCAATGTTCCTTTCAAACCTGTGAACTGCTCTGCTACGAAGAATGGCTGAGAAAGGAAACGCTCTACACGACGTGCACGTGATACCACAAGCTTATCATCGTCAGAAAGTTCTTCCATACCAAGGATCGCAATAATATCCTGCAATTCTTTGTAACGCTGAAGAATGTTTTTAACACGTTGTGCGCAATCATAATGAGCGTCACCCAATGTTTCAGCATTCAAGATACGTGATGTAGAATCCAATGGATCCACAGCAGGATAGATACCTTTTTCAGAAACTTTACGGCTGAGTACAGTCGTTGCATCCAAGTGAGCAAACGTTGTAGCAGGAGCCGGGTCAGTCAAGTCATCCGCAGGTACGTACACAGCCTGTACAGAAGTAATAGATCCACGCTTGGTAGATGTAATCCTTTCCTGCATCTGACCCATTTCTGTAGCCAGTGTAGGCTGGTAACCTACCGCAGAAGGCATACGTCCCAAAAGGGCCGATACTTCAGAACCTGCTTGTGTAAAGCGGAAAATGTTATCAATAAAGAAAAGAATATCACGACCCTGACCTTCGCCATCACCATCACGGAAATATTCCGCCATAGTAAGTCCTGAAAGTGCCACACGTGCACGTGCTCCAGGAGGTTCGTTCATCTGTCCGAAAACGAATGTAGCCTGAGATTCTTTCAGTGAATTGTAATCAACCTTTGAAATGTCCCATCCACCTTCTTCAAGGCTGTGTTTGAATGCGTCACCGTATTTAATAATACCAGCTTCGATCATCTCACGCATCAGGTCATTTCCTTCACGGGTACGCTCTCCAACACCTGCAAATACAGAAAGACCTGCATAAGCTTTTGCGATGTTGTTGATCAACTCCTGGATCAATACGGTTTTACCAACACCGGCACCACCGAACAAACCGATTTTACCACCCTTTACATAAGGAGCAAGCAAATCGATTACTTTGATACCTGTGAAAAGGATCTCAGTAGAGGTAGCCAGGTCTTCAAACTTTGGAGCTGCACGGTGGATAGAAATCCCATTACCCGTTTTGTCAACCGGAGTAAGGCCGTCGATAGCCTCACCTACTACGTTGAACAAACGACCTTTGATAGCTTCTCCGGTAGGCATCTGGATAGGAGTCCCCAACGGAGTAACTACCATACCGCGCTGCATACCTTCAGTACTATCCATAGCGATCGTACGAACTCTGTCTTCTCCCAAGTGCTGCTGGCACTCAAGAATAACTCTTTGACCGTTTGTTTTGATGACTTCTAACGCATCAAGAATAGCAGGGATGCGTCCGGCGTCTTCAAACGATACGTCTACAACTGGTCCAATTACCTGTGTAATTTTTCCTGTATTTGTTGCGTTTGCCATTAATATGATTTAGATTATCTTCGATGAGGTTATTTTCAGACCGCAAAAGTAGGAGATAATTTGGTCAGTACCAATAGTTGCCCCCCTGATTTATAGGATATTTTTTAGAAAATCACCCTTTTTTATCTAAAACAGTATTCAAATTTTCAGAAAAGGGCATTCCAAAAATTCTATACGGAACTTTTTGAGAGACTTTCTTTGTAGGGGTTCGCAGGTTCAGAGCCTGTATACCTACATTTCGCTACTCTTTTTACGAATTTGATCTACTGCAACGTTTTAATTTCAATCTTTATAGAAAAACGCAGTAATCTTGTAACTGCTAATTATTAATCCGGTTTAAACCAACTGTATGAAGGAACTCTTTTTCTGGAGAGTGTGGTCAGCCTCCGAGCGCCGGGCTGCCGTTGCTTCCCTGCTGATCCTGTTTTTTGCCATCTTGTTTCTTATCCTGAAAGGTTTTGATCCGCTGTCTAATGTAATTCGCTGGAATGTTCTGAGCGAAGTTTCTGAAATCTCCACCGTTGTAGACATTTTCCAAATCGGGCAATGGCAGTATGGTGTATCTGTTCCATCTCAGCTGGTTACTGAAAATTTCATAGCATCAGTGATGGAAACGAATTCCGTTACAGTTGGGCTATTTTGGTTGTTTTCACTGACAGGGCTGTCTGTTCTCCTTGCCTCACTGACTACACTGCCACGATTCTGGTATCTGTCAGGAATGATCGTATTCATCATACTACTGGCACTGTCCCGGCTGGAAACGTTAAGCATTTTCGGAGAAGGAAGTAGGGTAATGTTCCTCTTTACCACATTTCTTTACGGGGGTATAAGTTACTATTTCCATGCTTTCAGCCCTGAAAGTGGCATTGTTCGTCGTATACTCGCTATGCTTGGTGCCTCTGCTTTGCTCGCAATACTGGTCTTTGTTGCTTCTCCTATGCCTTTCCCGGCATTGGCTGCCGTATCCTACTCCACACCTTTCTGGCTCCTGCTGACGGTCATATTTCTGCTGGTAATATCCACTGAACTGATGGCACTTTTTGTTTGGATCAGTACGAGCGGATCAGGAAAAAAAGGTAAGCCGGCACTCATCAACTTCCTGGTGATCAGTATACTATTTCTGCTGATGCTTACTTTACAATATCTGCGCAATACCAAACAAATTGACTGGAATCTGACACTGATCGGCCCGATATATCTCGCCATTGCTGCAGCTATTGTAGGGATTTGGGGGTTTCAAAAAAGAGCTAATTCTACCGGCGCACTCATGCCATTCCGAAGTTCAGGGTTTTGGTTTTATATAGGTTTATTTATTATTGCTGCTTCATTTTCGGCATTCACGTTCGGAACCGCGAATGACCCTCTGCTGGAAGTATTGGAGGATGTGGTCATCCAGGGGCAGCTTGGTATGAGCCTGTTATTCTTTTTTTATCTCCTGGTCAACTTTTTCCCTTTGTTCAAACAGGGACTCGAAGTACATAAAGTATTGTATAAGCCGATGCGTTTCGGACTAACCCAAACCAGGCTTTTCGGCGTAGTAGCCGTTTTTGTTTTATTTTCGATGCAGCGCTTGCTTCCTCTCAATCAGGGCATTGCCGGCTATTTCAACGGCCTGGGTGACTTATATAGTAAAACCGGTGAATACACACTTGCTGAGCAATATTACAAAATGGCGCTGCAGCAGGAATTTCAGAATCATAAGTCTAACTATGCTTTGGCGTCAATCGCACTCCGACAAGGAGATAACAATGCGGCGGCCTATTACTTCCGCCAGGCACTTCTTAAAAATCCCTCTGCAGAAGCTTATGCCGGTCTAGGTTCAATACTTATTCAGGAAAACCTTTTCTTCGATGCCATTTACAGCTTACAGGAAGGTGTGCGGGCATTTCCTGAAAGCGGAGAATTACAAAATAACCTGGGGATGCTTTATTCTAAAACCAATGTGGCCGATTCCGCCTATTACTATCTTGAAAAAGCAGAGAAAAACAGTAAAAATACAGATATACCTGCTACAAATCTGCTTGCTGTACTTTCAAAAAACACAGATGTTCAGCTACTCGATTCACTGACTTCGCAGTTCAAAGACCGGAAGTATATATCATGGCAGGCCAACTGGCTGGCTGTACAGAATCTAAAACAGCAATTTTCAAAACAGTCTTTTCATAAAGACGCTATACCCAAAGATTCACTGCTGAGCGTAGCATCTTTTGCATATATACAGAACTATGCCTTGAATCAGGCCAAAAACGATAGCACATCATCCTCTACCCTGCAAGCGTTGGCAGTTAAGAACCCGCTGCTGTCTCAGGATCTGTCTTTTACTGCCTTTTATCCTGAATTTTATTCCGGAAATAAGTTGAGAGCTATCGAGACCATCACAGCATGGGCAGAAGATGGGGGAGATAAAGAAAACCTCTACCGGAAAGTAGCAGGCCACTGGTTTCTTCAGTTAGGCTTGTACGAAAAAGCAATTGAGCAACTTTCCATGGTCGAGGGGGAAGAGGGTACTCTGGGAATGGCCATTGCCAATGCACTTTCCGGAAATGATGCTGTGGCCTCTATGATGTTGGATAAGCTTCAGGTAAAACAATCAGCATCATCTTTGGAGCCACTTAGAAAAACCCTTTTATCGACAAAGCAGCCAGCATCCAAAGCTGATACTTTACTGGCAACCGCCAAAAAATCAGGTTTGGGACGGGATTACGATGCAGCTGTACAGGAAAATCCTTTCAGTGGGAAAGTAGTTGCAGCCGCCGCAGATTGGTACCGACAAAACAAGCAGATTCCTAAAGCCTATGGTATAGTTGTAAATGCATTGCGTTTCAATGATTATGCGCCGGAATTATGGGAACAATATACCTACCTGAGCCTGGCGCAGGGACTTACTGACCAAGCTGAAGCGGGAGAAGTGAAGGTAAAACAATATGCCCTGCCCGCCGATTATCAGCAATTTGTGAATCGCTATCAGCCTATGCGCGCACTTATCGAAAAACAAAGAGCAGAATTTAAATGATTTTTTAGCTTAGCAAATAGTTATTGCACCATTGAGCCTGTAAATCTGATGACATTAACGTGGACCAAATCCTTTGCCGGAAGTGAATACCGTATTTTCAGAGGAAAACTGATTGTCGGATTGTTCAAGTCCAGTTTTTGGAAAGGAAATGCATACGGGGAATTGAATGGATACATGGTTACTTTCAGGCCAAAAGGGTTTTTCAAATCCGGTACCTTGATATTTGATATTGAAGGAAAAAAACAACTTGGCAGCATCACTTACAGCTTTTGGAAACAACGGGCGGAAATCAAATATGAGGATGAGTTTTTCATTTTTCAGTATACCACCTGGACACATCAGAGCTGGGAGGTAAAGAGAGAAAACGATCTCGCCCTGTTTAAGTCTATGGGATTCTTGAAAAATAAAGGTGAAATAAATTCAGAAGATATTCCCGGAGCTGTAGTGCTAGGCGCTTTTTATGTACATGGCTATTTCTCGCGCATGAATAAGTCGGCCTGATTAATTTATTGATAGTTAGTTATCTTACCATACCATTACATCATGAAAATTATTGAAACAACTGATATTTCACGCCGATATGTAATGGGTAGTGAAGTGATTCAGGCCTTGAAATCAGTAACTATTTCTGTAAACAAGGGAGAGTATGTGGCTTTTATGGGACCGTCTGGCTCGGGTAAATCTACATTGATGAATATCATCGGCTGTCTTGATACTCCTTCGACGGGCCGCTATATCCTCAACAATAAGGATGTAAGTGATATGACGGAAAGCGAACTCGCTGAAATACGCAACAAGGAAATTGGGTTTGTTTTCCAGACTTTCAATCTTCTGCCGCGTATGTCTTCACTTGATAATGTGGCACTTCCACTGATCTATGCAGGTCTGAGTAAGGCAGATCGTACCGAAAAAGCCATGCTATCCCTGAAAAATGTCGGACTGGAAAACCGTGCAGGACACAGGCCTAATGAACTTTCCGGCGGACAGCGCCAGCGCGTGGCTATCGCCAGGGCCCTTGTGAATGATCCGAGTATTCTGCTTGCCGATGAACCTACCGGTAATCTGGACTCAAAAACATCTTACGAGATCATGGATCTTTTCGATCAGCTATATAGCAAAGGAAATACGATCGTCATGGTTACGCACGAGGAAGATATAGCGCATTATGCACACCGTGTAGTGCGTCTCCGCGACGGACTTGTAGAATCTGACACCATTAATCCGAATCCGACCAAGGTAAGCTCTTTCGTTTAAGAAGCTTACCGAAATAAATAGATTCTCTACCTTTGCAGAATAAAAACCGTCAGAGGTATAACAGATTACATGAAATCCGGATAAATTACTGATGCTTGGTAATTTATCCGGATTATTTTTAGTTAAAGTCTTTGTATAAAGCTTGCTGACTATGTTATACTCACCTAAAAAATGCTCATTTACGATAGTAAACTGCGCTTTTTTAGCTTTCGTAACCTTGTCATCAAACTTTCTTCTGCAGACTTTTGAATTGCTATTAGTATAAAAATTTATGAAGATTAATTTTAAAGACCTTATCATATTTGAAAATGACGACTTTTTGCTCGTCAATAAACCTCCTCATTTAGCAACCCTGGATGAAAGAACTGCTGATCGGGGAGGAAGTTTGCTGAGGCTTGCCAAGGAACATAATCCTGAATTACAAGCCGCACACAGGCTGGATAAAGAGACTTCTGGTGTACTGGCCTTTGCAAAAAATCCGGCAGCTTACAGGCACCTTGCTATGCAATTTGAGCACAGAGAGGTGACCAAGCGTTACCACGCTGTAGCCAATGGCATTCACAATCTGGATAGTATTTCGGTATATCTGCCCATTCTTGCTCTTAAGAATGGCACGGCTGTGAAAATCGATCGCTCAGAAGGGAAGATGGCTGAAACCATTTTTAATACACTACAAGTGTACAGAGGGTATACATTGATCGAATGTATACCCATTACCGGCCGTATGCACCAGATCCGCATTCACTTGTCCTGCCTCAAAGCACCGATCGTAAACGATCCTCAATATGGCGGAGAACCCATCTTCCTTTCAGGTTTGAAACGCAAATTCAACCTAAAAAAAGATACAGAAGAACAACCTCTCATCCAGCGTGTTGCACTTCATGCTTACGCGCTGTCATTCGCATTGATGGATGGCGAGCGCATCATGGTAGAAGCGCCGTATCCCAAAGATTTTGAAGTGCTTGTCAAACAATTGAATAAGTTCGGCGTATAGTCTTAGCATGATTTTAGTAGGGATGGACTGAGAAATCAGTCCATTTTTCATTTAAAATTACCGCTATGCTCATCCAAATACTTCGAAAAAAATCACTTTCAGCACTTTGTCTGTCGATGACTTTATCGACAATGACCTATGCTCAGAACACTTCTAAAAATGATGTGATTCTGAAGCGCGACAGTTCCAGAATCCAGGCTTTGATCACCCGGATGACCAATGAAAAGATCAATTACAGGGATCTTGGAACCGCAGACAGTACAGATGCTTACATTTATATGGACCAGGTTGCGAAAATTTATTTTAAAAATGGAAAAATACTGAGTGTTAGGGATTCTGTTTTAGCGTTTGCCAGTCCGCCAGACTCGGTTGGCCAGTATGCGGACCTCTCTAATTTACCAAAAAATAAGTTCGACAGAGATGTTGTTATGGCGAATTCGGATCAATTGAGGGATAAGCTCCGTTACTATAGCGATAAAGCCATAGACGGGAAAAGAGGAGCCATTGTATTCACTTCACTGGGAGTCGCTTCTCTTGTCTCCGGACTGATCGTTGCAAACACCGGATCAGATCCTGATAACAAAAGAATAGGTTATCCGCTGGCCATAACCGGAACAGTTGTTGGAGGTGGCCTGGGATTGCTCACTTTCAACAATTATAAAAGAAACAGCAGAAAAGCTCAAAAAGTAAACGAAGAACTGGAAAGAAGAAATCAACCCCTTACGATTTTAAAGCTAAGTCCTTCTTTCAACCCGTTAAATAACTCAGGCATGCTCGCGTTGCGGATATCTTTTTAATTCTTGTAATTGCACGAGAATTAAACTTCCTGTCTATCATAAACTTTATGCTGAGTCTACTTTCTCGCCTGCAACGAGGTACACTATTATTGTTACTTCTCTTATTGACTCCTACCGTTAGTGCGCAAACAATTTCCAAAACTGATACAATTATATTTCGTAATGATTCGAAACTGGAGGTAGTGATCAAAGAAATTCAGAAGCATGCAGTAAGCTACAAAAAAGCAAATGACCCTCAGGGTCCAGTCTTTACAGTTAATAAATCAGAAATAGCACGAATACATTATAGCAACGGAGGGGTAAAAGTTTTCGATGAGCAGGAAGAAGCCTACTTTGAATTCAGCAACAGCAAAACTACACGGGCAGCTACGCCATTTCAGAAGGGAGAAAAATTTTATAATCTACCCATTAATACGGTCCAAAATTGGCAAACAGAACAGTTGCAGACCAATTATCATTTTTATCTCAAAAAAGCAGATGCCTACAAGAAAATGGGAACGGCGGGTGCTATTGGCGGAATTGCACTGACGGGTGCTGGTATTGGGTTAATGAGTGGAGCAAGTAGCTCCATCAACTCATATAATGGATTCAACCAATTTTTGGGAGGATATATGATATTCCTGGCAGGGGTCGGAGCCGGTATACCCCTGACGATCATTGGATTTGTTAAAAAGAAAAGCTATACAAAAAAAGCGCTACTTGTCAGAGAAGAATTAAGGAAGCGAAATCAATCGTTTGGTTTCCGTGTAACTCCGGTAGTCAATCCCACTACACAATTCGCCGGGATGTCTTTGAAGATGACCTTCTGACACAGACATATAAAAGCCGGCTTGGAATCACTTCCAAGCCGGCCTTTATTCGTTTCTCTAATTCCTAGAATTTGAAGGTAACACCTGCTTTAAGAGGTAATACATTTGTACCTCCCGATAGCTCAGCAAATACCCCTATAGCAGGTTTAAAGTAATATCTCGCTCCCGCAAAAGCTCCGATTACTATGGATGACCCGGTATAATAACTATTTCCGTCAATACTGAAACCCAAAGTAGGACCAGCATATAAATCAAGCTCGTTGATTGTCAGGAAGTGCTTTCCGTAGTGATATGAACCTCTGGCTGCAATAGGTACGGAAGTATAACTTTCTCTGAATCCGAAACCACGATAAGTATAGAAGTTTATATCCGCCTGAGCTCCTACACTGATAAAATCATGAACACCATATTCGAAAGACGCACCAACTGCGAAACCTCCGCCGTAGAAACCATATCCTCCAACACCAATACCGGCGTTCAATAATTTATCTCCTTTCTCGAATTGGGCAAAAGCTTTTTCTGACGTTACGCTAAACAAAGCAGCAACAACAAGCATTAATAGAGTCTTTTTCATGTCTGTGATTTGATTATTAAAATTTACTAAGGCACAAAGTAAAATCATTTTTTACGATGTCTCAAAACTTATGCCACCGATACTTATTATACGGATTAAATTTCAAACAAGCGGCTGACGCAAATTGCACCAGCCGCCTGCAAGACATTAAATATTCTTTCTTAACTTCTCTTTAAACACTTTTTTAAACTTATCCAGCTTGGGTGCGATCACAAACGCACAGTATCCCTGATCCGGGTTATTGGCATAGTAATTCTGGTGGTAATCCTCAGCAATAAAGAACTTTACAGCAGGTGTAATTTCAGTCACAATAGGTTGGCCATATGCTCCGGATTTATCCAGTTCAGCCTTTGCTGTTTCCGCAAGCTGTTTCTGCTCTTCATTATGATAGAAAATAACAGAGCGGTACTGGGTTCCAACATCATTTCCCTGGCGATTGAGTGAAGTAGGGTCGTGACTGCGGAAAAAAGCTTCAAGCAAGTCCGCGTAAGTAATCACTTTGGGGTCATAAGTCACTTCCACACATTCAGCATGACCTGTTTCTCCGGTACAAACTGCTTTGTAAGTTGGATTGGGGTCATGACCTCCGGAATAACCTGAAACCACTTTTTTAACACCATCCAGGGATTCAAGGACCGCTTCTGTACACCAAAAACATCCAGTTCCGAAGGTGGCCTTTTCAGTTCCGGCAGTACTTACATTTGTTTCATCCAGAGCAACTGTTTCTTTCTCCATTTTTTTTTGTTGTTTTTTATCCGATTGTGCACAGGATATAGCAACCATGCCACACAAAAATATAAAAGTAAAAAGCGAGATGGTTGTTTTCATTGGCTTGATCATTAAATTATACAATTGATAAACACCCACAGATTGAAGAAAGTTTATTCTTTCCGTGACAGATTATTTACGAAATTTGCCATTAAAAAGATTGCACCCCTCTACATCGGGAAGTATATCGCTCTCTGTTCACCATCATCATGACGTATCTCCATTTCAAAGCACTCCATATTATTTTTGTAGTCAGCTGGTTTGCTGGCTTGTTCTATATACCCCGGTTGTTTGTTTACCACACAGAAGCAAATACCAAACCTGAACCTGAAAGAAATATATTAATTGCCCAGTTTATCAAAATGGAGATGCTGCTCTGGAAGGCCATCATGGTTCCTGCTGCCTGGCTGGCTGTTCTCTTCGGTGGAATTCTTATTTATATCACGCCGTCCTGGCTGGAGCAGGGGTGGATGCAGCTCAAACTGCTATTTGTAGCGGGACTGGTAGTTTATCATCTTTTTACGGGAAAAATTCGGAATGAGCTCAAAGAAGGGAAGTTTCGTTTCACTTCTTTCCAGCTCCGTCTTTATAATGAGGTGGCCACTATATTTCTATTCTCAATTGTATTTCTGGTCGTTCTTAAAAATACAGTGGATTGGCTTTGGGGAGTACTTGGACTTATCACATTTGCCGTGTTAATGATGACTGCAGTACGAATGGTGAAACGAATACGGGAAAAGGGTAAAACAGAAAAATAAACAAAGACAGAAAGTTTTATAATTCTTTCTTGAAAATCTCAAATCCGTTTACTTATCTTTGTGAATAGAGAAAAAGGTCGCAAGACTCAAATAATATGAATTTCACATTTAATACTATTGGTTGGTGGCGCGGACGTCTGAACAGGATGGACCGGTAACCGCTATTTCATGGTATAGAATGAAAAATATACTTTCCTAATGGCCCGCTGTCCTTCCGATAGCGGGCCTTTTTTGTTATTTATTATTCGATTTTTGAAATGAAAACTTTGACTAAAAATTACCGTATAACTACCAGTTATAAAAAACTGCTGGCAGATACGCTCACACCCGTATCTATTTATCTGAAACTGAGAGACCGATTCGTTAATACGATTCTGTTGGAAAGTTCAGATTACCACGGCAATGAAAACTCGTTTACCTATATCTGCTGTGATCCGGTAGCTTCGTTTAAGCTGAACAACAGCCATGTAAGCCTTCACTTCCCGGATAATACAGATGAGCAGTTTGATCTCGAAAATCCAAAAGATGCGGTACAGGCGCTATACGGTTTTGCTCAAAGTTTCTCTTCGGAGAAAAGTGCTTTTCCTTTTATTACCAACGGTCTTTTTGGTCATATGACCTACGATGCAGTATCGTATTTTGAAGATATTCAGATCCAGCCTTCCAGCCCTGAAACGGAAATAGATCAGATCTTTTATCAGGTATACCGCTACGTTATAGCCATCAACCATTTTAAAAATGAACTCTATATATTCGAACACCACTACGAGGGAGGAGACGAAGGTACAGGGCTCGATCAGATTGAAATCCTGATCAAAAACAGGAATTTCCCCAAGTACGATTTCAAAATCGTGTCTGATGAAACTTCGAATGTGACAGACGATGAAATGCGCTCTACTATAAAGCAGGGTATTGACTATTGCCTTCGTGGTGATGTATTCCAAATCGTTCCTTCTCGTCGTTTCAGCAGAAATTTCCAGGGCGATGAATTCAATGTGTACCGTGCCCTTAGATCCATCAATCCGTCACCCTATTTATTTTATTTCGATTACGGCAATTACAAAATATTTGGCTCATCCCCGGAGAAACAGATATTTATCAAAAATGGTCAGGCTGAAATACATCCTATTGCAGGCACTTTCCGACGCACCGGCGACGACCAGGCCGATGCAGAAGCAGCTCAGGATTTGTTAAATGATCCGAAAGAAACAGCAGAGCACGTGATGCTGGTAGACTTGGCACGTAACGATTTAAGCAGAAGTTGTGATGCTGTAAAAGTGACCAATTATAAGGAAGTCCAATATTACTCTCACGTCATTCACCTGGTTTCCAAAGTGGTAGGAAAAATGAACGAGCATGTAAATCCATTACAACTTGTTGCCGATACATTTCCGGCTGGAACGCTCACCGGAGCCCCCAAGCACAATGCGATGAAACTTATCGACGGCATGGAAAATACCAATCGGAGCATTTATGGTGGTGCGATCGGTTTTATGGACTTTAATGGAGATTTTAATCATGCGATTGCCATCAGAACCTTCCTCAGCAAAGATAATACGCTTTTTTACCGAGCAGGGATGGGTGTGGTTGCCAAATCGGTAGTAGAAAGCGAGTTACAGGAAATCAACAGCAAACTGGCTGCGCTTCGTAAGGCGATAGATTTTGCGGAGGAAATATAGAATAGCTATCGGCTGCCGAGAATTCAATTTGCAAATTTCAGAAGTAATATTAACATTAAATAACACAGACTAACAGCCCAGGCCGACCGCCTATAGCTGAAAGCCGACAGCCTAATAAACATGAAAATCCTTGTTATAGACAACTACGATTCTTTCACCTACAATCTGGTGTATATCCTGCGCGAACTGCACGATCAGGTTGATATCTTCAGGAATGATAAAATCACACTGGAAGATGTCGGCCAGTATGATAAGATATTATTATCTCCGGGCCCTGGAATCCCTTCGGAAGCGGGCATTTTACAGGATGTGGTTCGCCAATATGGGGCAACGAAAAGCATACTGGGTATCTGTCTGGGGCACCAGGGAATAGGGGAGGTTTACGGTGCCGAACTGGAAAATATGTCCGATGTATTGCACGGCATCAGCGACACCGCCTTCGTAACGGATTCAGAGGACCGGCTTTTCAAAGGTCTTCCGTCAGAAATTAAAGTAGGCCGCTATCACTCCTGGACTGTGATTCCTGAAACATTTACTGATGATATTAAAATTACCGCTGTGGACGATCAGGGAAGAGTGATGGGATTATCTCACAAAACCTATGACGTAAAAGGTCTGCAATTTCACCCTGAATCTGTACTGACTGAATACGGAAAAGAAATGCTGAAAAACTGGTTGGATATATAACCATAACCCTTATGAATGATCACTTTGCAACAGGAAATATCATTCAAAATGTTCTTTATCCTTTATCAGGAATATATCCCAATATGAAATGAAAGCTATTTTAAGTCATCTGTTTGAATATAAGGTTTTAACAAAACAACAAGCGAAGGAAATCCTGATTGGTATCAGTTCAGGTCAATATTCGAATTCAGAAATTGCCTCTTTCCTGACCATTTACGCCATGAGAAGCATCACAGTAGAAGAGCTGGAAGGCTTTCGTGATGCAATGCTGGAAATGTGTCTGTCCGTTGATCTTTCAGTTTATGATCCCATAGATGTGTGCGGCACAGGCGGAGACGGAAAAGATACTTTTAATATATCTACTCTTTCCTGTTTTGTAGTAGCCGGAGCGGGTCAGAAAGTAGCCAAACATGGAAATCACGGTGTATCCTCACTGTGCGGTTCTTCTACCATTCTGGAATACCTGGGGGCTAAATTTACCAACAAAGCAAGCATACTGGAAAAACAGATAGATCAAGCTGGCGTATGCTTTTTACACGCTCCGCTATTCCATCCTGCTATGAAAAATGTAGCACCTGTGCGACGTGAACTGGGTGTAAAAACCTTTTTTAATATGCTCGGCCCCATGGTCAATCCGGTGTCGCCGCAAAAGCAATTGGTAGGTGTTTTCAGCCTTGAATTGGCACGCCTTTTTGCTTATCTTTACCAACAGACGGATAAGCAGTTTTTGGTCCTGCATGCATTGGATGGTTACGATGAAGTTTCGCTCACAGGATCTTTTAAAATCATTACAGCGCATACCGAACAAGTGCTTACACCATCACACCTCGGACTGGATGTGCTGCGTGCGGAAGAGCTTTCGGGTGGAGATACAGTAGAGGCATCTGCCAAAATCTTTATGAATGTATTGAATAACGAAGCCACCGATGCGCAGAAACAGGCAGTGCTCGCCAATGCATCCCTGGCGTTGTATTGTGCTAACCCCGGCCTCACGCTGACGGATGCAGTAGCAACAGCCAGAGAGTCATTGGAAAGTGGAAAGGCGCTGCAAAGTTTCAAGAAATTGATTGAGTTATGATAAAGAGCCTGGATCAACTGGATATTAACAAAACTTACAGCTACGCCGATTACCTTAAGTGGCAGTTGGAAGAGCGTGTGGAGTTAATAAAAGGAAAAATCTTCAAAATGTCGCCAGCTCCTGCAAGAAGGCATCAGCGCATTTCAGGTGTTTTTCAGGGAGAGCTCTATAAGTTTCTTGACAACAAAACCTGCCAGGTGTATTCAGCTCCATTCGATGTAAGGCTTACACCGCTTAAAAATGACCAGAAAGATAAAATTTATACCGTTGTTCAGCCAGATATCTGTGTGATTTGTGATCCTTCAAAGCTGGACGATAGAGGGTGTATAGGAGCTCCTGACTGGATTATCGAAATACTCTCTCCGGGAAATTCTCAAACTGAAATGAAAAACAAATTTGAGGTTTATCAGGAAAATGGAGTAAAAGAGTATTGGATCGCCGATCCTACGAGTGAGGTAATATTCGCCTATATTCTGAAAGAGAATCGAAAATATGTTGGTTTACAGCCTTTTGTACTGGAAGACAATATAACAAGCTATATTTTCCCTGATTTTAAATTAAGTGTTGCAGCTGTTTTCAAAGATTGACCATGACATTCTGTTTCAAAGCCTTTTCATTGCTATTGGTATTCACACTTAGTTTGCATACGCAAGTTGATGTAAACGCCATGGATGGTGGTAAGAAAGAAAAAAAGAAATATGAATACCTGCTGTATACCCCGAAAAATTACCTGCAATCCGGTAAAAAATATCCGCTTGTAATCTATCTGCACGGAAGTTCACAAAAAGGTGACGACCTGAATAAACTGAAAGCATACGGTTTACCACAAATGGTTGCCAACGGCGAAGATTTTGACTTTATTATTGCTTCTCCACAATGCCCTTCCAATGCATCATTATGGTCTTCTGAAAATTGGTTTGAGCCGTTGTTTGCTGAACTTACCTCCAAGCTCCGCGTAGATACTGACAGAGTGTACCTTACAGGAATCAGCATGGGCGGAGGAGGCACCTTTGAAGTGGCAAAGGAAAATCCTGATACATTTGCCGCATTGGCTCCTTTGTGTGCCTGGCAAAGTACAGCAAAGGATATTTGTAAGTTAAAAAATATACCGATCTGGACCTTCCACGGCACAGCCGATGATATTGTCCCGATCTCACAAACGAAGGAAAAAACGGAAAAACTGGCCGCATGTGGAGGTAACATCAAATTTACTCCGCTGGAAAATGAAGGACATGCTATTCAATGGATCTACGCGGACAAGACTAAATATCGTATTCTCGACTGGATGCTAAGCCAAAAGAAAAAATAAGGCACATGAACATATTAGAAAAAATAATTGCCCGTAAGAGAGAAGAAATTGCTGCAGCTCAGAAAGTAAAATCTATTACTGAACTGGAAAAAGAAGTATTGTTTACACGGAAAACGGTTTCACTGGCAACTGCTTTAAAACAAGCACAAAAGCCAAGAATTATATCTGAATTCAAAAGAAAATCGCCTTCCAAAGGTGTGATCAACGGAGCAGTTGATCCGGCAAGGGTTACGAAAGACTATGTGAATGCCGATGCTGTTGCTTTATCAGTGCTTACGGACATTGATTTCTTTGGAGGCTCATTCGGTGATTTCGCAGCTGCCCGTCAGGCGAATCCGGAGATACCTATGCTCAGAAAGGACTTCATGGTTGACCCGTATCAATTGTATGAAGCAAAAGCAATCGGAGCTGATGTTATTCTTTTGATTGCGGCCTGTCTTACACCACAGGAAGTAATATCAATGAGTCAAAAAGCACATGAGCTCGGGCTGGAAGTTTTGTTGGAAGTACATAATGAGGAAGAGCTCAAAGAAAGCCTTTGCGACAGCATTGATATTGTGGGCGTTAACAACCGCAATTTAAAGACCTTCGACACCTCTATCGAAACTTCCATCGCTTTGAGTGAACACATCCCGGATTCTTTTGTTAAGATATCAGAGAGTGGCCTGAAAGATGCTGAAACCATCCAGCAATTATATCAGCATGGCTACAAAGGCTTTTTAATTGGTGAAACGTTTATGAAAACCGTGAATCCTGGAGCAGCACTTGCAGATTTACAAAATGAATTATCTCAGTTTAGTAATCAAAATCCTCTGGTTCTATGAAAATAAAGGTTTGCGGAATGCGCCAGCAAGGCAACATTGAAGAGTTAGTAGCTTTGAAACCTAACTTTATCGGGTTTATTTTCTATGAAAAATCACCCCGTTTTGCCGGTGAAGAATTGAGTGAGGAGTATGTTAAAACTATTCCAAAGGACATTAAAAAAGTAGGTGTATTTGTAAATGCCAATCCGGGATACATTCTGGATATGGTTAAGAAATATAATCTGCAGTATGCGCAGTTGCATGGAAATGAAATGCCTGATATGTGTCGGAGTCTTCGACAGAAAGGCGTAAATATAATTAAGGCGTTCTCTATCGATGAGACTTTCAACTTTGCCATGCTCAATAATTACAAATCTTTCTGTGATCTGTTCTTATTTGATACAAAAGGTGATCAGCCGGGTGGAAATGGAAAAGCGTTTGACTGGAATTTGCTTAAAAAGTATGATAATGAAAAACCATTTCTTCTGAGTGGAGGAATTGGACCGGATAACATAGAAGAAGTTATTCAACTGTCAAAGTCGATGTCCATTTATGGCATTGATGTAAACAGTAAATATGAGACAGAACCAGGCGTAAAAGATATATCAAAACTGACAGAGCTTTTCGGATTGGTGAGAGTAAAGGAAGAGGAAGAAGCAGAAGTTTAAACAATCGCAATGGAATCAGTAGCAGAAAAAAATTCATATCAGGTTAATAACCGTGGATACTATGGCACGTTCGGTGGAGCATTCATTCCGGAAATGTTGTATCCCAATGTAGAGGAATTACGTGAGAACTATCTGAATATCATATCAGATCCAGCTTTTCAGAAAGAATATGACGATCTTCTTCGTCATTATGTGGGTCGCCCTACACCTTTATACCGTGCCAACCGATTGTCGGAAAAGTATAAGACCAATATTTTCCTGAAACGTGAAGATCTTTGTCACACTGGCGCTCACAAGGTGAATAATACCATCGGGCAGATACTTTTGGCTAAAAGACTGGGAAAACAACGTGTAGTTGCTGAAACTGGTGCAGGACAGCACGGCGTGGCCACCGCTACGGTGTGCGCGCTGATGAATATTGAGTGTATCGTGTACATGGGTGAGCTTGATATAGAAAGACAAGCTCCGAACGTAGCGCGTATGAAAATGCTGGGTGCAGAGGTTCGTTCTGCTACGTGTGGCTCAAAAACATTGAAAGATGCGACCAATGAAGCTATGCGTCACTGGATTAACAATCCTGTTGATACGCACTATATTATTGGTTCAGTTGTTGGTCCTCATCCGTATCCGGATATGGTTGCGAGATTTCAATCTATTATTTCGGAAGAAATGAGATGGCAGCTTAAAGAACAAACCGGAAAAGAAACGCCTGATTACGTAGTAGCATGTGTGGGTGGAGGAAGTAACGCAGCTGGTGCATTCTATCACTTCCTGGATGAAGAGACGGTAAAACTGGTAGCAGTGGAAGCAGCCGGACTAGGGATTGACTCAGGTCATTCCGCAGCCACAACAGCATTAGGCAAACCAGGTGTATTGCACGGTAGTCGTACTATTCTGATGCAAACCGAAGATGGACAGGTTACAGAGCCTTTTTCTATCTCAGCAGGTCTGGATTATCCGGGAATTGGCCCACAGCATGCACATTTATTTGCAAGCGGACGCGGTACATTCTTATCAGCGACAGATAAAGAGGCGGTTGAAGCTGCTTTTGAGCTAACCAGGCTGGAAGGGATTATTCCTGCGCTGGAATCTTCTCATGCCCTTGCCGTGCTGAACCGCCTTGGTGCTGCCGCTCATGAAAATGTGATTCTTAACCTTTCAGGGAGAGGGGATAAGGATATGGCAACCTACATGAAATACATCGATTAATCAATATCAATCATGGCAACACTTACACTACCCGAAGTATTTGACTTGCGTCTTCAAATTCAGATACTGGAAAAAAAAGTAAATTCCGGCGAATTATCACTCTTTGAAAGATGTGATCTGGAAGACGAAATACTGGAAATGAAGGAAAAACTAGGGGAATTTGACCGGTTGAAATTCAGTGATGAAGGAGAATGCCTGAATTGCTCTGCATAAGTTTTTATATAATTTAAACCTTAATCTTTACCACCAATGAAATTAAGATTGCTTTTTCTGGCCAGCTTGCTGATGATCGGTTCTATGGCCTTTGTTTCACCTAAAAATACACCGCCTAAAAAGATGCTACGTCACGTTGTATTGTTCAAGTTTAAAGATTCTGCAACACCTGCACAGGTAAAAGAAGTGGAAGACGCATTCCGTAAGCTCCCATCTAAAATTAAGGAGATTAAAGGATTCGAATGGGGAACTGAAAATAGTCCGGAGGGACTTTCGCAGGGTTTTACCCATGTTTTCTTTGTTACCTTTGATAGCGAAGAGGGACGCGCAGCATACCTGCCACACCCTGAACATAAAGCATTTGGCAAGGTACTCCAACCATATCTTGATAAAGTACTTGTTGTTGACTATTGGACTAAGGAATGAACCGGATAACTAGCTTATTTAAAACTGCAGCTGAAACTGAAAACGATGGATTGCTGAATGTGTATTTTACAGCTGGCTTTCCAAAGCTTGATGATACCTTGAAAGTGCTAACTGCCCTACAGGAAAGTGGAGCAGACCTGGTTGAAATCGGCATGCCTTATTCTGACCCTGTTGCAGACGGAGAAACCATTCAGCATAGCAATGATATTGCATTGGAAAATGGCATGTCAGTACGTATCCTGTTTGAGCAGCTGAAGAACATGCGGGAAACCATCACTGTTCCTGTTTTACTAATGGGATATATTAATCCTGTTCTACAATTTGGTATACAGGCATTTTGTCAGCAATGTGCAGAAGTGGGTGTGGATGGATTAATTCTTCCTGATATGCCTATGGACGTATACGAAACTGAATATAAGCCGCTATTTGATGCTTATGGTATTCTCAATATTTTCCTTGTAACACCTCAGACCTCAGAAAAGCGGATCAGACAAATTGATGAAGTAGGAGAGGGTTTCATCTATACAGTTTCTTCCGCCAGCGTCACAGGATCTCAAATTGGGGTAAGCTCTAATATGGAATCTTATTTCGAGCGCCTGAATGACATGAACCTGAAGAATCCGAGATTGATCGGATTTGGGATAAAGGATCATGCGACTTTCAGTAAAGCTTCCCAATATGCTGCTGGTGCCATTATTGGCAGTGCGTTCATCCGTGTTTTAATGGAAAGCGACGATCTTGTAAATGATATCAAAACATTCGTTTCTGAAGTAAAAAACAAGCCACTTACAGCAGTAGAGGCTTGATTAAAAGACCAGAAGAACTAGGTGCTGTTGGCATCAATTTTGTAAAAAGCAATCCGTCACCGGGTTGCTTTTTTTATTTTACTCTTATTCCGTATAAATATGATATTCAGGACAATACTTATCACCTGCTTACTACTAAGCACTATGAGCAGCTTTGCACAGTTTAGCCTCGATCTTGAACTTGGGCTTATAACCGGTACAAACTATAATAAGGTAAGAATTCCAAATTCAGGCGGTACCATTGTCAATCTTGCTGATGAGCTATCCATCAAGCCTAAGGCATTTTACAGACTAAGAGGTTCTTATACAATAGCGGGACGTCATACTATTTCTGCTTTGTATGCCCCGCTCACAGTAACATACAACGGAGCCTTTAATCGGGATATCAATTTTAATTCAGAGTTATTCCAACAGGGGTCACCGATGGAAGTTTTTTATAAATTTAATTCCTATCGTCTTACCTACAGATATGATTTTGTGAAAACAGGGCGATGGAGGGTAGGAGCAGGACTTACCGGCAAAGTAAGAGATGCCGATATCCGCTTTAAGAATGATGCTCAGGACACCCATTATGATAATCTGGGATTTGTGCCTCTGATTAACTTTTATGCTGCCTACAAGCCATCTTATCGGTGGTCTTTCATTCTGGAAGGAGATGCACTTGCCTCAAAATTTGGTCGTGCTGAGGATATTTTTGCTGGTGCAGCGTATCAGATTAATTCAAAACTTGGTGTGAAGCTAGGCTATCGTGTAGTTGAAGGTGGTGCAGATGTTGAAGATATATACAATTTTAATTGGATCAACTATGCATCAACAGGTTTGCTAGTGACTTTTTGATTCCTGCATTGTAGCAAAAATGGTGATATAACAAGATGAAATCGGCTGTATTAAAAGGATTAGAGACAAATAATGTTTAAATTACTTCGTTTTACCTCATAAGAACAGTATATAATTTTACTTTCTGGGTAAACATTATTTGGGCAATTCAGTATTTACCTCTATACCTATGACACCTTTCACACCGGCTATGGAAGGCCTGATGCAACGCATCCAGGAATACCGTCAGAAATACTATCAGAATCAACTACTCAAAGGAAGTATACTTTCAATAGTGCTTCTTCTAACAGTTTATCTGCTTTTCAATACACTTGAATACTTTGGCAGATTCAGTTCTGGTGTAAGAGGAATGCTGTTTTTTGGCTTTCTGGCCATTATTATTTTCTCCCTTATTCAATGGGTAGTTCAGCCTCTGATTCACCTCATAGGCCTCAAAAAGCCTATTTCCGATGAACAGGCGGCAATTCAAATAGGTGAATATTTCCCGGAAGTAGGTGATAAACTCGTTAATACGCTCCAATTACGGAATTTATCAGGCGTACAGTCAGATTTGATTGATGCAAGTATCAGACAGAAGTCCGGTCAGCTGCTGATTGTTAAATTTTCCGATGCAATTCATTTCAATGAAAACAAAAAATGGCTTCGGTACGCAATTTATCCTATTGCTGCTATTACAGTGATTCTCCTTTTTAATCCATCATTTTTTACCTCCAGCTCCGACAGAATCATCCATTTTCAAAAAAACTATACTTACGCCCCCTTTTCATTTGTACTTGAAAATAAGAGTCTTAAAGCGTTCCGAAATGAGGACTTTGAACTGAAACTTAAACTAAAGGGTGATGCGCTGCCACAAGCTGTTTATCTGGTTCAGAATGGAAGTCGTTTTAAACTCAATCCTGCTGAGGGTCAAACTTTTACCTATACATTCAAAAATTTACAGCGTGATGCCGTATTCTCCTTTGATGCGGCTGGTTTTGTTTCAAATGAGTATAAAATAAAAGTGGTTGAACGGCCATCTCTTCTATCATTTGATGTCAATCTGCATTATCCTGCATACCTCAATAAGCCTGCTGAAAGCCTGAGTAGTGTAGGCAATTTATCAGTGCCGGAAGGAACAACCGTAGAGTGGAACTTTAACACCTTATCTGCCAATTCACTAGCACTCCGTTTTGATGAGGATTCGGCATTTTTTAAAGCGAAGGAAAGTGGTGATGGTCATTTTGAAATCCGTCGCTCAGCTCGTAAATCATCCCAATACCAAGTACTCATAAAAAATGAGGAAGCTGAAAACGCAGATAAAATTGGTTACTATATCAATGTTATTCCGGACAAAACGCCCATTCTGAACCTGGAAAACTTTCAGGATACTACATTGTATAATTATCTAGTGCTAGGCGGATCCATCAGTGATGATTATGGTTTCTCCCAACTTAAACTGTTTTATTCGGTACAACGCGAAAAACAAGATAAGCCTTCTGCACCGAAATCTATACCGATCCCTTTCAATAAAACTGTTAATACACAGAGTTTCTTTTTTCAGTGGTATGTAGACAGCCTGAAGCTCACACCCGGTGACAAAATTGAATATTATGCCCAGGTATGGGATAATGATGGTGTAAATGGTCCAAAAAGTGCCCGCTCCAGATCCATCCAATTTACTGTCCCTTCCAAAGATAGAGTAGAGGCAGAAATTAAAAAGTCGATTCAAGATACCGAAAATCAGATGCAATCGGCCATGAACAAAGCCAAGAGTCTGGAAAAGGACCTGAACAGCCTGGACAATCGCCTTAAAAGCAATAAGGAACTTGATTTCAAAGAGCAAAAGCAGGTTGAAGACATTTTGAAAAAGCGTGAAGAGTTAATGAAGGAGCTTCAGGCAATTCAGGAAAAGTACCAAAACAGCAATGATAAAGCGCGTCAATTCAACCAGCAGAGCCCTGAGCTCCAGAATAAAATAGATCAGCTCCAGAAGCTCATGAATGAGCTCATGGATAAAGACACTGAGAAAATGTATAAAGAGCTCAAAAAGCTGCTTGAACAGAAACAAAGTGAAAGGTTATCATCTCTGATGGAAAAACTGAGAAATAAGGAGCATAACATGGAAAAAGAGCTGGAACGTACAATGAAACTGTTTAAGCAAATGCAGCTTGAACAGAAAATGGAAAATCTGGTAGATAAACTGAATACACTGTCTGAAAAGGAAGAAATTCTGTCTGAAAAAACACTTGACAAGGATAACATTAAGAACGAAAACGATAAAAAAGCACAAAACGACGAGCTTAAAAAAGAGCAGGAATCTATCCAAAATGAATTTGAAAAGACAAAGGAAGAGTCCAAGGAAGTCGAAAAGCTCAGCGAAGAACTTGAACAACCTGTTCAAACTCCACAGGAGGACCAAAAAAAGGTTTCAGAGGAAATGAAAAAGAGCAATGAGGCACTAAGCAAACAGGAAAATAAAAAAGCGTCAGAAGCGCAAAAAAAGGCTGCTAAGTCCATGAAGGAAATGGCCCAGGCAATGGAAAGTGCTATGGAAGGTGCTGAGATGGAGCAAATGCAGGAAGATATGGATGCGCTCAGAGATATTTTGGAAAATCTTATTACGCTATCATTCGATCAGGAAGCACTGATGAAAGACTTCAGGGGAGTTAGTTTGCAGGATCCCAGATTCGTGAAACTCGGTCAGCAACAGCTCAAACTGAAAGATGATGCAAAAGTGGTGGAAGATAGCTTATATGCCTTGGCTAATCGTGTAGTACAAATACAGTCATTCATTACAAGGGAATTGAATGATATGAAATCATATATGGATGAAAGTGTAAAAGGAATCAAAGACCGGCAAATTAATATTGCCACATCAAAACAGCAGTTTGCCATGACGTCTATGAATAACCTGGCACTCATGCTAAGTGATGTATTTAAGCAGATGCAGGAGCAAATGGCCATGGCTATGCCCGGAATGGGAAAAGGCAAGAAGGGGAAAGAAAAAGGCAAACAAAGTGGTGAAGGTATGGGTGAGCGCCAGGATAAATTAAATGGCGAGATGAAAAAGCTCGGGTCCGGTAAAGAGGGCCAAGGAGGAAAATCTGAAAAACTCGCGAGAATGGCTGCGGAGCAGTACGCTATACGCAAAGAAATCGAGCGAATGATGGAGTCTCTGAAAGGTACGGAAGCAGGAAAACAAATGAGTAAGGAGCTGCAGGATCTCGCACAGAAAATGGATCAGAATGAAACAGATCTTGTAAATAAACGCGTTTCCCCTGAATTGATCAAAAGAAATCAGGAGATAACAACACGTTTATTGGAAGCAGAAAAAGCCATGCGAGAACAGGACGAAGATGAGCAACGTAAAGCCCAGGCTGCAAAACATTTGCCCAGACAACCTCCTGCAGAATTTGAAAAATACATCCGCGAGAAGCAAAAACAGACTGAACTACTGCGGACAATCCCACCGACATTCTCCCCGTTTTATAAGCGCGAAGTAGATACGTACTTTAGAAAATACCAGGCAAAGAACTAATTTTTCGTCAAGAAAGATTGAATAAAATATACACTTGGGTATGTCGAAAAATCTGCCCGGTGATCTTTGTCGGATACTTAGTATCTTTGCAGGTTTCATAAACTTGAAATTGATTGCCATCTACCAATTCAATATGTAACCGATAGTTACATAATTTATTATCATTATGCTTAAGTTTTTCACGGAGGAGATTGAATTCAAGGTACCACAAGTCATAAAAACGACGAAGTGGATAAAGACGATATCAGAATTGAATGGCTATAAGATAGGTGAGATTAACTATATCTTATGTTCCGACGATTATCTGCTAGAGATAAACAAGCAGTATCTGGAACACGACTATTACACAGATATCATCACCTTCGACAACAGTGAAGATGAAGACAAATTGGAAGGTGATGTTTTTGTGAGTGTAGATAGGGTGCGGGATAATGCTGAGTCATTGAACGTACCATTTGAGACAGAGTTTCGTCGCGTAATTATTCATGGCATACTTCATCTGATGGGTTACGAAGATTCAACAGATGAACTGAAATTACAAATGAGAGCCAAAGAGGATGAATACCTTACGCTCTTTTAAATATTTCCACGTGGAACACTTTAATTAAAGTACTTCAACGTAATTCACGAGAATAAAATCAAATTATGTTTCCAGAATATGATGTAATAGTAGTTGGTGCAGGACATGCCGGTTGTGAAGCTGCGTCAGCAGCAGCAACCATGGGATCCAAAGTTCTACTTATTACCATGAACATGCATACCATTGCCCAGATGTCATGCAACCCAGCTATGGGCGGTGTTGCGAAAGGTCAGATTGTCCGAGAAATAGACGCATTGGGCGGACAGTCGGGTATTGTAAGTGACAAGACAATGATTCAGTTTCGGATGCTGAATTTATCTAAAGGGCCTGCCATGTGGAGCCCAAGATGCCAGAGCGACCGGATGCTCTTTGCCCAGGAATGGCGTAATATCCTGGAGGGAAACCCAAACGTGGATTTCTGGCAGGACACAGCAAAGGAAATTATAGTAGAGGATGGTAAGGCAGCAGGGGTACGTACTAGCTTGGGAATAGACATTAAATCCAAAGCGGTGGTTTTGACAAACGGTACCTTTCTGAACGGACTCATTCATATCGGAGAGAAAAACTTCGGGGGAGGTAGAACGGGAGAGAAGGCAGCCACAGGAATAACAGAACAGTTGGTGCAACTCGGCTTCGAAGCTGGCCGGATGAAAACCGGAACACCTCCCAGGGTAGATGGCCGATCTCTGGATTATTCCAAAATGGAAGAACAACCCGGCGATGAAAATCCAAGCAAATTCTCCTACACGGATACCGCCTCACTTACCAAGCAACGTAGCTGCTGGATTACCTATACGAATTCAGAAGTACATGAAGTTTTGAGAACTGGATTTGAAAAATCCCCCATGTTCTCAGGCCGTATAAAAGGAATTGGACCTAGGTACTGCCCTTCTGTAGAAGATAAAATCAATCGCTTCGCTGACAAAGATCGTCATCAGATTTTTGTAGAACCGGAAGGATGGGATACGGTAGAAGTGTATGTAAATGGTTTCTCAACATCTTTACCCGAAGATGTACAATATGCAGCTCTTCGTAAAATTCCAGGTTTTGAAAATGCAAAAATGTTCAGACCAGGCTATGCGATAGAATATGATTACTTTCCACCTACGCAGTTGAAATCGACGTTGGAAACACATTTGATCAAAGACTTGTTTTTTGCAGGGCAGATCAATGGTACAACAGGATATGAGGAAGCCGCTTGTCAAGGACTGATGGCAGGTATTAATGCACATAGAAATACGCATAATGAAGAGGCATTCATCCTGAAAAGGTCAGAAGCTTACATTGGCGTACTGATAGATGATCTGATCAATAAAGGGACAGAAGAACCCTATCGCATGTTTACCTCCCGGGCAGAATACAGGACGCTCCTCAGACAGGATAACGCAGATATTCGACTTACGCAAAAGGGGTACGATATTGGTCTTGCAGATATACAAAGACTTACGAATGTGCAGAAGAAAATAGCGCAGGTAGATGAAATAGTAGGCTTGTTTTCTAATACAAAGCTAAGTCCTGACGAAGCCAATCCAACGCTGGAACAACTCGGAACAGCACCACTCAGAGAGAAAATTTCAATTGCTCAAATGCTTAAGAGGCCGCAAATTACAATTGAACAACTAGCTGTTTCTCTTCCCAAGATCGCCGAAATGATAGACAGCTACAGCCTGGATTCGATACAGCAGGCACAAATTCATATCAAATATGACAGCTATATCGAAAAGGAAATGCTCCTGGTAGAAAAAATGAACAGACTGGAAGACCTTAGTATTGTAGACAATTTCAATTACGATGCAGTAAGCTCGCTGTCTTTTGAAGGACGTGAAAAATTGAAACGTACCAAGCCAGGCACAATTGGGCAGGCCTCCAGAATAAGCGGTGTCAGCCAGTCAGATATTTCAGTACTCATGCTATACATAGGTCGATAATGCCGTTAGAAACTTTAGATAAATGCCCGGTTTGTCAATCCTCTTCATTCAATAACTATTTAAATGTAGAAGATTACACCGTCTCCCATAAGGAGTTTACCATACAACAATGCAATGACTGCTATTTTCTTTTTACCAATCCCCGCCCACCATTGGGAGAGATAGGAGCATACTACCAGTCTGACAACTACATATCGCATCATGACAGTGGAACTGACCTCATGAGTAAAATATATAATGGTGTAAGAAACCATACTATCAAGCAGAAAGTACAGCTCATCAATCAGCTTCATGCAGGAAAAGGCGAGATGCTGGATGTTGGCTGTGGTACCGGTAGTTTTATACAGGCATGCAAAAAGGATGGTTGGAAAGTATTCGCAACGGAGCCTGATGAGGATGCAAGAAAGATAGCAGCCAACAGAGTAGAGGGAGAAATATTTAGCAGTATACTCACACCTGCTTTACAAGATCAGAAATTTGACATCATCTCTCTCTGGCACGTTTTGGAGCATATTCACGATCTGAATGAGACCATTTCCTGGCTGGGAGATCATCTGACAGATCAGGGAAAACTGATCATTGCCGTACCCAATCCACAATCACTGGATGCACAGGAATACAGGAAATTCTGGGCAGCTTACGACGTTCCCCGGCATCTCTACCATTTCACCAAAAGCACCATGAAGACATTGATGAATAAACATCAGCTTCAGGTTACAGAAGTACTACCCATGTGGTTTGACTCCTTCTATGTAAGCATGCTCAGTACAAAATACAAAGGTGGATCCGTCAGCTTATTTGATACTGCAAAAACAGGTCTCTTATCAAATTTGAAAGGAAGATCGGGGCAGGATGGAATCAATACATCAAGCCTGATTTATGTCATTACAAAACAATAATTAGTCCAACCGTTCCAACAAGCCCTCAATACTCATAAAAATGTATTGAGGGCTTTTATTTAAAAATTCATGATCAGATCACTGATAATTACGATCATCTGTGCTGTCGCATTCTTTCGATGCGCTCAGCAAGTTTCACCCACTGGTGGAAAGAAAGACACTCTCTCCCCCAATCTCATTCAAAGTATCCCTGAAAACAGAACGCTAAATTTTAAGGAAAATAAAATTCAGCTCTTTTTCGACGAATACATTGTTGTAGATAACATCAATCAGAAACTGGTCATAACGCCTGAAGCGGATAATCCGTACACCTATAAATTAAACGGAACATCCATTACACTGAATTTTAAAAAACAATTTCAGGACAGTACCACTTACACGCTCAATTTTGGCGACGGGATCAAAGATTTTGCGGAAAGAAATCCTGCTAAAAATCTCAAACTTGTTTTCAGCACCGGTAGCTCTCTCGATTCCGGGAGAGTATACGGAGCCGTAAAAGATGTACAAACAGATAAACCCATTTTTGATGTGCTGGTAGGGCTATACAATGTGAGTGATACACTCAATGTGGCCAAACAAAAGCCCTATTATTTCTCACGCACGGACAGTAGTGGAATATTCAGTATTGAAAATGTTCAGCTAAAATCTTACAAACTCATCGCCATTGACGACAAAAATCGGAATATGTTGTACAATGCGAAAGACGAAAGAGTAGGTTTCTTGGAAAAAACCATCTACGCAGGAGCTGATTCCATCTATTACCATTTAGGTATGGCTCTATCCGATAATACACCACTCAAGATACAGCGAACCATCCCAAAGGTGAATAATTACGGGATCATGTTTAATAAAAGTATAAGTCATGTTGAGGTAAAATTTGCGAGCCAGGACAGCTTGCCGTACATGATTGAAAATGGTAACTCCATCAAGTTTTTTAACGTACAGCCACATTCGGATAGTACAGTAGTTAACATGACCGTCACTGATTCACTCAATGTATCCACCGATTTAGAGCAAAAGATTGCATTTCAGCCTCCAAGGGGAAAAGACCGGCAAAGAGATCCTTTTACCATGACAAGTAAGCCCGATCAAGGGAAAGCGCTGGCAAAATCCTTCACTTACCAGATGATTTTTAATAAGCCAGTTCAAATGATTGATCAGGATGAAATAGAGTTACTTGCCGATTCCACAGGCAGGCAACCACTAAAAAGTTTGACTTATAAATGGAATAAGACCCGTAATCAATTAACTATAAATGCCCAATCCACTGCAAAAGATACTATCAAATGGGAGCTACCTAAGGGCAGTGTCATTAGTGTTGAAGGAGATACACTTGCAAAAACCACTTTGAAACATCCCGTAATCAAAGATGAAGATTATGGAATGTTAAGCGGAGCTGTTGTGAATGCCGATACAGCAGTGGCATATATTGTACAACTATTAGATGAACAGTACAAAGTAATTGACCAGCATACCGGCACTAATTATAGCTTTATTCATATTCCCCAAGGTAAATATTTTTTACGCGCCATACTGGACACTAATAAAAACGGGAGATGGGATACAGGACAAATTGAAAAGGGACTGCAGCCCGAAAAAATCTTCTACTTAAAGGAAAAACTACTGATCAAAAGCAATTTTGAGTTGAATAACATCAATCTGAATTTGTCCACACCCTGATACTATCGATATTTCTTATGCACTAAGTGTGGATAACTATGTGCATATCTCTAAAAATCTGTTTATAACTAAGCTAAAGATGTGAACAACTGTGTGGATAAGCCCGTATCTATGTGCATATCTTTAGCGAATGTGCTCTCTAGTGGACAAGTTGAATCTATAATTGAGTTAACATACCGTTAATACACTTTAGAAAGTGTGGATAACTAAAGTCTATAACTAATACCACTTACCCACATAGGAATGTCAATAATTAATTTCTATTATTGTAATTCAGCAACTTAGTTGTGCATAAAAGTAGTTACTTCAGTGGATAAACCCCTAAAGTTTTCCACAAAATGTTGATAACTCTGTTAATCTTAAGTGTATAAGCTCTTTATGCACATATCCACAGCTCTAATAAGTGATAATAAATAAACAAAGATTTTTTTTATCTATTATGAAAAGGGTTTATAGGTTACTGATGATAGGGATTATGCTGGGGGCCGGGGAGGCGGGCCAGGCGCAGACCAACCGCGAGCTGGCCGATGAATACCTTAAAAAGGATGATTGTTCGAAAGCGGTTAGTTATTATACCGATATTATAAAAACACAATTTGATAAGTCTGCACTGAAAAATTATACATCCTGTATAATCCGGATGAAAGCATGGCCCGACGCCGATACATTTTTCAAAAGACAGATAAAGTCTGATGCTCAGAACGAAGCCTGGTACCAGCTTTTCTGGGGGAGCGTTGCAGAGGCCCAAAGAAAGCCACAGGAGGCGTCCAGAAGATTTGAACAGGCTCTGGCAGCAACTGGTCTGAGAATGGACATCAAGCGTGAAATCGCCGAGGAATTTCGAAGTATGAATCAACCGCTTTGGGCTAAGAATACTTTTCAGGATGCTCGTTTGGTAGCAAAACGGGAAGATCTGTTCCAGCTGGAAATGGCAAGCATATATAGGGAGCTGAATGAGCCGCAAAAAATGATAGATGAACTGCTATCTTATGGTATGCGCTATCAGAATATGGAGGTTGTTCAGGCCATGCTTCAGGATTTCACAAAGGATGAAAAGGAGCAGGTACTCCTGGAGAAAGTGCTTTATGAACGAATTCAGAAATTTCCCAATGAAGGTTTCTATAATGAATTGCTGATCTGGTATCAGATTCAGAAAAAAGACTTTTATAAAGCATTTGTACAGGAGCGTGCTTTGGACAAGCGATTTAAGCACAATGGATCGCGACTGTTTAATCTTGGACAGCTTGCATTCCAGAATCAGGATTATGGATCCTCTGTTCAGGTTTTTGATTATCTGGTGAAAGAATATCCTACCGGACAACTCTATCCTGTTTCCAGAAGAATGGCTATTGTTTCGAGGGAAGAACAAGTAAAAACTACCTATCCTGTCAAGAAGAGTGAGGTTCAGAAACTGCTGATCCAATATCAGGCTCTGGTAGATGAGCTGGGCATAAATGTCCGAACGATTGAAGCACTCAGGAATATGGCAATATTAAATGCCTTTTACATGGATGACTTCAAAAAAGCTATTTCTATTCTGGAAAATATCATAGAGGCCGGTAAGCAGGAAAAAAAGTTTGTAGATAAATGTAAACTGGATCTGGGCGATATCTATTTATTGCAGGGAGAGCCCTGGGAAGCTTCCCTGATCTATTCACAGGTGGAAAAGTCGCAGAAAGATGATGTACTGGGTTATGAAGCCAAGCTCAGAAATGCAAAGCTGCATTATTTCAAAGGTGAATTTGAACTCGCAAAGTCAGTGTTGGATATACTTAAAAAAGCGACAACAAGGGAAATTGCAAATGATGCGAATAGTCTAAGCCTTTTAATTATGGATAATACGGGCTTGGATAGTTCTGAAGCGGCCATGAAAGAATATTCTAATGTAGAGCTTTTGCTTTTTCAGAATAAGAAGTATGAGGCCTTAGAAATGTTGAAAGGACTCTATACCAAGTATGAGCATCATAGTTTGTCAGATGAGATATTATGGCTTACTGCTAATACATATATGAAGCTTGACAGTAATCAACAAGCCATGTCATCTCTTAAACTATTGTACGAAAAATTTGGAGTTGACATTTTGGGTGATGATGCGCTTTATACAATGGCAAAATTGAATCAGGAAAAACTCAATAACAAGGAAGAGGCAATGCGGATGTTTCAGGAGCTGATGGAAAAATATCCGGGAAGTATTTTTGTTGCCGACTCCCGGAAAAGATTCAGATTACTTAGAGGAGATGTGATCAACTAAAATCTAAAAAGGAAGAATTCTTAAAAACTGCTGGATTTCTTCCTTTTTAGATTTGTCTATTTGCGGACTTATATGCGGTTAAATGCTTCTATCTAAATCTAAGGCGCTTCTTTTTCTAGTTATCATTCCTTAATTAACTCAATAACAGCTCTTTAAAGGATGAAAATGATGTATCCATTTTAGTAGCAACTTTTTCAATAGAAAGTAATTTGCCTAGTCTTTCCGGAACATTCACCTTAATACCTAATATATCTTCAACAAGATCGATAAATTTAGCGGGATGAGCAGTTGACAGAAACACTCCTGTAAAATCGGTCTTCTCAGACTGGCGATATTCTTCAAGCGCTTTGTAAGCAACCGCAGTGTGCGGACATAATACATATCCGGTGTTTCCATAAACTTCACGCATAGCTTTTTTTGTTTGCGAGTCGTTATAAAAATATCCTTTCATTTTTTCATTGATCAAATTAAGATCATCATTTAGAAGACGTGTCATTCGAATGAAATTACTTGGGTTGCCGACATCCATGGCATTGGAGATGGTATCAATAGATGGGCGAGGTTCAAACTTGCCGCTTTCAAAATATCTCGGAACTGCATTATTCAGGTTTGTTGCTGCAATGAAACGATGAATAGGTAGTCCCATTCTAAATGCCAGTAGGCCTGCACTCAGGTTCCCGAAATTCCCACTTGGTACTGCGAATACAATTGGCTTCCCTAGCTTTTTGAGTTGGGCATAAGCAGAGAAAAAATAGAAAGACTGAGGTATCAGTCGTGCTATATTAATCGAATTGGCAGAGGCAAGGTTAAATTTAGAAGATAGCTCTTCATCCAGGAAGGCTTCTTTAACAAGCTTCTGGCAGTCATCAAAAGTACCGTTAACTTCAATTGCTCTTACATTGTGTCCTAGCGTAGTGAGTTGTTTCTCCTGAATTTCACTTACTTTTCCACTAGGATATAAGATGGTAACAGAAATACCTGGTACCTTATAAAAACCTTGTGCAACAGCTCCACCCGTATCTCCGGAAGTAGCTACAAGTATCTTTATTTCTTTTTCTGCGCGACTCAGGAAATGCGACATAAGTGCCGCCATAAATCGTGCACCAAAGTCTTTAAAGGCCATTGATGGGCCGTGAAATAGCTCCAGAACATAATCACCAGGTGTAATTTGAACAACGGGTGCTTCAAAATCATAAGCTTTGTCTATAATAGAGATAATGTCATCTCTGGATATATCATCAGCAAGAAGGGTAAAAGCCACTTCTACGGCTATTTCTTTAAATGACCGGTCTTCTATCGTATCCAGAAAGGATGGATCGATCTGAGGGATTTTTTCAGGCATATAGAGCCCGTTATCCGAGGGAAGACTGCGAAACACCGCTTCTTCTAATGATGCGGTTAAATTCTGGTTTTTAGTACTGCGAAAAATCATCTCCTATAAGAGTAAGTGCCCGGATATCTTTATCCATGCAAATTTAAGGAAATACCTACTGCCAAGGGGAGATTGAAAATGTATTTCTTGAAAGAATATATGCAATTGGCATGTGCATATTTAGGGATACGCATTTATTAGAGAACAAACCTCAGCCATAATGCAGAAAATTAATTCATCTCACTCAGATTTCCAGGTAATCATTTTTCAGTGACATGTGAAGCAAATAAAAGAATATGCATGGTATCACATGGCTTTTCTGGCTATTCTTAGGATGATTTTTGTTAATTATTTTAAATAATAAAGAACTTTAAAAAAAAATTGAAATATTTTTGAGTGTGCGCTTGCATCCATAAAAACATTTTCTACCTTTGCAATCCCAATCGCAGATGGCGAAAGAGAAAAGAAAGAAAAGAGAGTCTGATTGGTTTTTGTTCTTTGACATGATGAGATAAACTAAAAGAGTAAGAAAAACTCGTTTAAGAAGATTCGGTCCTATTTTTCGGAATAGAGATCACAAAAAAATTTACAATGGAGAGTTTGATCCTGGCTCAGGATGAACGCTAGCGGCAGGCTTAATACATGCAAGGCGAAGGGGT
>NZ_JBXHAT010000007.1:0-35916 GCF_056895255.1 Dyadobacter sp. HNCC25DJ187
GTGGGGAGGCTATCTGTCGACACCGGTCCAACTCCCGCCGATCACCGAAGTTGTACAAGGTTCCCTATTCACTGAATTGTAAACTTTAACCGAGTTATCATCATGATCATAAAAAGAGCAGACGGAACACGAGTTTCAATATTGGTTCAACCGATAATTTCCCTCGAAGGCAAAATTAGATATCCGATTGAGGTCAAATACTGCCCTCCAGGGAAAATAAAGTACCTCGAAGTATTTAGCCAACGCGAATACCAGAATACGGCGTATGAGCATAGAGCTTCATATTTATCTGGTAAGCAGCTTGAATATGTCACACCTGCTGAAATATATCAAGCAAAGCTCGACGCATGGCAACAATTGAAACCAACACTTTAACAGAGTCGAACCATAAACAACAAAACAATGCCAGAGACAAAGAAAATAACCGTTCTATACGTAGTGACGGACAGCGAATACAGTAGTGATAAAGTCGGAGATATTGATGGCGGGTTGTTCGATCACGAATGGCTTCGAAAGCATATCGCCCTTCACGGATCCGCTGGCTTAATCGAAAAGCTTGCGTTCATGAACCACCAGATCGTACAAGCCCAGCTGGATTACAATAAATCTCAGCATGAGGATGTGAAGGAAACGGGCGTGGCAGAACAATAGATTAATGTCACTTATGGTTACATATTCAATTTTTAAAGCCTCGTTATACTTAGCGGGGCTTTATTGTTAAATTGCTTGACCAGCAAAAGCCAGCATTTATAAAAAGGAATTAATATCTGAACATTATGTATGAAAAGTTAACCGAAAACCAGATCATTGAAAGAGCGAATAAGATCATGGAAGCTGTACCCTGTACAGGTGATGCATATCCATCCCTAGATGTGCCATTGACCGATGGTGATGGTGCGTACGTAGTACGATATGAAAGGAAAGAGTATCGGGAAACAAACAGGTTCGGCATGAGAAATTGGTTCATATGGGAGAACCCCAAGCTGATCCGATTATCATGACCAGCAAAAGCCAGCATTTCAAAAGCCGATTGCTGACAGCTGATAGCCGACAGCGCTGCCAATTACAGAAATAATCCAAAATAACGAGCCCCTATTTGGGGCTTTTTTGTGGGCTTTTCGGTTCCCTTCTACCCTCCAATCTTAAAAGTTCGAAAAATTTTGTAATTCTGTAATTTATCAAATATGAGTACCTTAAAAGTCTCAGGGTCAGTAATTACAGATTTGTTTTTTATTTGTAATTTTTTATAAAGAATTACAAAAAGATTGTAATTACTATAAATCGGGGATGGCTCAAAAATTACAGAATTACAGGATTACAAACTTTTTTAGAAGGATTACAAACTTGAAAAAGGGTTTTGAATTTTTAACCTGTTGAATATCAGCGAGTATACAAAAATTACAGAATTACAAAGAAAAACCCAGTTTCCGGGCTCAGCGCAGAAAAAATACGTCCGCTAAAATGGTATAACATACAGGTTTCTTCTACCGGAAGTCTCAAGAAAATACAACAACTGGCTTCTAAATAGGTTCGATTCCTTATTATATCGGGGACAACACAATAAAATATCTATTTTTTGATGTTTTAAGCGTTATTCACTTACGAGATATGTAGTAAAAATTGTAAATTTGAAAGTGAATTAATCCTCTGTTAGTTACTTATTAGCCTCTGTTAGTTACTTATTAAATGGGAGTGAAGCCGATTGCGCGTGTGGTAGTACACAGCATACCCGTGAGTGTGCCTGTGAAAAAGTATCTGGAATATTGGAAACCGAGCGTTTATCTGGCAAATCAGGATGACCTCGTGGGTATGTGGCTGATTAATGCCTATACGCGGAAAACAAAGCAGGTGAAAGTGGTGGACAAAGCAAAAGCCGAAAAAAATGGATACCGGGAAAACTGGCAATTTGCAATTCCTATCCGTTACCAGGATAACCTGATCTTCCCGGAACGCCGGGTGATGCACTTTAATAACATGGTGACGAAATTTATGGATTTCGAAATCATTAGTGATATGGAGATCATGCGGAGCAAAGGCAACGTTTTCCATATCCAGCAGGCGATTAACGATTTCCGGGACCGGTACAACATCTATGAAAAGGAATGGACCGATGAACGGATCCGGAAGCTGTATCTGCGTTGGCGGGTACGGAACAATACGATAAGAACTGAATGTGGAAATTACCTGCCTGGCATGCTGCTGGGTAAAATCTGATTATATATGGACGATATCCAAAGCCTGCTCTGCGAATTACCTACGGGGATGTACCATCTTGAATTCCTGCCCAGGCACGAAATTACCGGTTGGGACGGGCCATTGCCGCGAGTGCGTAACCGCTGGTACGGGATCGGCGTGTACCGGGGTAGCCTGACCTTCGAACAGCCCACTGTCGTAGGTGACCAGGGCGCGACACACTCGGTGGCGGTCAGTTGCCTGGTGGTGAACGACTCACAGGAAGTGGCCGCGTTGATATCCCAGATGGAAAACATGCGTTTTGTGCTCCGTGTGCATCATTATGATGGAAAACGGCGCATAGTGGGCAGTCCAAACCAATATTGTAGCTTGTTTCAAACCGATTTCTCAGCACCTGAGCTGGTAGGTGTGCAGGGCTACAGACTGAATTTTGCTGGCGATTTTAGCCACAAGCCGTTTGTATATTGAAAGTTGAGTAGTAAGAGAAAAGGATCTTTCCGATGGAGAGAGCCTTTTTTTGTGTCCTACGGAAAAATTTGGCCAGCCCTCAATTTTGCATTCACTTAACAACGGACGATGCAGAACGTAACCTTCAGTAATCATGCTTTAATCTCCACCATGGCACGCTGTCTATCCGGGCAGTGGCTGATAGAGCCTACGTGGCTTCTCAACAATATCGACCTGATAGCACGCGCCGATCGCAATGAGGATCTTTCTGCAGTGTGGCCGAAACCGGAACTGACCTATATGGTCAACCGTGATGGTCTGTTTCAGGCTGCCGCACGTGAAGGGATTACCGGAAAAGGTACTGCACTGGGCTTGATATCCATTGTGGGGCCGATCTACAAGTACGGATGGTATGGATCCAAAAACCTGATCAATTACCTGAATGCCCTGGCTAGCGATGAGCAGGTGGGTGCAATTGAAATCAAGATTGATTCACCTGGTGGGCAACATGCCGGTACCAGGGAGGTTTACGAGCTGATCCGCGATTATCCCAAACCTGTGCTGATGGTGGTGGATGGCTATATGGCCAGTGCAGCATTGTACCAGGGAGCGGGAGCCAGCAAAATAGTAGCCACTCAGCCGACAGACCAGATCGGGAGCCTTGGAACGTACAGCACACAGGCGGACATGCTCGGTTATTGGAAGTCCATAGGATTGAATGTATACGAAACCTATGCAACGGAATCCACAGAAAAGAATGAGGAATTCAGGCAGCTGATTGAGAGTGAAGGAAAAAACAGTACGCTGCTTACTAAGTATCTGGATGTGCTCAACAATCAGTTTATCGGGGATATGCACGCCGTCCGCACGAACCTGAATAAGGCGGTGGAGAAAGGCCGTATCTACTTTACTCCGGAAGCGATCGAAATGGGACTGATAGATGAACTGGTACCGGAAAAGGAAACGCTGGCACTGCTGGCGGATATGCAACAAGCAACCAAACAAACTACTATACAAATGGGATTGATTGACCAATTAATGCAGGAGCTGGCCGGTAAAAAAACCGGACAGCAGACTGATGCGCCGACAGTTGAACAGCTGAGTTCGCAAATTACCCAGCTGACAGGCGAACGCGATACCGCTCTGGGACAAGTGACAACACTAACCAACCAGGTTTCAACCCTGACTAACCAAGTTACGACCCTGACGACCGAAAAAACCATTTTGACGGCTGAGCGTGATGCACTGCAGGTGAAAGTAGCCGCATACGGATCTCAGCCCGGCGCATTCCCTACGAATGTGGATAAGGCGAAGGATGATATCCCAGCTGGCGAAGGCGATGCCAAGACTTTGCAGCAAACTATTGACGAATTACCAAGTGAAAAAGAGGCGGCAGCACTAGGCTATTAAGCTAGACCTGCTTCGATTTCCATCATACCAAAAATTACACTTCATCTTCATTTCTTAAATCAATATGACTATTTCAGAAGTAGTAGCCGCATTTGGTGCGTATTACCTGAGCCATGGACAAAACCAGAACGATATCTACTCGCAACTGAAGCGCGGATTCGTTACGGAGCAGGCTTTTACGCATGTCATTACGGATGATACCGTATGGCGTGCATCCGAGGCAAGGCATACACGTATTGTTCAGCCTTTCCAGCGTGCATTTACGCCAACTGGAACTGCCGAGTTCAAACCGCGTGAGATCCGACAGTACAACCTGAAAGCCGATTTGCTGGAATATCCGGACGATATCAAAAGCAGCTGGCTGGGTTTCCTTTCGAGTACGAATGTAAAGCGTACCGATTGGCCATTCATTAAATACTGGATGGAAAAGCAAGTGGTACCACAGATTCAACAGGACACTGAATTGAATGAAATTGGCCGTGGTGTATATGCTGCGCCAACTGCCGGTACTGCAGGAGGTGCAGGTACAGCAATGAACGGTATACTGAAAATCATTGCTGATCATGTAACAGCAGGTGATATCACGCCGATCGCTTTGGGTGCAATTCCTACGGATGATAAGGAGCTTGTTGAGTACTACGAGGCATTCTATGACGCTGTACCTATCCAATACCGCGGTATCCCGATGACAATTTATGCACCGGAATCTCACGTTTTGCGCTATAAGCGTGGTTATGAGTTGAAATATGGTTTATTAACCAATATTGACACTACGAATGAAGGCGTAACACGTATCCGTTTCGGAAATGCCAATATTGTTGGGTTGCCTTCTTTGAACCTGAAAGCAAACGGTTCGCCAAATGACCGTTTCTTCATGACGCCGAAAAGCAACGCAATTATGCTTACCAAAGGGTTGCAAAACTCGAAGGGTATCTTCGATATCCAGGCGTTTGACCGTTCCGTGAAACTGCTCACCGACTGGTGGATGGGTATAGGCTTCATCATCCCGCAAATTGTTTGGGTGAATGATGGAGCAGCTTAACAGCTGATGTGATTGATATTTATCCTTTCCTGGTAACGGGAAAGGATGTTTTTATAACCATAATTTTTTACCTGAAATGGCAAAAACAAATGCAGAATTGCAGGCTGATCTTGATAAGGCCAATGCCGAAATTAAGCGACTGAGCGCTGAACCGGGGGAGTTCGAAAAACTTAACGAAAAGCACTATGAGCTAGTTGAGAGAGCTGCAAAACAGGAAGAAGAGTTGACTGTTACCCGTGAAAAATTGGCAGCAGCTGAGTCTTTACTTCTTCAGAAAGAAAAGGACTTGTCGGATGCGCAGGCCATTATCGAAGAGCAGCACAAAGCGCTATCGACGGAAGAAACGCACTCTGAAGGTGTTATTATCACCGTGGGTAAAAAAAAGTACAAGGCGGTAGCTCCTTCGTTCAATGTGGGCGGTGTAAGCTATGCAGCTGCCGATCTGAAGGAGAATAAGGAACTGGCTGCTAAGCTGGTGGAAAAGGGCAGTAGCGTTTTGCAGCTGCTTTCCTGATCGTACCCGGGAGTTTTATTTTTAGGCTTTAAAACAAACAAATTATATGTGTGAAGTATTAGACATAGTGCTTGGCGATACCTGTGGTGGTAACATGGGCGGCACGAAGTTGAAAATACATATTGCTGGTCATAACGACATCCTGACTTTTGGGGCTGTTGGTACCGGTGAAGCTGCTTTTACCATTGCCAGTCCTCACATCATGAAATCTGCCAAACAGTTCCATACCTTGGAATTGCTTCAGGATACAGGTGTGAACAATTATGCTCCTGGTGGGGCTAATAGTGGTGCGAAGGTAAAAACGACTGTATTTCGCGTTCCATCCAATAATCCGCAGGCCATTTTGCTGTCCAACACGATCGGCAATGGTATTTACCCGGTACTTGCGTTGGTAGAAGATGCTAACATGCCGGATGGTAGCTACGATCAATACGGTACATCCCGTATCCACGCTACTTTGAGCAGCCAGAAGCTGAACGGTACCAATAACGGTGAAGGTAGTGTGCTGGAATTTACGCTGAGCGTTACCCAGCCATCCACACTTACCTACACGGCTTCTGTACCACTAACCCCTGCAGCGTAAACATGGCAAATCAGGAAACAACGCCGGTAGTAGTTGCTAAGAGCAATGCTGCCCGAAAATACAAGGTAATCGGACTAAAAGAACAGGAATCGATGCCGATAGAGCATAAAGGGCTTATGTACGACCTGGCCAATCTTTCGGACGAACAGCTGAAAGTGCTTGTAGAGACAAAGTGCCCATATGTAGAGAAATCGTAGATAGTATCTTGAGTTTTGTGTGAATATGAAATAATCCGGGCCGGTTGTGCTCCGGATTATTTTGTTTAAAGCCTTCCGTGATGACAAAAGAATACGAATTGCAGCTAGCCAGCTGGCAAAAAAATGAAGACTACACCGAAGGGCTCCGGCTATGGGCCCAGCGCTACGGTGAGAACATGGCCTATAAAATGCTGTGCATGGGAGCCAATGATTTTAACCGTGCAAAGCTGCGTGCCGGGCTTGCTGAGCCTTTCGATGTACCAGTAGTTGTTCCGGATCCTGTGAAAAAGAAAATTGGCAAAGTAGCCAGGTTGGAAGAAACGGTGGATGAACTGGAATCGGAGCTGTGGGATGTATCTGATACGGTATCGGATGTAAAAGACTCAGTGGAGAACCTTTCGGAGAATGTGGATAACCTGGAAGAAACGGTGATGGATCTTTCCGATCGGGTAGAAAAGTTCCTGGCTAAGGCTCCAGAAGTACAAGTGGTGAAACTGACCAGCGCGCAAAGTCGTAGGCAAAATTTGGAAAATGAGCCTGAAGAAGTGCGGAATTGGCACAAATCGACCTACGAGCTAATGGACGAAAGAGTGCTTCTGAAACAGCGTTTGCGGGACCTTCCGGATCCGCAGCGTCGGGAAGACAGGAAAGTGGCCGCTTACCGGATTTTGGACATTACTGCAAAACTGGATACGCTTTTCGGGCAGATCGCCTACTGGGAAGAACATGGCCGCGTGCCGTCCAATGAACCGCTGGAAAATCAGGGCATCTTGTACCCGAAACGATACATGACACTTCGCACCTATGTGACAAAGTATACTAAGAAAGTGAAGGAAGCTGCTTCACCCGAAAAAAAGGAAAAGTATGCGCAGAAGCTGGATAAGTACCTAAGTGAGATGAAACAAATTGAAATTGAATTGTGATATGGGTATAGGTTTTAAGCCAAAAGCGGTGTTTGATGGTGATCCGGAGAAACCGAAAAAGAAGAAAAAAAAGAAGGAGAAGGTTGTCAGGCGGTATTCTGCTAAGCTAAAAAGCGATATCACAAAACGCTTTGAGGATGATTATGATGCCATCTACGAGGCTTACATCAACCCCAAAAAACAACTAACCCAGACCATGCTCAGGCAGCTTGCAAGGTGGAAGTTTGCCCGGCAATGGATCAGTGATTTTGAGCCGCCGTCTGATATCGAAGTGGTGCGTGCCCTGGTGAAGGAATTCGCAGTAAGCCAGCGCCAGGCATACACAGACGTGGCTAATTGCAAGCGTATGTTTGCTTCCGTTACGAAGGTCAACCAGGAATTTGAAAAGGTGATGTTCATTGAACGTTGCCTGCGTACCCGGCAAAAGGCCATGCTGTTGAATAATTCAAAAGGTTTTGAAGTAGCCGCCAAATATGACGTAATCCTGGCTAAGGTGAACGGATACGATCGTGAGCAGCATGAACTGCCTGAGCCGGTGATTGTGAATGTAGAAGTAACAACGGATCTCACGGCGATCGGGGCGAAGCCTATCGAAAATCTGGCTGCAATAATTAAGAGCTTCCATAGGAAAAAGGAGGAAGAAAAGCTGCGTGAAATCGTGGATGTTGACTATGAAGATTTGCTGAATAACCCTCGAAATGAGTCAGAACACCAGAAGTAAGACTGTTTTATACCAGAATAAATCACAGCTCCGTACGAACGCCATTGATGCGAATGAGTCCGTAAGCGTGGATGGCCGTGGTACCGGAAAGACAACTGGTAAGCTGGCACCACGTGTACATCGGTGTATGTCCCTGATGCCACGTTCTTCCGGTGGTAACGTGGCAGAAAGTTATATGCAATTGTTGGACCGCACTTTGCCGCCGATGCTTGCCAGGTGGGAAGAAATGGGGCTCAGGCGTGATATAGATTATTGGGTAAGGAAAATGCCTCCGAAAAACATCGGCTTGAATATGCCTTATGTTACTCCGGAGACCGCTGAGCATAGCATTTTCATGCGCGTGAACCGGTACGATGTATCTGTGATGCGGCTGATCAGCCAGGATAGACCGGGTAGCAGTAATGGTATGTCGTTAGACTGGCTGGTGGGTGATGAAGTGAAATTCCTGAATAAAGACCGGCTCGACAGCGAACTGATGCCGACGCTACGGGGTAACAACCGATACTTCCAGGAATGTCACCTGCACCACAGTATCATGTACACGACTGATATGCCGGTGTCATCCAGTGCCAAATGGATACACGATTATGAGGATATGATGGATACTGAAACCATTGACCTCATTCTGGCCATTCAGCAGCAGATAAATCAGACAAAGCTTAAGGCTATCACAAGAGGTAAGTATCTGAAGTCTGAGATTTCGGATATTGCTTTTTATGAAAAGGAACTTTCCAAAATCAGGAAATCGGCAGTTTCTTACTCTGAATCGAGTACACTGGATAACATTGATGTACTGGGTGTTGAGTATATCCGGAAGCTAAAAAGAACGCTTCCTGTATTCATTTTTAATACTTCGGTACTTAATGAGCGACCTGGTAAGGTGGAGCATTCATTTTATGCTGATTTGTCTGATATCCATTTCTATAATGCAATTGACTATTCTTTTGCTGACGGGTTATCTGAAGATAAATATGGTCAAGGGAAATTGCTGGATTGTCGTAAGGACTTGGACCTGGACATGAGTATGCCGTTGGAAGTGGCGTTGGATGTGGGTGGTCGGCTTAATGTAATGTCTATAGGGCAGGAAAAGGATCATGATCTGAACATTATCAATGCTTTGGATGTGATCGAGTCTGGTAAGAATAAGGTCAAACACCTTGCTGAAAAGTTTCATAACTATTATCGATACTACTACAAGAAAGAAGTAATCATCTATTACGATCATACCCACAACCCTGCTAACCCTGTAAGTGATGAGAATCCCCTGGATGAATTCGTGGAGTATTTACAGGGTAAAGGATGGACGGTCACCAAATCCTACATCGGAGTAACACCATCCTTCCGGAATCGTTACAGGCTTTGGGGCTCTTTGTTGAACGGAGGATCACAGGATCACCAACGCCTATTCCGTGCTAGGTTCAACAAGGGTAATACCACTACGCTGCGTACCGCTATGGAAACTACCAAAATTGCATTGGGTGGGAAAACCGGATTTGAGAAAGACAAGCGAATGGAGCGTGATGAGAAGGCCAATCAGCTCGAAGCACCCCATTATACTGACTCTGCCGACACATTGGTGGTAGGTATGATCAAGCGAAGACAGGAGCGCGGTAGGTATCAATCATCATTATTGTTTATCAATTGATTATCAGCGATTTGCGAACAATGACACCCCCCGTACCCGACCCGGCCTGTCATATATCACCGGGCAGGGCACCCAGTGCAATTGCACCAACGTACAGTGTGTGGCGGGGTCAACTCTGTGGCAAAACGCGTGATTTTTCTAAAAAAATGGGCTAAGTGCCTGATGCACAAATAAAAGGTAAAAAAAATAGTGCAAAACTGTACTTTTTTTGACATAAAAAGGTGTCCTACTGAAAGGCTTTTTTCGGTAGGAAATTTGAGATTATGAAAACGCCAATTACTGTACGTGATGCCCTGAAAATATTGGATGAAAGTGTTCATGTAAGCCATCCGCAGGCATTTCATGTGGTGTTTTGTACTGCAGACAAACGTCGTAAAACCGGTGGGGAAAGAATTGTTCTGGAAAGGGCTGTTTTGCTGAAGGCGCGGACGACTGTAGCTGTGAAGGGTAAAAGTCAAAACCGCAGTACCAGGCAGAAACGCTATCCCATTGACGTGAAAAATTTAACGAGTGGCGAGATTCGCCATATCAATATTGACCTTATAGAAGAACTGAACGGCCATCCCGTACTATGAAGATCTATTTCCCAAATGAAAATGTAGCACTGTTGCCGTCGGGGGTGGCAGTTTCCCTGGGAATGCCAGGTGCTTCGCCGACTCAGCCGATCGTAAAGGATCATACAGTGGTATCAAGCCTGGAATACGTTCCTTGGGGTGATGCCAATGATTTTCCCCAACAGGTACTGAAGCGTGGCCGGCGTAGTACGATCATTCCGCAGGCCCTGAACTGGAAAGCAAACCTGATCAGCAGGAAGGTGCGGCCGTACCTGGTGGACGAAGACGATACGGGAAAGGAGATTTTGCAGCCTGTGAAGGATCCTGAAATACTGGCATTCCTGGACACGCGCCATTTCAAACGGTACGTACGGGAATCTGCCAATGACATCTTTTGGTTCCTCAATATTTTTCCGGAACTGATCCTATCAAAAGACCGAAAGAAAATCACGAATATCCTGCCTATTGAAGCAGCTTATTGCAGGGTTTCAAAACAGAATGAACGGGGAGTTTCCGAGCATGTATACGTAAATGCCAACTGGCCGAACGCCATGCACAATAGTGACGAAACACAAAAAATTCGCTCACTGGATCCTTATGAATATGATTTGGTAAACTGGACACGTGACGAGCATACCAATACTTTCAAGTTTATCTATCCGAGCAGTTACCCTACACCTGGTAACACTTTCTACCAGCTCGCACACTGGGACGGTATCCGGGCATCTGGCTGGCTGGATGTGCTGGAAAAAGTGCCTGAAGTGAAGAAGTACATGTTTGAAAACCAAATCACGATCAGGTATCACATTCAGATACCACGTGAATACTGGGCTAATGAATATGGATCGGTATGGGAAAAAGCCACGCCTGAAGAGCGTGATGGTATTCGGATGGCGAAGATGAAGCAGATCAATGATCGTATTGTCGGGGCTAAGAATAGCGGGATTGCGCTGATCACCGAGTTTGGTGTTTCTTCGATCGATGGAAAAACTATTGAAGGGTGGAAGATTGAAGCGATTCCGGACAAACTCAAAGACGGTGCGCACCTGGCTGATAACATGGAAGCCACTTCTCATTTGCTGTACTCGCTCGGGTTGGATCCTACGCTGGTAGGTTTTGCATCCAAAGAAATGGGATCCCGTTCCGGAGGATCCGACAAACGCGAATCATTGCTGATCTATCTCAGCCAGCTCGACCCTTACCGGGATGTGCTGTATGAGCCGCTGGATTTCATTGCAGAATTCAATGGCTGGAAGGCAAAGTATCCGGGACTCGAATTCCGATCCAAACAAACCATTCTGACAACATTAGACACCGGTGCCGGGTCAACAGAAAAGGCAGCATAAATATGAGAACAAGAAGTATTGCAATTGCTGGTGGTGGTTATTCTGGGTTTTCATCGCTCATAATGGCTGCAATGCTCAGCGCATCGATCGGGCAAATGAATACGCCTGTTTTCCGCAAGGATGAAGAAAAGGAAACTGTGGAGCAGCGCATTGAGCGGGAGCGCATAGAGGGAGAACAGGAGCAGCTGCGCCGAAATAACCGGTTGTCTGCCAGCCTCGGACTTACTCAATTTGAAATTAACGGAGTAGAAGTATGGGCGCTCAATGAGCGTAATGCTATACGGAAATACAGAAAACTATGCTGATATCAACCACCGAGCAGCTGATGCAATACGTAGAAGTGTCAGTAGGGCTTGATTTTGAACTCGTAAAGCCATCAATCAAAAAGGCTGAAAAGCGTTTCATCATACCCATTTTAGGTAGGGATTTCTATAACGAAGTCAAAAACTACGGGAAGGATGAAGTGGCTACAGATATACAAAAGGAAGTGCTGGATACGATCAATAGCGCTACGGGACCACTTGCGCTGTGGTATTACAGCCAGGTAGGAGGGGTTACTATCGACGGATCCGGTATTTATGTGCCAAAGAATACGAATCGCTGGAACCTTGGAGAAGGTGAACAGAAGCGACTTGAAAATGCTTTTCTAGCTTCAGGACTGGATGCATTGGATGATCTGATCAATTTCCTGAACGATAATCTGAACAGCTTCGAAAGCTATGCCATTTCTCCGGAACGTGAAGAAATGATGACAAGCCTGGTGCCGACCGCCAAGGTAGTGCAAAAGGTGTTCACGATGTTGCATCCGCAAATGACTTTCCGGGCGTTACGGGAAGGAATCCGGTACGTAGAGCCGCGTATAGCGGATGCTATGCAGGAATTCTATTTCCATTCTATTGAATCGCTTACCGCAGATCTCACGCCGGCCGAACGCCGTATGCGTACGATGGCCGAAAAGGCTGTGATATACCTGGCTGCAGAACGTGCATTGCTGACGAGATCGGTGAAGCTGACCAATGAAGGACTGGAAGTAATGATGGGCAACAGTACCCAGGTGAGTGAATCAGAAAACGCCCGGATTGAAGCCGCTGCGCGTACCTATGGTAAGTCTGGCGAATCGGAATTTGCAACGCTGATCAAAGCGATGAATGCAAATCCACCCACGGGCTATATACCGCCTGCACCCGTTGTCCTGGTAGAAAGATTGAAGTGCCCGCCAACCGGGGGAATTGCATTTTTTTAAAATTCACAACATCACCATGCAAGATATCACACTCAGGGAGCCGGAAACCGGACTCAGTAAAACCTTTGTCGTTCCCACCGAATTCAACGAGCTCACCCAGGATCAGTTTCTGGGTGCAGTGGCGATTATGAATAATCTGCACGATCGGCCTGAATTGCAGTGGCTGCTCATTCCGCTCATAACGGGTATCAGCCAGGCCGAGCAGATGACACTCAACGAGGTGCAACAAGTGGAGCTGCTGAAGGAATTGCAATTTCTTTTCGAAGAAGATAACCTGCCTTGGAAAGGTTTGATCACGTCGTTTTCCACCTGGCAGTACAAGGCTATTCATTGTCCACGAAAAATTGCACGTGCATTGAGCACTACGGTCTATGGCCCTGGTGACGTTTTGGGTAATCTCAGTTTTGGTGAATTTATGTCGGCAGAAGCCCGGCTGGAACTATTCCGGAAGAATCCTGCGGCTAACCACCAGGCGTTGAATGAGCTATGCGGTATTCTGTACCGGAAATCCAATAGCAGCCGAAAAGCACACACCGATAAGCGTATTCATTTTGATTCAGGATTGATACCGTCCTATGCAGAAGTATTTAAGGCTGTAAACAAGGATGTGAAAAGTGCAATACTGGTAAACTACCACGGAGCCAAAGCTATGCTTCCTAAACTGTACACGAATCTTTTTCCACCACCACCGCCAGAAGTTGAAGGTAAAGAACCTACGGCAAAAAAGTCCGGGTCACAGTCGCTTACCTGGCTGAATATGATGATCGAAATGGCGGATAAAGACGTCACAAAGTATGATCTCGTAAAAGCAGGCACCTTGCATGAAGTATTAAAAACACTGGATGTGACGATCGCTCACAATCAGAAAATGAAACAGGAAGCCGAAAAACGTAGCCGATCATGAACGCATACCCCGATTTCGTTGAGTTTTTTAAGGATGTAGCCAGTCAACTAGAATTGTTGGGGCAGGATACGGGAAAGATTAATCTTTTTTTTGTAGATGGCCCTGAAACAGCAAACGTGCTATTGGTAGCGCTGAAATCGAGAGTTACTATGCCTTGTTTACTGGTAGAGTACTATGATGAAGATGTGACTGATACTTCAGGGAGATTTACAGAATTGAATGGAGCATTTATTGTTTTGCATCGTGTTTCGAAAAAAACGGAAGGGCATGACAGTACACGTGAGGCTATTTATGTGCATGCTAAGCCTGCAGCAGATCAGATAATAGCTCATATGCAGAAGGCTTCTAATACCGGGGTTTTGAAAATAGATGGTGTAAAGGCAACCCTGCTTCCAAGTATAAAGGGGTTATGGGTGGGTCCTTTGCATGATGATTTATACGGCTGGCGTTATGAATTTACGTGGCGTATTGCAGCAGCATCGTGCTTCAATCCATCTCATTGGAAACCTAGATAATTTTACTATTCATGGTGTTGTATCAGAAACCGTCCGGAAGCTTTTCCGGGCGGTTTTTTGTGCAATTGCTGTCCTACTTAAGAGGCTTGCAAGCGGGTAATTTTGATTCATGGCATTACTCATTACCCCACCCCAACCCATCGCCTTCAGCAAGGACCGCGTTATCTTCCAGTTCGAAGATGATCGCGAGGGTATTATTCCGGGTATTAATGCATTCAATGCACTCGGTGTAAACGGTGTGGTACCTGTCGATGCCCAGCTGATATTCCAGTGGGGCGAAAATGAGCTGCGTTTTTACACCAGTGCTACGCCGGATGCAGGTAGTAACCTTATCCCTGCCTATCTCAATCCTGCGGGCAATCACGAAGCATACATCAAAAGTCTGGTTCCTTACTTTGCCGGAAATTATTTCATTAACGAAGATTTTGAAGTAACAGCAGAAGCCACAACGGTTACCATAGAAGGTGAAGTGATCACACGATGGGCAGTGCATTTTCTCGCACGCCGCTCAGGTGCTAAATACAATTTCAATCCAAGAACGTTCAACGGTGGTCAGATCCGGCAATTCGTAGCCGGTACCGACGACTCTACAAATATCAACAACTCGGTTTTCATCGAATTGCACCTGCGGGACCGCGACGATGCAAACCCGCAACGCGTCTGGAAAGGTGCGATTGAACTGGATACAAAAGGCCGGGCCGCTATCGACGTAGGTTCTTTGCTGCACCCGTACCTGACACCCGAAATACCCTCCTTTATTCTTCCTGTTGCTGAAAAATGCAAGGATAGTCGGCGCAAATATTACCTGCGTTATGCCCAGGCTTCGGGTGAAAACCTGAGTAACATGGGCACGCTTACCACCACGTCGGATTTTGTCATCCTGCGCGGTGGCTTTGGCGAAGTGAAAGGGGCACCGGTGACGCTCACCAGTAAACTCAAAGCACCTGCCGGTACGGAGGATAAAATACTGATGCTGCAAAAGAAGCAGCGTTACATCCGTGCCGATCAGCCCGTGTTCCTTACCTGGGTGAACTTTGGCGATCTGCGTCAGGTGCATGCAAGCGTGGATATCATTTTTGATGATGGCCGTACGCTACAAACCAATAGCGGTATCGTGCGCGATGTAAAGCAATACGAAAAAGTGGTTTTCGGTGTAGGATTTCAGCAGCTGAACCTGGGTATTATTCAGGGTACGATTGCAAGCTACACCGTGCGCGTCCGGGATGATCTCGGTTATGTCTCTGAACCGCTCATGCTTACGCTCAATTATGCGCACCTGGAATATGTCCGCTACTTCGCTTATGTGAACAGCTGGGGTGCGATGGACACGTTGATGACGTATGGCCGCCAGAGTGATCAGTGGAAAATCTATAAAGAAAGCTGTGAAAAGCTGATGCCGATCCATTTCGGTAGCACAGAAAGTCAGTTTGTTGAGTGGAACCAGGAATATGAAAACTCGGGTGAAGTAGCCAGCGGTTGGATGCGTAAAAGCGATATGGCCGGATTTCTGGATATGTTCATCGCTCCTTTGAAGTTCCGGATTATTGAAGGCAATGCTTATCCGGTGGCGATCAATAGCGATACCATTGAGCGAGGCCGCGACGGGGATAACCTGTACGGTATCGTTTTCGGCTATCAGTATGCCCGCCGGTACGACAGCCTGGAAGCGGAAGAACTCGAGAACGACGATGTAAGTGATTACATCCCGCCGAACGTGCTCACAGCAGCAACGATCATCATTGACGGCGGTGGCACTTCCGGTGGCAATAATGGTGGCACAGGTATCCGCTTGGATCCTTATCCGATTCTGGGAAGCAGGAATGCTGTAGAGTCGAGTGCGCTATTTGTGCTGTTACAGCAAAAACAGGACACATTACCGCTCGGCGATGCAACGCAGATCTACCGTGCGGATGGCTCAATTGTCGATTTTAAAAAAGCCGTAAACGGTGTAGAAACAGACCCCACCGTGCCGTCTTATGCGAAATCGCTCAAAAATATTCAGATCATCATGAATGATCTGGTGGCTTTGGCGGATTTCCGGGATGCGATCAACGGGTTGGAAAAAGACGGTACAGTCCCGGAGTATGCTAAGACGCTTGATGGTATTGAGCAGATACTTACCGATCAGGAATTTATAAAACTGATTCAGAATCCTGTATTCTCCGCGCTCCCTCCTGTAGTGGTGCAAAAGGGCGTACCCTTCACAAAATACATCGATCTGAAAACATACAAGACTTCTCATCACGAATTCAACGAACTAAAAGTGGATGTACAGTTTAACAACCTAAAACTGCATGGCGTCGAAGTATCTGTTGATAACCAGCTGATCGTAAAGCTCGCTGGTACCATCGACGAAGATATGACACCGTCCGAGCAGATGCTGCTGGTGATCAGCGATCTGACAAAAAAGCAGACTACACTCTCCATCGTGGTGGAGACGATCGACGAAGAAATACCGGACGATCGGGAAATCTGCCCTGTGGGGCCGAACCACTATTTTGAAAAGGATATTGTGGCAAATGGGAATGCTGGCCTTAACTTCTGGTTCCATGGCGGCGGCGTGACGCGGTTGGGCTGGAAAATTGTAAGCAAGGAAACAGATACAACTGCTTTGCGTGCAGGCGAAGTGACACCTACCGGCCCGGAGCTTTCCATTTCCTTTCCTGAGTTGCCAAACGGCGCTTATTTTCTTGCTATCGCCGGTGTGAACTGCAAAAGCCCGTGGTCGTACCGGCACTTCACGATTGGAACCGACACCACTTTACGTTGGGCTGATGGCTACCCAAAGTATGAAGGCGGTGAAATTAAACTGAAATTGCAGGATACAGTTTCCGCATTGACTGAGATTTTCAATAACGCAACTAATGACAAACTGTACTCTGCTACACGTGATTTCATCGCCAATACTACTGAAATCGTAATCGCAAATGCAGGAGGGTATCCGGCGGCGCATTACCGGGTTAATGTCGGCTCCCTTTCTGCTATTGTGACGGTAGGTACTCCTGTGGATCCTGTATCTATAAAATGGCTCTTAAAATCCGGATGGGATGGTGCAGTCATCAGCGATCTGATTCCGGAAGGAGAGTATGAAGGTAGCTTGCCTGCAGGATTTAACGTCACAATACAGAGTAGCAACCTGGGTTTCTCCTATAATATTCATAGGTATCAGTTGGAGTTTGAGACTATGCCCGGCGAATGGTCAGTGATGACTACCGGCGGCTCATCAGTCGGAGAGGGAACATCCAGTACAATTCATAACACTGAATACCTATTCCCTTCGCCTGGTGTGGATAGTAGGTTTGTGAACTGGAACGGTGTGCCGATAAACCGTCACGGCCGTTTTAGGATCACTCACATCTTCAGGCTTAACACCAATATCGTACACACCCTTCAACGCACATTCAAGTTTTCGAAACTGGAATTTGGGCCCATGTGGGCACCTATAGGCAATGCAAAAGGAGAAATTATGGTTGGCAATTTAAAGTACAACGGCCAGCAAGTAATAAACTCATTTGCTCAATTCATCGAACCCTGGCATTCATTTACAGGTGAAGGCACGCGAAGGTTTGAATATTCAGTGAATGGTACCGATTGGCATCGTACAGGTGCATTTTGGAACGCGGAATTGCCCGGAGGAGTAGGACTTGCCCTGTGGGAAGATAATGCGGTGAAAAACATACCTGATAATGCAGCCACTAATGTTCGCATTCGAAATGGAATGAACCATGCCATTGTTTCTGATACTATCCGGATAGACCGCCGGGGTATGGTTAGCGGACAAATGTCTATCAAATTTATTACCAAATGTCTGCCTGAGCATTTCGACTTGAGATGGAGCATAGGAGAAGACGGAATATATACCTTCTGGGATGCCTGCACTTTCACGCCTCCTTCAGGATATGAGTTCTGGTACTTCCTGAATGGTGTAACATATAAGCGTGCTACAAGTCTTGCCGACTATCGCTACGAGAGTTTTGAACCTTTCGGTTTTGTAAAAGCACAGATCAGAATCGGTGAGGTTGACACTTACAATTGGGCAACCCAGACAGATAATGCTGCCGGTGCTGGAATGAGCAGGAACGTGAGCTACGCTTTTTACACAGGATATTTTAACAAAAAATAACGATGGAGATACAAGCAGAGCAAGTAGTACTGGATCTCTATGATTCAAGTAGTGGATATCCTTCCTGGGCTGATATCACACCGCAGGTATCGGTGAACGACGGTAAGGTATTCATCATGAAAAAAGGGGAATGGAGCATACAGCAAGTATTCTCACGTGGTATATCACATTTGGATAAGTATGAAATAGCGGCCTTGTCTCCCGCAGAACAAAATCAGTTTTTTCAGCCAGGTGGTAAAGGTTATAACGACGTTTCGAAAACAAACGAGATACTGAACCTTCAGCAGGTGGGACCCGATCGCTGGCTGCCTGAAGGTGGATCTTGGCCGAATATATTAAATGCGATGTGGTTTCCAAACGGGACACCGCTCACCGCAGAACAAGGCTACAACAAAGGCAATAGCGCAGATATTACCTATCCGGTGGTGATTTGCGAAACGTTGGAAAATAATCACGCGGCGAGTATGCACTGGCCGTGGTGGGGCCCCTTCTGGACGCGCTGGAAGGAACGCCTGGTGGAGCGACACGGAATAGAAAACGTATGGCTGGGCTTCGATTATCTGCACGGATTTATACACAACGTGCTTTGGATGGGAAGGCAGGAAGCCAAAGCTTTGCTTCGTTTGCCACTGAATGCATGGCCGGGAAACAATATGCTGCCAGGTGCACCATGCCAGGCTTGCGATACGGGTTGTTATCCCTTATACCTGGGTGCGTTTGACCGCGTAAGGTGGGAACCATTCAACCTTGCTTACAGCTGCATGGTTGCACACAAGGCAGGGAAAAAACAGGTTGCTTTCTTTGCGAATATACATGAGCAACGTCCCAACAATTACTACCTGATGGATCTGCCCAATGGCGGTAAGTTTGCTCGACAAGAAAAAGTACCAGTATCCCCTAATTCAATCATCACACTTATTAGTGTCGCTTACATTTTTGGAGATGGTGCGATTGGCTGGGGTGTTGGCGGCAAATCCACGAAGGAAAAGCTATGGAGCCGAGTATGGATGAAAGGGGATGAACTGTATTACAAACCAGGTGAAACCAATCTAACCGACCTTTCACAGTTCCCCTACTGGACTAACTCCGATAGGGAGTATTACACCAGCCCAACGGGTGTGGAAGATATGGCAGGAATGACCTGGGCAGCACTCAAAAACACCTGGGGGCAAACGCATGGCGGAGCGGAATACTTTGTACGCCTTCGCGTGAATGATGGGCCATGGCTAGCAGCAGCTAATAACGACGCGGATGATCTGGTGGATGGCCAGTTTGATCAGCGGTTTGTGGGACGCGTACGCATCAAAGGAAATGTGATGAGCTGGTGGCTATGCAACCCGTATGCGGATTCAACCCTGAAAACGGTGGAATTCGAACACCCTACTATACCAGGGCGATATTATACCGTGAAAATCGCTACCAGTATAGCCAAATTCGGAAACATAACTTTCTAACTATGAATTGGTACGAAGCTCTCGGACACGTCCGAAAAGGGAAAGAAATACGCCTTGCCGACTGGCCGGAAAACGTCGGTGTCTTTTACGACGAAAACGAAGACGGCGTTCCGGACACAGCTAAGCCCTGGGATATAGATAAGCAGATAGTAGAATTTGAGCGCTTCAAATCCCTGCTATATATCAGGCGCGGCGATAAAAGTCACAAAGGCTACTGGCCAATACAAATGGATTACACAGACGAAAACTGGATCATCAATGAAAAACCTGATACTACTACTGGCAATGACGGCTCTGATGAGCAGCTGCCGGGTAATGAAAAAAAGTAAAACAAGCGCCGACAGCACCATCGTTCGCTCGGAGCAGACAAATGGCAGCTGGGAAAAAGTGACGGTGACTGAGACTTTCGCGCAAGGGGAAAAGGGTGAAGGAATTGGGGCGGCGGGCTCAGGGCAAGCGGTGAAAGAAGAGCTTCACCAAGAAACTCAGCCAGCAAAAGCCGAAAAACCCAGCATCTTGAAAAAGCTTTTCAAGCCACGCCCCCGTGCCCTTATCCAAAAGCCCCTTACGCTTTATCCCCCTGCCCAGCCCCCCCTGCTCACCCGAACCACCACCACCGAACGTGGAACCTTTGCTAATCAGAAGCAGGAACAAAAGCAGATCCACACCGCCGAAAAAACCAAGGCAGTTGAATCCGGATTGGCAACCAGCAAACGGGTGCTGCCGATTGCGGGAGGATTGATCATCCTATTACTGATCTGCGTGATATTGTATCGATCCAAACAACGAGACTACTAAGATGGCAGTAAGTATAACAGGACCGGCAACCGGTGGGGATATCACGGCCTACCGTGGTGATACCTTCGATCGATGGGTACGTATTGCCCGTAACGGCGTGGAAGAAGTGGTAAACACCAGCAGTTTTACGATGCATATCAAAAGCGGGAATACGATTGTTTTTATGCTGAGTTCGCAGGGCGGTATCACCGTAGAATTGAACGGCGCCGAACTGACGGGTGTGCTGCACCTGGCTATTTCGCACGATGAAATGGCGAAGATCAATCCGGGACAATATCAATATGATATACAGCAGGCCTACCCCGACGGGAAGGTTCGCACCCGCCTGCGCGGCACTTTCACAATTACAGACGATATCACCAAAGTATCATGAACGTAACCGTTTCAACACGCGACAATGATGATCTGATAGAGATCACGATATCCACCGTACCATTCTACACAGGCAATACAAAAAAAGCCTATTGGGGCTGGATGAGTACCAATGGTATGCTGGTAGAAGCGCAGATCGTAGTACTGCAGGGCTCAGGGGATTTCACACCAGGTGCCAACATTACGGCAGATTTTCGGGGCGGTAACCTTACCCCCAATTATCTGTACTTCGTAGAACGCGATACCGAACCGGCCAAAACCAAATGGTACGCCAACGATTTCGACCAGGGAGCGATTGGGCCCGGTGGCGTTTTCACGGTAATTGGCATCGTAAATGGCTGGCGTGTATACCGCTCTGCAAGTGCCACTCAATTTTCATCAACAACACAATTCAACGTTTCTTAACTCATGCCAGAAGCACGCGAACCTTTCAAAAATCTCAGTGATCAGCCTGACATTGCTTTTCAATTTCAGCCTAATGGTAACCCTTGGGTATCTGTTGCAGCCGCGCATAACGGCACTCCTGCAGAATACCGTCGTGCAGGAAAAGTACGCTTTGTAATGGTGCAGGGTGTGATGAAAGAGTATTGGTATAATGGTGGGGTTACGCTGGATCACCTGGTGCCTCGGTATGAAAACATGGATACGGCTGATGAATATAGGCAGCAGTTAGTAGGGCTTGTAAGTAATGCAGAAGAGATAGTTTCTAATGCCAGTAAGACAATTACGAGGGGAAGAAATGTAATACCATCGGATTCTCCATTAGAAAATGAGGACACGGTGTGGCCTAGTATCGCGGGTTCGTACAGTAATTTCAATGCAGTAACGATATCAAGTGAGGAAATTACTTCCAAAATGGTTCAATTGAGGAAATTGGGAGGTGTGTGGACGAAACATACCATCACAGTTGGTGAACCATCTGAAAATTCGGTCACTCCTAAAAAAACAACTTTTATAAAAGAACGGATCGGCAAAAACAAGCACAATAAGGTCACTACTTCTCAGGGGTCTTACATGACAAATACTGGTAATATTATCAGCAATGCAACTTATTCTCTTACCGATTTTATCGACGTAGAAGAAGCGCAAACATGGTTTGGAAGAAGTATTGCCGATAATTCTACAATGAGGTACATAGCTGCATTTAATTCTGACAAAGTAGTTATGCCAGCAGCAGGAGTTTCAACTGCTACAAATACGTTCGTTAGACAGACAGGCGTCAAGTACGTTAGATTAAGTATCTGGACGTCAGGAGTTGATCAATTTCAATTTGAAATAGGAAATGCAGGGACGGATACTGAACAATATACAGTTAGAGAAATAATGGGATCTTCTGTAGAGGTAGATAAACTAACACCGGAATATGCGGATATTCTTCGTGACAAGTTTGAGAATGAAATGGTATTGCCGGATACCGGCATAGCATTTCAGGCAATTAGTGCTTTGCAAACAAAATTCATAGCCCCTGGTAAAAACCTTTTTAACATAGCGGACGGGCAATTGGGTAAGTATGTGCAAGCCTCAAATGGCGTAATAGCCACGAATGCGGCATACAATGTGACAGGCTTTATTCCGGCAAAGGAAGGAGTAAGTTATACTTTGAGCTATAAAAACCAGATAGCATGGTTTGACAAGCGTAAGCGGTTTATCATTGGTAGCACTGCTGCTGACACCAGTAAAGTTCAAATAGCACCAGCGCGTGCTGCGTTTTTGGTTTGCTCTGTAGCGGTAGGCGCCTGGACAAACTTTCAGGTAGAATTAGGATCTTCTGAAACTACACCCGTACCTTACGGTTTAACGCTGGATGGTTTGATAGAGGCTTCGAAACTAAGCCAGGAGTATATACCAACGTTGGCCAATGCATTAGTTTCACTGTTGTCTCTAGGGAACAGCAACATAAAGACCGGATCTATTTCTGCAGTAAAAACTTCTTTTATTAGAAGGGGGAAGAACCTGTTTAATATTAAAGATCCTAATGTTCGTACCGGGTTTTACGTAAGTGCAACAACCGGAAATCTGATTGCGAATGCTGCGTACAACAGCACTGGATTTATGACGGTAGCAACGGCAGATATATACACGTTGAGCTATAAGAATCAGATTGCCTGGTATGATGCGAATTTTGTATACATATCTGGAAGTAATGCTAGTGATACAAACAGAACTCAGACGGCACCGGCGCGTGCAGTATATTTAAGGTGTTCGGTAGCTGTCGGAGCATGGGGGGCTTTCCAGGTAGAAGCAGGCTCTGTTTCATCATCTACAGAGCAGTTTAAGCAGCAGATAGGCGAAGAAGATGGTGCACCAATCTGGGCGACCCACGTCAATGAGGCTATAACTGAACCTGTTATTTCTCCGATTTTGTATGTACCCAAGGGCAAGGATATATCTATATTCTATGAAAATCTTTGTAGATATGAATCGGAATGGAAAGGTAAGCTGGAAGTATCTTTTACATCTGCTAAAGTGACAGGTCGGGCAGCAAAAAGTACATTTGGTGAAATAGGGAACACCGCTGGTGTAATCAGAGCTTATGATAAATTTTTCAGCCTTATTCACACTAAGAGCTTCACTATTAAAACAGTCACTGAGGTTATAAGCGCAGGGATTGAAATGATGCTTATTGGGGACAGCTACACCTTTCGGTCAACATTCATCAACGCACTTATGGCCGCTGCGAGCGCTCAGGGTGTTGTTGTTAAATTCCACGGGTTGCGGAGATCTACCAGTTCTTCTCCGCTTGTTAACTGTGAAGGGCGTGGCGGTTGGACACTGGCAAATTATTTCACGGTAAATAGCCTTTTGTTTACACCATTTTTGCAACCTCAAGATCCCTACCGTTACTTCGGTAACACATATTACTGGATTAATGCACACAATAACCCAGAGAATTATGATACGCAACGTGTTGACGGTACCTATCTTGCAAGATTTTCACCCACCACAGGTCTATTACTTGCGCCGGCGACAAATGATGTGATGTATTTCAATGCTGATTCGGCTTATAAAAGGTGGGATGGGTCTGCATGGGTAAATGTGACCGGGCTGGTTTGGAGTTTTCAATTTGGTAAGTATGCGGCAATGTTTGGCTTTACACCTAATGTTGTGCCTATATTACTGGGCACAAATGATTTTGCACAAGCAACTCCTGCCACATTCGACGGTTTATATGCTACATATAAGGGACGGTATGATACGATGATAGCAAGTATAAAAGCGTACAACGCTAATACTAAAATCATTGTTGGTGTTCCAGTAACTTCAGGAAAACAGGGTGGGATTGGCACATATGCAACTGAGCGTCGGCATGATGCCTATTGGCAACTTGCAAGAAATCTCTATGCCGATTTTGGAAATAGGGAGTCTGAGAAAATATTTATAGCTGACTATCACAGCTGTATTGATCGCGTAAATGGATATGATTCTGTTGATGAACTTCCTTTTGCGGAATATACGGGAACAGCGCGCGATAAGTATATGTCAGATTTCACGCACCTGAATTCTGATGGGTTTGCCAGTATGGCCACTTTGTTCTACGGTGCTGTTCAAAGTTAACCCACCCCTTCCCCCTGTCCAACGCCTGCGCGTGAAAACATCCCAAATTGCCTACGTTTTAAAACCAGACGTAATGGCATTTTGGGATTTGTTTTTTCCGGTCGCCCCGGATATAAGTATGGCGGCGTTTTTCGGGACAATCGCCCGGCTGCTCGATGGTGAGAAACGCGGAAAGACACGCATGGTGACGCTGGTAATTGCCAATTACCTGATCGCCATCTATTTCACCGAGCTCATTGGTGAGCTTACAGGCTGGAAGGCTTACAAGGGCATTTCGTTTGCGATCGGTTTCGGAGGGTTTGCGATCGTGGAAGGATTCATCAACAAAACCTTCGATAAAATAGCAGAAAATATAAAACTGTCGAAAAATGGAAAATCTGATAGCTCCCTTGAGTAACGCGATGCACATTTTATTTCTGTGCGGGATGATCTACGCAGCGCTGATCCGTCTCACGGACGGGAACCGGGAACACTTTCTGGAAAGAATATCGCTGGTGCTGGTAGCCCTGGGTGCGTTTGCGCAAATCACCAAAGCAGCCCACCCGAGCGGTACCAGCTTTGAGGTCAATATCACGCATCTCGGCGTGGCCATGTGGATGATCCTGGAAGTGTATAAACTTAAATATAAGGTACGACGATGAGACTTACACAAGCGCAGCTGATCAAGAAGTTCGGCAACCCGGTACAGAACAACCGGCTATTTGAGGCTAAATGGATGGAGATTTGGACAGTGCCTGCTGCATTGGAAAAAGCTATTCCATGCCTGCCTACCAAGATTTACATCAACAAACTGGTGCGGCCGCACCTGGAAAAAACATTGCAGGACCTGATCACAGCAAAGCTGCATACCGAGATTGTGACCTACGACGGGTGCTTCAATATCCGCACCAAACGCGGCAGCTCCGGTATTTCTTCGCATGCCTTCGGTATTGCTGTGGATTTCAACGCGCAAACCAATCCATTCCGCGGAAAGGTAACCTGGTCAGACCGCTTCCTTACCGTATGGCGTAACAACGGCTGGATCTGCGGCGCTGACTGGTCAGATGCAAGTAAAGACGGAATGCATTTTCAGGGGGATAACTTTTTGAAATAATGGGCGTACTACTCTGGATCGTATCAAAGCTGCTTACCCGATCACTTCGGTTTCCTTTTTTGTTCCACACCATCGCCGACGGTATCCGTTATGGCGATTTCTGGAAGCGGATCAATGAAACCTTTCTGGATGCTGCCTATGCGGAAGATGTATATGGCAATACCACTTTCCGTTCCCTGCTTAATGCACTGTTCACCCAAAAGGGAGGCTATCTGTACGGGCATAAGAAAGAAACCGTCAGCAGCGCCACTGGCAAAGGACAAGTGCTGGAAAAACAAACGATACTCGGTGAAGGATTGGCCGGGTTTCTGGCGATGATTGATAAAAGTCACAGCTACAAATCAATAGAGAAAGATGGCTACGCATTCAACGGCTGGCACATTCCGGAACCTGCCAAAGTAGCCTGGTGGAAAACAGCGCTGTTCATGCTCTGCTTCGCCGCCACGTTTATATCCACCACCTGGCTGGAATGGTGGATATTCGTGACAGTGGTTAAGTTCATTTATCCTTATATAGTATAGCCAAATGGATATAATACCACAATTGGATTCGCCTAAAAACTGGCCAGAAGATTATCCGGAAGGAGAAAATAAATATATCTGTAAATGTGCTGTATGTGATGAGTTTTTTTTTGGAAACAAGCGTCGCGTAGTCTGTAGAGATTGCATAGTTGATCATCCAAAGGCATTGAAACCCAAACCTCAATTTTTTGCGGTTTGCTTTCCTGCTTTACAGGAGATTGCGAAAATTAAAGGGTATAACCTGGTTATGCATGGCAGCATGAATAGGGATATGGATTTGATTGCAATACCTTGGGTTGATACACCAAAGCCTGAAATGGATCTCATACAGGCGTTTGATATACATTTAAGGGGAGTTCAGTACGACACTGATATAGCTGAGCGCGGTTATATGTTTTCTGTATTGCCAGGCGGTAGACATTCCTATGTTATAAATCTGAACAGGGGTGGTTACTGGAATAGTCACACAGATGAACAGTATTATTTAGATATCAGTATAACGCCTGCTGGATCAAACGAACCTCCATGCTCGAAATAAAAAACACCTCCGGACTTACCCTGCAACTCCCACCAGGGCAGAAGCTCACGATCGAAATCAACAGCACGATCTTCGACACCGACGATATCATACGAGGCAGCTATTCGTACCCGTTCAAATTTCCCCTGAATGAGAACAACCGGCGTTTCATCGCGCACGGACATCTGCCCGAAAGTCCTTTGGAACCCGATCTGCAGGTGCACGTCCGCGCCGGTGCGCATGCGTTTGTTGCTACTCTGACCTACAAGACATCCGGCAAATATGCAGATGCTGCGTTGCTGATAGATCTGGGAGAGCTGGCGGATAAGATCCGGAACGTGCCTGTGAGGGAGTTTGTGACGGAGCGGTTTTTCTTTTATGCCGGTGATGACCTTACCCGTACCAGTATCGCCACACTTGCCTACGCAGAACCCAATACCTACCCGATCGTATTCCCGCCCTTCCACAATGAAGATATGGTGGAAGCAGATTTTAAGCCCACAGCAAACTATCAGCGGCCATTGGTGACCAACTTCTGGCATGTGGGCAAACCGTTACCTGCGAGTTCCGGCGTTCACCTGGGTAACGGCGACAGGCTACTGGTACCCATGGTGTATGTGTGCTGGCTGATATCCTATATATGTACTAAGCTAGGATTTGCTGCATCCGGAACATTGTTCACGGATCCGTTACTTTCCCGCCTGATCATCTTCAATACCCAAACCATGCCCGGGATGGATACCACCACCGGCGGCTACACGGTTGAGATCGGCAGGCACCTGGGAGATTATTCGATATCGGAATTTTTCAAATCCCTGCGCAGCTACATCGGCCTGAGTATAGATATCAACGTCACGGCCAAAAAAGCCATCTTCAATACCTATAAGTCACTTTCACAGGAACCCAAGTACACCGACCTGAGCAGCTACGTGGTCCCTGGTACGGTGGGGGTGGAAAAATCGGAAGTGACGGGATTCACTGTGAAAACATACGAGGATAGTAACGATAAGTATGTGCGCTATGTGCCTTTCGTTTTCGATAATAAGAACATTCAGCCCAAAGAACTGAAGACCACCTTTTCATTTAATGTGGGTGATAATGCAAAAGATTTGTCGCTGTCGGTTGGTACCCTTCGGATGGATAGCTTTAAGAGTACCAGCAATGTTACCAATGCCGGTCCTAATTGGCTTTTACCAGCTGCCAAACAAGCCGGTAATTTGGCAGACCCTTTCTTCGAAAAATCTGCCAACTATTCACCGTACTTCGATGCGAATGATCCGGATAAAATCCCGCCTGCAAAAAATCCCTGGGGATTGCGGATGCTGATCTACTGGGGTAACCAGCAGGATACGGCTGGAAATTTTTATCCGTATGCCAGCTCGGTTTCTTACAACTCGAAATATGAAGTGTTCGGTGGGCTATCCCTGCTCCCTGGTGAGCCGGACGATATCTGGCAGCGTTACCAGAAACCGTACTATGAATTCCTGGCCTATGCCAAGAAAATCACCGTGCTGATGAAACTCACCGTATCAAAGCTGAGTGATGTCAGCACATCGGTACCTGTAGGTTTCAAGCTGGAAAACTTTGTTTTAGGCCGGTACCTGCTTGAATCGATGAAGTACGAACTACCCGCACCAGATGGCCATTTGCTGGCAGAAATCGAAGTACGCCAATCTGTACCAAAACTATTGAGAGCACAAAGCCCGCTCGATAGTAAGCTGATCAATACCTGGATACAGTTGAAGTTGGAAAACCCTACCATTATTCCGAACGGGAATAACAGCCGGAATACGGAGTACGTGGATATCGTGGCCTACATCTGGAAAGATGGCCTTTTCACCACACCGGAAACGCAGCTCGGTTTTAACTGCGAGTACCGCAAGTGCACAACTGATTACGACACCGTAGGCGGTAATAAAAAAGTATGCACAAAGGAAAGTGTCTACATCTCAGGCCACAGAACGGTAATAGAAACGCAGGTTAATTCCGCGATATCAGGCAACCCGCAAGGGCTGATCAAATGGGTTACCTGGGCGATGTTGGACGGTGAAGGATATAGAGCACGATGAACTACACAGACTTAGACCTCAATGCCCGAATAAACCTGAAGGGCACATACGAATCCTTTCTAAAGATCGCAGTGGATCGCTTCAAAAAGGAGCAGGATAAAAAGCTGTATGGTACCCGGCGCAAGCTCACCAGATCAAAGAATCTGTACAATAGCTTTGGCCGGAAGTTCACCATGTCGGCTTCCGGGCTGGATGTGTTGAAGATTGATTTCCTAATGTATGGCCGCTTTATAGATATGGGTGTGGGACGTGGTGTGAATACCAATGCAGCCCAGCTCCGGAAACGATATGGTATACACCGAAAGGATGTGCCACGTAAGCCTATTAAATGGTATTCAAGAAGAAAGACTTCGGAAGAAAAACGCCTGAGTGAAATACTCGCTCAGCGCTATGGCATGGGCATGATCCAAATGGCAGAAACCCTGCTGAGTAATACTGTAACAGTTAATATGTAGAGAAATGGCAAAGGTAAACGAGCAGGCCGTTATTCAGCTGATCATCAAAGGTGAGCAGTCAAAAGCTACGATCAAAGAAGTACGCACCACCATGATCGGTCTGGAACGGCAGCTGCTGAACATGAAAAAGGCAGACGATCCTGCCGGTTTCGAAAAACTCCGTAAGGAACTTGAAAAGGTACGTGCTGCACATACGGCCATGATCAACGAAGTGCGTGGCGGCGCAGGATCCTTAAAGCAATTTTCTCTTTCCTGGAAAGATATACTCGGCGGGGTAGTGGGTGGAAATATTGCGACGCAGGCTATACAAAAACTGGTTTCAACCATCCCTGCGCTGATAGGCATAAATGGTGAGTTGTCGGATTCCCTGGCTGATGTATCCAAACAAACCGGATTAACTGGTGATGATCTGGAAGGGTTGAATGACGATCTGAATAAAATAGATACACGTACACCGGTTGAAGAATTGCGAAAACTGGCTGTGGTGGCTGGTAAACTTGGATTCGATACGAGAGAGGATGTGCTCAGTTTTGTGAAGGCTGCTGATATCCTGAATGTAGCACTCGGTGAAGATCTGGGCGGCAATGTGGAAGAAGCCCTGAACGATATCGGAAAGCTGGTAGAGATATTCGGCTTGGAAGAAGAATTCGGTATTGAAAAGTCGATGCTGAAAGTGGGATCTGCTATCAATACCGTGGGGGCAAGTTCTGCAGCAAACGAAGGTTACCTGGTAGCCTGGACAAAGCGGTTTGCTGGTATTGCGCCAAACGCGGGAATCAGCATAGCCGATACATTGGGATTGGCTGCGACGATGGATATTTTGGGGCAAAGCTCTGAACTGTCTGCCACGAACATTGGCAAGATGATCATGGCACTTGGGAAGGATGTCCCAAAATTCGCCAAACTGGCCGGCATGGAAGTGAAAGAGTTTAGCCAATTGCTGCGTACGGATGGCAACGAGGCATTTATACGCGTACTGGAAGGTGCTAAAAGCACAACCAAAGGTGTGGAAGGACTGGTGGATACGTTGGAAAAGCTGGGTATTGAAGGCAGTGAAGGTGCCCAGGTGTTGGGTGCACTCACCAAAAATACCGATCTGCTCAGACAACAGCAGGATATCACCAATGCCAGCTTTGAAAAAGGAACGTCGGTGATCGATGAGTACAACGTCAAAAATGAAAACTCTGCTGCCATCCTTGAAAAGATAGGGAAGGTGGTGACTGCCTGGACGGAGAAAGCAGCTGCAAGCCTGGATCCGCTGATCAGGACTTTTGGCCGGTGGTTTGGTGTGGTAAGTGAGATGGATGAAAAGATGGCCGAGCTGGCAACCCAGCAAAACAAAGTATTGGCTGCTGAATCGAAACTACCCGGATTGATAAAACGCTACGACGAACTGAGCATAAAAACGGATAAGACAGCCACGGAGTCGGAAGAACTCCGGAAGATTATGGCGGAGATTGCCGAAGTGGTACCAGGAGCAGCGTATGAGTTTGATAAGTATGGCAATGTGCTGGGTGTGGATATCGGACTTGTGCAGGAATTCATTATTGAACAGCGCAGGTTATTGGATACCATGCGCAGTAGCAGGAAAGAAGAAATTTCGCATGATAAGGAAATGCTGCAACGAAGGGCTGCACGATTGAAAGAGACACTCAATCGTGGTACTGTGAGAGAGCAGGATACGGAAACCGGTAGTGTATTTGAGCGCAAAATGCGTGCAGATGAGATAACAGCAGGAAGAAAGGAACTGGCAGAGATTGAAAAGCAGCGCCTGGATATCGTCAAAAAGGAACGTGAGTTGAGCGGGATTGCAGACAAAGCTGCCGGCCGCGCTTCCCGTACCGTAAAAACCAAGGAAAACGAAATTGACAACAGCCCGATCGCGCTGAGTGAAGAGCAAAAGAAAAAAGCGGAACAGGATGCGAAAAAAGCCCTGGAAGATCGGAAGCGTTTAAACGATGATCTCCTAAAGAATCAGCAGCAACTGACCCTGAACACTTTAAAAGAGCAGGAGAAAGAGTTGCAGGCTGTGAAGTACAAGTATGATGAGCTGCGAAAACGGGCAAAGGGGCATGCTGCTGAAATCGCAGAAATTAATGAACAACAAACGCAGGAAGTAGGGCAGATCAACGACAAGTACAATAAAAAGTACCTGGGCGATTTTGACAAGACGATCCGCGGTCAGCTAAAATTCCTCAATTCCCAAACCAAAGACGAAAACGAGTACCAGCAAAAACGTGCTGACGACCGGGCAAAGCGTGCCGACAAAGAGCTGTTTGAAATCAATGATCATTACCAGCGTGAAATTGCCCAAGCTAAAGCCAAGGGGGAATCGATTGTAGAGATTGAAAAGCTATGGCGTGCAGAAGTTGAAAAGCTGAATGCTGAGCGTACCCTAAAAGAAACGGATTCATTCCTGAGTGGGATTTTTGACAGCTATCGTAGTGAAATTTCTCTTGCCGATGAAGCTGGTACCAGTAAGGAAGATATTGTTCGTTCCCACTTGGAAAGGTTGCGATTGCTCCGGGAGCAGTACGGCGCGCTGGATGTAGAACAGCAGAAGAAAGTAAACCGGGAGATCGCGAAAACCGACCGTGATTTACTCGCAATTCGCCTGGACAATGTGACGAAGACGGGCGATGCTATGCGAATGGGTGGGCAGGTAATCGCCGATGTACTGAGCCTGGCCGCAAGTAACCAGAGTGAGTACGCCGAGTTTCAAAAGGCGTTAGGGTTATTCCAGATTGCCGTGGAAACGGGAACGGCTGTGGCTGCGGCTGTTGCCCTTGGTACCAAAGGAGATCCTTACACGGTAGCCCTCCGGATTGCTGCTGCAGTAGCGGCGGTGTCTGGCGGGATGTTAAAGGCGAAACAGTTGATGTCGGAAGCAGAAGAGCCAAGTATGCCTGCATTCCGGGAACATGGCGGCTTCACCGATATCGGATCTATATATAAGGATAAGAGCGGGAACCCGGAAGGTTGGGTATCGCGCCCGACGTTGTTCGATCTGGGACCGCGCAGCTACATTGCCGGTGAAGGACATAAGGCTGAATATGTACTCAGCTCGGCCATGCTGAAAGATCCGGCGATCGCAGATTTTGTAGGAGGTGTAGAAGCGCTGAGACAACAGCGGCATTTCGAAAGCGGCGGCAGTACTGCTATGCCTGCGAAACGTAGTACAAGTGGCCCGGTGGAATCAAATGCCGAAGTAGTAATGCTATTGCGTGCGATCCTGGCGAAAGAAGGTAATTGGAATTATTCATTCTTGGAAAGATATACGGATGACCTGGACAATATCCGGAGCCGCGCAAGTGCCTGAGCAATTACAAAAATTACAAAAAAAGGAGCAATTCTGAACGGAGCCTGTGAGAAATCACGGGCTTCTTTTTGGTAGTTGAAAAAATAAATTGAAAATAATTGTCAACATATGTTAACAATCTAAATATTATTCTTACCTTTGAATTGTCAAGTTAATTAATCAGAAACAATTTAAACGGTACGAAAATGAACCTTTACGCAAAACTTAAATTCGAAAACAGCAACAATCTAGATAACCTTGCTAAAATTGACGAAGCGGCATCACAAGCCATTGAAAACGGTGTTCAGTATTACGAACATGCTGTATCTGAAACAAATTTAGATGAGAACGGTCAATTGCATTTGACGTTTGTTGAAGGACAAAACTTAGATTCTAGCGACGAGCAAGAAGCTACGGAGTCAGCACGCGAGATGTTTTTAGAAAAATTTGCTGAGATAGTAGATTCCGAATATTCGGAATTAAGATAACATAAACATCCCCGCCACTGGTACGATTGAAAAATGTCAAGTTAATCAGTCTTAATTCCAGCGTGGCGGGGACTCTGCAAATATACAAAAGGATGGAGTGGAAACAGAGGTATGAAAGAATGAAGGCGCACTATGCATGGAAGGATGCTGATGTGGCCGAGATTACAGGGAATAGCCCTGGCAGTGTACGCACGGTGTTGAATAGGCCGGGGAAGTTTCCAAGGTGGTTGCGACTGGCAATAGTAGTTTTTGAGAAGGAAAATAATTTGGCCTCTGATTAATCAGAGGCTTTTTTTGTTTTAGCGTTGGCGTAAAAGTTGGACAAAGAAACCATGTCGTTTTCCGTATCTTCTTCCACAATGTGGACATACCGCATGGTCGTATTGATATTAGAGTGCCCCATGATCTGCTGAAGGTTGGTCACTTTCCCGCCGGCTCTTATGTAGGTAGTGGCGAACGTATGCCGGCCGATATGAAAGCCGGATACATCTATATGTAGTTTTTCCCCTATCCGTCGCAGAACTTTCCGGCCATAGGGCTCGGTAATTTTGAGAGCTTTTGCCTGTGCTTCGTTTTGCAAGTCCACACAATCCTGTAGTAATTCCATGGCCCGTTCATCGATGTGGACATATACGGTTTTTAGCTTTTTGGTAAGTACCTGCTTTGTCGGGTGGAATATCAGTTTCCGGGCTTCTTTGTAGTCGGCCAGCTTCTGGTTGTTTATTTTCAGGATATCGGAGATCCGCAGGGAAAGATGGCACGCAATGAGTAGTCGGCACAAGCTTAGTTTGTCGCCGATAGGGATATCACCCTGGTAGTAGTTCATGAGCTCGGCCACTTCCGATGGCCGAAGGTGCTCGATAATCTTTACGTCCTGGTGCGTTTTTACATCGGCATTCTCGAACGGATTCTTCAGCGGAATTTCATCTTTAATTGCCAGGTTGATGTATGCCTTGATATACTTCATGATGTTGGCAATGGTGTTCCCATCCAGTTTTTTCTTTTCCTTGCTACGCCGGTTGTTCTGTTTCTGCATCCAGTGCTCAAAACCTTCAATGAATTTTTTATTGAGCTCCTGAAACTTGATTTCCTTTTTAAAGGTGGTGAGCCAGATCCAGGTGTTCACATGCGACTTCATCGTGGACTCGCTTATTTTTTTTCGTTTGTAGCGTTCCTTTATTTTATCGTACATATAAGCAGCAAAATCTTTCATCCGGAGATAGTTGTTATACATCTCCATGAAATCGTGCATCGTGATTTCCTTCCCTTGTAGCCGGCAGGTGATGAAGATATCGTTTGCCTTCGCTATCGCTTCCCTGATCACCAGGTTATAGTCGTTACATTCCGGATCCTGCTTTGTACGTGGCAGTAGCTGATTGTTTTTTTCATTTAGAAGTGCCTTTGGCCAGTCAAGTTCCAGGCTGATCTTATCCCATTCATTGTTCACACCCACCAATAAATACAGGGCGTTATGGCCATTCTTCTTCGTGTAATCCTTATTGCAGCGCAGTCCTATGGTGGTTTTCATGGAAAAACTATTTGGAAGTAATTTTGAAAATGCCAGCCGGATGTTGACCTTTTGGAAGCGTCTTGAAAGTGAAAAAACCCCTCATACGCATAGTATGAGAGGTTTTTCGTTACTATTGTTGGCCGACAAGGACTCGAACCCTGAATGAGACAACCAAAATGTCCAGTGTTACCATTACACCATCGGCCAAAACCGTAAATAGTGCTGCAAAAGTAAGTAGGATGATTTAATTTGTCAAGTCTTTGTGAAAAAAAATTTAAATACTTGATAGTTCTACCGGTCCGGCAATCTTTTTAACCAGTCCCTGAAGCACTTTTCCTGGTCCTGATTCCGTGAATGCCGTAGCTCCGTCCGCTACCATAGCTTCCACCGATTGCGTCCAGCGAACTGGTGCGGTTAGCTGTGCGATAAGGTTTTCGCGTATCACACTGATATCAGTGGAAGGCTTTGCATTTACATTTTGGTAAATAGGGCAGATTGGAGTCTGGAATTCTGCAGCTTCAATTGCTGCTGCCAACTTTTCGCGGGCAGGCTCCATCAGTGGAGAATGGAAGGCACCGCCAACCTGAAGTATCAATGCTCTTTTTGCTCCAGCAGCTTTCAGTAGCTCACATGCTTTTTCAACACCTTCAATACTTCCGGAAATAACTACTTGACCGGGGCAGTTATAATTGGCAGGAACTACGATTTCGTCAGTGATAGAAGCGCAGATATCTTCTATGGTTTTATCGTCCAGGCCCAGAATAGCAGCCATAGTTGATGGACGGATTTTACAAGCTTTCTGCATAGCATCTGCACGTTGCGCAACCAGCTTTAAACCCTCTTCAAATGGCAGGCCACCTGCTGCTACTAAAGCAGAGAATTCTCCAAGTGAATGGCCTGCAACCATATCAGGGGCGAAGTCAGCACTGGTTTTAGCAAGCGCAACTGAGTGAATAAATATAGCGGGCTGGGTGACATTGGTTTGTTTCAATTCCTCATCTGTGCCCTCGAACATGATTTTGGTAATGTCGAAACCCAGGATTTCGTTAGCAGAATCAAACAGCGCTTTCGCTGATTCAGAAGATTGGTACAGATCAAGTCCCATACCTTTAAACTGAGATCCCTGGCCGGGGAAAATATATGCCTTCTTCATAAAATGTGTAGTGGATTACATTTCTGGTGATAAAAAAAAATAGCCTGACTCGTGAGAATCAGGCTACAAAGAAATTATTTTTTCTAATATAATTAGAAAGAATAATTTTTCTACCTAACGATTTGGACCCAACCTTTAATGGTAGTCGGTTTGGGGTTTCTGGTTGCGGATTCGAATGTTACTGATACTTCATAGTAGTATTGTCCTGCTGCGAGTTCTTTACCCGCATTTGTTTTACCATCCCAGTTGATGTTTACATCTTTTGTTTCATAT
>NZ_JBXHAT010000008.1:0-2982 GCF_056895255.1 Dyadobacter sp. HNCC25DJ187
GAAGTAGAATAGAGATAAGATTAAGAGATTAATTTTTGTAAGTGAATTAAGGGCGCATGGGGGATACCTAGGCTCTCAGAGGCGATGAAGGACGTGATAAGCTGCGATAAGCCACGGGGATCAGCACATATGACTTGATCCGTGGATTTCCGAATGGGGCAACCCAGTACCATGAAGTGGTATTACCCTACGGGGGGCAAACGTGGGGAACTGAAACATCTAAGTACCCATAGGAGGAGAAAATAATAATGATTCCGCAAGTAGTGGCGAGCGAACGCGGAGGAGCCCAAACCAGTGTGGTTACGGCCATGCTGGGGTTGTAGGACTCACCGAGTGTATAATGATTGAACTGGAATGGCGTGGGAAAGCCAACCGCAGAGGGTGAGAGTCCCGTACAGGTAAGAGAGTTATATGAGTGAGTATCCTGAGTAAGTGGGGACCGGAGAAATCCCCTCTGAATCTGGCGGCACCATCCGCCAAGGCTAAATACTCCTGAGAGACCGATAGTGAACGAGTACCGTGAGGGAAAGGTGAAAAGTACCGCGAGCAGCGGGGTGAAATAGAACTTGAAACCATGCGCTTACAAGCGGAGGGAGCGTAAGTGACCTCGTGCCTTTTGCATAATGAGCCTACGAGTTACGGTTACTGGCAAGGTTAATGTTTGAAGAACAGGAGCCGAAGCGAAAGCGAGTCTGAAATGGGCGATTAGTCAGTGGCTGTAGACGCGAAACTTGGTGATCTACCCTTGGTCAGGTTGAAGCGCTGGTAACACATCGTGGAGGACCGAACCGGTAAACGTTGAAAAGTTTTCGGATGAACTGAGGGTAGGGGTGAAAGGCCAATCAAACTGAGAAATAGCTCGTACTCCCCGAAATGTTTTTAGGAACAGCGTCGTGGTTGAGTCATGTTCAGGTAGAGCTACTGATAGGGCTAGGGGGAGTCAAATCCTACCAAACTCTGACAAACTCCGAATGGGGCATGATATACACGGCAGTGAGGGCTGGGGTGCTAAGGTCCCAGTCCGAGAGGGGAACAACCCAGAGCATCAGCTAAGGTCCCAAAATATATGCTAAGTTGAACTAAGGGGGTCCGACTGCAGAGACAGCCAGGATGTTAGCTTGGAAGCAGCTATACATTTAAAGAGTGCGTAACAGCTCACTGGTCGAGCGGGGCGGGCATCGATAATAAACGGGCATCAAGCATATTACCGAAGCTATGCGATAGTAATTTATTACGATCGGTAGGGGAGCATTCTCACAGGGGTGAAGGTTTGGCGTAAGCTGAGCTGGACTGGTGAGAAAAGCAAATGTAGGCATAAGTAACGATAATGCGGATGAGAAATCCGCACACCGAAAGACTAAGGATTCCTCCGCTATGCTAATCAACGGAGGGTTAGGCGGGGCCTAAGGTATAGCCGAAGGGCGAATATCGATGGACAGCAGGTTAATATTCCTGCCCTTGCGGTCAGTGTGAAGAAATGACGGAGTATTGTGGTATGTACGTACTGACGGAATAGTGCGTTGAGCGGATCCTACGGGAGAAGCGAACATACGAAAACGCTTCCAAGAAAAGTTTCTGAAACATCAGCTGATTGCAACTCGTACCGTAAACCGACACAGGTAGTCGAGAAGAATATTCTAAGGTGCTCGAGTGAATCACGGCTAAGGAACTCGGCAAATTAACCCTGTAACTTCGGGAGAAGGGGAGCCTCCTCGCAAGAGAGGCCGCAGAGAAATGGCCCAGGCGACTGTTTAGCAAAAACACAGGGCTCTGCCAAAACGCAAGTTGACGTATAGGGCCTGACACCTGCCCGGTGCTGGAAGGTTAAGAGGGGATGTCATCGCAAGAGAAGCATTGAATCGAAGCCCCAGTAAACGGCGGCCGTAACTATAACGGTCCTAAGGTAGCGAAATTCCTTGTCGGGTAAGTTCCGACCTGCACGAATGGTGTAACGATCTGGGCACTGTCTCGGCCGTGAGCTCGGTGAAATTGTAGTAGCGGTGAAGATGCCGCTTACCCGCCACGGGACGGAAAGACCCCGTGCACCTTTACTATAGCTTTGCATTGTTTTCGGGTCAGGGATGTGTAGGATAGGTGGGAGGCTATGAAGTTGTGTCGCCAGGCATGATGGAGCCAACGTTGAAATACCACCCTTCGCTGGCCTGGGATCTAACTGCTCAATGAGCAGGACCGTGCATGGTGGGTAGTTTGACTGGGGTGGTCGCCTCCAAAAGTGTAACGGAGGCTTCCAAAGGTCTGCTCAACACGCTTGGTAACCGTGTGTGGAGTGCAATAGTACAAGCAGGCTTGACTGTGAGACCGACGGGTCGAGCAGGTGGGAAACCAGGGTATAGTGATCCGGTGGTTCTGTATGGAAGGGCCATCGCTCAAAGGATAAAAGGTACGCCGGGGATAACAGGCTGATCTCCCCCAAGAGCTCACATCGACGGGGAGGTTTGGCACCTCGATGTCGGCTCGTCACATCCTGGGGCTGGAGAAGGTCCCAAGGGTTCGGCTGTTCGCCGATTAAAGTGGCACGCGAGCTGGGTTCAGAACGTCGTGAGACAGTTCGGTCCCTATCTGTGGTGGGCGTAGGAAGATTGACGGGGGCTGCCTTTAGTACGAGAGGACCGAGGTGGACCCACCGCTGGTGAATCGGTTGTCACGCCAGTGGCATGGCCGAGTAGCTATGTGGGGAATAGATAAGCGCTGAAAGCATCTAAGTGCGAAACTAGCCCGAAGATGAATCTTCCACATAAGGGTCGTTGTAGACTACGACGTTGATAGGCTGCAGGTGTATGTATAGAAATATATTCAGCCGAGCAGTACTAATTACCCAACAGCTTACATATTACAATTAAACTTTTATTGTCTCTATTCTACTTCCAATATGACATGAAATTCCTATGTGTAGTGAAGTGCCTTAATCAGCACACAACACCTGGAATAACTCAAAGAGCTTGTTGGTGACTATTGGTCCGG
>NZ_JBXHAT010000010.1:0-1269 GCF_056895255.1 Dyadobacter sp. HNCC25DJ187
TTACGAAACAAAAGATGTAAACATCAACTGGGATGGTAAAACAAATGCGGGTAAAGAACTCGCTGCGGGACAATACTACTATGAAGTTTCCGTAACATTCGAGTCTGCTACCAGAAATCCTAAGCCAACTACCATTAAAGGTTGGGTCCAAATCGTTAAATAATTGATTAATATACTATCAAATAAAATGGGGTCCGGTTGCTTTCTATAGCAGCCGGACCCCATTTGTATAAAAGATAGCAAGGCTAGGAAAAGTAATCTTTTATGGATTGGTTAACTGACACACATTTTTAACTATATTTTCGTTGCATTAAAGAATGCCCAGAAAAATGCTGCAACACAATTGTAGTTGATTCCGAATTATATAGTAAATATTGAGATGATTATTATCTTCTCAGTCTTCATTAGAACCCTGTCCTAAATTAGACAAGTACGTATATGCGTTTTCTTTTACGGTATTGGCAAATCTCATTTTGTTTTATCCTCTTTATCGTATCTTTTGAGGTACGGGCTACTCACATCCGTGCAGGAGAAATTACTGCAAGAAGAATTTCCCTCACATCACCCACCTACGAACTTAAGCTAACTGCTTACTTCGATATCGTAAATGGCCCTCTGGCTGCTGAACGTCAGATTGACGCTGAATTTACGATTGGAAATGTCAATTCATCGGGTACATCCGTAGTGCTTCGGGCGCCCCGTATTTCACCAATTGTCAATATTGGAAATAATACTACCCGCAATGTTTACATCATACAATATACCTTTCCCGGAACGGGCCAGTATCGCATATCATTTGAGGAGGACAATAGAAATGACAACGTACTTAACATAGGACCCAAACCTACACAAAATCTGAATTTTTATGTAAGTACCACACTGAATATCAATTCAAGTTTAGGTTTGAACCAAACGCCGGTCTTATTGAACGCACCGGTTGATCTTGCAGCAGTAGGCCAACGTTACATTCATAATCCTGGTGCTTTTGATGCAGATGGAGATAGCCTTTCCTACCAAATGTTTATCCCCCAAAGAAGTGGAGTAAACGGAGCAGGAATTAACCTGGAATATGAAGATCCAAATTTGATTGGGGCACCCGGACGCACCGAAACCGGAGCAACACCTGCCAATTTCAGTCTCAATCCAGTTACAGGAGATATTATTTGGGACGCACCCATGCAAACGGGCTATTATAATATTGCTTTTATTGTAAATGAATGGCGTGACGGCTTTCTGATTGGACGGATAGTCAGAGATATGCAGATTATT
>NZ_JBXHAT010000011.1:0-818 GCF_056895255.1 Dyadobacter sp. HNCC25DJ187
GTCGAAGACTCCAGAAACGACAGACCAGTCATCAATCCGCTCGATGATATTTGCGTCGAGGCAGGCACAAGGATCAGCCAACCCGTCACAGCAACAGACAAAAACGGAGACAGACTTACGCTCACTTCAACAGGAGGTGTATATGATCCGGCCCTGGTCAAACCTGCAAACGCTACTTTCTCTGTCGCCCAGCAAGGAACATTAGGACAGGTTGCAGGTACATTCTCATGGCAAACTGGATGCGACCATGTCAGGCTGGAACCTTACAGCGTATTGTTCAAGGTGGAGGACGGAGCAGCTTCAGGAAACCCCGCCCTGTTCAGAAAATTATCCGACATGACCACACTCAATATCCGCGTTTTCGGACCCAAGCCTGTTAATCTTACCGCCGTGGCGGCAACCGATCCCGCAGGAATTGCATACCGACTCAACTGGAATGCTTATCAGTGCCAGATACCAGGCGCCAGAATCGCCATTTACAGAAGTGAAGGCTGCAAGGAAATACCCGAAGATGTTTGTATATCAGGAATACCGGCCGGATCAGGGTATCAAAGAATAGGACAGGTTCCCATCAATCAAACCACCTATCTGGACAACCAGACAGGGCTCTCAGCAGGGGTCTCCTATAGCTACAGGATCGTTGTTGAGTTCCCAAGGCCGGGTGCGAATATCAATGAGCCGGGATACCTTGTAGGCGGAGGTGAAAGTATTGCATCTGAAATGGCTTGTCTGGAAGTACCTACCATCATGCCCGTCATTACACATGTTACCGTTGACCAAACCAGCCAGACTGCGGGAGAAATTACAGTAAGATGGAC
>NZ_JBXHAT010000012.1:0-809 GCF_056895255.1 Dyadobacter sp. HNCC25DJ187
ACCTGTGTGCCCCATCTGTTGAATATTTTGCATTCTACAGACTGTACGAAAGCGGGACAGTCAAATGGTTTGAAGATGTCATTTTTGTTGTCACCATTTGGTGTAAAAACATTGGGGAGCACATACATAGGACAATTGTCTTTGCATACGATGTTGCTCGGTGCGCTTTCCACCCCGAAACTATTGACCGCTGTGACATAATAACAACCTGCAAACGATGTAAGCCCATTGTGTGCAAAAGTAGTTGCAAGTGGAATAGGGGGAGCTGTAACTGTTCCTACCAGTGCTGGCGTGTCCCCTTCATATCTTGCATAATAAACCCTGTAAGCATTCAGGTTCTGATCACATTCCTGCGGATAAGTCCATGAGAGGTTGTTGGTGAAGGAAGTCTGGTTACAGAAAATCTCCGGCGTTTTATTAAGTTCTGCACAATCGAGCTGATCAATGTCGAGTACGGGTGGACAAGGTCTTGTGGTATCCGAAGCTGTCAGACAGATAATCTGCGAGAAGTTCAGCAGATTATCCGGTTTGATCTGTCTGTCGTTGTAAGATCCCAGAGTTTCTACTTTATAGCAGTAAGATGTTTCCTTTGAGATGGTTACGTTAATGGTGCCATCGCCGGGGAATTTGTCAGTACCATCATCGATATAGGTAAATGGCTGTCCAGCTTGTGTGGTGAGATCATCGATCCTGTTAAATGTTCCGGGGTTGTCTTTGTCTTCTCTGTATATCCTGTGAACAGTACCATTGTTGTTCCACGGTACCAGGGCCGACCAGTTGAGCCTGATATTGGTAGGAATTGCGGCACC
>NZ_JBXHAT010000013.1:0-716 GCF_056895255.1 Dyadobacter sp. HNCC25DJ187
TATTACACAATTGAAAGAACCAACATTCCTTGTAATGGTCGGCAACCCTGCTCCAAAGAAGAATTTGAAACTGCCTACAACAATGCAATCAATTCTTTCAAACCTTTTATTGATGCACCTTAACAGAGTCGAACCATGAAAATTCTTGTGGCGTGTGAATTCTCCGGAACTGTTCGCAATTCATTTGCCGAATTGGGCCACGACGCATGGAGTTGCGACCTGAGAAAAACCAGTATTCCAGGAAATCACTACCAAGGAAATGTTTTCGACATTATTGGTGATGGATGGGATTTGATGATCGCACACCCGCCGTGTACCTATTTAACAGTAACTGGAAACCGACATTTTCCGAACAATCCAGAGCGTTGGAGGCAACGACTGGATGCAATCAATTTTGTATGGAAGTTGATGCAGGCTCCGATTCCTAGAATAGCAATTGAAAATCCGATGGGGGCTATATCAACATACATCAGACCTCCTGAGCAATATGTTGAGCCATATATGTTCGGACATCCAGAAAGTAAAAAGACGGGACTTTGGCTGAAGAACTTGCCTTTGCTCGAACCGACACTAATGGTGGAACCTGTGTACAAGATTTCAAAATCCGGCAAACGTTTCAACCCATTACATTGGAATACATCAAGTACGAACAATCCTGCAAACGAACGGATCAGAAGCAAAACCTATCAAGGCGTAGCGAATGCAATGGCTATTCA
>NZ_JBXHAT010000014.1:0-277 GCF_056895255.1 Dyadobacter sp. HNCC25DJ187
GCAATATGTCAATGAACTCGTTGCCAATCTTTATCGGCAATGTGGAGAATAACGGATTCGAACCGTTGACCCCCTGCGTGCAAGGCAGGTGCTCTAGCCAGCTGAGCTAATCCCCCAAAAATTTTTAAATAAAACCAACCGAAAACGTTTTTTCGATTAAACCTGCATTAATCCGTGGGCCTGCGTGGACTCGAACCACGGACCTCGACATTATCAGTGTCGCGCTCTAACCACCTGAGCTACAAGCCCTTAATATATATGATAAAGATAAACTAAA
>NZ_JBXHAT010000015.1:0-259 GCF_056895255.1 Dyadobacter sp. HNCC25DJ187
CTGTTCCAGCCTTACACTGCTTGCCGGTTCAGTTACATCTACGACAGTCAGCGTTCCAGCCTGGGTGGTGGAGTATTCGAGCTGGTATCTGTATGCATTGTTGGTGGTGTTAAGTGCTCTATCTACATAGATTGTATCTGCCACAGCAGGGTTCAGGCTTGTAGTGATGGTAGCGATTGTAGTAAAATCGGTTCCATTCTGCCCTGTTGCCCGCATGAGTTTATACTGGGCAGGAATTCCTGCTTTGGACATAGGCCTT
>NZ_JBXHAT010000016.1:0-259 GCF_056895255.1 Dyadobacter sp. HNCC25DJ187
CAGACCGATGTCTCGTGCAGGTGTTCCGGCCCAATACAAACTCATGAGGGCGACAGGACAAACCGGAACAAACTTTACCACAATCGCTACCATCAGTACCAATCTTGATCCTGCTGTGGCAGATACGCTGTTTGTTGACAAACTGCTCAACACCACTGACAATGCATACAGATATCAGCTCGAATACTCCACCACCCAGGCAGGAAGCCTCGCTATCGTTGATGTTACCGAACCCGCAAGCAGCGTAAGACTGGAACAA
>NZ_JBXHAT010000017.1:0-210 GCF_056895255.1 Dyadobacter sp. HNCC25DJ187
GCCCCTTCGCCTTGCATGTATTAAGCCTGCCGCTAGCGTTCATCCTGAGCCAGGATCAAACTCTCCATTGTAAATTTTTTTGTGATCTCTACTGTTTCCAGTAGGACCGAATCTTCTTAAACGAATATTCTTATTGCTCTCTTCATCATGTCAAAGAACGTTGCTCTGATTCTCTCAGAACTCGTGGTGGCGATCGTTTTCGCTACCGTT